>NZ_JAMXXK010000015.1 GCF_024129735.1 Acinetobacter lwoffii | reverse complement strand
CAAGACGCTGATCCAGGCCAGAGATGTTAAATTGAAGAGCATGCTCTTCAATTTAACGCAAAGTTCAGGAATTGTGTAGATACCTATGCCTAAAAGGAGAGGGAAATTCAATACTGAACATATGATTTCAATAATTTATAATTTCCCTTAATAAGGAATCAAAACTCCCCACGCTCCTGTCTTTCCAGCATTAACTGTTTGAGTTGCATGCGTGGCAAAGTAAACCAGAGTGCAATCAGAATCAAAGAGGCAGCACAGTAGGCCCAGATATCGTAGGTTTCATACGCCATTCTTACTGCTTCAATCACTACAAAAAAGCTGAGCATCAGGATAATAGAAACCGTCGCGGCCACCGTGCCTTTGGACACTTCTGAAGACATTAGCGCAAAACGGTACAGCACCGAGAAACTTACGCCCTCACCTAGACTGATACAAGTGGTGCCGATAATCAGACAATGAACAAAATACTCTGGAATCAATAAGCCTAGCATCAATAAACCGGCACCCAATAGCATCAGTGGCAGACCCAATAATACGGTTTTACCCAGCGGCATTTTATCGATAATTTTCAGCAAAATCAGATTACCTGCAATCAGGCCACCCAAGACTGGAAACTGCGCCAGACCATATTGCATACTGCTGAATCCAAATTGCTCGACCAGAATCACTGGTGACAAGGCAATCCATAACATCAAGGGCAGACTTACCAAAGGCAGAGCTACAGTCATGATCACAAAGCGTTTATTTTTTAGAACCTGTTTAAAGTCATCCAGAATATAGCTAACCGGCTGTCTGGGAATACTGACTTTCAGGTTTGGCATTTTGGCTTTCAGGCCGAACCAACTCAGAAATGACAAAAATGCGATACCGATAAAACCCCAATGCCAGGAGATATGATCAATCATAAAGGCACCCAGCACTGGTCCTAGCAAGGGTGCCAGCAAAGACACATTGGCCATCAGTGCCATGACTTTGATGGCATCACGTTCTTCAAAGCTTTCCTGAATGGCGGCATAACCTACAGCGGTAATAAAGGACAGCCCAAAGCCCTGTAAAAAGCGCAGAAATAAGAAACTTTCGATATTGGGTGTCAATAAAATAGCCAGACAGCTGAGGGTAAAAAATGCCACACCGCCGAGCAGTACCGTTTTACGTCCAAGACGATCGGACAAAGGTCCCAAAATCGCTGCAACAAATGCCCCGCCCAACAGGAAAAAGGACATGGAGGATGGTGCCCATGAGCTGCTCACGCCAAAGTCACGGGTAATCGTCAGCATGGCCGGCTGAATCAGGTCATTACAGATATAGACTGAGAATTCAAACAGGACCAGTGCCAGCGGGAACATGAGTGTGGCACGGGTCAGTTTTTGGGTTTGGGTGTTTTGCATGGGAGTTTTTATTGTCAGTCTGCCCAGTGAAAGCAAACTAAACTTTATCTAAAAGAGAAAGAAGAAATTTTAACAGATGAGATATTCAAACGCTCTGAATAAATATAATAGATCGTAGAGATAATCTTCCAAACAAAAAAGCGCATCATCTAGATACGCTTTTAACCAAAATCTGCCTAAAGATCAAACACTATTATGGACAGACCGCTTTCTGGAAAGTCTTGGTATTTGAACCTCGTGCACAACGATACAACTTCTCGGTATTTTGCAGCCTCCAGCTGTTATCTTCCCGTTTAAAATAATAAATGGTCTGTACCGAATGTACCGAATCATCCATTAAACCGGTTTCAGTGACTTTGACCTGTCCAATCGTGGGCGACTCTACCTTGTCAAAGAACTGCCGTAATTCAACCGTTGCCAGTTCCTTGCGTAAATCCGGTCTTAATTGTAAAACCTGTTCCAAAGGCGTGTCCGAAGACGACTGTACCTTTGCAATGACCTGTTGAGCAGTTGCACAGCCTGAACCCAATATACCAAAAGCGAGAGTTGCGACTGCCAATATCCGGAACATATTATTTAACCCTTTATCGTCATTCTTATTCCAACCCATCATGCCGAGCTTCTTACTACAAAACCATTTAGACTCTGTAACTGTATTTACACAGCAATAAAAAAGCGCACCTTTCGATGCGCTTTTTTCAATTCCGACCGATTAAAGATCGAAAAGTTTACCCGGGTTCATGATGCCATTTGGATCGAACACTTTTTTCAGGGCTTTCATATATTCAATTTCTTCCGCCGAACGCGAATATTCAAGATATGGCTTCTTGGTCATGCCCACACCATGTTCCGCAGAAATTGAACCGTCATATTTTTTCACGGTATCAAAGACATACTTGTTCACCACCTGACATTTGGCAAAGAATTCATCTTTAGACAAATCAGCAGGTTTTAAGATATTTAAGTGCAAGTTACCGTCACCGATATGACCGAACCAGCAGATTTCAAAGTCTGGGTAATTCGTCGATACAATCGCATCAATTTCTTTAATGAATGCAGGAACGTGCGTGATCAGAACGGAAATGTCATTTTTGTATGGAATAAATGGCGCGATAGATTCAGAAATATCTTCACGTAAACGCCATAAACTTTCTACTTGATCAAGGCTTTGGCTCATTACGCCGTCCAGCACCCAACCTTGTTCCATGCAATGCTCGAAGATTTCCATCGCCTTGTCCATAATCGGTTCAAACGGCGCTTCAAACTCAAGCAACACATAGAAGGGACATTCAGTTTCAAATGGACGCTGTACATGACCATGGGCCAAGACTTTTTGCATCGCCAGTTCACCAAAGAACTCGAACGCGGTTAAATCAATTTTCGCCTGGAAGGCATGCAATAACGGCATGATCGCATCAAAGTCAGGTACACCCAGTACCATCACTTGCAGGTCTTGCGGTTGACGTTCAAGCTTGATTTCTGCTTCCGTCACCAGACCCAGCGTGCCTTCACCACCGATAAATAAATGCTGAAGCGCATAACCGGTTGCATTCTTGATCATGCCTTTGTTCAGGCGCAATACATCGCCCTTACCCGTCACAACCGTCAGGCCAAGCACCCAGTTACGGGTCATGCCGTATTTGATGACTTTAATGCCGCCAGCATTGGTCCCGATGTTACCGCCAATTTGCGATGAACCTGCAGACGCAAAGTCAACTGGGTAATACATGCCCTGATCGGAAGCATAGTTCTGTAACTGTTCAGTCACCACACCTGCCTGTACGCGCACCATACGATCTGCCGGGAAAAACTCCAGAATCTGGTTCATCTTGTCCATGCTGACCACGATCTCGCCATTGGCTGCAACTGCACCTGCAGACAGACCCGTACGACCGCCTGATGGGGTGATTGCAACATTAAACTGGTTTGCCAATTTTACGATGTCTTGAACCTGTTCAGTCGTCGAAGGAAAAACGATGACTGACGGGTTTGGATCAAAGTGCTTCGTATGATCGCGACCCCAATTCTGGAGGCTGTCCGTATCGGTTTTAATACGGTTTTCACCCAAAATTGCCGTCAATTGGGTCAATAACTCAGGGGTTAAAGCGACTGGAGCATTCATCGTTTGCAGACCTAGCATGATTTAAACAAGAGAGACTTCGCTGGTTTATTTGCATATTTTTTAGGCATAAAAGCCTGTATACAAATCAGGCGAAACATGATGATTAAAGCACCAAAAATGGCAGCTTAAACAGCATGGCGCAATATTATAAGCTATTTTTAGGGGATTCCTTTAAAAAATGACAATTTTGATAATATACCTTTGAAAATGAATATTTAAATCAACCAGATTTATCATTTTCACTACTATCACTTGCAAAAATAGCTGATATTGCCGTCATCAAGGAAATGTATAACCGCCCTTTTCCTGTGCTATTATACCGCGACTAAATTTGGCCTTTGTAGCGGAGCCGTAATGAGCCAACATCTATCTCTACCTAAAGATAAAATCCGTTTTCTACTGTTAGAAGGCGTTCATCAGAACGCAATCGACACATTGAATGCAGCTGGATATACCAACATCGATTATCGTAAAACAGCGCTCGAAGGCGAAGCACTGAAAGAAGCGATTAAAGATGCACACTTCGTCGGTATTCGTTCCCGTACTCAACTGACTGAAGAAGTATTTGAAGCTGCGAACAAACTGATTGCTGTGGGTTGTTTCTGTATCGGTACCAACCAGGTCAACCTCGATGCTGCAATGCGTCGCGGTATTCCGGTATTTAATGCACCGTATTCAAATACCCGTTCAGTCGCTGAACTGGTCTTGGCAGAAACGATTCTGCTTCTGCGCCGTGTACCTGAAAAATCAACAGATACACATGCAGGTGGCTGGAACAAATCGGCTGTCGGTTCATTCGAAACACGTGGTAAAACTTTAGGTATCGTTGGTTACGGTTCAATCGGTTCACAACTTTCTGTACTGGCTGAAAGCCTGGGCATGAAAGTGATCTACTTCGATACAGTGACAAAACTACCTTTAGGAAATGCACGTCAAGTCGGTTCTATGGGCGAATTACTGGCCAATGCAGATGTGGTTACTCTACATGTTCCGGATCTGCCATCTACCCGTAATTTCTTTGGCAAAGAACAGTTTGCGCAAATGAAAGAAGGTGCAATCTTCCTGAACGCAGCACGTGGTACATGTGTTGTGATTGAAGATCTGGCAGATGCGATCAAGTCTGGTCACATTGCTGGTGCTGCAGTAGACGTATTCCCGAAAGAGCCGAAAGCCAATGGTGAAGAATTCGTTTCTCCACTGCGTAACCTTCCAAACGTGATCCTGACTCCGCACGTGGGTGGTTCGACCATGGAGGCACAAGCGAACATCGGTCTGGAAGTAGCTGAGAAATTCGTGGCTTATTCTGACAAGGGTATGACGCTTTCTGCGGTGAACTTCCCAGAAATCGCATTGCCGTTGACTGAAGGCAAACACCGTTTACTGCACATCCACCAAAATATTCCGGGCGTGTTGTCTAAAATCAACAACCTGTTTGCTGAACAAGGCATCAACATCTCTGGCCAGTCACTGATGACTAAAGGCGATGTCGGTTACCTGGTGATGGATGTCGATGCTGCTGCATCTCATGAAGCACTCGATATGCTTTCGAATGTTGAAGGTACAATCCGCGCACGCGTATTGTTCTAATTCAATATTGTAGAAAAACCACAGCTCTCGGGCTGTGGTTTTTTGTTTTTAAGGTTTGTATTTTTAAACCTTTTTCAGCTTATGCTGCTCTTCCGCTATTCGAGAAATCGAAACCTATTTAGTCATGCTGAATTTTAAAATTGCACCTATTGTGCAAGCGCCGCTGATTCTGTTGATCGCCATGATCAGTATGCAAAGCAGTGGTTCCTTTGCCAAATATCTGTTCGGTCAATTTCCCATTCTGACTGTTTCCGCAATGCGTCTGCTGTTAGGCGCTATGATTTTGGCACTGATTTTTAAAATTTGGCAAATCCATTTCAGACAGATCAAATGGCCAGCCATTATCAGTTATGGTCTTGCCCTGGCTGGCATGAATCTACTGTTTTACCTGTCGATTGATCGCCTGCCGCTGGGGATTGCCGTCTCTTTTGAATTTATTGGGCCCTTAAGTGTCGCCCTATTTTATGCGCGGCAAAAATTCGACTTTGTCTGGGTCGGACTGGCGATTCTGGGCCTGATTCTGCTATTCCCTTTTGATCAGGCTGCCCAGCCGCTTGACCCGATCGGGATTGCATTCGCCTTGGGTGCGGGTGCCTGCTGGGCCTTATATATCGTTGCCGGCCAAAGACCTTCAGGTGTTTCTGGCAATCATACTGTATGCTTGGGCATGTTTGTCGGCATGCTGGTGCTGATGCCGATTGCGCTCTTTGCAGGAATGCCGGCACATACTTTTGAACCGATGAGTTTGTTATATTTTATGGCTTTGGCAGTACTGGCCAGTGCCCTGCCTTTCACTCTGGAAATGATTGCCCTGCGCAATTTAACTGCCTTGAGTTTCGGCACTTTGATGAGTCTGGAACCCGCCATTGCCGCGCTCTCGGGGCTGGTCTTTCTAGGCGAGACTTTATTGTGGACACAATGGCTGGCATTGGCCACGATTATCAGTGCTTCGGTAGGCTGTACAGTCACCAGTCAAAGAAGAAAAAATACAGTTGAGCACTTTTAAATTTAAAGTTTGTTATAAGAAATACTATTCACTTTGAATTTAAAAATATTCGCTGGAAAAGCCTACTCAAAGCCGATTGATTCAGTCTAATATTCTTCTAAGATCAAAACTTTCTCTTTTTAAAAGTAATTTTAAATTACTTCCATCCCCTACTCATCAAAAATTAACCGTTTTGCTATAATTTCACTTTCCCCCTATTCCTCATTTTTACCCATTCTGGGTAGAAGCTGCTTACATGCCAAACGCCCAACTCCTTGCTGTATTGTTCATGGTCTTATCCATGACTTCCTACCAGATCAGTGCATCTTTTGCCAAACAGCTGTTTAGTGTGCTGGATCCGATTACTGTGACCATTTTAAGGCTGTGCTTTGCAGCAATGATTATTGGTGTAATGTTCCGTTCCTGGAAAATTATTTCCCGTTTACCTTTTTTGAAATGGCGAGATTTGCTCTGCTATAGCGCCGCTTTAGGGGTGATGAATATTTTATTCTATCTGTCTCTGGGCAAACTCCCTCAAGGGATTGCAGTTGGTTTGGAGTTTATTGGTCCTTTGGGTCTGGCCCTGCTCTCGATTAAAAATCGTAGTGATTATATTTGGGTATTGATGGCCATTTTAGGCATCGCACTGATGGTGCCATGGGGACAGGCTAATAGCAGTAATTTCGACCTGGTAGGCGCCGCCTGTGCTTTAGGTGCGGGTTTATGTTGGGCACTGTATATTTTCTTTGGCCAACGTGTGGTGCAGCAAAATATTGGCATGCATGCACTGACTATTGCGATCAGTATTTCAGCTCTGTGTTTGCTTCCAATTGGGCTCTACAACAACGCGCCCGCATTGATTGATACGCAACATTGGGGCAAGGCAATTATCATTGCAGTGCTGGCTACAGCGATTCCTTATGCATTGGATTTAAAGGCACTTCAGCATTTGAATAAAACCAGCTATGGCACCCTGTCCAGCCTGTCTCCGGCTTTGGCCGCACTGACCGGTTTTATACTATTGGGCGAAAAAATTACACTTCTTCAGACCGTGGCACTGATCTGTATCATGCTAGCATCAGTCGGCGTGACTGTACGTGCCGCCCGTCAAGGATCGGCAGAAAAGAATACCTAAAAGGCTTATTGGAATCTAAACAACTGACTAAATATTTGCATTAATTCTTTCACTTTCTTCCTTTGAGATAAATACAAAAAAAGAGATGAATGGATAAAAATCCCATATCTCCAGATAAAAAGATGATCAGATGCCATAGTTGCAGTGAAGATATTTTTGATACGCGAGTGTGGCAAGGATGCCACATGTTACCCATCACGACAGGACGTCGTGTATGGGTAACAAAAGACTTTTGCCTACTTTGGGTCTTTCCAAAGTAGGGAGATTGCCTACACAAAAGCATTTAAATTTTTAAGAAAATGAGGCTGTACAAGCTTCTGAAGATAAACATGCATAGCGATTAACTCAAACATCTAATTTGAGTTATAAATTATGGAAAAGTAGCTAATCAAATGTCAGCTGTTCGATGTTTAGCTTTGTACCAGTATATCTTTTTTCATGTCTTTATAACGCTGGTATTCATTCTTGTACTGTACTGCTAAAGCGGTCTTCTGCTCTTCACTCAGAATTTTACCGGCCTGCTGGAAGAAACCATGTTCCTCTTCTTTTAAGTGATGATGCACCTTTTCGGAAAGTTTTTTGGCTATGGCAATCCAGCCCGAATTACTCAATTCAGTTGCAGTTAATTCCTCGATCATTTCGTCCATTTCATGATGTTCGGCCAAGGCATGCCGTGTAATATTCAGGCCCGAATCGGTCATCATCAAGGGAATATAAAAATAACGGTCTTCCGCAGCTTCATGGGCAAATAATTCATTTTTCAGTTGCTTGAACAGCTCGCGGCGTTCTGGTGTATCCCCGGAAGTCTGTAATAGTTTTTCTGCAAGATCGCGCTGAATCTCATGACTCTCTCTTAATGCTTCAAAAATAGTCATCATTCCGATATTTCTCCGATTGTTTTATTTTTCATATCATTGATTCTAGAAGATTTTCAGAAGAGGTTTAGACACAGTTTATAAAGTGATTTGTTAAGAAATTTTAATATCGAGAATGATTTACATCGGCTCTAGGCTAGAATGAACATCTGATATGCCATCCGGCAAATCAGCAGGCTGACCAGAATCAGGAATAAAATGCGGATAAAGCCACTGCCATATTTAAAGGCCAAACGTACGCCAAGTAAGGAACCACAGATATTGGCCAGCGCCATCATCGCCCCGACCATAAACAGCACATTGCCACTCGGAATAAAAAAGCTTAAGGCTGCCAAGTTGGTGGTAAAATTGGCAATTTTCGAAAGCGCCGACGCATGCAGAAAGTCGACATTTAAATAGCGAATAAAAAAGAAAATAAAGAAACTGCCGGTGCCCGGGCCAAAAATACCATCATAAAAGCCAATCGCCAGACTGCCCAAAGCGGCCAGAATCAACATTTTTCGATTCAGTTTTTGTTCGCGATGCACCTGACCGAACTGTTTTTTCATCAAGGTATAGATGGCGATCACGATCAGCATCACCAGTACAAAAGGTTTAAGGATTTCGACCGGAATTAGCGTAACGCTGGCTGCTCCAATAAACGAGCTAATAAAACTGCAAGCTGCAATAATGCCCATGAGTAGCCAAGGCAGTTTCACCTGACGCAGATAGGAAAATGCCGCAGAAGCAGTACCAAAAATGGATGCGAGTTTATTGGTGCCAAAGACCGTAGCAGGCTGTAAATGCGGCAAACTTCCCATAATCGCCGGAATCTGGATCAGACCACCACCGCCAACGGCTGCATCAATTGCCCCTGCAAAAAACGCAAAGACAACCAGACTGATGATGATCTCAATTTCCATATAGTGACTCGATTAGAGGTTCAGGACGCGTTTAGGTACCAGACGTTTGCGATCGGTAATTTCAGCCAGACCCAGACATTTTTCACCATCAAAAACCAGCACCTGTTCAGCCTCTTCGTGTTCGATATTACTTTCCATACCACGACTAAAATATTCTGCCCGACCTTCAGGTACCTGCACTTGTAGGAAATGTTGTACTGGCGCATAAACTGGTAATAACAAGGCATCACGCTCTACTTCGCTCAGGCTTTCCAGATATTCAAGGGTATAGCTTGGAATCAAATCAAAATGACCGGTTTTGATGCGGTGCAGATAAGTCAGATGACCATAGGTGCCCAGCGCTTTGGCAATATCTTCGCCCAATACCCGGATATACGTCCCTTTAGAACAGGTAATATCCAGGATAATGCTATTTTCAGTAAAGGATAAAAGCTCAATCGCCAAAATGTTAATCGGACGTGCTTCACGTTCAATTTCGATGCCTTTACGCGCCAGCTCATACAACGGCCGTCCTTCTTTTTTTAGCGCCGAATACATTGGCGGTACTTGCTGGATATCTCCCACAAATTGTGCCAGTGTTTCCTGAATCAAGGCTTCCGAGAGTTCAGGAACCGCTTTTTCCAGAAGTACCTCACCTTCTACATCGCCCGTGGTGGTGCTATGACCCAAAAACACAGTGGTCTGATAACGCTTGACCGAATCAAGTAAATAATGCGAAAACTTGGTCGCCTCCCCCAAACATACCGGCAATAAACCAGATGCCAAAGGATCCAGCGCACCGGTATGGCCGGCTTTTTGTGCACGATACAACCAGCGAACTCTTTGCAAGGCAGCATTGGAACTGATACCTAAAGGCTTGTTAAGCAGGAAGACACCGCTGAGATGACGACGCTGAATTTTAGGAGAGGATGCTTTCATGGCAAAAAATCAGACATTTTATAAATTGGCGCCATGGTAAAACCCTGCGAGATGATTTACAACTTTTCTATAGTATCTGATGATTTTTATGGCATATTGAGCCGGCTTGAACATCAAAAAGCTTTAAATAGCTAAAAGTTTGAACATCTAAAAATAATGAAATAACGAGAAAATAGGTGCATAGGATATGCAGAAATACAAAATATGGATCATTCTGGCGTTGCTGGTGCTGTGCATCCTCACGCTGATCTTATGGCTGTCTCCAAAAGAAACTACCCAGACAGAGGCGGGAACGAAAACATCTTTCACTGAAAATAAAGCAGAGCAAAGCGCTTTTCTGGCCAATGGCCCAGCCAATGCATCATTTCCGAGTGCCAGCCAGCAAGATACCGAAATCAATTGTCAGATGCAGCTCGATACCAGCAGTCGCTTGATTGTGAATGAACAGACCCGCAACTGTTTTGAATATTTTATTACCCAGTTCGGTGAAAAAAATCTGCAGCAGATCCGGCAGGATTTCAAAGCCTATATTCGCCAGAATCATAAAGAACCAGCACTCTCGCAAATTCTGGATTTATGGGATCGTTATATCCAGTACCGTCAAGGTTTGGGCCAGCTCACTGCACCGGCTGGGCTGAATCAGGAAGATCCGGCCTATTACCGCAGTATTTATACCAGTACCCAAAATTTGCGCCAGCAATACTTCTCCAAGTATGAAATCGAAGGCTTGTTCGGTACAGAAGATGCCTATCATGAATATACGCTAAACCGGATGGGCGTGCTGGCAGACAAGAGCTTAAGCGAGACTGAAAAAGCTCAAAAGCTCAAAGCACTGTTTCAGCAACTCCCGCAGGACTGGCAGGAAAATCTGGAACAACTGAATAAACTGGAAGATCTGCGCAAACTCACTGCTGATATTAAAGCCCGGGGCGGTTCCCGTGATGAAATCCGGCAGATGCGGATAAATCTGGTCGGTCCTGAAGCCACACAACGACTGGAACAACTGGACGTACAACGTAGCGACTGGAAAAATCGGGTGACTGGCTATTTAGATGAACGGGATCAGATTACCCAATCCAGCATGTCCGATACTGCTAAACAGCAAGCCATTGCCCAACTTCGCAGCAAACATTTTAATACACCGCAAGAACAGCTGCGAGTAGAAACCTTTGAACAGGTTCATGATCAGGGAGCCAAGCTGCCCTTTGCTGACTAAGCCTAAAAGCCATCACCTGTTGATGGCTTTTTTATAAATGCCCTTTTGATAACTTTATATTTTTTCTCAAAATGATCTTTTATAGTTGTTTCTAAATGTTTCGAATTTACACAAAATAACTTAGAAAAATTTCAATTATTTCAAAGACTTTCTATTTAAATATATCTGTTAATAAAACATATATTTACAATGTAAATCCCTCCTGTCCTGCATGTCCCCAAATGACATGGTTTTAGACCACTGAAATGAAAAAATACCGCTTCTTCAAAAGAAAAATTGCTCAGCCACTGAAGGCCGAAACTGTATTTTCATCGTCTGATTTGTGGCTTGCAACACTATACAAAAAGCAATGATTGCTTGAATAACGATAAAATTTAAAAAGGGACAGCTATGCATACTTTCAGCAAGACAGCCCAGTTACTGACTGTGGCTTTAGCGACCACTCTGGGACTCAGCTGGTCTGCACAGACTCAGGCCGCAGCGAGTGCAACACAAGTCATCGAAAAGAGTCGGTCTGACTATGCCAAGACCCAATATCCGATCTTGATGGTGCATGGCTGGCTAGGCTGGTCACGCATTGGCACCGATAGTATCGGGCTGGATTACTGGTATCAGATTCTGCCAGATATGGCACGTAATGGCTCAACCGTCTTTGCGGCACAATTGTCTCCAGCAAATACAACGGCGCATCGCGGTGAACAACTAGTTCATCAGGTTGAAGAGGTTGTGGCAATTACCGGCAAGAAAAAACTGAATTTGATTGGTCACTCTCATGGCGGACCAACAGTGCTGTATGTTGCAGCGACCCAGCCGCAGTATATCGCCTCTATTACTGGCGTTGCAGGAACCTACCATGGCTCCAAAGTGGCAGATGATATTCAGAACAATAGCCTGACGCGTACCGCCTTTAACATTTTAGGTGATTATATTATTGGTCCATTGATTGCACTGGGTCAGTTTAAGCCTGAACTGGAAATTGATTTTGATGCTTCCATGAAATCCCTAACCCAGACCGGCTCAAATACTTTTAATGCCACAGTGGCACAACAGGTAGTCAAAGATGGCGTGTTGGCGTCCGCAGAAAACTGCAATAAAAATTTAAAACAGAAAGACAGTAAAGGCATTCATTATTATTCATGGACGGGTGTGGCCCAAGCCACCAATGCCCTGGATATTGACACGATCCTGATGCAGCTCGGCCCTTTATCTTATGGCAGTAAAGACAATGACGGCATGGTGTCACGTTGTAGCGCTTTCATGGGCAAGGTCATTCATGACCAGTACAAACTCAATCATACGGACCTGGCCAATATGATGTTTGGTCTGAAAGGCGTGTTTGCACCAGATCCGGTCGCCCTCTACCGCCAGCATGCCAACCGACTCAAATTAGAAGGTTTATAACCCCAGAGTGCCTGTATTTTCAGCTGAAATATAGGCTTTTTTTCTGGTTCTTTTTATTTGACCTATCCGCGATCGGGAAGCTGCAATGAAAAAAATAATATCTTACTTAAGCTTTTTGCTACTGGTTTCCCTATTAACTGGTCCTGTGCAAGCCTCGGCATTACAGGAATATAAAAGCAATTTTGTCCTCTCGAGTTATGCCAAGACAAAATACCCGATGGTCTTTGTTCATGGTTTTGGTCTAGGTTTTAACCGGATTGGAACAGATCACATCGGTTTAGATTATTGGTATCAGATTCCCCAAGACCTGAGCCGGCATGGTGCACGGGTGTTTTCTGCCGAATTGTCTGCTGTTGCGTCCAATGAACTGCGCGGTGAACAGCTCTTGATGCAAATTGATGAAATACTGGCACTGACGGGCCAGAAGAAAGTCAATCTGATTGGGCATAGCCAAGGTGGCCCAACAATTCAATATATCGAGGGCGTTGCACCGCATAAAGCCGCCTCTTTAACCGCCATTGCCGGGGCGATGCAAGGCACCCCGGTTTTTGTCAATGCCAGCCAGACGCCACTGCTTGAACCCTTTATCCATGCCATTGGTACAATTTTGGGCCATAGCATGAATCTGGTTACAGCTAACCAGTATCCGGTCAGTATTATCGAGGCACTGCAAGCCATGAATCCAGAGGCGATTCAGGCCTTCAATGTGAAATATGGCTCCTCTGCCATTCCCAAAGACTGTCAGTCTAAGGGCAGCAAACTCACGCCAAATGGAATTTATCACTATTCCTGGATGGGCAATCGGCAGGCGACCAATCCGCTGGATGCGATTGAATCTATAGTCGTGACTTTAGGTAACAGTTTCCTGAAAGGAGAAGCCAATGATGGTGCTCTGCCGCTGTGTAGCGGACGCTATGGCCAGATCATTCGTCAGGACTATGTCCACAATCATTTTGATGAAGTAAACCAGTTTTTCGGTATTTTGGGTCCTTTCGCGCAGGATCCGATTGCACTTTACCGCCAACATGCCAACCGGCTCAAATTAGAAGGCTTATAAATCACTCATCTTTATGAATAGATCATCATTTTAAATAGAAAAGCTTAGGAAACTGAGTCCCTGCTACACAAGGGGACTTTGCGGAACCGGATGAGGATCATCCCGTTAAAACAACAAAAGTGAGGAAAATATAATGAAATTCGGAGCATTCATCACCGGCCTGCTGCTGGCGGGTACATGCCTCAGCACTCAGGCATCCACCCAAGCCAGTCAGGTCACAGCAAAAGCCAGTTCACAATATGCCAAGACCCAATATCCAATTGTCTTCGCACATGGTATGGCAGGCTTTATCCGGGTCGGTACCGACCAGTTTGGACTGGATTACTGGTATCAGATTTTACCGGATTTGGCGCGTAATGGCGGCAATGTCTGGGCAACACGTGTCTCACCTTTTAACTCATCAGGAATTCGGGGTGAACAACTTTTAGAGCAAGTCAAAGAAATTCAGGCCATTACCGGTGCAGACAAAGTCAATCTGATTGGTCATTCACATGGCGGTCCGACCATTCGTTATGTTGCAGGTGTGAGACCTGATCTGGTTGCTTCCCTGACTTCCGTCGGTGCTCCGCATAAAGGCTCCCCGGTTGCAGACTTGATTCTTCAGGCAGAAGGCACACCGATACAAGGGCCTTTAGTGGGTGGTATCAACCTGGTGTCTAAGGCCATCACCTGGGCACAAGGTCTGGATCCGAACAGTTTCCCGCATGACTCCCTGGCCGGTGGTCGCAGCCTGACCCTGGCAGGATCCGCTCAATTCAACCAGAAATATCCGCTCGGTATGCCAACCACCGCCTGCGGTGAAGGTAAGGAAAAAGACGGTGATATTCGTCATTATTCATTCACAGGTATAGGTCAAGTCACCAACCCGCTCGATCCTGATTCAGCACTCAAAGTTACAGCCCTGCTCATTGATGGCGGCAAGGAAAATGATGGTCTGGTCTCCCGCTGCAGTGCCAAATT
This sequence comes from Acinetobacter lwoffii, assembly GCF_024129735.1. GTDB lineage: Bacteria > Pseudomonadota > Gammaproteobacteria > Pseudomonadales > Moraxellaceae > Acinetobacter > Acinetobacter lwoffii_H. The sequence continues at coordinate 48,202 of NZ_JAMXXK010000015.1, read as the reverse complement.
TGGTAAAACCATTCGAGATAACTACAACTGGAACCATCTGGATGAAGTGAACCAGTTCCTCGGATTAAAGAATATCTTTGCTCCAGACCCAGTCGATGTTTATCGCCAGCATGCCAACCGGCTCAAATTGCAAGGCCTGTAATTCAATCTCATCCCTGTCATCACAATGTGCAGGGATTTTTTAATTTTTAAAACGCCAAAATGGAACTTTATGAAAATTAAAACGCATTTGATAACCTTATGCTTCGTGTTATTTACGGGCCAATATGTACAGGCTTCCAATTTGCAGCAAGCAGAATCCAGATTTGTCGTGTCCAATTATGCCAAAACACAATACCCGATTGTATTTGCACATGGCATGGTCGGCTTTAATCGCATTGGTTTTGATGCCTTAGGCATGGACTATTAGTATCAAATTTTGCCTGATTTAGCCCATAATGGTTCAACTGTCTTTGCCACCCTCATCTCACCTTTCAATTCTAGCGAAATCAGAGGTGAACAATATGTGGAGCAACTCAAAGAAGTCATGGCGATCACGGGCGCCAAAAAACTGAATTTAATTGGTCATAGTCATGGTGCGCATAGCGTGCGTTATGCAGCCGGGGTGATGCCGCAACATGTAGCCTCAGTGATGACTGTGGGCGGCGCCAACCAAGGGACGATTGTCGCCTCTGATGTTATGCGACTTGCCAATCAAACCGGAACATCTGAGCTGCTCAATACCCTGATCAGCAGTTTTGGCAACGTCATCATGTGGGCACAAGGCTTAGATGGTCAAGCTTTCCCACATAATGCTCTGGCAGCAGGACACAGCACGTCGATTGAAGGGACAGTCGAATTTAACCAGCGTTTTAAACTCGGGCTTTCGCTGAGTCTATGTGGTGAGGGCAAATATAAAGACCAAGGCATTGCGCTGTATTCAATGACGGGCAATCAACCCGTGACCAATCCCCTAGATGTCAGCGATGCCGCCATGAAAGCCTTGGATCTGCTTTCTGCGAGTAAGGCTGGCGCGAATGATGGAATCGTGTCGGTGTGTAGTGCCAAATTTGGTAAAACGATTCGGGATGATTATCCATGGAATCATCTGGATGAAATCAACTTGTTATTTGGCATTAAAGGTACCTTTGCACCTGATCCGGTTGCTGCCTATCGTCAACATGCCAATCGCTTAAAACTGCAAGGTTTATAAAACCACCCAAGCCTCTATTCATCCAGAGGCTTTTCTATCTTATTTTTCGCTAATTTTTTTCTTAAAATTTACTTGTTAATCATGATCAAACTGCATATAAAATATTCATCAAATATAAAAAAATAAGTGTGAAATAAAATAAATGCAGATACGTTCTATAGAAATCAAAAACAAATTTAAAAGAACCTGCCCCTGCTGCAAACGAAAAGTCATTAATCCTTTTCAATTTAAAAAATATGAGCCTTATTATTGCCCCTCTTGTCATCGACATATTATCGCAAATGTATGGATCAGTATTTTACTGGTTATCACACAATGTTTTATTTGCATTCAACTTTTTAATGCAGGATTCCAGTCTTGGGGATATTTTGTATTATTCCTGATGTTTATTCATAAAATTTTCTTGGATATTTTGGATGCCATGATCTTGCCTTTGCAGGAACATTTCGAATAAATCCAAATAAAAATCAGGCATAAAAAATGCGCCCAAAGGCGCATTTTTTTACTCGTATAAAGCTTAAAATTAAGCTTTAGTTTTACGAGCTGGTAATTTTTCACGAATACGTGCAGCTTTACCAGACAATTCACGTAGATAGTAAAGTTTAGCGCGACGAACGTCACCACGACGTTTCACTTCAATACCAGCAACGATTGGAGAGTGAGTTTGGAATACACGCTCAACACCAACACCGCTAGAAATTTTACGTACTGTGAACGCAGAGTTCAAACCACGGTTTTTCTTAGCAATTACAACGCCTTCGAACGCCTGTAAACGTTCACGGTCGCCTTCTTTTACTTTAACTTGAACAATAACTGTATCACCTGGTGCAAAAGCAGGGATGTTTTGTTTCAATTGTGCGTTTTCAATTACTTGAACTAAAGGATGCTTACCGCTCATGGGGTATCTCCAATATGTGCGAGTCAGAAGAGGTCTGATCATCGCTGGGTATAGAGGCTAAAGCGCATACACCCGATTATCTTTCCCTTTATGGTTGACCATCTCAACCATAAAGAGCCTATTAAAGAATACTTAAATCATTTTAAGTACTTGCTTGAAGATAGAAATGATCACTCATCAATATCTTACAAATCTTTTAGCCATTTTTTCTGCTGCTTGGTCAGTTCGACTTTTTCCACCAACTCTGGGCGGCGTTCAAGTGTACGCTGATATCGCTGCAAAAACCGCCATTTTTCAATATTGGCATGATGCCCGGACTTTAACACCTCAGGCACATCCAAACCTTCAAAATGATCTGGCTTGGTATATTGTGGGCTATCTAGAAGACCATCCACAAATGAGTCTTGTACGTGTGATTGCTCATCAGACATGGCACCCGGAAGTCTCCGGATAATACTGTCCAATAAAACCATCGCAGGAAGTTCACCACCTGACAACACGTAATCTCCAATTGACCATTCCTGATCAACATATTGCTGGATCAAACGTTCATCGACGCCTTCATAACGTCCGCACAGTACAATGATTCCATCATATTTGACAAAATCCTGTACCGCAGTTTCGTTTAAGGTCTTTCCTTGCGGTGACATATACACCACAGGAACCTGAACTGCACCCGCTTGCGTTGCAAGCTCTTTGGCATGCTGGATTGCTTTTGCCAGAGGCTCAGCCATCATCACCATACCCGGACCACCACCGAATGGACGCTCATCCACCCGTTTATAGTTGCCCGTCGCATAATCGCGAGGATTGATACAATGAACTTGCATCAACTCACGTTTTGCTGCGCGCCCGCTAATACCATAGGCTGTAATCGCTTCAAACATTTCAGGAAAAAGCGTAATGACTGCAAAGAACATCGCAGACTCCCGTATTTCCGAAAAATTCTTAGTAGTCTACGCCCCAATTGACGTAGATACGACCAGCTTCAAGATCAACGCGTTGCACCACATCTTTATGCCATGGGATCATTCGCTCTTCGCCATCGATGCTGTCGGCAGTTGCGCGAACCACCATCACATCGTTAGCACCTGTCTCAAACAGCTCAAAAATTTGACCGAGATTGACTTCTTGCTCTTCATCGTCCAGACCTAACACAGTTAGACCTTTTAAATCAGACCAATAGTACTCATCTACGCCTGCTTGAGGCAGTTGCGATTTAGAGATCCAGACATTGGAGCCAACCAGTTCGTCTGCGCCAGTGCGATCACTCACACCTTTCAGCGAAACAACCAGTCCTTTACCATGTGGTTTCCAACGTTTTACATCGACAATTTGCCAACCTGCTTTGGTCTCAATGTACCAAGGCAGATAGTCAAATATGTTGCTCATAGGTTCTGTATTGGAATAGACCCAGAGCCACCCATTTAATCCATATGCTGAACGCAACTGTCCAATCTGAATACGATCTTCGGGAACATTCTGTGTTGGTGTCATGGGCAAGCTACTACCTAATTTATAGAAAAATTATGCAGCAACTGCAGCTTTTTTAGCTTGAGCAGCTAAAGAAGCAACACGATCAGAAGGTTGAGCACCTTGAGAAACCCAGTGAGCAAAACGTTCAGCATCTAAACGAAGTTTCTCTGCTTTACCTTGAGCTGTAGGGTTGAAGAAACCGATACGTTCGATGAAACGACCGTCACGTGCATTACGGCTATCAGTCACAATGATTTGATAGAACGGACGTTTTTTAGCACCACCGCGTGCAAGACGAATAACAACCATGATAGAACCTTATAGTTTTTACGGATTATCCTTGTACCGACCATCGATACAGCTCAAACCCCTTTCATAAAGGGCAGTATTTTACTTGAACTTTGCCCTGAATGAAAGATCAAAAAGTGTTTGGCTACAATTTTGGGTTTAGGCTAGCGACCGTCCCAGTTGGAAGTCTCTGTAAGCAAACACGTTGAGGCACCTTTTGCCCAAAATTTTTGATTACGATGATTCAAACATATTACACCATCATTCGCCATTAAAGTTCCGCTGAGTGGTCTAGCAGTAAGCGTCCATGTAGTTGGTGTCACATTAGTCAAAGTGAGTGTATATAAAGCATCTCCAGGCCTCGGTAAAAAGCCTGAATGCTGAATTTCTACAAGCGTTACTGGTTCATCAATATTATTTACAATCGGCACATAAGAAAAATTGGCTACTTTAAAGCGTTGTAAACGATGGGCAACTTCAAGCATTTGCGCTTGTGCATCTGCTCTCTTGGTACTACGTACATACTCCTGATAAGATGGATATGCTATTGCGGCTAGGATTCCAATAATTACAATAACTATCATGACCTCAATCAAAGTAAATCCTTTAAATTGTTTTACCATTCTTCACGCCCCATCCCACATCTAACAGTCGTCGTATCAATATTATTTAAAGTTGTGTTTCGGCAACGCACTCCTGTACTTGACATTAGATAGCTAAAATTGCGTGTATCGGTACTTGCTGCCAAAATCACCCAAGACTGCCCCGAACCTGTTTCTACAGTAAAGTTGTATTTGACTGAAGAACCCGTTGCTCCTCTAGGTGATACGGTTAAATTCGTAGGTAGTGAAAAGTTTAAATAATTAAAGTTCCTAGACTTATGTCGTTCTAACGCTACTGCAATCTGTTGTAATTGATCCTGAGCTTGACTTGCATGGGCACGACGTACATATGATTGATAGGAAGGAATAGCAATTGCAGCAAAAATCGCTACAATTACTAAAACAATCATTAATTCAATCAGTGTAAAACCCTGCTCAAGTGAACTATTTTTTTTCATATTTCACCTACGATGCTTTACGTGCAAGTTTTTCATACCAACGCTGTGGAATTAAGCATATTTCAGTTGCTTCACCATCACCAAAACCACCTGTCACAGTTAATGCAATACGACCACTGGTATTAATACAGTAATTTTTTGCACTTGTTTCACCAGTAGCATCTGGCGGGCAAGCTTCACCTTCACAGTCTTTAGGTGGGCAACTATCGCCTGTACAGTCTTCACCACCACCACCACCACCACCACCACCACCACCTTTTTTACCACCGACAGTGACAGTATGAATTCCGACGCCAATTACACTACGTGAAGGCTCTAATCGGGAAGCACATTGACCAAAAGGCAAACAGAAAGAAGTTAGCATACTTTCACCTTTCACACCTGCACCACAGTCACCAGAAATACCAGGTTTACTTGCATCAAAGGTCGATACGTATAATTTATAGTTCATTGCGAGTGGCGTACCAAACACTTTTTCACTTTGTTTCTTATAATTACTGCAGTTAGTTAATTGACCATCCACACCTACAGTACAATTTTGAAAGCGATAGAACCAACCACTTTTTCGATCATAAGAGGCAACTGGATCAGTATTAGAAAATCGATTTCCTTCCGTAATTTCTCCTAAATTTTCTTTTTTAAGATTTTGAGTTTTTAATGGTGATGTTCTATTAAACAAATCACGTCGAGCAACGTCTTTGTCATATATATTATAAATAGAATCATAATCATATGTTGTATCTGAAGATGTAAAATCCTTTAGGGGCTCACTACGATTCCCACTACCAATTGAAATTACAGCGAATGTATCACCATTTTGATTATATAAAGAGAAACCTGGCATATCATAAAAACGTGGACTTTTCGCTCCCGCATTCAAAGTTAAAAGTTTGATAGGTGTTTGAGGTACCGCACCAATCGTTTTTTGTTTATTATCAAAATCAATTCTAAATAATTGGCCACCCAGATCACCAAAATAGATATGATCAGTTAAGTCATCACCATCACGATCTACAGTACGAATTTCACTTACCACACTATATTTTAATTCAGCATGTTTAGTTGAAATTACACCGGAATTAGTGCTGGCAGCAGAAGTACTGCTTACATTATCACTTGCCCACCATAACAAATCGCCACTGTCTGCATCAAACATGTAAACACCAGCGCCTTTTTTATTAGTTTGGGGATAATCATGGTTTTCATAGCCGGCATAGGAACCTTTAACCCCATTAGTGCGTGCATCGCCGTCATCACCGCCTGCATCATAACCACCACCGACAAACATCACACGCTTACGAGTGCCACCCCAATTCACCCATGTAATTGAAGGTTTGGACCAACTCTGTCCCATATATTGTAATTGAGAGAATGTCTTACTTGATGATCCGCTATATACTTTCTGACTCGCTGGATCAATATGAAACTTAAGTTCTGGCTTATTTATATTGCTTAAATCTAGAGCATAGTAACTGCGTCCACCCATACGCAAACCACCATATGCTATTTGCATACCTGTTTGACTCGCAGTACGCCCCGAACCAACAACCAAATTACCTGAACTATCAACCACATATTGGGTATATAATGCCCAAGGACCATCGACACCATAATAAAGCTTTTGCATTCCACCATTTGTCACATTGGATAAACGGAATGCATCCTTCTGATTTTCAACCATTTCATTTGGAACGAATGCGAACTTTTCTACACCCGTTTCTGCATCTACAAAATGTAATAAACCTTGCGTTGTGCCAAACAAAATATAATCCTCACGATCTTTGGCCTCCATCGCTTTTTTAGACTTGTTATATTCTAATTTGCCTTTATTGGTGACCAATACTGGATAAGAGTGCATTACTGCACCCATTTGCCGCAAAGCTGGTTGTGCTTTTAAATTAGTAACTGTTGTTGGTAGTTTACTTAGATCAATGTTATACCCTAAAAGAGATAATAAATAACCGCGATTTGGATCATTTTTATATGTTGTATTCTCAATATCTGCCAATTCAATTTGACGTAGAGATCCTGTGCCACCAAAAGTAGTAGTGCCGCCTGAAACAATTGCTTTACGGTTTGTAAATAATTTACGTTCTGCCGTATTTTGTGCAGTCGCGCCTAAAAGCATCTGTGACCATGCTCCACCACGTGCAGCAAATTTTTTACTACCTACTGTATCTTCATCACTATTGGCTACAGACGGATTAACTGCCTTTGCCCAATAATCCTCAACATATGTAATAATATTACCCGTGTCTTCGTCATAAGTTGGTTCTTTTAAACGACCATCTTTTTCAAAAACATTTAATCCATTTTTTCCTTTCAATATACCCTTTTCACTGACCTCAAATTTTTTGAGATTACCTAACCATAATTGATAATTGGTATTTGGTGTAGGCTGAAAGGTTTGATAATAAGCTTCATCTTGCAATTCTGCTGGATTTAACGCATCACGAGGAATCGTTGGTGAACCTGTGGTTACAGAAGGAATTTCTTTTGATAAATTACTAATAAAATCATTGACACTATCAACAATATCTTGAGAGCTATTACCTGAGTACCACCCGCCCTCACCTAAAATACCCCATCTAGCAGCATTTCTAATGTCATTGGCAATCGTTGAATTAATCGTAGCATTATTAATATTTCTAAGATTTTCTTCTTGTGTTAGAGTTTGATCATAACTTGGCAATCCATTGAAAGTCGATCCAAATCCAACTACGGCTGTTTTTATTTTTAGTTTAGCGGGATTTTGATCCGCATTTAGAAGTTTTTGACTAAAATTCCCTATACAACTCCATGCTCCTGTTTGGCCATAGCTTGGATTGTTTACTTCTGGCAAAAAGCTTCCAGAACAACTAAAACTACTTACATTTAATGCTTTTTTCATTAAATTACTAGCGATAGTCGGTGAACTTTGGTTTGGTTCACCATCTGTTAATACATATATACCTTGACCACTACACTTTTTAACCTCTTCTGTTTGTTGCAGGCTAACTGGTTGAATGTACTTATCGTTATCTCTAACTTTATTATTTCCTGTTGTGCTGCCATTGCTAAAGCCACTGCGGTCTACACCTTTAGTTGTGGTACCCATCAGATATGCACCGACATCTGCATAGGCATTCGCCGTCGGCGTTGTACCATTATTTGCTGGCAAGTTAGTTGCAAAATTAAGTAAAAGCTGTCGTTGCGTAGTAGTTCCACTTACAATATCACCTAAGCGTCTTGCAGGTATCCTCACGTGACCAACAGAATAATCAAAAGTAGCCAAGCCAATAATTTTATCATCGTCTAAACGGGTAATGCCTTTAGCTGTATTACCAGAAAGTAAATCACTCATCGCATCTTGCACACGTTTTAGACGAGTGCCAGACACACCTGCATCAGTACTTCCCATACTGCCAGAAATATCAAGCATAAACATTAAAGTGATATCACCAGATTTAGCATTCTGATAAATTTCGATATCGCCTGCTTGAGTTACACTCGTTGTAACCAATGCCGTTGATAATGCAGCAACACTCGCAGCAAGTACTCTATAACGACATGAACTTAGAAAATTATTTTTTAATTGTTTCATTTCATTACCCCAAACCTATACAAAGTCTTGCACAATGACATATTCACTTACATACGATGAGTAAGGCACATTTAAGTCACTTAAACATTCGGTTATAGATTTTCTACTATTCGCTGTTGCACTTACGGTTGTACCTTGAGGAATAGTAACTTCACTCATATGATTTCTAAAGCAACTGTTAATATCATTTGGATCTGCATTGGTTAGTGTTGGCATGACAGAAACTGCAAACAATTTCACAGGCTTAGCTCGGTCAAACTTCACAGTTTCACCATCAGTACCAAACTGTTCTCCAAAAAAAGGATCATTATCAGATATACTTGAAAACTTCACTGCCACTTGTGTCATAACCGCCTTACGCCCACTAGTGAAAAAATTCGTCGTTATTGTTTTGCTTGCATTGCAATATCCATCAGTACCAAACTCATTATTTGTTGGTGCTGTTTGGCCAGCCCCCCAGTAAATAATGCTAGCGCGATTGATATCAAAAAAGCTGTTTTCTTCTCCACGAAAACAAAAGACCATTTCTTTATCTTTATCGGTGGCGCCACTGATATAACCGAACATCCCACTCGAGCTTAATGATTGAATGATATTTTCTTCACGCTCAGCATTAAAAAAGGCTGCATCTGAGTTCTGGAGCAACAATTGTTGTGCTTGACTATTAGTTGCAATACTCAACCCTACCAAACTTTGTCGAATTGCTAGCGTGCCTAATACAATAATTGCGAGCAATAAAAATAAGACAACAATTAAAGTCGCTCCACGCTGTTTTTGTTGATTAATCATTGTCCTCTCTCTCCAAATGTATTACGTAGTGCGATAGTTTGGGCGACAACTTGACGAGCATATTTAGGAGGATTACCTGTTGGAGTTCTAACTGTAACCGCCTGATCAAGCACTTGGAAAACTTGCTCATTAGAAAACATGGAATCATTACCTACTGATTGATTAGAACGCGCTAAAATTCCTATCTGGACAGCAAGAATTCTTGGACGAGGATTCAAAGCCAAATATGTTGCTGTATCTACGTAACGATGGTTATTTCCTGCCTGAATGGCATATAACACTCTAAAATGGTCTGCTCGTTTTAAAATAACCTCACCCGCTCCACCAAACCCTGTAATAGAGGCAGGGTTACCATCTAGTGGATAATGTCCCGCATCACACACTAATGACAACGGTTGATTGGGTTCATTTATAGAATTATTCGTATCTGCACGCAAAAAATAACGCTGAACTATAATGCGTCGTCCTTTAGCTGGAGTAAATTTAAGTTCATTACCTTCACAATCAAACCCACCATACCAATCACCATCTTGATCTATAATATATTCTGGCCGATATTGGACCGTGAGCTGATCACTTAAAAAATCATTTACATTGGATGCTCCTGTCCATTGAGGAGCAGTGCCAGCTGTTAAACCATGGCTTCTAGATAATAAATTTTCAGCGACAGTGTTTCCTACTAGGGTAATTGGCAAATTTGCTAACTCTATTCCATCAACTGTAATTGAATTTTCAGATGATCTAAAAACCAGCCCCCCTTTTGCAGTTAAATCATTGATACTAGATGAAATTGTATTTAAATTACTTAAACGAATATCTTTAACAATGTAACTCAAACCAAAGTTAGCATCATCTTGCAAGCTCGCTTGTCCTTGCTGTAAGGCCTGACTACGCGAACCTGTTAAAAACAACATTATTGCTGCTGCAGAAATTACTAATCCAAGGGCTAGCGCAATCATTAACTCAACTAATGTAAAGCCTACTTGTTTATATTGATTCATTTAGTAGACCTCCATAATTAAGCAGGTAGAATTTGGATCATAACTATTTCCTAAAGTACAGTTACCTTCACCGACATTACCATTTGTGGGTGCGGTATCACCCCAAGCTATATAGATACAGCGGCGACCATCCGTATTTCCAGAACAAGGTAAGTAGTTGACTGCCATTCCAATTGTTCTAGCTCTATTAGAAATTTGAGCCACATCAAAATCAGCTAAATCATCGCTCGTACAATTTGTTGTAAAACAATTAGTTTTAAATAATCGTTGTGCACTTGCAGTGTTCAGATGGTAAGCATAAACTTCTTCAGCCCCCCGATTGATTCGCATTCTTTCTGCCAAATCACGCGCTACATTAATTGCCTGAATACGAGAACCACTTTCTGCAGTTGCTTCTACTGCACGATATTGCAATGCAATAAACCCCATCACACCAATCGCTAGCACTAAAAGTGCAACCAATACTTCTATTAAACCAACACCTTGTTGCTTATGCATTTTGATCATTAGCATGTTCCCTCAATGACCCGCTGAACCGTACCCATTCTAGAAATACTTATTGTTTGAGATATACCGCCAGGCGTTGAACACAATATAAAATTAGTGTCACCAATTGCACCAACAATTCCCCCATTTATACCGTAAGTAATACTGACTGGGCTGATAGGCATTAATGTTACGGATCCATAAGGCATCCAATATTGAACAGTATCGGTGTTTTGCGGCAATGTAGTAACTTCCGTTCGACTAAGCTGAACTTCAATATCTCTACGTTCTAGGGCAGCACGAGCACGAGTTTGATTTAAGACACCAATCAACTCATTGGTACTTTTTTTCATATTTTGTTGAATTATCATGTCGCCAAAAGAAGGTGCCGCCAACATTGCTATGATTGCCAATATAGTGATTGTTATCATTAACTCAATTAAGGTAAATCCTTTTTCTTTTTGCATACTCCCCCCTAGGCAAAACTTTGACCCAGTTAAAATAATACGCATTAAAGTTACAAAACCTACACAGAGCAGATAAAAGGCATAAAAAAACAGATAACTGTCATTTCCCAGTTATCTGCTTATTTTTAAATAAGAAACAGAATGTTAAGTAGTTAACACTCTAAGCCTGTGTTACAGGAATACGTAACTCTTTGGGTAGGCTAAAGGTAATATTCTCTTCTCGGCCATCCAACTCTTTGGGCGCTTGTGCACCCCAATCCTGTAAACGCTGAATGACCTGCTTAATTAAAATTTCCGGTGCAGATGCGCCTGCTGTTACCCCAATCTGGGCATTTCCTGTAAACCATTCCTGTTTTAGCTCATCAGCATTATCAACTAGGTAAGCTGCTTTCCCCATACGTTCCGCCAGCTCACGTAGGCGGTTTGAATTTGAAGAGTTTGGAGAACCTACCACAAGTACGACATCACAACGTTCAGCCAGATCGCGCACTGCATCCTGACGGTTTTGTGTGGCGTAGCAAATATCATCTTTACGTGGACCCTGAATCAGCGGAAACTTCTGGCGCAGAGCATCAATCACTTTCGCTGTATCGTCAATTGATAAAGTGGTTTGCGTGACAAAAGCCACTTTTTCAGGATTGCGTATCGTTAAAGCGGCGACATCTTCTTCATCTTCAACCAGATAAATCTCACCGCCATTTTTTTTGTCATATTGCCCCATGGTGCCTTCAACTTCGGGATGGCCCTCATGACCAATCAGGATCGCTTCCACACCTTCACGGGCATATTTGGTCACTTCAATGTGCACCTTAGTCACCAAGGGACAAGTCGCATCAAAAACTTTCAAACCACGATGTTCAGCTTCTTGTTGTACCGCTTTAGAAACACCATGTGCGCTAAAAATCACGATATTATCGTCAGGAACTTCGTCGAGCTCATCGACAAAAATCGCACCGCGCTGACGCAAGTCATCGACCACAAATTTGTTATGCACCACTTCATGCCGCACATAAATTGGTGGGTTAAAGCATTCTAGGGCACGGTTCACGATCGCAATGGCACGATCTACACCAGCACAAAAACCACGCGGATTGGCTAAAACAATTTCCATAGAATCCTCAATACTCACACCATTTTTAGCGGTTCAATTGAAATAAATGTAAACAATCGACTGACAACTATTTAGTTTAAAGCCGCTCTACTCTAAAATAGAGAAGATATTTTATCATATCAGGAAAAATATCATGTCGGGTCTCTTGTTTGTCGTTTCTGCAGCGTCTGGAACAGGCAAAACATCCCTTGTTAAAGCCCTACTTGAGCGTGTCAACAATCTTCACGTTTCTGTGTCACACACTACACGCGGTCAACGACCTGGCGAACTCGATGGCGTACACTATCATTTCTCCAATAAAGAAGATTTTTTAAATCTGGTCAATGAAGGCGGTTTTATCGAATACGCCGAAGTATTTGGTAATTACTACGGTACTGCGCAAGCCACAGTCAAAGAGCAACTGGCCAAAGGTCATGATGTTCTACTGGAAATTGACTGGCAAGGTGCGCAACAGGTTCGTCGACTTTTTCCTGAATCCAAACAAATCTTTATTCTGCCGCCGAGCCAGTTTGACCTGCGTGAACGCCTGTCTAACCGTGGTACTGATGCTGTGGATGTGATTGAACATCGTCTAAGCTGCGCGGTAGAAGATATGCAACAATATAGCAACTTTGACTATATCATCATTAATGATGACTTTAATAAAGCGCTGCATGACCTGGAAGCGGTAATTATCGCCAACCGCTTAACCCTGTCGCAACAGGCCAACCGTCATGAAAAACTGATTCAGAAACTAATTACCCCAACTGAGCAGTGATTAAAACTTGAGTCTATAAACAAAGCCTTTTATACTGTGCAGTCTGTTAAAATTTATTATTCAAACGAGAATTCTTATGGCACGCGTCACCGTTGAAGATTGTTTAGACCATGTAGACAACCGCTTTGAGCTTGTACTAGTGGCAAGCAAGCGCGCGCGTCAATTGGCACGTCAAGGTATTGAACCAACTGTAGAATGGGACAATGACAAACCGACTGTTGTTGCTTTACGTGAAATCGCTTCAGGTCATGTATCAAAAGACATTTTGAAACAACGTGATCAAGATTATCAAACATCAAGCTTGGATCTTGCACTTTCTGCAAATAATCTAAACTTAGACGGTTTTTCTTTCCAATAAGAGATCGTCACTCAAAAAGCCTAGTTCTAAACTAGGCTTTTTTTGTTATGTGACTTTTATATTTATGCCAGAACGGTTATAACATAAGGGTTAGCTATCAAGTTTGTATTGGTTTTCTGCTCTGTAGCAGCAAAAAACCATCAAGCCAGGAAATTCACATTTCTAGAATGCTTTCACGTTTTATTTGTAAAAAATTCAGTTGAAAAAGGTGTTTTATGCCAGGCCCACAGGTCAGTCAAGCCAAGCAGCAGTTAGAGATCATTATCGATGCGTATTTAAATGAAAGCGATGTCGAACGTGTGCTTGCGGCCTGTGATTATGCAGATATGGCGCATGACGGGATTGTGCGTAAAAGTGGTGAACCTTATATTTTACATCCGATTGCGGTCAGCTGTATCTTGGCACATATGCGTTTGGACACTGAAACTTTAATGGCCGCCCTGCTGCACGATGTGATTGAAGATACCGAATTTAACAAAGAGGATATTAGCAAGATTTTTGGTTTTACTGTCGCTGAACTGGTCGATGGTGTCACCAAACTGAGTCATTCCAGTGATAAAGAATATAATAAAGCGGCTTCTTTCCGGAAAATTCTGCAAGCGACTCTACAAGATCCACGTGTCATTATCGTGAAACTGGCCGACCGTTATCACAATATGACCACTTTGGATGCACTACGTCCAGACAAACGGGCACGTATTGCCCGCGAAACCTTTGAAATTTTTGTTCCAATGGCACGTATTGTCGGCATGAATGAAATGGCCGACAATCTGGAACATTTGTGCTATCAGAATCTTGATCTGGATATGTACAATAACGTTCAGACCGCACTACAGGAAACCAAGCCAAAACGCTGTGAATATCAGGCAAAATGGGAAAAGAACCTGACCGAACTACTGCAACAGAATGCCATTCAAGGCCGGATTAAGAAGAAAAATAACAATATTGAGCTACTCCGCCACTTCGTTAAAAATGACATCGACCTGCAAGAATTAACTCATAGCCATGCTTTTGAAATTATTTTACAGAGCATCGCGGACTGTGACCGACTGGCAGAAATCCTGACACAAAGTTTTAAAATCCAGAGTTATGAAGATCATATCCGCCGCCCCTTACCGGGAGGCAACCAGTCCTTGATGATGCGTTTGAAAGGCGAAAAGACCACTTTGTCTTTGACCATTCAAACCGAACTGATGCGTAAAGCAGCACGTTTTGGTGTCGTGCTCGGTGAAAGTGCCCCGCAGGCCTGTCGTTCTGCGATTCAGGCCTCGATGCAAAACCTGAATGTCCTAGTCGATGGTGAGTGCGCCAAAACGACTTTTAGTGAATTACTGGACTATCTGCACCAAGAAAAAATCTGGGTCTATACTCCGCACGGCCATTTACATGAATTGCCACAAGGCGCCACGGCGGTTGACTTTGCTTATGCCGCGAGTTTATTCCTAGGCAACCATGCGGTGGGTGCAAAAATTAATAATGAAACCAAGCCACTTTCAACACCTTTAGTCAGTGGTCAGGTAGTCGAAATCATTACTGATGTTCTTGCGACTCCGAACCCAGATTGGCTCAGTTTTATTAATACCCAGAAAGCCCGTCGTGCTATTCAGAATATTCTGCGCGATCAGGATCCAGACGAGCAGCGTCTGGTCGGACAACAGGCACTCAATCGTGCACTGAAACTGTTCCATCGTTCGATTCGCGATCTAACTGAAGCAGACTGGAAAAACCTCTTGGAATGGCGCCATGTTTCCAGCAAAGAACAGCTCTTTGAACAGATTGCAGTCGGTGATTTATTACCGCAACTGGTGGCCAACCATTTATTTGCCCAAGATCAGCATCAGAATATTGCCAGCTCAGACCGTCTGATTCAGGGAACGGAAGGTGTCGATGTCAAATATGCACATTGCTGTAATCCTGTGCTGGGTGATCCGATTCAGGGTCATTTAACCCGTCGTGGTCTGATTGTACATCGTGCGCGCTGCCATAACCTGTTGCATGAACAGCATCAGCATCCAGAAAATATCATGTTGTTGCAGTGGACCTCGGATGATCTGGAAGATATCAGCTTTACTGCCTACCTCAGCATTGACCTAGACATGAATGACGAGCAGATTTCCGACCTGATTTACCAATGCCGTAAAGCGCATTCCGGGGTGGAAATGGTGCGTACTCAGGATGACAAAACCTATGTCAATATCGTGGTGCATAACCGTAAACAGATTGCGCAGATTATCCGGGATTTACGCATGTATTTCGGTTTCCCGCGAATTATCCGTCTGGCACAGCCCGTCGTTTTTAGTGAAGCCTCTAAAGCGAGTTAATCATTTAAAACGATAGTGCTTTGATCGGCCGAATTGATCGAATATGATGTATGTCGATGATAAAAGGAGAAATTAATGTCCCGCCAAGTAATCCATACTGAAAATGCCCCTGCTGCGATTGGTACTTATTCGCAAGCCATTTTAGTGGGTGATACCTTATATCTATCAGGTCAAATTGGCCTGGATCCTTATAGTATGGAACTGGTTGAAGGCATTGAAGCTCAAATTCGCCGGGTGTTTGATAATTTAAAAGCAGTCTGTGAAGCCGCTGGTGGTTCTTTGGCAGATATCGCCAAACTGAATATTTTCCTGACCGATTTATCTCATTTTCAACTTGTGAACCAGATTATGGGCGAGTATTTTGCCCAGCCTTATCCAGCACGTGCCGCTTTAGGTGTCGCAAGCCTGCCTAAAGATGCCTTGGTTGAGATGGATGGTATTGTCATCATTAATCAATAAGTTATAAAAACCACTTAATTCCCGCCCTGCAATATCTCATTCTAAATCACAAATCACTCTTGTGCGGAAATCTAAGCAGTACTTGGATTTCCGCTCAGGCAGTGATTTTTTATCTAAATCATCAATCATGATAAAAGCTATTTCAAATGATTTTTATTGACAAACGATAACAATTATCAATAATATTACTTATCTTATTTAATCACTGTGGTTGTGTCCTATGTACGTTTGTCTATGCCGTGGCATTACAGATCAAGACATTAAAGATGCTATTGCAAATGGCGCTGAAAGTTATCGTGATGTCCGCGATATGTTGGACTTGGGAACTTGCTGTGGCCGCTGTGTACCAGAAGCTCGTATGATTATCAGTGATGAAGTTTCACAAATTGTAGCACGACTGGCCGTTGCAGCATAAATTAAAAATATTTCTCCTTATAAGCATAATGAAAAACAATGATCTTCGATCATTACTCCTCCCCCGCCTTTGACTCTGGCGGGTTTTTATTGCCACTCATCTGAGTCTGGATCGATTCGATGTCGATTTTCATTTGCTGTTCCATAAATTACTCGCCATTTGCCCCTGACTTGCTTTACTATCAGGATTAGAGCGCTTTCTTAGAAAGATAAAACAGGTCCAAATGGAGTTATGCGATGAAAGGCAATCGTGATGTGATTAATCAGCTCAATCAGGTGTTGTATCACCACTTAACTGCCATTAACCAGTATTTCCTGCATTCGCGCATGTTTAATAACTGGGGCATTGAGAAACTGGGCTCGGCAGAATATAAAGAATCCATTGTTCAGATGAAACATGCCGACAAAATTATTGAACGTATTTTATTTTTGGAAGGTCTGCCGAATTTACAGAATCTGGGCAAACTGTATATTGGTCAGCATACTCAAGAAGTGCTGCATTGTGATGTGCGCAAAGTTAAAGAAAATATTGAAGCCATCCAGAAAGCAGTCGCGCTGGCTGAAACCCAAATGGATTATGTAACGCGTGATCTGGTACAGGAAATCCTAGAGAAAGAAGAAAACTATCTGGATTGGACCACGACACAAATCGATCTGATCGAGAATATTGGCATCGAAAACTATATTCAAAGTCAGCTCTAAACTTAAAATTAAGCCCAAAAAGCCAGCATCTGCTGGCTTTTTTGTATTTAGCGCGGTATATCCTGCGTTAAATCTTCATAACTCATTTCAGTTTTCTGGATCACTTTTAAGCGCTGCAACTGATGCTTAGCCTTATTCTCGTAACCATTAAATGCTAAGAATTTGGCATATTTGATCAGGTTATATTTAGTCGGATAACTCAAGACTATTTGTTCACCTTCCTGAATCTGTTCAGCAGACGCTTTGCTATACGGATTCAGACGAATCCAGGCAATACGATGATTAAACTCAGTCAGAAGATAAATTGGTTTTTCATTGGTGATTTTTTCCGGCTGTTTTTCATAACGAATACTTTGCCCAAGTTTTGGCACAGCAACATCATAATCCCGATAAATCACAATCAATAGAAGTAACCCAACAGCAAAAGTGAATTGCATGCCGATTGATGGCATAACCACTGTTTTAATTTTTGGATTTTGTGCCAGAACCGTACCCAGAATAAAACCTACTGGCAGCAGGAAATAAGCATAATGCTGTGGAAACTCAAACATGGCATGCGTGACAAATACCCCGATCATCAAGATCCCGATGACAGATTCTGGCGTATTCACCCAGCGTTGTAACTGATAGCCCAAATAACCAAAGTATGCCAGAAATGGCAGACCAATAATTAAGCCGTTCCAGAGCAAAAAATCTAGAATAAAATTATGCGCACTTCGGATCCACACCGGGCCTTGTACGGTATCGCTGATTGAAACGAACGCTGCGCTAGTTTGATACCAACCATAGCCAAACCAAGGTTGTGCCTGAATCGCGGCAATCATTTGCTGCCAGATCGCAATACGCGACATATCTCCGGTAGCACGAGATACCACATCCCTGCTTTGTACGACGTCCGTATCCATTACTTGTGCAGCGAGCTGACTGAGTAATGGAAAAGCCACAATACAGGAAATAAAGAAAATGAACCAAGCTGTGCTGTAATACCATTTCAGGCGAATAATACCTTTATATTGATAAAAAGCCAGATAAAGCATAATTACGGTCGCAGCAACCCAAGCAGTACGCGACTGACTTAAAGCAACTCCCATAATAATTACTGCAGCGCAGGCAAAGAGCCACTTGGTCTGAATTTTTTTCTTTTCATAGAGGTACAGGCAGCTCATCAATGCCATGACTAAAAAAGTTGACATATTATTGGGCTGAGCGAAATTAGCATAGGGCCGCTGATTGCCACTGATATTCACCATACCCGGCAAAGTCGCGTCCAAGTTAGTCCATTGGCAAAGTGCGATAATACCTGTGACTGTGCCTGAAGCCAAAAATACATAACTCAGATTGGCGAAAGTTTCTTCTCGGTTATAGTTTCCTGTTGAAAGGTTATAGCCTAAAACACTGGCCAGCCAAAAGCTAAAGACAAAGATAAAGCCCATCATGGCGGTGCTAAAGAAAAACACTTGTCCTGTTAGAAAATGGATCAGCGGTACACCAGCAAGTAGCAATAAAGGTAAGCTAATAGCTGGGATTTTTATTTTTTCTTTTAAGCAGATGGCAGCCAAGGCAAATAGCGCAAAAAAGGCATACAGCTCACCTGTATAAGTAACCCAAGGGCGGTAGTGTACGGGCATAAGCCATGCAAGGAAGATGAGGATAGCTGCAACGAGGGCGAGCGTGAATTTCATAGAAATTTCAGGCAGTGGAGATTGGGCACATGATAAACAAAAAAGCAGATTAAAGGTTAATCTGCTTTTTTAGATACTTTAATTTTATTTAGCTCCAAGGACGGAGATCGACGATTTTAATGACCTCACCCTGTTGATTGAGAAGTACCGTCATGTCCTGCTTCGTCGCAGATAAAGGCAAATACGTTTTTGCATCAGGATATTGACTTAAAATCTGCCGTACCTGCTGTCTAGTATTGTATTTATTTAATAGACTCAGTGGCTGACTTCTCTTTAAAATCTGATTCTTTGCTTTTTCAAGCGGAATATAACGTTCTGGACGCTGAGCAATAGAAACTCCATTTAATATTTCATTCATTAAGTCAGATGTACGTGTTTTTGCATCACTAGCAAATTGAGTTGCTGCGAATTTTGGCTTTAGATAACTATTCTGACGAAATGGCTCAGGAGTTTTTTCTATATGCTGAATAATTACTTCATTTTTTTTAACCAGCTCAAAACGATCCACATTAAATACAATCCAGACTGGTCGTCCCTCTGCTATTTTATATAAACCAAATCCTAATGCTAAGACCTGAATCAAAATAATGATGGTTAAATCAAACTTCAGGCTTTTCTTACCTTCTTTATAGACTAACCAGGTAAAAAAAGGACCCAGTACCATATCAATACCGAGCATCATCAGGAAAATATAGGTCACTCCAACTGCAGTATTCAAGGGTACAGGGTACCATAGCAAAAATACGACCAAGGCTACACAACATGCAATAAAAACAGAAATTGCAAAATGGGTAGCAACGAATCTAAATTTTGCTGTTTTCATAGTTTTCCCAATCATATTTAAAAAATTATCATTTAATAAAACTTTATATGACCTAATCCAGTTTTAATTAACTATATAACAATAAAAAAACAGCCCGCAGGCTGTTTTTATACAATTAAAATATTAACGACATTGAGCTGGTGCATATTTTGCTTGTAAAGTACCTGCTGTAGGAGTAAGTAAACCTTGAGCAGTTGCAGTAGCATTTGTAGCAGAAGCACAAGCCCAGTCTACGTTACCAGTTGTACCCGCAGCTAAGGCTGCAGCCAATGTTGGAACAGGAGTTGCACCTGTTTGTACATATGGACTTAGAGCAATTTTATTTTCTGTTGACGCTACACCCACTGTTGTTGGATTGTAAGTGATTGTAATTACACCTGTTGTATTAACCGCTTTTACTGAATCTACATATTTAGATTTTGCACCAGTATTACCTGCTTGTGCATTCCAAGTATCTACAGCAACCTTCAAGTCAACCAAAGTTGGAGCACTCGCAATTTGTTTCTGTGCATCGCCAGCCACTGTTAAACCTTCAGTGATACGTGTACGAATCGTATAATCTTGATAAGCAGGAAGTGCAATCGCAGCCAAAATACCAATAATTGCTACAACAATCATTAATTCAATAAGGGTGAAACCCTTTTGCATAGTTTTCATAACATTCTCCACAAATGTTTTTTGTTTATTTATAAGCCTAAAGAAAAAGCTCATTTAGCTTAATTTTATATTTAGCACTAAGTGTGCCAAGTTTTATTATAATAAAATTGAGAGAAAAAACAGCACTTTAAAAAAATATTTTTATTTTTGTAATTATTATGTTTTCTTTTGTGTAACTAACTGACAAAAAATGTCAGTTAGTTGACTAAAATCACCCCAGAATGATTGGCTTATTTCCTAATTCATTCTTTAAATCATCTATTCTACGATCATAGTATTGATCCAATACTTCTCCAATCTGCTTTACACCTTCAATGACACCTTCTTTAAACCTCTGCTGAACCAGATTTTGAATAATGTTTTGACAGATTTCATCCCAAACTTGCTGGGTCGTGGCATTTTTAATTCCACGATCAATCACGATTTCAACCTTATGTTCACACAGATTCAAATACAGGAGTACCCCACTATTATATTCAGTATCCCAAACCCCAAGTTCAGCAAAGAGTTGTCGGGCACGACATAAAGTATCCTGATAATAAGCAGATCGTGAAGGTAGACAGCCTTCAATCACCACCTGAATCTCCCCGACATGCCCATGCTCAGCTTCTTCCACCGCCACTGCAATCGCATGCTGATCCTGCTTGGAGAAAAAGCGTTTGGTTGCTGGCATATAAAAGAAATGCTTGAACCAGCGCTTAAAGCTCGGCTGCGCATGCTCTTCCAGCTTCGGCCGCGTGACAATTTCTGTCGTATCTGTAGTTGTTACCATGAGCCTGATGCTCCTCCCCCACCAAATCCACCACCGCCACCGCCGAAGCCGCCGCCCCCAAAACCACCACGACCACTACCACCGCGGCCACCACCTGCCATAAAGGCATGTAAAATCAGCTGCGCAAGCGAGGTGACTAGTAAAAAGAATACCCCGGCACCAATCATTAAACTGGCAATTAAACCCATGCCATTGACCAGACCGGCAGCTGTGCCTGCAACTGCGGCAGTTGCAGCGCTGAGTTTTCTGCCAAAAATCATCGAAGCAACCACACCTGCGATGATGATAAAAATCACAGTACCAAAAGTTGCTTGAGAAGCTTGCTGGGTTTTATAAGCCTGTTCCTGACGCTCTTTCAGCTCATCCGCCGCCTGTGCTGCAATTTCAGGATCCAGATTCAAAATCCGTTCAATTTCAGTCAGACCTGCAGCAATCCCTTGGGCATATTGGCCCTGTTTAAAATACGGCGTGATGGTGTCATGAATAATACGACCTGCCACGATATCGGGCAGCACGCCTTCCAGACCATAACCGGTCAAGATCTGAATGCGGCGATCATTGATGGCAATGGTCATCAATAAACCATTATCCCGTTTGGCCGAGCCGAGCTGCCAGGCCTCAGCGACACGCATAGAGTAATCAAAAATATCTTCCTGCCCTGTGGTTGGAACAATGACCACACCTATTTGCCCTTTGCCTTCATTATAAAGTTTCAGAATACGCTGATTGAGTTGCTGTTTTTCAGTGGGACTAAGTAAATTTGCCTGATCAATGACCGGTTCATTCAGGCTTGGTAAGTCGCGCTGAAACTGCCCTTCCGCCATGTCATTGGCAATTTGCGGCTGTGATGCTGCTGCAGTTTCTGTATTTTGGGCTGGAGTATTTTGATTATTTTTAGGCTGTAAGATTTCACGGGCTACGATGACTTCTTCAGTATCTGTAGCCGTCGCCGTTTCTGCTGAAACAAGTGTTGTCATTCCCATGCCCAACATAAGAATCAAACTAGCACAGTATTTCAGCAGTATTTCAGGCATCTGATCTCTCACTTATCTACAGATATTACTTATTCAAAGGAAACCGTTGGTGCTTTCTGTGCACTTTGCTCGGCGCTAAAGTTCGGTTTGGTGTCCATACCAATCACTTTGGCGGTCATGACTTGCGGGAACTGGCGCGCATAAGAGTTGAAGTCCTGTACTGTCGTAATATAACGGTTACGTGCCACTGCAATCCGGTTTTCAGTTCCTTCTAGCTGCACCTGTAAATCACGGAACTGCTGGTTCGCTTTCAAATCTGGATAATTCTCAGTGACGGCTAAAAGACGAGACAAGGCACTGGTCATTTGCGCCTGTGCTTCCTGATAGCGTTGGAATAGTTCAGGATCTTCTAGTACTTCACGATCTACTTTCAGGCCGGCAACATTGGCACGTGCTTGGGTCACTTCTGTTAAGACCTGCTCTTCATGCGAGGCATAGCCTTTGACCACATTGACCAGATTAGGCACCAAATCGGCACGGCGCTGATACTGGTTTTGCACTTCAGACCATGATGCGGTGACCGCTTCATCTTTCACCTGCAAAGTGTTATAGCCACATCCTGTGAGGGTCAAAGTACTGGCCAGCATCAGGGTTATTAAAGATTGTTTTAATAGACGCATGATGTTTATCCTCAATTATTTATTGATATTTATTTAATTAATTTGATTTTAAACAGTATTTTCTAAAGTTTTGTTACTTTTTATAATATTTTTTAATGGACTGTCTTTCCGTTAGATCAGACTCAAAAATAAAAAACCCGCCGTAGCGGGTTGTTTGAATGGCTTCAGTGAATTTTTAACTGTTAAACATCCAGATAATCCAGGATACCTTCAGCTGCCTGACGGCCTTCCCAGATTGCGGTTACAACGAGATCTGAACCGCGCACCATATCACCACCAGCGAAGATTTTCGGATTTGAGGTCTGGAATTTGTATTGCTGCTGTTCAGCAGCAAGCACACGACCTGAACCATCCAGATTGATTTCCACATCGGTGAACCAGTCTGCTGGGCTGGTACGGAAACCGAAAGCAAGCAGGACTGCATCCGCTGGAAGAATTTCTTCTGAACCCGGAATCGGCTCTGGACTACGGCGACCACGACTGTCCGGCTCACCCAGCTGAGTAGTAATAAATTTTACACCGGTTACTTTACCATTTTCACCAACAACTTCGATCGGCTGACGGTTAAACTGGAAGTTCACCCCTTCTTCACGCGCATTTTGCACTTCACGGCGTGAACCTGGCATATTTTCTTCATCACGACGATAAGCACAGACGACTGACTCGGCACCTTGACGGATCGAAGTACGGTTACAGTCCATGGCAGTATCACCACCGCCTAAAACAATGACTTTCTTGCCTTCCACGCTGATGTATTCAGCTGGGTCTTTTTCCCAGCCCTGACAACGATTGACATTCGCAATCAGGAAATCTAGTGCATCATACACACCATCCAGATCTTCACCGGCAAAACCACCTTTCATATAGGTATAGGTTCCCATACCCATAAATACCGCATCATAATCGGCAAGTAACTGGTCGATGGTCACATCTGTACCAATCTCAGTATTCAGACGGAATTCCACCCCCATGCCCGTGAAAATTTCACGGCGGCGCTTCATTACGTCTTTTTCCATTTTGAATTCTGGAATACCGAAAGTCAGCAAACCACCAATTTCCGGACGTTTATCAAAGACCACAGGTTTTACCCCATTACGTACCAGAATATCCGCACAGCCAAGTCCTGCGGGACCTGCCCCAATAATCGCGACTTTCTTATTGGTCCATTGCACATTGGACATATCTGGACGCCAGCCCAATGCAAAGGCAGTGTCGTTGATATATTTTTCGGCATTCCCGATCGTCACTGCACCGAAACCGTCGTTGAGGGTACACGCCCCTTCACACAAACGGTCTTGCGGACAGACACGACCACAGACTTCTGGCAAGGTATTGGTCTGGTGACATAGTTCAGCCGCCTGGAACAGACGTCCTTCTGACACCAGTTTCAACCAGTTAGGAATATAGTTATGTACCGGACATTTCCACTCACAATACGGGTTACCACAGCCGAGGCAGCGATGCGTCTGGTTGGCAGCAATTTCCGCGGTATAAGGCTTATAAATTTCCACAAATTCTGCTTTGCGGACATCAATCTCTTTTTTCTCTGGATCTTGGCGTGCGACATCCAGGAATTGAAAGTCATTATTCAGGCGTTCTGCCATGTCTCTCTCCGTGGGGAGATGTAAGGGGTTCACAGTTGCCTTACATCTGCCTATGTTTCTGCAGTAGTGAAATTATTGTGGATCAGCTTGAGTTGTTTTCAACAGCGTCTGCAAGTTGGCTGCTTTTGGTTTTACCAACCAGAACTTACGGCTGTAGAAGTCAAACTCGTGGCGGATCTTGTACGCCCAAGCACTACCCGTTTCTTTAATATGTTCATCGAGAATACGACCCAAGAAGGCTTTATGCTCCTCCATCGCTTCGGTGGAAATACGGTTCAGCTCAATCAATTCGTGGTTATAATGATCAACGAAGTCATTATCCAGATCAAGTACATAAGCAAAACCACCAGTCATACCCGCACCGAAGTTATGCCCAACTTTACCCAGCACCGTCACAATACCGCCGGTCATGTATTCACAGCAGTGATCACCTGCACCTTCAATCACGGCAAATGCACCCGAGTTACGCACCGCGAAACGCTCGCCCGCTGTACCCGCTGCATATAACTTACCGCCAGTCGCACCGTACAAACAAGTATTCCCAATAATCGCGGTATTTTGCGTCTGGAATGGCGAACCTTTTGGCGGGAAGATCGAGATGCGACCACCGGCCATACCTTTACCGACATAGTCATTGGCATCACCTTCCAGGCTGATATGCAAACCACCGGCATTCCAGACACCCAGTGACTGGCCTGCAGTACCATTCAGGTGAACTTTCACCGGATGGGCTTCCATACTCAGGTTGCCATAACGTTTCGCAATTTCACCAGACAGACGGGCACCAATCGAACGGTCACAGTTACCGATCGTAAAGCTATATTCACCGCCAGTTCCTGCTTCGATGGCAGGTAGAATCTCATCTACCATTTTCTCTGCCAGAATACCTTTATCAAACGGTGCATTGCCCTGAACTTCACAGTACTGTGCTTTACCTTCAGCTGCCGGATGCGACTCTAGCAGTTTGCTTAAATCAAGGTGTGCATGCTTTGCAGTTTCACCTGGCAAGACTTCCAGCAGATCCGTACGGCCAATCAGGTCTTTCAGACTCGATACACCGAGTGCCGCCAACCATTCACGGGTTTCTTCAGCAATAAAAGTGAAGAAGTTAATCAGCATTTGTGGCTCGCCAATATAATGCTCTTGACGTAAATGATCTTGTTGAGTCGCAACACCGGTTGCACAGTTATTCAAGTGGCAGATACGCAGGTATTTACAACCCAATGCGATCATTGGGGTTGAACCAAAGCCAAAGCTTTCTGCACCCAGAATTGCTGCTTTTACGACATCCAGACCGGTTTTTAAACCACCATCTGTCTGTACGCGAACTTTACCACGCAGGTCATTAACACGAAGGGCCTGATGCGCCTCAGAAAGACCAAGTTCCCACGGTGAACCTGCATGATGAATTGAAGAAAGTGGAGAAGCCGCTGTACCACCATCATAACCAGAAATGGTAATGAAATCGGCATACGCTTTCGCCACACCTGCCGCAATCGTACCGACACCCGGTTCGGAAACCAGCTTAACTGACACCATCGCCTGTGGGTTAACCTGTTTTAAATCAAAGATCAACTGTGATAAATCTTCAATTGAATAGATGTCGTGATGCGGAGGTGGCGAAATCAGGGTAACGCCCGGTACAGAGTAACGTAAACGGGCAATGAGACCATTCACTTTACCACCCGGCAACTGACCACCTTCACCTGGTTTTGCACCTTGCGCGACTTTAATTTGAAGGACTTCTGCTGATGTTAAATAAGCAGGCGTCACACCAAAACGGCCCGATGCAATTTGTTTGATTTTCGAGTTACGGATAGTACCGTAACGCGCTGGATCTTCACCGCCCTCACCCGAGTTTGAACGACCACCAATCGTATTCATGGCAATCGCAATCGCTTCGTGCGCTTCAGGTGACAGTGCACCCAAAGACATACCGGCAGAGTCAAAGCGAGGCAGGATCTCTTCCACAGATTCCACTTGTTCGACTGGAATCGAGTTGTCTGTTTTGAGTTTGAACAAGTCACGGATCGTTGCGATCGGACGGTTGTTCACCAATTCTGCATATTCTTTAAAATCTGCGTAGTTCCCAGAACGTACTGCTTTATGCAGTGAGTTGATCACATCCGGGTTAAAGGCATGATATTCCTTGCCAAAGACAAATTTCAGCAGGCCTCCCTGATCGATTGGCTTACGGTTTTTCCAGGCAATATCCGCCAACTGTTTCTGGTCATTTTCAAGATCGACAAAAGTAGCACCCTGAATACGGCTTGGTACACCGATGAAGCATTTATCCACCACTTCATTAGATAAACCCACTGCTTCAAACAACTGACCACCACGATAAGAAGCAACCGTAGAAATACCCATTTTAGACAGGACTTTCAGCAGACCTTTTTCAATCCCCTTACGGAAATTGTTTTGCGCATAGATTGGGTCACCCAATAATTCGCCTTTCGCGACCAGATCATTGATCACGTCATAAGCTAGGTATGGGTAGATGGCTGTCGCACCAAAGCCAAGTAACACTGCAAACTGATGTGGATCACGGGCAAAACCGGTTTCAATAATCAGGTTAGCGTCAGTACGCAAACCGATATTGATCAGGTGATGATGCACTGCACCAGTAATCATGAAAGCATTGGCAGGCAAGTAACCTTCACGGATTTTCTTGTCTGAAAGCACCAGTAAGGTTTTACCATCACGAATGGCTTGTGCAGATTCTTCACAAATACGCGCAATCGCTGCTTCCAGACCTTCGGTTTCAGCATAGTTCAAGTCAATATCTGCAATTTCATAACCGGCACGACCCAGCGTACGGATCTGATGCATTTTCGAATTAGACAGCACAGGACTGGAAATGATCAAGCGGTCTGCATGCTCAGGTCCTTGCTCAAAGACGTTTTGTTCACGACCT
This sequence comes from Acinetobacter lwoffii, assembly GCF_024129735.1. Taxonomy (GTDB): domain Bacteria; phylum Pseudomonadota; class Gammaproteobacteria; order Pseudomonadales; family Moraxellaceae; genus Acinetobacter; species Acinetobacter lwoffii_H. The sequence goes on along the minus strand of NZ_JAMXXK010000015.1, from coordinate 20,731 downwards.
AAACAGGTTTCCAGTGACATCACAATCGATTCACGTAGCGGATCGATTGGCGGGTTGGTGACCTGTGCAAACTGTTGGCGGAAATAATCCGACACATGGCGCACCTGACGAGACAATACCGCCATTGGGGTATCATCACCCATTGAACCTACAGCTTCCTGACCGCTTTCAGCAATCGGACGTAACAACTGGTCACGCTCTTCAAAGGTCACCATGAACATTTTTTGTGCCGCTTTCAGGCCATCGCCTTTTAAGCCTTGATCACATAAATATTCTTCCAGCTCTGGACTGCCTTGCAAACGTACAGAATTTTCACGTAACCATTCACGGTATGGACGCATACGTTTCAGATGATTATTGACATCTTGCGTATCCAGTACCTTGCCGGTTTGCGTATCAATGACCAGCATTTGGCCGGGGCCGACACGACCTTTAGAAATCACATCTTCAGGTTGATAACCCCACACGCCAATTTCAGAAGCCAGCGTGATATAACCATTTTTGGTAATTACCCAACGCGCAGGACGCAGACCATTACGATCCAGCATACATATCGCATGACGCCCATCCTGAATCACCAACCCTGCAGGACCATCCCAGGCTTCCATATGTTTTGAGTTAAATTCATAGAAAGCTCGAAGATCAGCATCAAGTGTTTCCACGTTCTGCCAGGCAGGCGGAACCAACATACGGAGTGCACGGAACAGATCCATGCCGCCACCAACCAGAATCTCCAGCATGTTATCCAGGCTTGAAGAATCTGAACCGGTACGGTTCACAATTGGATTCAGTTCAGTTAAACCCGGCAATAATGGATTTTCAAATTTTGGTACACGCGCCATGGCCCAGTTACGATTCGCAGTAATGGTATTGATTTCACCATTGTGTGCCAAGTAACGGAACGGTTGTGCCAACGGCCAGCGTGGCAAAGTATTGGTTGAGAAGCGCTGATGGAAGACCACAATATGTGATTCCAAACGTGGATCAGCCAGATCTGTATAAAAATCTGCAATCGCTTCTGGCATCATCAAGCCTTTATAGCTGATCACCGTTGAACATAAGGTCGTGACGTAGAAAGATGTATCATTTACCAACAATTGCTCTGCACGACGGCGTGCCAGGAATAACTTACGGTTAAATTCAACCTCAGTCACACCCATTGGACAATTAACAATAATCTGTTCAAATGCCGGCATCGATTGCAATGCAATTTCACCCAGTGCATCGACATTAGTCGGAATCACACGCCAAGCCAAAACGATTAAACCTTCAGCTTCAATCTCTTTGTTTAAAACCTGTTTGGCATGAGCAGCAAGCGCAGGATCAAGATTTAGGAATACTGAACCTACAGCAAAGACTTCACTTAAGGTGGTATCACTTAAGCGTTTTGCTTCTTCACGGAAGAATTTTTTTGGCATTGCCAAGAGCAAACCACAACCATCTCCAGTCTTACCATCTGCGGCAATACCACCACGGTGGGTCATGCAACTCAAACTATGAATCGCGGTCTTGACGAGATCATGGCTTGCATCACCCTGCATATGGGCGATCAAACCGAAACCACAGTTATCTTTAAACTCATCCGGTTGGTATAAACCTTGAGCGGGAGCTACATTATTAGGCGATGGCATGTGCATAGCGTACCCTTCTTTCACTAAGCCTCAACAGGCTATTAAACAATCTAAATTTTTCTCTGCGCTGGCGTCTAATGGACTTTCGAAGACCGTCTTGGTAGAGCAAAAGCATTTTTCTTTATTTCTTCAGACTAGTCTTTTTTTAGACTAAATGCATAACAAATAAAGTTTATTCTGCTCATGAATAACATAAAAATCTGGAATAAATATGACATTCATACAGTGTCATCGAATCATTTTTCGCGCTAAAACAGGGAGATTAATTCAATTCATGCACCAATAAAGCAAATTCCATGCCAACAAACAGCGCATAAATTAAAACAATACAGATGACAAAGATTTAGCGCAGAACAGCACTCTAAGGGTTAATTTTAATGTGCATTTTTTGCACCAAAAGCGCTCATTTTTAATTCTGTAATTTTTTGGATGCGCTATTTTAGACCGAACTAATTAAATGGATCACTAATCTCGTTATTTTGAGGATGCGGATTACTGCCCTGAGCAGGTCGATTATTGTTATTTTGTGGTTGAGGTGTACCTTCTACAGCACTTTCAGATTTCTGCACATCAACTACATTTCCCGATGAATCACGGCGCACAATTGTGGTACTGGTAGTCGCAGCATCAGAGCTACGCGGCTTGGACTCAGTTTGGGTTTGCTGCTGTCTAAGTCGTACCGATTCATCTACTTTCGGCAAAGGCACATTTTTCAAACGAATTTCGTAAAGCTTTTGATTACTAGCCAATTCCTCTGAACCCAGATTATTGACCAGACTAACATATTGCTGCATTGCTACAACTTCAGGCTTGACTGAGGCCGGTAAATTTAACTTCAGTGTAGATAAAGCCTGATTGGCTTGCGCCGCCGTCTTATATTGACCATATAACAATACATATTGTTCTGGCTGATTTTCACCCGAGATTCTTAAATAAATAAAAAGTTTACGATCGGACTGTTTTTTAAGAAAACTTTTTAAAATGGCTTCATTGGTCACACGAAATAATTCAATGGCGTGCTGGTTTTTCGCTTCATTGACAAATTTGGTACCACGGAATTCCGGCTCATGACTGGCATTCACGACGGTACGCGTATTTAGGTCCAGTGGTTTCACTTCCTGAAAAAGTGCACCAAGATGGGTCATTGTGGCGACTTTTTCTGGTTGAATCTGCAACTGAACTTCAGTTTCAGGCTTTTTTTCAATTTCGATGACGTCATCTGAATCAGTCACCGCCCAAAAGACTAAGGCAGCAAATAGGCAGCATACACCACAGACCAGCCAGAAATAATGCTGAATCTTTTGCCAAGGAGTATGTAATGCTGCCATAAAACTAAACCTATGCCTGATTGGCTAAAATTGCCTGTTTCATTAACTCGAGATCAAAGTCCCGGGTAATCACTGCTTCGCCTAATTGCTTTAATAACACCAGACGCAATTGTCCATTTAAGACTTTTTTGTCATGGGCCATATAGGCCAGAAAATCATCCAGAGGAATTTTAGGACAAACTACAGGCAGTTTGGCACGAGAAATGATTTTTTTTGTACGCGCGAGATCTGCATCAGAAATCCAGCCCATACGTTGTGACAAATCCGCAGCCATCACCATACCTGTGGCAACAGCCTCGCCATGTAGCCAGACACCATACCCCATATAGGATTCGATCGCATGACCAAAGGTATGACCTAAATTGAGTAAAGCACGTTCACCCTGCTCTTTCTCATCATTGGCCACGATTCGTGCCTTATGCGCACAGGAACGATAAACTGCTTCAGCGAGCAACTTTTCATCGCGGCCAACCAGAGCATCCATGTTCTCTTCAAGCCAGACCAGAAAGGACTCATCACCAAGTAACGAATATTTAATCACTTCCGCCAAACCCGCTGAAAGTTCGCGGTCTGGTAGAGTAGAAAGTTGCGACATATCCGCCAGTACAACTTGCGGTTGCTGGAAAGCACCAATCATGTTTTTACCCAGTGGATGATTAATCCCGGTTTTTCCACCAACACTTGAATCTACCTGCGACAGTAAGGTCGTCGGCACTTGGATAAAGTACACACCGCGCTGGAAACAGGCCGAGGCAAACCCTGCCATATCTCCAATCACACCACCACCCAGCGCAAGCACAGTACAGTCCCGGTTAAACCCGGCCTCAAGCAGTGCATCAAAAATCAGATTCAGATGCTGGCTATCCTTGTATTTTTCACCATCAGGCAAAATACAGGTTGCAACACGCTTATCCAAAGCTTCAATTGCAGTTTGATAACGCTGCAAATAAAGTGGCGCAACTGTGGTATTGCTTACAATCATTACCTGCTTGCCATGAATATAGGGCGCCAATAAGGCCTGTGGATCCAGATCGCTTCCAATAAAAATAGGATAGCGACGTGCTCCGAGTTCTACATATAAGGTTTGCATGCTTGATTAACCACTTGATTCAATGAACTTAGTTTTTGGAAGTAATGAGATTGAGAATACGCTGCGCCAGATCACGAGCAGCCCCTTGATTGGTCTCAATAATATGATGTGCCACTTCCCGATACAAGGGATCACGTACTGCCAGTAAATCACGTAACTTTTGTTCCGGATTTTCAACTTGGAGGAGAGGACGATTTTTATCGCGATAAGTACGTTGTAGTTGAATTTCAACTGGCGTATACAGGTAAACCACGATTCCGCGCTGTTTCAGATAGTCCCGATTTAAGGTCTGAGTAATAGCACCACCGCCGGTGGCTAAAACCAGATGAGAGCGTGAGGTCAGGTCATCAATCACAGCAGTTTCACGGTCACGAAAGCCCTGCTCCCCTTCTTTTTCAAAAATCCAGGGAATGGTCGCACCTGTTTTACGTTCAATTTCATGATCACTGTCTAGAAATTCGCGTCCTAACAATTCTGCGAGATGTCGTCCTACTGTTGTTTTACCGGCCCCCATCGGCCCTACCAAATAGATATTTGGTAGGGTTTCAAACTCTTTGCTTGGCAAGGAGTCACCTATTCGTTTTGTTAAATTCAAAATATATTAATGATTTCTTGAAACACTGTCATTAACAATTCGAGGTGTAACGAAAATCAGTAGCTCCACTTTTTGATTAGTACGACTCGTATTTTTAAAAAGATTACCTACATAGGGAATATCCCCCAAGAATGGAACTTTCTTTTCTGCTTGGGATTTAGATTCCTTATAAATACCCCCTAAAACTACAGTTTCACCACTTTCAACCAAAACATTTGTTTTGATTTCATTTCGATTTATTCGATAACCTGCGGCAGTTAAAGCTCCTAAAGTATCATTATTTATAAGTAACTCCATAGATACCTTTCCGTCCGGGGTGATACTTGGGGTTACATCTAGCTTCAATTTAGCACTAAACATAGTTGTTTGAGTGCCATCCTGACTAACTGTTGTATATGGAATATCTTCACCATATGTAATAACGGCTGGTTGCTTGTCTGCAGTTAACACTTTAGGGGTTGATACAACTTCAGCTTGACCATCTGACTCCAAAGCAGATAACTCTAAATCTAACATAAAATCTGAGAGGCTAATCAAACCAAAAGCAATACGTGCAGCTCCTTCAACACTAGCACCTAAATCAACATTGAGGTTATCTGGTCTTTGAATTTCATAAGTCCACGCCCCTCTCTCACTATCAAACTCAGGTTCTCGAAGATCCCAAAGGGTTGTATCACTTCCTCCAACAAGTAGGTGATTATTGTTTGTTACCCCCTGAGATAAAATTCCCCACTTTACACCCATATCTTTCGATATACCTGTAGAGGCTTCAACAATTCGTGCTTCAACCATTACCTGCTTGACCTGCACATCCAGCAAATCCACCATATTACGGATCTTATCAATAAAGGGCTGGGTATCATTCACAATAATAGTATTGGTTCGTGCATCAATTGATACTGACCCCCGTGAACTTAATAAACTTTCTTTATCATTATTATTTGCACCACTTGATCCACCTGAGTTAGATGGGCCTTTATTTTGTGTAATCAGCTTTTCAATCTCTGCCGCTTTGGCATAGCTCAGCTGCATATATTCAGTTTGAATTGGTGCTAGTTTTACACTTTGCGCCAAAGCTTTAGCTTCTTCCTCTTCAGCCTTAATCAGTTCTGCCACCGATGCAATCCAGATCACATTGCCATTACGGCGTTTATCCAGATTTTTGGTTTTCAGTACAATATCCAGTGCCTGATCCCACGGTACTTCTTTTAAGCGCAAAGTGATATTACCCTGCACACTATCTGCAGCTACCATATTAATATCGGTAAAATCAGCCAAGAGCTGTAGTACACGACGAACTTCGATATCCTGAAAATCTAGTGAAATTTTCTTACCGGTATAAGCAACGGTTTTTGGACGTAACGGATTTTTGACTTCCGGTCGTTTCAAGCTGATGGTCAACTTATTATCCGTTTGATAAGCCATATATTCATAGCTTTCCGCAGACTGGATGGTAATTACCCCTGAACCATTTTGATTCACTGCATCCACACTCGATACAGGCGTTGCGAAATCGTTGACATTCAGTCGGCGGGTCAAATGTGCAGGAATCTTGGAACCTAAAGTCCGCACAATAACTTTAGTGCCCTGCTGCTGTACATCAACCGGCGTATTATTTCCTGCCAGATCAATCACCACTTGGCCTTCACCTTGAGCACCGCGCTGAAAACCAATATTACTAATGCCCTGAGTGACCTGTTGTTGTACAGGTTGAGCTGTTGCAACTGGAGTGACGGAGTTGATTTTAAGAATAAAGGTATTGCCTTCCACGCGTGTGGTAAATGCTCCTGCCTCAGTCAGATTAACCGTCAAACGGGCACGTTGCGCATCCGAAGTGACATCTACCGAACTGGCTTCACGTGTTGCAACCGGAATATTATTTTGTTTTAAATTCTGTTGCGCTTTATCAAAGTCCAGAATCAAGCGTGACGGTGATTCTAGTTGATAAGCTTGTGGTTGTGGCGGCAGGCCATTGAACATCACCCGAATCTCAGTTCCTTGTCCAGGAAGCTGCATGGGTACCACATTGGTCATGGAAACCTGTGCACTAGCCGCTTGCATCACCGCAATCGCAACAGCACCCATTGAAAACTGACGAAACACACGATTCATTGTATTAGCATCCCCAAAAATAAATTCTTTAATACTCTTATTCATTGTTATTCCTTTAAAACTTATGGCGCCGGCCCGATAAGAACCAGACTTCGCGGACGTTCCACATATCCTTCACGGCCATCTGGAATAATCTCAATCAAATCAATCTGTGTAGGTGTAATTCCAATCACACGACCATGATTAAGCCCCATATAACTTCCACGCTGAATCCGCTCAACCTCACCATCAGGAGTCTGGATTAAAGCCAGAATTTGTCCTGCCTGATTGCGCATACTGCCTTTCATGGTCAATGTTTCGAGCGGATAACTTTCTAGCGGTTGCAGTTGACGTGATAGGTTTGGATAAACCCGTTTCCCCGCCATAATTTTCAGTTCAGCAGCCAGAGAGCTTGGTAAAAAAGGGCTTTTGATCTGATGTGCTGCATAGTTGAAGGTTTCAACTGGCATAAAATCAGGAGCCGGTTCAATTGGCAAAGGTGGCTGATTACGAATATTAGCCATTTCCTGATTGACTGCATCAATGCGTGAATCGCATCCCAACAATAAAAACCCAAGTGTTAAAGCTGAAGTAATTTTAATGTTCTTCATTACTGCGCCCCCTGAGTAGTGCTATTAGCTTCAGGCTGTGCTGCAGCACCTTCAGCATTACCGACATAACGGTAAGTTTTGGCTTTTACCACATAATCAATGACTGGAATTTCAGATTTTTTCTCTTTATTTTCAGTACCGGTAATGGTGAAATCATGCAGCGTTACAATACGCGACAAGCCGGCAATACTGCTGACAAAAGAGCCAAAAGCGTGATAATCCCCAGTCGCTTCAATCGCAATCGGCTGTTCAATAAAGAATTCTTGTTTAATTTCAGGTTCCAGACGGATATTTTTAAACTTCAGGCCTGAATTCACACCGCTCAGGTTAATATCTTCAACCAGACCCGGAATTTCAGTTTCTTTCGGCAACTGTTCTAACTGCTGGTTAAAACGGGCTTCCATTTCCTGAAGCTGGATTTGATATTGTTGTAAATTGCGTAATTTGGATTCTTTTTCGCGAAATTCATTCAGCAGGTTTTGTTCTTGAGCACTGGCTTGTGAAATTGACTCAATCGTGCTTCTGATCATGACAAAGTAAATCACCGCAAATGCCAGTGCCGCAATAAAAATCCAGCAGGTAATTTTGACCGACAAAGGCCAGCTACCATAGTTATTTGGATCTAATGTATTGAATTGCTGAAAAAACTTTTCAACAGTCATTTTATTTTTGGGTACAGCGACGACATCTTGGCCGAACTCATCGAATTCTTCATTACTCATGATGATGCCCCCGTAGTTGTAGCGACTGCTTGTTGTTCTTCGTTAAGTACTGGCTGAGCGATCTGATCCAGATCCACAGTTACAGTAAAACTGCCATAAGATTCTTCCACACGTGGAATAATCGAGCTCGGTGCCTTTTCTTTTGCTTCTTCAGCCACCAGGAAGGCATTCATAAAGGCATTCCGATACCAAGATGAAGCTTCCAGATTACGGAGCAGTTCTGCTACCGTATTTGGACTCTCAGCTCGACCTTCAATGGTAAACTTATCACCGATACGCTGGAATTTGGTGATATACATATTGCTTGGGGTCACCCGCACAATTTCATCAATCAGATGCACTGCAATCGGACGTTGGGTTTGTAGGCCCTGAATCAGTTTCATCCGTTCAACAATTGCATTACGCTGTTCTTGTAAACCTTCAAGCGCCTTTAACTGCACATCCAGATTCTGGTTGGTACTTTGAATCAGCTGATTGGCCTGTTCCTGATCCTGAAGCTTGTGATCATAATAAAACCAGGTAGAACCTGCTGCTGCTAATCCTAAGAACAGCGCCCCCAAGCAGATTGCCACGAATTCATTATTTCTTTTAATTCTTAGCTCATCACGCCAAGGAAGTAAGTTAATTCTTGCCATTAATCAAAACTCCTTAATGCCAAACCGCATGCAACCATGAGTGATGACGCGTCATTTTCAATTTTTTTAATATCAATTTGAGGAGAAAAGCCCATTTGCAAAAATGGATTCGCGATCGTGACACGGTAACCGAGTTTTTGTTGTAATAATTTTGCCAGACCTGGAATATTGGCATTCCCGCCGGCCAGTAAAATATGGTCAATCTCATTAAACTGAGAAGATGAAAAGAAGAACTGCAATGAACGGGCTGCCTGTTGTACGACGGCATCCAGAAATGGTTCTAGCACTTCAATATCATAATCATCCGGCAAGGCACGGGTTTTTTTAGCACGTCCAGCTTCTTCAAAAGACAATCCATAACGATTCTGAATTTCCTGAGTCAATTGCTTGCCACCAAACACCTGCTCACGGGTATAAATAATCTTGTTGTTCTGCATCACCGACAAGGTCGTCATACTATGACCAATGTCTAAAATACCAACCGTATTGACCCCCATCGGCAAAGTGTCCGAAAATACCTTAAAGGCATTTTCCAGCGCAAAACTTTCTACATCTGCAATCTTAGGCGTTAGACTGCTAATCTCTAAAACTTCAGAACGTGCTTCGACATTTTCGATCCGTGTCGCGACCAGCAGCACATTGACCCGGTTCGGATTGGAAAGGCGGTCTGGCAGAACTTCAAAGTCCAGACTCGCTTCATCGAGTGGAAAAGGAATATATTGTTCTGCATCTTCACGAATCTGAACTTCACGTTCATCATCCGACATGTCTGCATCCATCTCAATGATTTTGGTGATGACCATTGAAGTTGGAATCGCAAAAGCGGCCTGATTCGACTGGGTATTACCCAAATTAATTGCACGCCCAAGGGCATCAGCGACAGCTTCTGGGTTTAAGATGTTTTTTTCAACCACACTGTTTTCCGATAATGGGATCAAAGCATAGCTCTCTACCCAGTAACGGCCACTTTTTACAGAAAGTTCTAAAACCTTAACAGAAGTCGAACTAATATCGACTCCTATTAACCCCTTATTTGGTTTACGATATAACCTGCGCACAATATACTTCCTATTATTTTTTTGTCCCCAATTCAATCTAACTTACCAATTGGTCCAGTCTATAATTTTATATAGATACAATAACTCATCTAACAATATGGATATCGACAGGATATACTGACCGGTAATTAGTTCGCCATTAGCTCTTATTAAAACTTACTTGTTATGAAAAAGCTATCTTGTTCAGGCCTTGTTCATCCATTTTTTTTGATCATTATCATTATACTGATCTCAATTCCGATGGGTTTCTATGGCATGTATCTCTATATTGCCCCATCTTTGCCTGAAATGTCTACGCTTAAAAAGGCCCCTTTATTAAAGCCTTTACAAGTTTTTAGTTCAGATAATGAATTAATTGCCGAATATGGAGGCAAGCTTTCTGTTCCTGTGAAATATGAACAAATTCCGCCCGAGTTTATTCATGCTTTCCTCGCCGCTGAAGATTCCAGCTTTTTTGAGCATAGCGGAATCAGCTTTAAAAGTTTGGGACGCGCACTCAGTGAGACGGTGACCGGCTCGGATGTACAGACCGGTGGTTCGACCATTACCATGCAAGTGGCAAAAAACTATTACCTTAGTCCTGAACGGACGCTGAAGCGCAAACTGACGGAAATTTTTCTGGCCCGTAAAATTGAGCAAAACTTAAGTAAGGAAGAAATTCTGACCTTGTATGTCAATAAAATTTTCCTGGGGAAAAATGCTTACGGCATCGCAGCAGCAGCTAAAATTTACTATAACAAGAGTTTAGAAGAGCTTTCAATTGCACAAATGGCCATGATCTCTGGTCTGCCTAAAGCCCCCTCTCGATACAATCCGGTCGCCAATCCCAAGCGCGCATTGGAACGTCGTAACTGGATTTTGGGGCGTATGCTGCAATTGGGCTATTTAAATCAAAGCCAGTATCAGCAAGCCATTGCTGAACCGGTAAATTTAGATATGCCTGATCGGAGTACCCGTAATAAATTCCCGTATGTCGGCGAAATGGTACGTTCTGAACTGGTACAAAACTTTGGTGAACAGGCGGTAGATTCCGGCTATAAAGTCTATACCACCATTCATAGTGAACGTCAGACCTATGCAGAACAAGCAGTACAGGAAGGTTTAGAAGCCTATGACCGTCGACATGGCTGGCGTGGTGCTGAAGCACATGATCAACCCCTCGACAAGTTCCGTGCTTATGCCAACACTTATCCTGCGCAAGTAACTCAGGTGGGTAATTCCAGTTTTGAAGCCCTCATGCAGGACGGAAGCAGCGTGACTGTTCCCTGGTCAGGTATGTCCTGGGCACGTCGCTTTCGTAACGTCAATAGTGTAGGTGGTGCACCGAACAAAGCGTCCGAGATTGTCAAAGTCAAAGACATTGTTCGTTTAAGACCTAATGAAAATAAAACCTCTTGGTCATTGGTGCAGATTCCCAATGTGCAAGGACAATTGATTGCCATCAACCCAAATAATGGTGCGATTGAAGCCATTGTCGGGGGATATAATTTTTATCAGTCGAAATTTAACCGTGCAACCCAAGGCTGGCGTCAGCCGGGCTCAACCATTAAACCTTTTGTTTATGCCCTGGCTTTAGAACGTGGCATGACACCGCATACAATGGTCAATGATGCACCCATTACCATTGGCAAATGGACCCCACGTAATTCGGATGGCCGTTATCTGGGCATGATCCCGCTACGTCGTGCACTTTATCTGTCACGTAATACAGTTTCAGTGCGCTTATTACAGGCCGTCGGGATTGAACGTACACGTCAGTTATTCATGGATTTTGGTTTACAGGACAGTCAGATTCCACGTAACTATACCATTGCCTTAGGCACCCCGCAGGTCCTCCCGATTCAGATGGCGACTGGCTATGCTACCTTTGCCAATGGCGGTTACCGAATTCAGCCGCACTTTATTACCCGTATTGAAGATGCCTATGGCAATACCATCTTTGAAGCCAAGCCTGAATATGCCTGTATTTCATGTATTAATGAAAAAGAAGAAACAGTTCAAGCCACTGACCCTATTACCGCAGATGACGAAGCAATTGCAATCAACAATACAACTTTAGAGCAACAACAGGCCCCACCTAAAGTCTCTGCCGAAGACAGTAATTATCGTCAGGCACAGCGTATTTTAAAATCCAGCTCTGCCTATGACATGGCCAACATTTTGCGTGACGTAATTCAACATGGTACTGGTCGTGCTGCATTAAGAATTGGTCGCAGCGATATTGGCGGGAAGACCGGTACCACGAACGATGCCAAAGACGCCTGGTTTGCAGGTTTCAATGGTAAGTTAGTTACCGTGACTTGGGTAGGCTTTGACCAGCCGACCACCTTAGGTCGCCGTGAATATGGTGGTGTGGCAGCTCTACCGATCTGGACCGATTTTATGGGCAAGGCATTAAAAGGCCAGCCGGAAGCATGGGTACGTTTAGACCGCAATGCCAAGGCACCGGTAAATCGCAACAAGGGGGTTCAGGCTGATGAAGCACAGAATGATCCGTCTTCTCCGCCTCTGGCGACAGCGCTTTACCGTCCTGCACCTGTGGTCGTCCCGAAACGTACAGAAACTGACTTTGAGGATTTACCGGATCAACCGATTCGTTTACCAGATAATGAAAGTTCTGCACCTCAAGAACAGCCTCTTCAGCCAAACCGGGTAGACTCACTGGAAAATCTGATCGAAGAAGTCCAGTAATCTGAAGATATAAAAAAGCCCTCAGTTGAGGGCTTTTTTATATGCATTTTTTATTTCTTTTGGAACAGATAAATCTGATATTGCGCCAGCAATTCAAACTGATCCTGCTGTTCGAGTGCTAAACGGTGTTCCGGCTTGGCCTTATAAGCATAGGGTGTCATGGCAATCAGGTTTTTTAAATCAGCCTGTGGCAAAACCATTGGCGCACCAATCACCTGCTCACTAACCAGATTAAATTCATCTTGTAACTGCTCAACAAACTTCTGCGGCTCGTGTGGTTTCACTTCTTCAAATAAAGCCTCACGCATAGCATATAAATGTTGTGGGGCCGGTGTCACCACCATCAAATAAGATTTTGGTTTTAGGACTCGCAGGATTTCCTGTTTGGGAATTGGACTAAATAAGCTGGTACACAGATCAATCAACTCATCTAATACTGGTAAAGTCGCCCCGGTTCCTACGACCCAAGTAATGTCTTTATTCAGTCTGGCAGCCACCTGAACTGCATTCTTGGCAATATCAACTCCCACACATTGCAGCACTTCAGCCTGCATGGCATTGGTGTAATAGCCTTCGCCACAGCCAATATCTAAAAGATTCTCAATCCGCAACTCGCGAATCTTTTCTACAACAGCCTGTTGCAAAGGCGCATAATGACCTGCACTGAGAAATGCGCGACGTGCCTGCACAGACTCAGGTGTATCTCCCGGGTTTTTGCTGTGCTTGTGCTGAACCACATGCAGGTTCACATAGCCCTGTTTGGCGACATCGTAACTATGATGATTCTCACAGCGCCATGTTCTTTCATTTAAGCTCAACTGCTGGCGACAGACTGGGCACATGAGTAAATTCATCATTTTCTCCAAAACAAAAAAGCCGGCATGCGCCGACTTTTTCTCATGCATTTCTTAACGCAATTTTAAGGTCATTAGGCCCAAAACTACCAGCATAATCGTAATAATCCAGAAACGGATCACCACCTGGGTTTCACGCCAGCCTTTCTTTTCATAATGATGATGTAGCGGCGCCATCAGGAATACACGCTTATTGCGCATTCTTAATGAACCGATTTGCAAGAACACTGAAACCGCTTCCACCACAAAGACACCGGCCATAATCGCAAATACGATTTCCTGACGAACCATGACGGCAATCGTACCGAGCATCGCACCGAGAGATAAAGCACCGACATCACCCATAAATACCTGAGCCGGATGGGCATTGTACCAAAGGAAAGCCAGACCCGCCCCGATCATAGCCGCACAGACCACCACCAATTCAGACGAGTATTTCACATAAGGAATATGCAGATAATTGGCAAAGCGCACATCACCGGCCAGATAGGCAAATACGCCCAGACCTGTAGCGACCAGCACGATTGGCATAATCGCCAGACCATCCAGACCATCGGTCAGGTTCACCGCATTGGATGCACCATTAATCACGAAATAGGTAAAGATAATAAAACCAATGCCCAATGGGATCATCGACAATGGAATGCTTAGGTCTTTAAAGAATGGAATCAACAGATCCAGCATATTCGCGGTATGCACCGGATTGGTCTGTTGCTGTGCAATCACATACAAAGCAATACCAGCACCCAAAGAACCAACTGAAGTCCAGAAGAATTTTTTCTTCGCAGGCAAACCCGCATTGTCTTTATAACGGATTTTAATCCAGTCATCGGCCCAGCCAACGGCACCGAAAATCACCATCACACCCAGTACAATCCAGACATAAGGATTGGAAAGATCTGCCCAGAGTAGAGTTGAGATACCAATCGAAAGCAGGATCAGCACCCCGCCCATGGTCGGCGTGCCCATTTTCTTGGCATGGTTTTCAGGGGCATACGAGCTGACTGCCTGACCATATTTCAGCGCCTGAAGCTTGCGAATCATTACAGGACCGAGCACCAGACCGATGGTCAATGCCGTCAAGACACTGAGCAAAGCACGTAAAGTTAAATAACGAACCACCTGAAACGTGCTGTCAAAGCCCGCCAAATGTTCAAAGAGCCATAACAGCATTTAGAGTTTCTCCATCAATGCAGCCATCAATGTTTCCATATGGGTAAAACGCGACCCTTTAAACAGGAATGACATCGGCTGAGGTTGATGTGTTTCAATCAAACGAATTAAAAACGGTAATGCCTGCTCCTGATTCAGGAAAGCCTGCATTTTTTTACCATATTGTGTACTACGAGCACCTTCTTGTGCGGCAGGCGCAAATTCACCTACAGCCACCACAAAATTAATGCCTTTTACCGAGACCAGATCCCGACCGAGCTTGTAATGCTCGATTGCGGCAGATGAACCGAGTTCACCAATATCGCCGGTGATCATGACCCGGATACCCTGCTGCTGCGCCAGAACTTCAGCCGCTGCACGCATCGAACCCGGATTGGCATTGTAGGTGTCATCAATAAATAAAAATTCTTTGTGCGGAATAAAGTTCAGACGACCTTTAGCACCGACTGCCTGTTCCAGACCTGCCACGATATTATCTAGACCAATACCGATCGCTAGGGCGAAAGCTGCTGCTGCAGTCGCATTTTCAACATTATGCTCGCCGGCAAACGGCAACTGAACTGTTTTCGAGCCTTGCGCTGTATTCAGGGTAAAGGTTGAAGATTGAGCATCAAGGACTACATCGCTGGCATAGACTTCACCACCAGCACCAAAACTCAAGCTTTTTTCAGTTTTTACTGCGGCACGAATGGTTTCAGCAAAATCATCGGCAGCAGGAATAATCGAAGTCTCAGAGATATGTGCATAAATCTCGGATTTTGCACGGCAAATTCCGTCACGGCCACCAAATTCACCTAAATGTGCAGTCCCGATATTAATGATTCCGGCCACATGCGGCTGCACCATTTTCGAGGTGTAATCAATTTCACCCTGATGACTCGCACCGAGTTCCATCACCGCATATTGATGTTCAGGACGGAGCTCCAGCAACATTACCGGCACGCCGAGGTCATTATTCAAATTACCACGCGTCACCAAGGTCGGCGCAAGACGAGACAAGATGCTCCCCAGCATTTCTTTGGTCGTGGTCTTGCCACTGCTGCCGGTCAAGGCAATGACTTTAAGTTGAGGATTCTGCTGACGGCGATAAGCACCCAACAATCCCAATGCCAGACGGGTATCTTCTACCACCAACTGACAAATATCAGCATCCACCGAATGGCTGACAATGGCAATTTCACAGCCCTGAGCGGCCACCTGAGCAATAAAGTCGTGCGCGTCAAAACGCTCGCCTTTCAGCGCAAGAAAAGCATCACCTGATTCTGCATCACGTGAATCAGTCAAAATCCGCTTGATCTGGCCTACAGGCTTTTTATCATTCAACCAGTAACCTTGAGTAGCCTGCTGTAATTGTTCTATGCTCCACGGCTCCAGCGCCGCAGTACTTGTTGTTGAGGTATGCATATTGAATCCTAATGCGCTGAATAGGCTGAATCTGTGTTGCAATACTGGGCATCAATCGCAGCTTGCACTTCGACCACGTCATCAAACCAGTGACGTACGCCATCAATTTCCTGATAATTTTCGTGCCCTTTTCCGGCAATTACGACAATATCACCCGCCTGTGCGTGTTTAACGGCGAACTTAATCGCTTCACGACGGTCATGAATTTCATGATAGATTTTGCCGGAAAAGTCGATATCATTTTTCATATCAGCAAAAATTTGTGCCGGATCTTCGGTTCGTGGGTTATCCGAAGTGAGTACTGCGATATCCGAACCGTCTAAAGCAGCCTGAGTCATCAGTGGACGTTTACCGCGGTCACGGTCGCCGCCACAGCCGAAAACTGCCCAGAGATTTTGCGAGACATGCCGTTTCAAGGTCACCAGAACCTGGGTCAAAGCATCCGGGGTATGCGCATAATCCACCACAAACAGGCGCTCTCCATCACGCAGCACCTGCATCCGACCTGGCGCACCTTTAAGCTGTGGCACAGTCGCAATCAAACTTTCCAAGTCAAATCCCGCCTGTTCCGCCATGATCAGACTGGCGACCAGATTTTCAATATTGAAATGGCCCAGCAATGGACTGTTAACCACATATTCAGCAGAGGCAGTTTTCAGCTTAAAGGTCGCACCTGAAATGCTGTACTGAATATCCTGAACCTGATAATCCGCTTTTTGTGTGGTGGAATAAGTCAAAATTTTAGGCTGTGCCGGATTATTTTTCGCAGCATCCAGCATGATCTGTGCATGTTCGTCATCAATATTGATGACAGCCACTTTTAAAGATTCAAACCGGAATAAACGTGATTTTGCTTCTGCATAAGCTTGCAACGTACCGTGATAATCCAGATGGTCACGGCTCAAATTGCTGTAACCCGCAATCTCGATATCACAGCCATTCAAGCGACCTTGTTCCAGACCATGTGAGCTGGCTTCAATCGAGGCAAATTCCGCACCGGCCTGCGCATAGCCATGCAAGGCATTTTGCAATTGCAAGGCATCCAGGGTGGTATGCGAAGATGCTTCCAGATTTGGCAGAATGCCGTTACCTGTTGTGCCCATCACTGCACAAGCTTTGCCTTGCAGCATGATGAATTCAACCACCAAGCGAGAAATCGTGGTTTTACCGTTGGTGCCGGTGACTGCAAGAATACGCGCAGCAGTGACGGGTTGGGTTGCTTGCAAATACTGCTTTTGCCATTGCCCCATTAGATGACGTACATCTGCCACCACCAAATTTGGAGATACATCCAGCTCAGTTTCTGAAATCACAGCCAATGCACCATGATCCAAAGCTTTCTGGGCAAATTGAGCAGTTTTTTCCGGTTGTGACAGACTGGTCAAGGCAATAAAAATCTGTCCCGGTTTAACTTTACGACTATCCAGCTCGAAGCCCTGAAAGGATTGCTTCATCCAGTCAGCGGCCTCATGAGAGGTGTAGATATCTTGAAATGTAATAGACATTGATCACCTATTTACTGGACTTTGGGAGTTTCTAAAGGTTTGTCCAAAGGGACATTCAGGAGACGCAGAGATTCCTGCATCACGCGGGCAAAGACCGGTGCAGATACGGTACCCCCATAGTAGGTGCCCTGTGGGTTTTCTACCACCACCACCATGGCGATCCGTGGATCACTGACGGGTGCTACACCGGCAAATAAAGCCCGGTATTCATTGGTCGAATAACCTTTACGGTCAGCACGCAGCTTATGTGCAGTACCGGTTTTACCTGCCACACGATAGCCTGGAATGGTTGCGCGAGTCGCCGTACCACCTGGCAAGGTTGCGGTTTCCATCATCATCAGCACCTGATCGGCAATATTGGCATCGATCATCTGTTCACCCTGCGGCTGTTCTTCCAGCTTATACAGACTTAGCGGCATTTTTACGCCTTTATTGGCCAGCATGGCATAGGCGTCAGCCAGCTGAAGGACGGTCGCATTCAGGCCATAACCATAGGACATGGTCGCCACTTCTGATACATTCCATTTGCTTGGCGGCAGAATCAGACCAGCACTTTCCCCCGGGAATTTCACCGCTGAACGCTGACCAAAACCGAGGCGTTTATAAAAGGTCGGCAAGGTTTCATACGGCAGCGACAAGGCCAGTTTCGCCACACCAACGTTAGAGGATTTCTGGATAATGCCACCCAAAGTCAACTGACCATAGTTATGCGTATCACGAATGGTATGATTGCCGACTCGCATACTGCCCGGTGTGGTATTCACGACTGAATTCGCCGTATATTTGCCACTTTCCAAGGCCATCGCTACAGTGAGCGGCTTCATGGTCGAGCCCGGCTCGAAAGAATCGACTGCACCGCGGTTACGCATGGCATCCTTATTGAGCAGGCTGTTTTTATCATTCGGGTTATAGGATGGCCATGAGGACAGCGCCAGAATTTCACCGGTTTTGACATCTACCGCAATCGCAGTCGCTGAACGGGCATTATTGGCAACACCGGCCGCCGTCAGCTCACGGTACATAATATATTGGAGACGCGAGTCGATACTTAAGGTAATATTTTCGCCCGGCTCAACTTCTTTAATCACTTCAGGTTCTTTGACCCGGTTGCCTTTTTTATCGCGAATGATCTGCTGCTCGCCATCCTTTCCGGAAAGACGGCTATTCAGCTGCATTTCCAGACCTTCAATGCCGCTGCCTTCGCTATTGGTCAAGCCAATAATCTGAGAGTTTGGCTGCGGCTGCGGATAATAACGTTTATAGTTTTTCTCGGTATATACGCCCTGAAAATTACGTTTCATGATCAGTTCGGCCTGTTGTGGCGGAACTTCTTTTTTCAGGATCAGATAACGTGAACGCGGACGTTCTTCCATTTTTTTGCGCAGTTCTGCCCGATCCATACCGACTGCATCAGCCAGCTCATCCAGATTCAGGTTTTTATCGGGTAACTGACGTTTGAGCTTGCGGCTATTCGGTTCTTTTTCCAGCGCCAGCATGGTCTCGTCATAGAGTTTTTTATTGTCAAAATAATCACGTGGATCAATCACAATTTTCATGATCGGAGTACTGATCGCCAATGGAATGCCATTACGATCATAAATCACGCCACGCATCGCCTTGATGGTATTGGTTCTTAAAATATTGGCATTGGCTTTATTTTGCAAAAAATCTTTATTAATAATCTGTACATAGAAAGCACGGCAAATCAGTGTCACAAAACACAGCAGCACCACCGCCCACATGATGTAAAAACGATTGATATAAACATTTGAGGCATTTTTGTCGGTGACCGATTGTTTTTTACGTACCGGTTGCTTCTTTCTCTTGTCTACCATGTCGGAACGCTAGCCTTATTTTTTCTCATCTGAAGTTTGTGGTAAGGAAATCACGACACTTTGTGAAACCGGAGGTGAATACATACGCAGCTGTGTCACTGCACGCGTACCGATCTGTGCCGTCGCGCCGAAAGTTTGCTGCTCAATCAGCAAACGCCCCCACTCTGCATTCAGGTCATCCCTTTCACGCAGATAGGTACTCAGCTTTCTGTTGTCCTGACGGTATTCAAATACCTGAAATACCACAAATACTGCACTGATGAAGACCATCAGTATCAGCATGAGATAGATTGTAACTTTTTTCAGCCACAATTTTTCTGTTTTTTTATCAACCACTTCCGTTTTCATGATCTGCCTATTAAGCTAAACGTTCTGCTACCCGGAGCCATGCGCTACGCGAACGAGGATTGGCTTTAACCTCCTCATCACTGGCTTTAACACGAGAAACTTTCTTTAAACGTCGCGTATCTTTCTGTTGTTGTGGCATTCCCCAGCCTGAATCCTCTTCAAGCGTTGACTCTTTTTGAATAAATTGTTTAATCAAACGGTCTTCCAGTGAATGGAAGCTAATCACCGCCAAACGTGCTTCAGGTTTCAAGATTTCAACGGCCTGAGGCAAGAAGATTTCAATATCTTCTAATTCCTTATTAATAGCAATACGAATCGCCTGGAAAGTACGGGTCGCAGCATGCTTATTTTTTTCCCATTTCGGGTGCGCTACTTTTACAATCTCAGCCAGCTTTGCCGTGGTATCAATATATCCGGCAGCTTTAATCGCTTTGGCAATACGGCGACTATAACGCTCTTCACCATATTTAAAAATGATATTCGCCAGTGCTTCTTCTTCAATCTGGGTCAGCCATTCTGCTGCAGTTGGACCTTGCGAGTTATCCATGCGCATATCCAGCGGGCCATCTTTCATAAAACTGAAACCACGTTCAGCCTGATCCAGCTGCGGTGAAGAAACACCAAGATCCGCCATCACCCCATCGACCTGTTCAATGCCCAACTCAGCCAATGCATCTTTCAGATCAGCAAAGCTGGCATGAATAATTTTAAAACGTGAATCTTCTTGTTCGAGTTCAGCCGCCACCGCCAGTGCCTGTGGATCTTTATCAAAGGCATAAACGCGTGCATGTTCATCTAATTTGGACAGCAATAAACGCGTATGTCCACCACGACCAAAGGTCCCATCCACATAAGTTCCCGTATTGCGACCCGCCAACAAGGCATCAATCGTTTCGTGAAGTAATACAGAAATATGTGACATAAAAACTCAATCAATAGGGGGAAAAATTTAACTGCACATTATCACCCTGTTTAGGCAAAGCTCCAAACGACTTTTTGTAGATAAATATTACTTTCCATAGAGAAAACCGTTTTAGCATTTTTTTAATACAAAAAAGCCTCCGGTTTCGGAGTAATGCCAGTCAGTTAAGCAGACATTAGAAAAATGTAGTAAAAATGAGTGTATGCCAATACGCTCATTTTTTTTATGACTTTATCTG
>NZ_JAMXXK010000014.1 GCF_024129735.1 Acinetobacter lwoffii | reverse complement strand
CAATTGCGAGTTGAAAAAGTCTAATGATTCTAATACACCTAACTTTTTCAACTAACTACAAATGTGTCGCACTTGGGATTTGAATCCGCGTGGATAAGAATAATGATTTTATATAAATATGTTGGCTTTGATGCTGGTTTAAAAATATTAGAAACAAGTGCTTTAGGCTTTTCTTTGACGCGCGATTTTAATGATCCATTTGAGGTGACGGCTTTAGCTTTAATGGGGGAAACGGTAAATGTTGGTGTAGAAACGCAAGCTGTAAGAAGTCGGTTTATCAATAAATATGCAGTATTGTCTTTAACTCGAGCCCCCTTACTTAAATCCTTTAATGTGGTCTCATTATGCAGATAGTCATAAAGGAATGGTGATCGGGATTGATACAGAGAAGGCAGGTTTAGAAAGTTTTGAAAATTATACGATACCTGCTCAGAGAGGAGAGATAATTTATGTGAATACAGTGCCACAACATATTAATTCAATAGATGCCGTGCAATTAATGCAAATTGGAAGTAAGCATCATATATGGTGGAAATCTCATGAGAGATTACTAAAACATGCTGTTCTTTATAAGCAATTATGTTGGGCGTATGAAGAGGAGGTTAGGGTAGTGAAATGTTTGGGGAGTGAGGAATACCATTCTTATCATTCAAAGGAAGATAAGAGATTTGAGTTGGATGGAGAGCAGTGGGAAAGAAAATATATTGGTTCAAGAAGTATATTCTTAAAAAGCATCCCATCAGATGCATTTGTTGAGATATATCTTGGGGAAAATAGTTATCGTGATCAAAGAAGGAAGTATGATAATTTAATCGATGGTTATAAAGTTCCTAAAATTTTACAGTTAAAAGAATTTAGTCGGAATAATAATATTGAATTATTCACTGTTTTAGTTGATACAGAAACATGGTCTTTAAAAAGAAAAATTATTAATTCAGTTGATTTAGATTAAATAGCTGCAATTGTGGTAGCGGTTCATATATTAGAGTTCTTTTATAAATTGTATTAGTTCAGCCTTGATCAGCCAATCTTCGACATGACCTACAATTCTTGAGGCTGTTGGCTCTGAAACTCCGTAACTCGTAGTAACGTGAAATAAGGTTCGGTATTCTCGCCAATAGCTTAGACAGAGCAGAATCTGATCCTTAATACTTAACTTGGGCGGTCTGCCTTGAGTTAAAACATGTTTCTTCAATTGATCAACCATTAAATAAAAAGTTGACCATGATATGCCTGTATATCGCTTAAACTGTGTTTCTGAAAACTTTTTGAATCGATGTGTTTCATTCATAAATTAGGCACGAATGCCAAGAAAATTAGAGGACGAATATTAAGCAAAATAGTGTTCAATTTTTATTTATGAAAGAAGATTATTGTATATTAACATATTGTTTTTTTAGTTAATTTATATTAATTATTGCTTTTTAGAAAGTTTTTCATAGCTAAGAAAAGTCTTGATGTATGAAAAAGAAAGCAAAAGTTTCGACAAAATCACACATTTCTTAAATAAAGTTGCATAATTTACAACTATTTGTAAAGTTCGTAACTTTGTTTTATTTTTTTGTAAATTAAGGTAAATTATAAAAAAATAATAAAATTAGTGGTTTAATTGTTTTTTATAAAATTTAAAGATTATTTTATTCTTTTTATTTGACATAGTTAGAAACATTTTTAAATTGTATCAATTTATTTTTTGTCTTAACCTTTTATAAGTATAGGATTAAATTTTTTAAAACAAATAAAAAACCAAAAATAGAGAATAGTATTGTGAATAATAAACTTTTGCATATTTTTAGCTCAAAGATAATAAGATAAGTTAACGGTTACTTAACTTTACTCATAATAATAAGAGTTACAGCGTAATCGTTAAAATAACTACATATACATATTCTTTTATTAAAAAGAAATGGAGAAAATCATGAACAAAATTACACAATCGGCATTAGCGGCATTAGCGGCATTAGTTCTTGGTGCTTGTTCTACGGCATCTTTTGCAGAAGATGAAGCAGCTCGAGGTGGTTATCATCCTCCTAAACCACCCATTGACTGGAGTAAATGTAATACTTTAGGCTGTGAAAAAGAAATTCCAATTTCACTTAAAATTAATAAGAAATGTGTTTTAACTGGTGGAAATGCAATAGTATTATCTGCTGCTGGTGGAACCCAAACTACAAATTATTCAATTACAACAAATACCCCTTATGTTCTGAATTTACAAACTGCAAATGCCGGTGCTAATAATACTACGTTTGTTAGACATGAAACAGATGCATCTGAAACAATTGCTACAACAATTGTGACGACTAAACAAGGTGCTGCAGGTGCTGTTCCATTTGGTAATTCAAATCATGCTGGTCAAGCAGTTGATAATTATACACTTGCAGTTACCAATACTGCAGTTGATGCTACACAGTTAGCAGGTAATTATACCGATCGCTATCTAATTAAAGCTTACTACTAATTTATTTAATCAACCTAACCTGATATTTATGTCGGGTTAGGTTGCCTCATTATACTTTTAAATGGAAAATTATAATATGAGAAAAACAACTATATTATTTTTTTTATCTTTTTTTTATTTTTCTGGCGGGAAGGCTGATGTTGCAATTGATCCAGTACAAATGTATATATTTAATGATAAAAAACAAAAAACAACAACACTTACTTTAGAGTCTATAAATGAAGTAGAAAAAAAGATATTTGAGGTGAAAGCATTTAAATGGGATCAAAATGATAAAGGTGAAGATGTGTTGGAGAAGGATGATACTCTTATAATTAATCCAAGAAATTTTATTTTAAAACCTAATGGGAAACAAGTTATACGTGTTGGTTTTAATCGTCCAATAGTATCTGTATTGGATGGTCGGGAAGAGGGTGCCTGGCGCATTGTAATTGAGGAATTACCTCAACCTGTAAAAGAATCATCTATTACTTTCTTGATGAATTTTAACCTGCCATTATTTATTGGAAAGCAAGATAACTTAAAATTAAATTTTAATATTGAGAATGATAAGCTTGTAGTTAAAAATAAAGCAGAATCTCATATTCAAATTTCAAAGTTACAAATTTTAGATTCTAATAAGAAAGAAGTTTTTACTAGTAATAATATGAAATATGTACTTAAAGATAAGAGTATTTTTTATGAGTTGGAAGGGGTTAAAATAAATAATCCTCGTAATTATTTTGTTAAAGTAATGACAGATAAGTCGCATGAGGAAATAGAGTTAAAGCTTATGGATTAAAATTATAATTAAGGATTATATTATGCAGTTAAATAGAAAAATAATTATTCTAGTTAATATTTTATTCTTATGTAATGCTAATGCTAACCAGAATCCTGATGAATTTTTTGCTAATCTTTGGATAAATGAGCTTGATCATAATATAGATATTATTTTAATAAAAAGTGATGATAATTTTTACATAGAGTGCAATATATTGTCGGAACGAGATATTGATATATCTAAATTATCAAAAATGGCTTCTCGGGATGAGTTTTGTCTTATTTCGGACCGGAATATTCAATCTAATTTCGATGCCTCTAAGCAAACAATTAATCTCACCATACCTACCCAACTGTTTAAATCAAGTACACAGATCTCCCAGTTGCAGACTATGCCAGAGAGAGCCAGTTTTGGAGGTTTCGTAAATTATGATTTTACCTATTTAAATTCAAAAATAGACAGAGAAACGAATTCTTTATATAACGGCCTGACAGATCTGGGTGTCTTTAAAGACTATTGGATTTTTAAGAACTCAATAGCATATTATAATCATCCTTTGAATGAGTATTTTACTCGACTCAGTACTAGTATTGAGTTTGAATTTCCTAAAAGTATGACTCAGCTTACTTTAGGAGATACAACTACAGTATATAATCCATTAATTAATTCTTTACGTTTTGCCGGTTTAAACTGGGGAACTAATTTTACTGAGCGACCAAATTTTATTTATTGGAATACTCCAATCTTACAGGGAAGTGCGCGTGTTCCTTCTACAGTTGATTTGTATATTAATGGGGTAAGTATATATAGCCAAAGAGTCAGTCCTGGTGATTTCAATCTTCAAACTGGTGCACAAATTCAACAGGCAGGAAATGCACAAATTATTGTTGAAGATGTGTTAGGGAATAGGAGTGTACAAAGTTTTCCTATTCTGGTGACGAATCGGCTATTAAGATCTGATCTTAGTGAATATAATGTTTCATTAGGAAAGTTGCGTTATAACTATAATATAGAAAGTAATGACTATCGTAATTTTTTCTCTAACCTTTATTATCGTTATGGGGTATCTAATTGGACAACACTTGGTTCTAATTTTTCTTATAGCGAAGACTTGCAAAATTTAGGCTTTCTATGGACTCAAGCTATTAGTCATTATTTGGTTTTGGATAGTGTAGTTCAAGCTTCACACGATGAACTTAATAATTTTAATTATTCATATGGATTATCTGCTGCAAAGGATTTCGGAAGAGTTTCACTTGGTGCAAGTGCGAAATATACAGAAAGAGATTTTAAATATTTAGGTGATGACCTGGATAATTTTTATAGTTATCCTAAGTATGAATATTTAATTTATGGGGGAATGAGCAATATTCCTCTCTTGCATAATATTTATTTGAATTATGCTGCCCAGAGTTTTCATCAGCAAGAAATACGCGTGGAAGATGAGATTCCTTCATTTTTTCAAAATGATCGTAAAACTTTAAATTTAGGGTTTAATCGTCGGCTAGGTAGGAAGGGAAGCCTAGGTTTGAGTTATTTTAGCTCATTTGGTAATGATCGGGATTCTGGAGTTGTCTTATCACTTAGCTATAGTTTTGATGATGATAAAGCAGTTTATTTTAGTCATTCAACAGATGAAAGAACTAAATTGCAATTTGTAAAAAGTAATCCTAATCAGGTTGGATTTGACTATGAAACAGGTGTAAATAGACTCGAAGATGAAACACTATATAATTTCAATGGGCGATTGAAAACAGATGTTGGGGATTTAGGTTTTTATCATATAGAGGGAGATAATGAGTCTGAATCACAATTAAACTATCGTGGTGCGGTTGTTTTTCTTAATAATAAATTCAATTTTACCAAGTTGGTTGATAATGCATTTTCTGTTGTTAGTGTGGGAGATTATCAGGATGTCGATGTTTTAAGGTCTTTATCTGTAGTAGATAAAACGAATAAGAAAGGCTATACCTTTGTTCATGATATTATTCCTTATGTAAATTATGATATTGGTTTTGATCAGAATCAATTACCAGTCGAAGATAAGATTCCTTATGCAACCAAGAGGCTTACTGCTTTAGATCAGCGGGGGTATATTATTAATTTCCCTATATATAATACAAAACAGGTCACGATTTTGCCTGTAGATAGTAATAATCATAAATTCACAGCTGGTTCAGAGTTATATATCGATAATGATGGTGGGGAGGTTTATCCTATCTCATCGAACGGTACGGTCACTCTATATGGGCTTATTCCAAATACTTACAATATTAAAATCATCAGCACCGAATCTAAAACTTGCTTTGCACAATTGACGGTTACAGAAAATCAAAAAGAAGAAAGCGGACTATCTACGCTTATCTGTAAATAAAGGATGAAAAATAATGAAACTTAAATTTACTGTACTTGTGTTCTCTCTATTATTAACCAGTCTAAGTCATGCCCAACGTTGTCAGATTGATCGATCGACAGCATCAGAACTCAAATTGAACTCCTCTTATCTGAGCCAAGCTGCGACTTCTTTTATCGTAAGGTGTGATAGTAGTTATGCTATTCAATTTAATTCTAGAAACTTAACCAGCACTAATGGCAGTAGTTATTTGGTTAATGAGCACAATCATAAAATAAGAACACAAATGTATATTTCTGGGGCGACCTCATCCCGTTGGAATATGCCGATATCCCAACCGGCAACTAGCCTAAGTAAATTTATTGTATTGGTACAACTAGCTGAACAACCTTCTGCTTTGACCCCAGCTGGAGTTTATAAAGACAGTTTATATGTGGATCTTATCTACTGAATTCTTTTAGTTGGCTCTTAAAAGAGAATTGGATTTTGGTCTATTTAAGTCCTTTAACCAGATTTTGAAGCTTTCTGACTGGATTTTTTAGGCATGAGCTATGGTTATGAATAGGTGAGTTAATTTACTCTTAATTGTTAGTCAAGTTAATTAGATATCTCTATAAGTACATCAACTTCCGAATAAAATGAGAGAAGGGGGTAATATCATTAAAATGCAATAAATAAGCATTAGACTTTAGCTTAAAATATAATCACATAGGTGTGATATGGAACAGCCCTGCACCTCAGCGTTATCGAAAAAAATGTCTGCACTTCAAAATATTAGCTTTGACTTAAAACAGTTGCGACAGCAAAAAACAAAAATGACCCTGCCTTTGGAAGAGTTGACTCGTCCTCGTCTCAAAATAGCCATTGTGACTGAAACCTGGTCTCCTGAAATCAATGGGGTTGCCCATGCTTTATTGCAACTGTGTAAAGGATTACAAAAACAGGGGCATAAGATTTTATTAATTCGTCCGGAACAACGACAAGCCTATAACGATTTTAAGCCGCATAGCGAATGTCTAGTTAAAGCGCATTGCATTCCTAAATATAGTAATTTGCAGTTTGGTAGGCCGCAATTTTTAAAAATCCATCAAGCTGTTGAAACTTTTACACCCGATATTATCCATGTCGTGACCGAAGGTCCTTTGGGTCTGGTAGCTCAACAGCTTGCAAAATTCCATAAAATTCCGGTTTCTAGCGGTTTTCACTCGTCATTTCAGGAATTTAGTCGATTTTTTGATTTGGCTTTTTTACTGAAGCCAATTCAAGGCTATTTAAAGTGGTTTCATAATAATACTGATTTGACCTGTGTTCCGAGTCGAGGCACGGCTCAAGCCTTAAATCAGTTTGGTGTGACTTGTCCCTTGGCAGTTGTGGGCAGAGGCGTCGATCCAGATACATTTTCACCAAAGTGGCGATCACCAGATTTGCGCTATGCTTGGGGAGTTTCAAACGAGACCCGGGTGATGTTGTATGTCGGACGGCTTTCCCCTGAAAAGGAAATTGACGTGCTGATCAAAACCTATTTTGTGCTGCGCCAAGTTCGTCAGCAAGATATACGTTTGGTGGTGGTTGGAGATGGGCCGGATCGCACTCGACTGCAACAACTGAATCAGGATGGCAGTATTGTTTTTACCGGTAGCTTGACAGGAGAAAAACTGTCAGCGGCGTATGCCAGTGCAGATGTCTTCTGTTTTGCCAGTCAGGTTGAAACCTTTGGAAATGTGGTATTGGAAGCGATGGCCAGTGGCTTGCCAGTGATTGCTTATGATTATGCTTGTGCAAACTTGCATGTGCAGCATGGTGAAACGGGATGGTTGAGTAGACTTGGACATCAGCAGGGGTTGATCCAGCAGATGCTCGGATTTCCTGATCAGCAAAAATTGCAGCAGATGGGTGCGCAAGCACGTAAAAAAGCCGAAAAAGTAGGCTGGCAATATCCGGTCCGGCAATTTGAACAGGCACTGTATTCACTGGTACAGCAACAGGAATACAGGATATAAAACAAGAAAGGAGCACCAGTGTGAAACTCCAGAATGTAAAGATTAAATTTTTAGAAATCGATTTGAAAGGCTGTGTTTATCTGAATCATTTTTCGCATTCAGTCCGTATTGCCACTTTTTTTAAAATGATTAGCCGCTTAGGAAATGGTGCATTTTGGTATTTCATGCTGATATTGGTTTGGATCATGCAAGGCTTGATCTATACCGTGCAGATTGTTTATCTGATTTTGGGAAGCACTATTGGTACCATTATTTACAAGGTGCTTAAAATCAAAACCGTACGGCCACGTCCTTATCAGGTGCATCAGGTGATCCGTTTGGGTGAGCATCCACTGGATCATTTCAGTTTTCCTTCGGGACATACCTTGCATGCCGTCATGGCAACCACCGTTTTAGGTTATGTCGCACCTTTATTACTCATGCTGATGTTGCCTTTTACGATTCTGGTCGCAGTGTCCCGAATGGTGTTGGGATTACATTATCCAAGTGATGTGGCAGTTGGCGCAATTCTGGGTGGCATGATGGCAATTGCCATTGTCCTGACCGCACCTTATCTGAATATTGTGCTGTAAAAATAAGTGAAAGCCGGAGCAAAGGCTCGCAGATTTTCACAGATTTGTTAAAGTACAGCATCAAAGCAATTATGGTGAGAAATAGAGATGGGTTTACGTTGGACTGACACTCTCGATATCGCGATTGAACTCTATGAAGCGCATCCAGATGTGGACCCGCAGTGGATTCGTTTTACTGATTTACATGCCTGGGTATGTGCTTTGCCTGAATTTGAAGATGATCCAACCAAGTCGACTGAAGGTCTGCTTGAAGCGATTCAAATGGCATGGATTGATGAGGCACGCTAAGCCCTCATCTTAAAAAAGCATTTTTTTACAGATGAAAAGCAGAAAAATGCGCATTATCTCGGTATAATGCGCCAAATTTTCA
The DNA here is from genome assembly GCF_024129735.1 of Acinetobacter lwoffii. Lineage (GTDB taxonomy): Bacteria > Pseudomonadota > Gammaproteobacteria > Pseudomonadales > Moraxellaceae > Acinetobacter > Acinetobacter lwoffii_H. The sequence goes on along the minus strand of NZ_JAMXXK010000014.1, from coordinate 55,052 downwards.
TGTCAACAATTGACTTAAGGAGCCTATCATGGCTATCGAACGTACTTTATCTATCGTTAAACCAGACGCAGTTGCTAAAAACCACATCGGCGACATCTTTGCTCGTTTCGAGAAAGCTGGTCTTCAAATTGTTGCAACTAAAATGAAACATTTGACTCAAGCTGAAGCTGAAGGCTTCTATGCTGAGCACAAAGAACGTGGTTTCTTTGCTGACCTAGTTGCATTCATGACTTCTGGTCCAGTGGTTGTTTCAGTTCTTGAAGGCGAAAATGCTGTTCTTGCTCACCGTGACATCCTTGGCGCGACGAATCCTAAAGAAGCTGCTCCTGGTACTATCCGTGCAGATTTCGCTGTAAGCATTGATGAAAACGCTGCTCACGGTTCTGACTCTGTAGCATCTGCTGATCGTGAAGTTAACTACTTCTTCGCTCAAACTGAGATTGCTCCACGTACTCGTTAATTCGCAGTATTCAAGCCAGATAAGTGTTATTATACTTATCTGGTTTTTTTATTCTCTGAATAATTCTTTGCTCACATATTGAGCTTCTCCTTTCATCTTTAGACATGGTTTAGGTAATACACATGAGTACTGAAGCAGTCGCTGTATCAGCAGTTTCTGAGCCACAGCAACACACTCCATCCGCTCCAGCACAGGCAAATACTGTCGAGAAAGTGAATTTACTTGGCATGTCACGTCCGCAAATGGAAAAATTCTTTGAGGACATGGGTGAGAAGAAGTTTCGTGCCGGGCAGGTGATGAAATGGATTCACCAATTTTTTGTGACTGATTTTGCTGAAATGACCAATATTTCCGGCAAACTACGTGAAAAACTGGAAAAGATTTGTGAAATTAAAGCACCGGAAGTAGTGCATAAAAACTATTCCAAAGATGGAACCCGTAAATGGGTATTCCGTGTTGGTGATGGCGAAGGTTCTCTTGTTGAAACGGTACTGATTCCTGCTGAACATCGCAGTGGTTTACGTCGTACTTTGTGTATTTCTTCACAAGTGGGCTGTGCACTGGACTGTTCATTCTGTTCGACGGGTAAACAGGGTTTTCAGCGCGATTTGACCCAAGCCGAAATTATCGGTCAGCTCTGGATGGCGAACTATTCCTATATGGAAGATGTGCCTGTACTTGAGCGTGAACGTTCAGTCACGAACGTGGTGATGATGGGCATGGGCGAGCCATTGCTCAACTACGATGCAGTATTGAATTCAATGCGCATTATGCTGGATGACTTTGCATACGGCATGTCAAAACGTCGTGTGACTTTATCGACTTCTGGTGTAGTGCCGAAAATCGATCAGATGGTCAAAGATATTGACGTGGCGCTAGCTATTTCATTGCATGCGCCAAATGATGAACTGCGTAACGAGCTGGTGCCGATCAATAAAAAATATCCGCTTGAGCAGCTGATTGATGCATGTCAGCGTTACATTGCCAAAGACGGGAATGAAAGTTCACGTAAACATGTGACGATTGAATATGTGATGTTAGATGGCGTGAATGACCATCCTGAACATGCTCAGCAAATGATTAAGCTATTGAAGAATTTGCCAAGCAAGATTAATTTGATTCCTTTTAATCCGTTCCCGCATGCGCCATATGGCCGCTCAAGCCGCAACCGGATTATTTCTTTCCAAAAAACTTTGTCTGATGCCGGTTTTGTGTGTACGATTCGTCAGACACGCGGTGATGACATTGATGCCGCGTGCGGACAGTTAGTCGGACAAGTTGCTGACCGCACCCGTCGTGCGGAACAGTGGAAAAAGAAAATTGCGCAATCGAATGAGATCATGCGCTCACAAGGATAATAAGAGGTCGCCAGTTGAGAAATCTAACATCTAAGTTTGCTTTGATTTCAACAGTATGTGTGTCTTTGGTTTTAGTCGCGTGTCAGACGCCAGATCTGGGTCAGAAAGACCCTGAAAAGGCCACCAAAGTCCGTACCCAATTGGCGGTAGAATATTTGAGAACAGGTGACCTGGATGCAGCTAAACGTGCGCTGGATCAGGCACTTGAAAGCAGTCCGCGTGATTCTCAAGCGAATATGATGATGGGCGTGCTATTGCAGCAGGAAGGTAGCAAGCTTAATCTCGAAAAAGCAGATCATTATTTCAAGCGTGCGATTTCGGCAGATCCGAAAAATGCACAGGCGCGAAATAATTACGGCACTTATTTATATCAGCTTGAACGCTATAATGATGCGATCGAGCAGTTTCAAATTGCTGGTGCCACGTTGGGTTATGATCAGCGATTCCGTGCATTGGAAAATATGGGGCGGATTTACCTGAAACTGGGTGATACAGCAAATGCTGAAAAATCATTCAAACAGGCGCTGCAAGCCAATCGCGATTCTTATATTTCAATGTTAGAGTTGGCAGAAATATTTTATTTGAACCAGCAGTTCCCGGCGGCGACACAAATGTATCAACAGTTTGTGCGTGGTGTGGGACAGAAAAATCAGGGTGCCCGTGCGCTCTGGGTCGGCATTCGCACTGCGCGTGCCGGGGGTGATCAGTTGGGTATGCAGGTATTGGTCAACCAGTTACGTGCACTTTTTCCTGAAAGCCAGGAATACCAACGTTATTTGCAATTACAGTACAGTACTGAGGCCGTATGGAAGTAAATCCTAATTCACCATCGAATCATTCGAGCGTAGCTCCAAATGCGTTAGGAAATATTCAACGTCCGGGCGAGTACTTGCGCCAGATTCGTATCAATCAGCAGCGCAATCTGGAAGATGTAGCGAAAGAGCTGAACATCCCGGTCAAAACCCTGACTGCACTGGAACAGGACGAATATAAGTCTTTGCCTGAAGCGACCTTTATCAAAGGTTATTACCGGACTTATGCCAAATTTCTGGGTGTAGATGCGTCTAGTATTATTCAGCGTTTTGATGAAATTTATACCAATGATACCGGGCTGCTGCCGAACCATGCCCTGAACAATTCTCCAATTAAAATTATGGGGAAATTACCAGGTTCCAAGCGTGACCGTAATCGTAAGTGGTTAAAGCGCATTTTTATTACGCTGGTACTTTTGCTGATTTTGGGCGCACTGTTTGCCATGATTCAGAACTGGTCGAGTAGTAATTCCCAAAATAGCAGTGAAGTCTCTGGAGTAGGCGCTTCTAATGTCGAGATTCTGAATCTGGATACAGGTGCCGCACTTTCCGGTGATCAGCTGAAGCTTGATTTTAACCGTCCGACTTCGGTGCATATTGTCGACTCGGCGGGTAATGTTCTGGCAACTGGCCGTCAGGCATCGAGCTTGCAACTGAATGGTGAAGCGCCATTCCAGATTCGTCTGGATGATGCATCGGCTGTATCACTCAGTTTAAATAATGAAAATATTTCATTGTCACCCTACACTGTGAACGGAAAAGCAGAATTCCGTTTATCACCTTAACAGATCAAGAGTAGAGCAGAACGATGATCGTAAATCCAATTAAACGTCGTCCAACACGTAAAATTCGTGTGGGTTCAGTTTATGTGGGTGGTGATGCACCAATCAGTATCCAGTCGATGACCAATACTGAAACCTGTGATGTAGCAGCTACGGTTGCTCAGATCCAGCGCTGCGTCGATGCAGGCGCGGACATCATGCGGGTTTCTGTGCCTACCATGGAAGCGGCGGCGGCATTTGGTGAAATTCGCAAGCAGGTCAATGTACCTTTGGTGGCGGATATTCACTTCGATTATAAAATTGCTTTGGCAGTTGCCGATTTGGGTGCAGACTGCCTGCGGATTAACCCGGGCAATATCGGTTCGGAAGCGAAAATCCGTGAAGTGGTGGCCGCGGCACGTCATAACGACATTTCCATGCGGATCGGTGTCAATGCCGGCTCCCTGGAAAAAGATATTCAAAAGAAATATGGCGAGCCGACTGGTCAAGCACTGCTTGAATCTGCAATGCGTCATATCGATATTCTAGACCGTCTGGATTTCCAGGAATTTAAAATTTCAGTCAAAGCATCGAATGTGTTTCTGACCATGGATGCGTATCGTTTGCTGTCACAGCAAATTGATAATCCGCTCCATCTGGGTGTCACAGAAGCAGGTATTTACCGTACCGGTTCGGTTAAATCTGCGATCGCTTTGGGTGGCCTGCTGATGGAAGGCATCGGGGATACCATGCGTATTTCCTTAGCTGCCGAGCCTGAAGAAGAAATTAAAATTGGTTTTGATATTCTGAAATCGCTGGGTCTGCGCTCCAACGGGATTAACTTCATTGCCTGCCCAAGCTGTTCACGTCAGGAATTTAATGTGATTTCGGTGATGCAGCAACTTGAAGAGCGTTTAGAAGATATTCGTACTCCAATGGATGTGTCCGTGATCGGGTGTAAGGTGAATGGGCCGGGCGAAGCCAAAGAAGCGGATATTGGTGTTGTAGGTGCAGCACCACGTTCACTAGTATACCGTAATGGTGAAAAGAGCCATTTAATTGACACGAATCAATTGGTTGATGAAATCGAAACCATGGTTCGTCAACGTGTTACCGAGCTTGAAGAAGCTAAATCTAAAGAAATTATTCGTACAAGTTTTCCTGAGTAGATCATGAGTTCAATCGTCGCAATCAAAGGTTTTAATGACATTCTCCCAACGCAAACCCCAGCTTGGAGACGTCTTGAACAGCATCTATCCGGTTTGATGGATGCCTATGGCTATCAACAAATTCGTTTGCCTATCGTAGAACAGACCAACTTGTTCAAACGTTCGATCGGTGATGCAACCGATATCGTTGAAAAAGAAATGTATACCTTCCTCGACAAGGGTAATCCGCCTGAATCGTTGACTTTGCGTCCTGAAGGGACGGCAGGTTGTGTACGTGCCATGCTAGAGCATAACCTGCTGCGCGGTGCGACGCCTCGCGTCTGGTATATCGGACCCATGTTCCGTTATGAAAAACCGCAAAAAGGTCGTTACCGTCAGTTTCACCAGTTTGGTGTGGAAACCTTTGGTGTGGCAACGCCAGATATGGATGCTGAACTGATTCTGATGACGGCGCGTCTGTGGAAACGTATGGGTGTGGCAGACAAGGTTCAGCTTGAGTTAAATACACTCGGTGAGTCGGATGAGCGTGCAGCATATCGTGCGGCACTGGTTGAATTTCTGGAGTCGCATAAAGCGGATATGGATGAAGATTCACAACGTCGTTTAACCACCAATCCACTGCGTATTCTAGATTCTAAAGATGCCAAAACACAAAGCATCTTGGAAAATGCACCGAAACTTCATGATTTTATGGGTGAAGAAACGCTGGCGCATTTTACCCAGCTACAACAGTACTTGACCGATGCAGGCATCAGTTTTGTGATCAATCAAAAACTGGTACGTGGTCTGGACTATTACAACAAAACTGTTTTTGAATGGACCACAACCCATTTGGGTTCACAAGGTACAGTTTGTGCCGGTGGCCGTTATGACGGTCTAGTGGGTCAACTTAAAGGAAAGGCAGATCAGTCTGTCCCTGCGGTCGGTTTTGCTATGGGGATCGAGCGTTTATTGCTTCTGCTGGAACAGGTTGAAGACAATACCCCGACACGTGATTGTGAGGTTTTCCTGGTGGCTGAACCGGCTTCTCAAGGTAAAGCTTTGGTCATTGCGGAGCAGATCCGTGATCAGCTTGAAGCAGCAGGCAGTCAGGTTCGTCTGAAAGTAGGCTCACAGGGTTCAATGAAATCGCAAATGAAAAAGGCTGATCAAGCCGGTGCTTTGTATGCGGCGATTTTGGGTGAACGTGAACTGGAAGCTCAGGCGTTTACTGTGAAAGAGCTGGCAACCGCAGAGCAATCGAATGTACCATTTACGGACTTCGTTGCATTTTTTAGTACTAAAATTTCTTCAAAATAATCGATAAAACATTAGGAAAAGGGTAATCTCATGAGCGCAATGAGTGGTGATGAACAGTTTGAAAGCTTAAAATCCTTTACGAAGAAATATGGTTCTTCGATGATTACCGGGATTTTAATTGCGCTGATTGCCTTTTTTGGATGGGAATATTGGCAGAAGAAAAACTTGGCAGAGTCGCAAATGCACACTGCCAAGGTTCAGCAGTTGATGGATGATGCGCAGGCATCGAAAGGTGATGGTTTTGCCAAGTTGTCTGAAGCTGCGGACAAGATTGTCAAGGAAGCACCTGATTCAGCTCAGGCGATTCAGACCCAGTTGGTGATGGCTAAACTGGCTTATGACAAAGAAGATTATGCTGCGGCCGAGAAAGCGCTACAGAAAGTTGAAAACTCGAAGGTAGATGATAAAGGGCTAGTTCAGGTAGTCAAACTTCGTCTGGCCTATGCACAACTGGCACAGAAAAAATATGATGCTGCATTGAAAACTTTAGAAGCAGTCACTGAGCCTGCATTTAAAGCAACTGCTGATGAAGCACGTGGCGATATTTATGTTGCCAAAAATGATATTGAAAATGCGAAAAAAGTATATCAAAGTGCATGGGATGCTTTGATTGAACGTAAAGAAGAACGTCAGATTTTACAAATTAAGCTCGAAAGCGTAGGCGTATTGGTCGATGATCCGGAAATCGAACGCCCAATTATAGAAACACAAGCGGAAGAAGCTGAATGAATAGAAAATACAAAATTACCTGTGCCTTGACTGTTTTAACGCTTGCATTGGCTGGCTGTGCGGGTAAAACCAATAAAGTTCCAGAAGTAAAACCGAATCCACTTCCAAAACTGACTCAAGCCAAAACACTGGTCCCTGTATTTTCCACCAGTGTGGCTTCGACAGATGCTGCTGATCCGTTGCGTTTGCGTCTGGATGCAGACAATGGTGTGGTCTTTGCGATTGACCCGAAAGGCGAAGTGTCTGCATTTAAAGGCAAACAGCGTCTGTGGCAGAAAAAAGTCAGCAAAGACAATTTAAGTTCTGGTGTTGAAGCTGCTGAAGGTCTTGTTGTCGTGGGTAACCAGAAAGGTCAGCTGTTTGCGCTGGATCAGCAAACCGGCGAGCAAAAATGGACTGCGCAATTGACGGGTGCTTTACTGGCACCTTCATTAATTCATGCTGGTCGTGTCATTAGTGTCAGCAATGATGGCACCGTATATGCGCATGAAATTGCGACGGGTGCACAAGTTTGGACTTATAACTTACCTAATGTACAATTCAGCCTGCGTGGTATGGCTGCACCGGTTGCATTAGATGCCCGTAATGTACTGATTGCATCTTCCAATGCTTATATCTATGCACTGGATGCCTTAAGTGGTGTGCCAAAATTACAGCGTCGTGTCGCAGTGTCGGATGGACGTTCTGATATCCAGCGTCTGGTTGATATTGACGGGGAACCGGTCGTTGCAGGCCAGTTTGTGGTGACTACCAGTTATCAAGGTCAGGTGACTGTGCTGGATTTAGCTTCACAACAGGTGGTCTGGAGTGAAGATGCCAGCAGTATCCAGCGTCCAGAAGTTGTGGGCAATGGTGTATTTGTGGCGCAAACCGATGGCAAAATCAAAGCCTTTGAAATTACCTCGGGTCAACCGCTTTGGGAAAATGACCAGTTGCTGAATCGCAAGTTAAGTAATCCGGTGATGCTAGGTACTGATCTTGTAGTCGGCGATCTGGATGGTGTCTTGCACCTGATTGATCCGCGTACCGGACAGATTACTGGTCGTTCGAAAACCTCTGGGGAAGTGCGTAGCTTACGAGTCATCGACAACCAGCTTTATGTTTCTACACGCAAGGGCGCATTAAGCATTTGGCAGAACCGTTAATTTTAACGAGCCTTATGCTAAACTAGCCACAACCGTATTTTTGTGAACGCGGGGTGATTGAAAAATCAATGCCCCGTGTTTTTATTTAGGGTATTTACCCCTTATATCTTCCTATGCTTTCTGATGTTCAGGCCACTTTGACGCCTGATATTGAATAAAGGTTACTCTATGAAACCCGTAATTGCGCTCATTGGTCGTCCGAACGTCGGAAAATCAACGCTGTTCAACCAGATTACCAAGAGCCGTGACGCATTGGTGGCAGACTTCGCAGGTCTGACACGCGACCGTAAATATGGCGATGCTACCTATCAAAATAAATCTTTCATTGTGGTCGATACCGGCGGTATTGGCGAAAATGAAGGTGGGATTGACTCCTATATGGCAGAGCAATCCAAGACTGCCATTCATGAAGCTGACATCATCATTTTTGTGGTTGATGCGCGTGCCGGATTGCTGGCATCTGATGAGCAGATTGCCCGTGAATTGCGTACTTTAGGTAAAAAAGTCTTTCTGGTGGCCAACAAGGTCGACGGCGTACATGCTGAAGCTGCCTTGGTCGAATTCTACAAACTGGGTATGGGCGAACCGCTACAAGTGGCAGCCAGCCATGGTCGTGGTGTTCAGCAGATGCTGGAAGACGTACTTGCCGATGTACCGGAAGATGAAAATCCGGAAGAACATGACAAAAACACGGGTCTGCGTTTAGCGATTATTGGTCGTCCAAACGTAGGTAAATCAACGTTGGTGAACCGCTTGCTCGGTGAAGAACGTGTGGTGGCATTTGACCAGCCGGGTACAACACGTGACTCGATTTATATTCCATTCGAGCGTGATGGCCGTCAATACACCCTGATTGATACTGCCGGGGTGCGCCGTAAAGGTAAAGTTGATGAAATGATTGAGAAATTCTCGATCGTTAAAACTTTACAGGCAATGAAAGATGCTAACGTAATTGTTGTTGTGGTTGATGCGCGTGATGGTATTGTTGAGCAGGACTTGCATTTGATTGGCTATGCACTTGAAGCGGGTCGTGCCATGGTCATTGCAGTCAATAAATGGGATAACATGACTGAATATGATCGTAAGCAATGTAAGCTCGATGTAGAGCGTCGCTTCGATTTCATTCCATGGGCCAAAGTGCATTTGATTTCTGCATTGCATGGAACGGGTGTGGGTGATCTTTATCCATCGATTCACCGTGCTTATGATTCATCTCGTTTGAAAGTGTCACCAGCAAAAATCACCCAGATTTTAAATGATGCGACAGATGCCCACCAACCGCCGATGGTTCAGGGTCGTCGTATTAAAATGCGTTATGCGCATATGGGTGGGCAGAATCCGCCAACGATCGTGATTCACGGAAACAAGGTGGATAAAACCCCTGCGGATTATCGCCGTTACCTGGAAAACGTGTTCCGTAAAGTGTACAAGCTTGAAGGTACGCCCATTAAAATCGAATTTAAAACCTCTGAAAACCCGTTTGAAGGTCGTAAGTCTCAAGTGGATGAGCGTGCAGCTGCACGTAAACGTCGTTATGTACAGAAATTCAAGAAAGCCGAGAAGAAATTTAAACGTTAATTCTATAGTTTAAATTTTTTGGATAAAAGGCCTGCGTAAAGCGGGCTTTTTTATTTTGAGAAAATAATAAATTTCTTTCCCAATAAAAGTTTAAATTCTTTTACACTCAAATCAATTGACATCTTTTTTAATGGATTCACGTGGCTCGGCTGATTCAAATACATCTGCATCAACTCTCTGATCTGACTTGTGATCAATTGTCAGACCGCAAAACCCAGATTGCCGAACGGAAACGCGAAGTGGCATTTTTGCGCAATCAGCTTTTATCCCAATCTTTTGAATTGCCAGTTAGTGATCAACAGGTGGTACGGACGAATTTTGGCAAGCCTTATTTAAACGACTATCCGGATTTCAGTTTCAATCATAGCCATAGTCAGAATTTCTACGTCCTGGCAACGAGCAGAGATGTCCAAAACTTAGGAATTGATATTGAAGAACTGAGTCGTAAGGTTCGTTTCGAAGCCTTGGCACAGCACGCCTTTCATCCCGAAGAACTCAAAACTTGGCAAACGCTGGCTTATGACCCTGAATACTGGTTTAAAGTCTGGACGATTAAAGAGGCCGTGTTAAAGGCATCAGGCTTGGGAATCCGGATCAACCTGAATGAGCTCAATACCAATATCCATCCTGAGCAAAATGGTGGGCGCTGCGAACATCCAGAGATTGGCATCTATGCCTATCAAAATTATACGCTTGCTGGCTGCATGCTCACCGTGGCCTGGCAAAGTGAGGATTCCTGCAAGGGATTGAGATTTCCTGTGATCCAGATTCATCACACTGTCTAAAACAGAATCAACCCAAATATTTTTTATTTTCTAGAAATGATCAGATTACTCAGCCGATTCACAAATTGTGGACTCATCCGCGATAAATGAAATAAAAACTGGCTTTTGAATCCGACAGGATGATGGGTGGCTTGCCAGATGGAATCTTTGAGTTCTGCCAGTTTAAGAATATCTTGTGCAACATCTTCTGCTTTTAAATGCACGCCCATCTTTTTGATGCTTTCTGCCTGCATATCTTTGACCATGGCGGTACTGACGAAAAGCGGCATAACATCCAAGACTCGAATCCCATAGGGTTGCCACTCAATATCCAGACTTTCAGTCAGGCCACGCACTGCAAACTTGCTGGTGGAATAACTGCTTAAATCGGCTTGGCCATAAATCGCCGAAGCTGAAGATAGATTGATGATGCGGGCAAATGAAGATTCTTTTAAATAAGGGAAAGCGGCATGACAGCCGTTCATGACTCCTTTAACATTAATATCCAGAGTCCGATGATGCGCCATAATATCAGTTTCTTCAAAAGGGCCTGAATATAAAATCCCGGCATTATTGACCAGAATATTGATTTTCCCCGCCCAGGCCGAAAATTCAGACAAGGCTGTTTCCCAGGAAGCATAATCGGCCACATCGAGAAAGCCGGCTTTGGCATGTTCGCCCAGTTGCTGGGCCAGCTGTTCAGCCTGTGCTGTATTGATATCATAAATACCGACTTTATAGCCGTGCTGGTAAAATAACTGGGCGGTTGCTGCCCCAATTCCTTGTGCTGCCCCACTAATCAATATACTGTGCATGTGTTTGATCTCCTTATTGTCTTTTTTTTTTGAGCATAACAAGAAACCGGCAGATTGACGCGATTATTTGGTAAAAAAAGAGGTTTTTGAAAATGGAACAACTACTTCAGGTCATGCGCGAATTACGTGAAAAATGCCCATGGGATCAGCAGCAAACTCCCGAATCGCTGACCAAATATGCGATTGAGGAAGCTTATGAAGTCGAAGCAGCAGTCCGCTCTGGAAAAGTCGACGATGTCCGCGATGAGCTGGGTGATTTGCTGTTACAGGTGGTGTTCCAGTCGCAAATGTATAGCGAGCAGGGGGCATTTGATTTTCAGGATGTGGTGCAGGCTATTACCGAGAAACTGATTCGTCGTCATCCACATGTATTTCAGGCTGAACAATTTGCAAAAATGAGTCCGGAAGATGTGTCTGAGCTATGGAAAGAAATCAAACAGCAAGAAAAGCAGGGTAAGCCGCGTTCACGCCTGGATGATATTAAACATGCACCGGCTTTGGTACAGGCCGATGAAATTCAAAAAAATGTCGCTAAAATCGGTTTTGATTTTCCTGACATGGCCAGTGCCTATGCCAAGCTGGAAGAGGAGCTGGCTGAATTAAAAGAAGCGGTAGCTGGACAAAATTCCGATGAAATACAGGAAGAATTTGGCGACTGCTTATTTTCTCTGGTGAATGTTGGTCGTAAACTTGGCATTTCCAGCGAGATGGCATTATTGGGGACGATCCATAAATTCCGGACCCGCTTTGCCTTAATAGAAGATCAGGCACAATTACAACAATTAGACCTGGAAAAGCTGTCATTGGCTGAACTTGATCAGCTGTGGGAACAGGCTAAATTAGAATTAAAACAAAGAGCGGCACATGAAAAAAATACCTTATCAAATCGGTCGAACGTGGATTAATCTTCTTCTGAGTTGCTGGCTGGGCTTTATTTTTATCGGAACAGCGCATGCGACTGCGACCGATTATATGGAATGGAAGACCCAGCAACAGCAACATGACGCCCGCCTGAAGAAAAAAACTGCCGCTACGGCTTCATCGGAAAGCAATCACTATCTGGCGAAGCCTGCATTATCGGCATCTTCCGCTGCTAATAAAATCAGTTTGAATAATGCAACAGTGGAGCAATTACAGCAGCTAAATGGTATTGGTCAAAAAAAGGCTGAAGCCATTATTGAACATCGGCAAAAAAACGGAAAATTCAAAAGCATTGAAGAGATCCAGCTGGTCAAAGGCATTGGGCCGGCATTGTTTGCCAAAAACAAGGCCAAATTGGCCTTGTAAGGCGACAGCATGGATCATGACTAGCTGATTGATTTGACTCGCAGGATTGACATAATCAAATTGCCCTTTAGGCGTGTAAGCGATATGATTAGCGTCATCTTAGAATTTTACGTTCAGACGTAGGAGACAGCGTCTTTTGCAAACTTTGCGCGCGTCAAAATGTGGTTTATCAACCGCTCAATTACCTTCTTATATTCTCGATGTGATTGATGCCTTAAACAAGGCAGGCTATGAAGCTTATATCGTGGGTGGTGGTGTTCGAGATCTGATGTTAGGTTTGAATCCTAAAGATTTCGATGCAGTTACCAATGCAACCCCGGCTCAGGTCAAGGAAGTTTTCGGACGACGTTGTCGAATTATCGGACGACGTTTCGAACTGGCGCATGTCTATTCAGGGCGGGAACTGGTTGAAGTGGCAACCTTCCGTGCACCACCAAAAAAAGCAGTGACCTCGGCCGCGGGAATGATTCTGCGTGATAACAACTGGGGCAGCATCGAGCAGGATTTTGCCCGTCGTGATTTCTCCATCAATGCAATGTATTACCAGCCACGTAAAGGCATTGTGCTGGATTTCTGCAATGCAGTGGATGATATCCATAGCAAAACCTTACGCTTACTCGGTGATCCGACTTTAAGATTTGAAGAAGATCCAGTGCGGATGCTGCGAACCCTACGTTTTGCCGCCAAGCTGAACTTTAATATTGATGAAGCGATTCTGGATGTCTTTACGCCGGAAATGACCCAGTTGCTGCGTGATGTTTCTCCACATCGACTTTATGATGAATCACAGAAACTGTTTACCATGGGACACCTGAATCGTGTCTTGCCAATGCTGATCGATTTTGGGATCTGGCAGCAGTTATTTGCAGATATCAAGCCTGAAATTACGCCATTTATGGAACGCGCTGCGAAAAATACCGATCAGCGTATTTCTATCGGCAAGACCATCAACCCGGCCTTTTTCTATGCGGTATTGTTGTGGCAGCCATTCCTCGAGCGTTGTGAATTCTATCTAAATAAAGGCGTGGTAGCCGCCGAAGCTCGTGCCCAAGCTGGTCTGGACGTGTTAAAACGTCAGGCGACTCGTACCATTATTCCACGTTTTGCGGAAACCTTTATTCGTGAAGTCTGGGAAATGCAAACCCGTTTGTTGAATCCAAAACCACAGCAAATCGAGGCCTTGTCCAGCCATGCGCGTTTCCGTGCCGGCTTTGACTTTTTGCTGCTGCGTGAAAAATCAGGCGATGCAACTGCACAAGGCATGGGCAGCTGGTGGGATGCTTACCAGCAAATGAGCGGTGACGAGAAAGAACGGGCCATTAGCCAGTATAACCGTCAGCGTGCCAAGAGCCGTCGCAAGGCGAGTCAAGAAGAACATCTGGAACAGAAATTGACCCAGCAGCAAGATCTCACCGAGATCGAACCGTTGGTAAATGAACCTGAACCACGCAATCGTCGAGTGCGCAAAGCCAAGTTTGAAGACAAGGTGAAACCTCTGTCGCATGTAGCAGCCAGTGCCAGCGGTGAAATTGGCGCAGATCATCCGATTATGAAACGTAAGCGGGTGAAACGTGATCTGAGTCAGGTGGTATTTGGGCCAACACAATGATCGTGACGTATATTGGCCTGGGCAGTAACCTGGGTGATTCACGCCAGATTCTGGCAGAAGCTGTACAGAAACTGGCGACCTTGGGGCAGGTGAAAACTTCGCATCTGTATCAAAGTCCACCGATGGGACCACAGGATCAGCCAAACTATCTGAATGCAGTGGTGCAGTTAAATACCGATCTGGCCGCTTTAAGCTTGCTAGATCGTCTGCAAGCCTTTGAGCACGACGCCGGTCGGGTACGTTTACGTCATTGGGGCGAACGTACGCTGGATCTGGACTTGCTGCTCTACGGCAATGAGCAGATTCAAAATGAACGCTTAACTGTGCCGCATGTTGGTGTATTAGAACGTGATTTTGTCCTGCTTCCACTTCTGGATATTGATCCTGAAATACAGGTTCATGGACACAGATTAAAAGACCTAGACATCGTTAAACAGTCGACCCTCGCGGTACTCGATGACAGCAACTGGGCAAATATTTAATTTTTAAGTGATGGTAGCTTCGTCAGAACTTTCAAGCATAGAGGAACATTTTCATGGTCAGTCTGAGTGATTTAAGACGCTTTAAAGCAGATGGACGCAAATTTTCATGTCTGACTTGCTATGATGCCAGTATGGCCAAAGCCATGGAAATTGCCGAAGTGGACAGCATTTTAATTGGCGATTCTCTGGGAATGTCAATTCAGGGCCGTGATTCGACTTTGCCGGTTACGGTTGCAGATATGGCTTATCATACGGCTGCGGTACGCCGTGGTAACCAGCATGCCTTTATCATGACTGACTTGCCATTTATGAGCTATGCCACCTTGAATGATGCCTTGCAAAGCTCGAAAACCGTGATGCAGGCTGGCGCGCAAATGGTCAAGATGGAAGGCGGTGCATGGTTGGCAGAAACCGTGCAAGTGCTGACCCGTAACGGTATTCCGGTGTGTGTGCATTTGGGTCTTACTCCGCAGTCGGTACATGTCTTTGGCGGTTATAAACTGCAAGCCCGTACCCGTGAAGCGGCCGATCAGCTCATTGCGGACTGTAAGGCAGTGGTCGAGGCGGGTGCTGCACTATTGCTACTTGAATGCGTACCAGCACAGCTTGGCCAGGAAATCACCGAACTGTTTCCGCAGATTCCGGTCATTGGCATTGGTGCAGGTGCAGCTACAGACGGCCAGGTGCTAGTGGTACAGGATATGTTGGGTCTGACCTTTGGCCACACTGCAAAATTTGTACGTAATTTTATGCAAGAACAATCGGGTGCGACCGCCATTCTAGATGCTTTTAAAGCTTATCATGCTGCAGTTTTAGATGGATCTTTCCCGGCACCAGAACAAACTTTTCAGGTTGAATTGTAAGATGAAAACAGAAACCACCATTCAGGGCTTAGCGGCATCATTAAATCCGGCGCGTACCAGTCGCAAGATTATTGGTTTTGTACCGACCATGGGCAATCTGCATCAGGGACATTTAAACTTGGTGCGTGAAGCGCGTAAGTTGTGTGATGTGGTGGTGGTCAGTATCTTTGTCAATCCGATCCAGTTTGGACCCAATGAAGATTTTGACAGCTATCCGCGCACGCTTGAGCAGGACCAGCAGCTTTTGGCAGAGGTCGGTTGTGACATCGTTTTTGCGCCGACGGTTGAGCAAATGTATGGTAAAAAACCGCGTCTGACCAATATCAGTGTTTCTGACATTACCAATGATTTATGTGGTTTACAGCGTCCCGGTCATTTTGATGGTGTGGCGGTGGTGGTGACTAAATTGTTTAACATCGTACAGCCGAATTACGCCTTCTTTGGCCAGAAAGATTATCAGCAATTGGCGGTCATTCGTCAGTTTGTACAAGATCTGAATATTCCACTGGAAGTAATTGGTGTGCCGATTGCCCGTGCAGAAGATGGCCTGGCTTTAAGTTCGCGCAATGGTTATTTAAGCGAAGAGCATCGTGCAATCGCACCGGTCATTTATCAAAGCTTGCAAAAGGCTGAACAGCAATTACAGGCAGGCGTGGAACTGGATACGGTATTGGCGGAGCTTCGCCAGACTTTAACCGATGCTGGATTTGTAGTGGATTATATTGAAGCCAGAACTCCAGAATTACAAAAAATTCATACGTTTAATCAAGATCTTGTGTTATTTATAGCTGCAAAGTTGGGGAATACACGTCTGATCGATAACCTGCAGGTTAAATACACTGCCGGCTAAGATGAAAGGGTAGCATGCATGAAGCGCATTTTAATCGTCACGGGACAATCTGGTTCGGGGAAATCATCTGCATTACAGGTGCTTGAAGATCTGGGTTATTACTGTATTGATAATCTGCCTTTGGCATTGCTTCCCGAAATCGTGGCCAAACTGGACAGTGAAAATAATCTGGAACAGTTGGCGCTGGGCGTCGATGTGCGCAGTACCCGGGCAGATTTACAAGAATTTGATCATGTATTTGAGCAGCTGCAACAGCATGGTTCGGTCGATATTATCTATCTGACCACGCAGGATCAGGAGCTGATTGCCCGCTTTAGTGCTTCGCGTCGGCCGCATCCTCTGGCGTCACGCTTTAAAAGTCTGAATCAATGCATTCAGGAAGAAAAAATCCTGTTGATGCCGATTCAGTTGCGTTCTACAGTTCATATCGATACTACCGATAAAAGCGTACATGACCTGAAACATACCTTATTGTCCAAGCTGGGACAGGCCGATAACCTGATCCTGATTCTGCAATCCTTTGGTTATAAGCATGGCATTCCACTGGATGCCGATTATGTCTTTGATGTCCGGCATTTGCCAAATCCGCATTGGGAACTGGAACTGCGCAAATTTTCAGGGCTAGATCAGCCGGTGCAGGCGTTTTTACAAAAGAGCGATCAGGTCGAGGACATGTTCAATGATCTGTATCATTTTCTGGACAAGTGGTTGCCGACCTTTGCCGAAGGGCATCGTCATTATATGACCGTGTCGATAGGTTGTACCGGTGGTCAGCATCGTTCTGTTTATATTGTGGATAGACTAAAAAAAGCCCTTGAGGCAAAATGGTCTATTCAAGTCCTCCATCGAGAAATGAAGCACTGGTCATGATTGATACGACAGTTGACGTAATTAATAAATTGGGTTTACATGCACGCGCATCTGGTAAACTGATAGAAGTTACCACCAAATTTCGTTCCAGTATTCGGATTGGCAAGGCTGACAAATTGGTAGATGCCAAAAATATCATGTCATTGCTCATGCTTGGTGCAGGCAAAGGAACAACTTTACGCTTAGTGATTGAAGGAGCAGACGAGGACAAAGCCTTATCTGAAATTCAGGCACTATTTGCAGCAAAATTTTATGAGGCAGATTAATCGTGGCACGTCGACCGAACAGTTTAACTGAAGAAGATTTTGATTCTTTAGAGGGACGCGCAAGTAAGACCGAACAGAAAAAAGCAGTCCAGCGTATGGCTGCTTTAGGTGCGCAGCTTGCAGAGCTGAGCGCTAAACAAATTAAAAACCTACCCGTAGATGAGCGTTTGATTGACGCCTTACTTGATGTGCAGGCAATTAGTTCGCATGAAGCACGTCGCCGTCAATTTTCACGGATTGGTAAATTATTACGCAATGAAAATGAAACGGTAATTTTGTCTTATTTAACACCTAAACAAGGTCTTAAAAAGACAGCTCAATTACAGCGTTGGGTGGATCGAATTGTCAAAGATGGTGATCCAGCCATCAATGAATTTACCAAAACCTATAATGCGACAGAGCGTCATACCTTACGTCAACATTATCTTCGGGTACACCGTGATTTAAAGAATCAAGCACCTGAAGAAGAAGTGAATGCTTCTAAATTAAAGCTGTTTAACTATGTACAGCAAGTGGCGTTGATTTCTGACAATTAAGCAGCCATGTAAAAAGGCGGTCTTTTTTAGGCCGCTTTTTTATAGCTGTTTTGAACTGATTGGTTTGACTTGGACATGCATAGTCTATAAGTGGTCTATCTTAATATTACTATTCCAGCTTCTAAAACTGCATTGATGATAAAAAATACAAAATTTCTGCAATTAATTTGTTAATGAATGTAAAATCTTTACAATTCTCAGTGGCTTTTTTGGCCTGTTTTTAGTCAATATCCTGATATTTAAATATTTCGTAGACTGGAATTGTTAAGATAGTTTTAAAAATTAAAAAATAATTCTGAGTGTTATTAGATAGATGAGACCTGATATAAAATTTCTTTTTAATCATAAGGTCAAGTTATATAATTGAAAAATCATTAGCTTTTACTCCAAATAGAGTAAAAAGCTATAGTGGGTATTTTTTAGTCAATAGTGTGTTACAGTAAATACAAATAAACATGCTTATTTTAGGTGAGATATATTAATTTCAAATACTTATGTAGGTTTTTTTCGAATAGTAAATTTTCAAGTTATTCTTAATCAATTAAATATCAGTGCTTTGCGGTTAAGAATGTATCTGGATAGAAACAGGTTAACAAATCCTTTAACCTATAGGTGAGTTTTCATCGTTGAGTAAATATAGAATCTTTGTTATTGATTGTATGAATTTGGTCGGCAGTGTTTTCTATATTCCATAAACATTCAGAGAGGCAGACATGGAACTAAAACTGCTAGAGGTCGGTCAGAATACGGAGCAATTAAGCTCGTGCCGTATATCTCTCATTTTAGGTGTCTATACCTCCAATAACCTATTAGACACCTTTTGTAAGATCGCCCGTAAAGTTTTAAACGTTAAAACCAGCATTATTCGCTTCCACACGGAGCCCTATATCTGGTACAGCTGTCCGCGCGGTTTCCGGGCTTTGCACGCCCCGCAGGACGTGAATCTGCCTACGTATCTGCAACACGCAGATGTCATCGACCAGATGCATCCTGCTTATACAGAACTGTCAAATTATGTGAAAGATCTCGGTGTAGCGCATCAGAGATTGGTCGCCTTTAATTTAAAATCAAGTAGCGGTGTGTCTTTTGGACAGGTCATTTTCTTTGATGATCAGACCGAACTGTTCGATCAGGACGATATTGCCACCATCAAACAATTTGCTGAAAGTTTAGTGATTCGAATTCAGCTCAATCAAGAACATACTGAACTGAAAGAATTATATGAACAGCAATGCGCACTCAACTTCAGTAAAACCAAATTTTTCCAGATTATTGCGCATGACTTGCGTGCACCATTTCATGGTTTACTGGGCTTTTCCGAAGTGCTAGCGCAGGAGCGTGACACTCTGGACGAATCCAGTATCCAGAGCATCGCGGATTATTTATATGATAATGCACAATCGACCTATAACCTGCTGGAAAGCCTGCTGACTTGGGCGATGGCAGAGGGTGGACGCTTTATTTATCATCCGATTAATTATGAATTGAAACAATCCAGTAATATTGTGTGCAGTGTGCTGAAAAGTCTGGCCTTAAATAAAAAAATTGAACTGGTTGATAATATTCCTGAAGACATCAAGGTACATGCGGATATCAACATGATTACCTCTGTCTTGCAAAACCTGGTGTCGAATGCGCTTAAATTTACCCCGGTGAATCAAGGCGGTAAAGTGATTTTAGCTGCAGAGATGGAAGGCGAGCAGGTCAAGATTACGATTCAGGATACTGGCCTGGGCATGACCGAAGAACAGATGCAGAATCTGTTTAAACCGACTTTGGGTGTGAGTGTCAGAGGCACAGCTGAAGAGAAAGGGGTAGGTTTGGGTCTGGTACTCTGCAAGCGCTTTATTGACCTGAACCATGGTCAAATTGCTGTAGATTCCAAAGAGGGCCGTGGTACGACCTTTACTGTGCATTTGCCGATGGTTACCAATGATCATCAGGCGCTAGTGCTTGAAGATGTACATGCCGAGCAATCTTAAAAGGTAAATTTCAAACTAAAACATTCCCACTGAGACAAAACTCCTGCTATCTTTAGTGTGAAAGAGGACTCCACCCAACATTAGGGTGGAGGTGAATTTCACGACTTTTTTTTAGTGCAATATGATAGAATAATTTGCATTAAGTTTCTGTATCTAAATAGATTTAAGGCGAAATGAAGATCAACAAAGCGTACAAATTTAGGCTTGAGCCTAATGCGGAACAGGAGCTTGTTTTAAACAAGTTGCTTGGCTCTGCACGTTTTGTTTGGAATCAAATTTTAGCTGTTTCGTTCGAGATGCTTGCTAATAATGAGCGAATCAACAAAGTTAATTTAGTCAATAAAATTCCTGAATTACGCAAAAAACCTGAATGTGCTTTTCTAGAAAACAGCTCAAATGGCGTTTCACTCCAACAAAAAGTTCGTGATCTTGGTGATGCTTGGGGGAAGTTTTTTAACAAAAAGGAACAAGCTAAGTTAAAGCAAAAACCATTTAGAGCTAAGAAGCCACGATTTTTTAAATTATCCGATGGTGGTGAAGTTCAACTTAGAACACTTATGCCACGATTCAAAAAGAAATCTGATGGTTATGATTCCA
Source organism: Acinetobacter lwoffii (assembly GCF_024129735.1). GTDB lineage: Bacteria > Pseudomonadota > Gammaproteobacteria > Pseudomonadales > Moraxellaceae > Acinetobacter > Acinetobacter lwoffii_H. The sequence continues at coordinate 34,820 of NZ_JAMXXK010000014.1, read as the reverse complement.
TTCGTATTGTTCAATTTGGCAGATATTGTTGGGTTAAAGGCAACCAAGTTAAGTTACCTAATGACATTGGCGTTGTGAAATTCAGAAAATCACAAAATATTGTGGGTGAGATTAAGAACGTCACAATCTCAAAGCATGTCGGGAAATGGTATGTGTCATTTGGTGCTGAAAACACAGTAGAAGCACCAGTCCACCCATCAAAATCAGCCGTTGGCATTGATTTAGGTGTTAAAAAGTTAATTACAACGTCTAGTGGTCAAGTATTCGACCCGATCAATAGTTTCAAGGCCAATCAAGTAAAGTTGGCTAGGCTTCAGCGCAAGCTGAGAAAGAAAAACAAGTTCAGTCAAAATTGGAAAAAGCTGAATCTCAAGATCAATACATTACACCATCATATTGCCAATATTCGGCATGACTACTTGCACAAAGTCACCACAACGCTCAGCAAAAACCACGCAATGATCGTAGTTGAGGACTTAAAAGTAGCCAATATGTCGAAGTCAGCGAAAGGCTCAATCGAGAAAAAAGGAAAGAATGTTAAAGCCAAGTCCGGCTTAAATAAATCAATCCTGGATCAAGGTTGGTCAATGCTTGTTAATATGTTGGTGTACAAACAGCAATGGCGAGGTGGTTTACTCGTTAAAGTTGACCCTAAATATACAAGTCAGACTTGTAGTTCATGTGGTCACGTTGCAAAAGAAAATAGGCTTACTCAAGCAAACTTTAGTTGTGTCGAGTGTAGCTTTGGCGAGAATGCAGATATTAATGCTTCTCGCAATATTTTGGCGGTAGGACATACCGTTTTGTCTGTGGAGGGTGGATGCGGTAAAGGTCGCCTTGCGAAGCAGAAAGCAAGTGAAATCCGTGAGGAAGTCACCTAAGAGCTTTTACTTTTAGAATCCCCCACTTGAACATCGTGAAAGTGGTGGGAGTATGTCAAAACTAAGCAGAATGTTTCAGGGGAAGAGTTGAGTGATGAATGCGGCACAATTGCAGAAAACCTTAAGAGCTAGCCAATATACCGAACAGGTATTGGCCAATCACCAGAGTTTACTGGAACAGGATTATGCAATTGATCAGTTTCAAGGCTCACTCAGTCGGGAATATATTGATCAGCTGGTGCAGCACTGCATCCTGAATATAAGCGATGAAGCAACGTGGATGCGCGCAATGCGTATTCTGCGGGCTCGTTTGATGTTTCGCTGGATCTGGCAGGATGCCAATCAACTCACCGATGTTATTACCCTCACTCAAGAACTCTCCGATTTTGCCGATGCCTGCATCTGTGCGGCGAAAGATTTTGCCCGTATTCCGGTCGCTGCCAAGTATGGCCAGCCGATTGGCTATAACGGAAAAGTCCAGGATCTGATTGTCATCGCGATGGGCAAACTCGGCGCCCAAGAACTCAATCTTTCCAGTGATATCGACTTGATTTTTGCCTTCGATGAGCAGGGTGAAACCGATGGGCGCAAATGTATTGATGTGCAGCAGTTTTGCATCCTGTGGGGACAGAAACTGATTCATTTGCTGGATCAGATCACGGCGGATGGTTTTGTATTCCGGGTGGATATGCGCCTCCGTCCCTGGGGCGATGGTTCGGCGCTGGCCATTAGCCACGCGGCCTTGGAAAAATATCTGAGCCAGCATGGGCGTGAATGGGAGCGTTATGCCTGGATTAAAGCGCGTATTGTCAATCCAAGTCCGGAAGGCGATGAGCTGCTGGAGATGACCCGTCCATTTGTATTTCGCAAGTACGTCGATTACAGCGCTTTTGAAGCCATGCGCGAAATGAAAGCTATGATCGAGCGCGAAGTACAGCGCCGTAATATTGAAGATGATATCAAGCTCGGAGCCGGTGGCATTCGCGAAGTCGAGTTTATCGTGCAGGTGTTTCAGTTGATTTACGGCGGCGCCAAACTTGAATTGCAGGATCGGCAGTGTCTGGTGAATCTGAATCATCTGGATGATGCCGAGTTACTGGATGAACAGGCGGTGCAGGATCTGGAAGATGCTTACTTATTCCTGCGTCGGGTCGAGCACGCGATTCAGGCACTGCATGATCAGCAAACGCAATCACTACCGACTGAGCCAGAGTTAAGGGCGCGTATAACGGACACGCTTGGTTTTGCTAATTGGGATAGCTTTATGGCATATCTCAATGAGAAACGTGACAAAGTTATGTATCAGTTTGATCATTTAATTAAGGAAAATGGTCCAGATACCCTGGTTGAAAGTTTTTCACAGCTGGAAAAGAAACTCAAAGAAGTGTTGGATGAGAATGCGAAGAATCTCGTTTATGAGTTTTGGAATGGGCATGCCTTAAAAAAATTACCGGCAAAGGCGGTACAACGTTTAAAAACCTTCTGGCCACATTTAATTGAAGCCGTTTTACAGTCAAATGATCCTCAGGTGGCGTTGGTACGCTTAATGCCCCTAGTTGAATCAGTGATGCGCCGTACGGTATATCTGGTGATGTTAATCGAGAGCAAAGGCGCATTGCAGCGTCTGGTTAAAATGGCAACGGTTAGTCCATGGATTTGCGAAGAACTGACTCATTATCCGGTACTGCTGGATGAATTCCTGTCAATGGATTTTGAATTGCCAAAACGTCAGGATCTGGAAGATTCCTTGCGCCAGCAACTGTTGCGCATTGAAGTTGATCAGGTCGAAGACCAGATGCGGGTCTTGCGCCTGTTTAAAAAATCCAATGTACTTGCTGTAGCCGCCAGTGATGTGCTGGCAGAAAGCCCGTTGATGAAAGTTTCTGATGCCTTGACCGATATTGCTGAAGTATCGGTGAATGCAGCGCTGCATCTGGCCTATCAGATTGTGGCGAAAAAGCATGGTTTTCCACTGGATGCAGAAGGGCAGCGCTGTTCAGTCGAGCATACTGCTTTTGCAGTCATTGGTTATGGTAAAGTCGGTGGTATTGAACTGGGTTATGGCTCGGATCTGGATCTGGTCTTTATTCACTATATGGGTGAACAGGCCGATACCGATGGACTCAAGCCGATCAGTGGTTTTGAGTTTGCCATGCGTGTCGCACAAAAGTTTATGTCCCTCATGACCACGCAAACCCTAGATGGACGCGTATATGAAGTCGATACCCGCTTGCGTCCATCGGGCGAAGCTGGGCTTTTGGTGACCAGTTTGAAAGCCTTTGAACAATATCAGTTCAAGAGTGCCTGGTTATGGGAGCATCAGGCCTTGGTGCGAGCCCGTCCGATTGCGGGTGAAATGAGCTTGCGGAAAAAGTTTGAAGTCTTGCGCCGGGATATTTTGATTCAGCCTCGCGATGAAAATTATGTACGGGCAGAAGTACTGAAAATGCGTCAGAAAATGAAGGAGCATCTCGGTTCTTCTAAAGAGCAAAAAAAAGATGGTATTTTTCATTTAAAACAAGATGCAGGTGGTATCGTAGACATCGAATTTATGGCACAGTATGCGGTGTTGGCCTGGAGTGGGACGAATAAAGATCTCGCCCATTTCTCCGACAATGTACGAATTCTTGAGGATGCCGCAAAATCAGGTTGCTTATCCAGCGACGATGCGACTGCTCTGATTCAAGCTTATCTCCGTGAACGCGCCGAGAGCCATCGCTTAGCCCTTGCAAATCAATCCATGCAAGTGTCTGCAAGCGACTGGCACGATACCCGAATGACCGTTTGCAAGTTATGGCAAAGACTAATTGATCCAAGTGCAGACTTTGTACTGGATAGTGAATAATTGTGAGAAATTGGAGTTTGTGGCATGAATTTGGCTGATCGTGATGGTTTCATTTGGCAAGATGGACAACTAGTTGACTGGCGTGAGGCAAAAACTCACGTATTAACACATACTTTGCATTACAGCATGGGTGTGTTTGAAGGTGTCCGAGCTTATGAAACCCCGAATGGAACGGCTATTTTCCGTCTAAAAGAACATACCAAGCGTTTGTTGAATTCTGCAAAAATTTATCAAATGAAAGTTCCATTTGATCAAGCAGCATTAGAACAGGCTCAAATTGATGTTGTTCGTGAAAACAAATTAGCGTCTTGCTATTTACGTCCAATTATTTTTATTGGTTCTGAAAAACTCGGTATCGCTGCAACTGACAATACCATTCATGCCGTAGTTGCGGCATGGAGCTGGGGGGCGTACCTGGGCGAAGAAGCAATGGCGAAGGGTATTCGCGTAAAAACTTCTTCATTTACCCACCATCATCCGAACGTGACCATGTGTAAGGCCAAAGCATCAGGTAACTACACCTTGTCCATTCTTGCACATCAGGAAGTGGCGCATTCAGGTTATGACGAAGCAATGCTGCTCGACCCGCAAGGCTATGTATGCCAAGGTTCAGGTGAAAACGTATTCCTGGTGCGTGATGGCGTGATTCATACGCCTGATATCGCAGGCGGTGCATTGGATGGTATTACCCGTCAAACCATTATTACTATTGCTAAAGACCTGGGTTATGACGTAATTGAACGCCGTATTACCCGTGATGAGTTCTACATCGCAGATGAAGCATTCTTTACCGGTACTGCTGCAGAAGTCACACCAATCCGTGAATACGATGATCGTCAGATTGGTGAGGGTGTACGTGGTCCAATCACCACTCAAATCCAGAAAGCATACTTCGATGCAGTTCAGGGCAAAGACCCTAAATATGCACACTGGTTAACTTATGTGAAGTAATTAAGAATTTACTGATTGAAAAAACCTCTCATTTGAGAGGTTTTTTTTAACTGATGTACTTATTCTGCCGAACTTATGTCATCATATTCACCATCAAGAAGATTTTAAGATGAGCTTAGGCATACGCAATGAGTAACATCGTTATTTGTATGAAATGGGGAACCAAATACGGTTCGGAATACGTCAATCGTTTATACAATATGGTTAAACGACACACGACAGTCGACTTTAAAATGGTCTGTCTGACGGATCGTACTGAAGGCATTGATCCTGCGGTGCAATGTTTTCCTATTCCACCTCTGGCATTGCCTGAAGGTGCGCCTGAGCGTGGCTGGAACAAGCTGTCTACTTTTGAGCCAGATCTGTATGGCTTGGAGGGGAATGCACTCTTCCTCGATCTTGACGTGGTGATTGTCGATAATATCGATGAGTTCTTTACCTATCCGGGCGACTTTCTGATTATTCATGACTGGAAACGGCCGTGGCGTATTACCGGTAACAGTTCGGTTTACCGGTTTAAACTGGGTGCTTTCCCGGGGCTTTTGCCTTATTTCCGTGAAAACTTTGATGAAATCCGTAAAAAATTCCGTAATGAGCAAGCCTATTTGTCTTGGTACGTAGACCGTGAAGGTAAACAGACCTATTGGCCAGAAAGCTGGTGCAAGAGCTATAAGTATCATTGCCTGCAAAAAATTCCAATGGCTTACTTTAAGCCACCTGTGAAGCCTGAAGGTGCTAAAATTATTGTATTCCATGGTGAAATTAATCCACCTGATGCAGTCAATGGTGGTGGTGGGAAATGGTACCGTTATGTGTTGCCATCGCAGTGGATTAAGGATGCTTGGCAGTAAGCTGAATCAATGAGAAATTGAAAGAGATTTAATTTCAAATGCCGGTAAGAAAGAAAAGTAAGTTCGAACAATGGTTTTCATTTAGTCGTCATCAGCGTCGTTTTGGCGCTGAAAAGATTTATGCGCAATTTGGTCAAGCCGATTTAAACCAGTTAAAAAATACCATCATTGATGGGGATCAAATTCAATATACGCATGGTTCGACCAAAGATCTCAATGAGCATATTGAACAGCTCAAACAAGAGTTTGTGGGGCAGTCTGCATTAAATCATTTCCATGCCAGTCTGATTGTTCTCATTCGCCGTGAGGTCGATACTCAAAATAATTATGACAAATTCAAGGCATTATGGATGGCTGAACGAGATTTTCTTGTACAGTCATTGAATATACGCTGGCTGATTTCAGCCTGTGATACTTTTATTGATTTTGATGAAGACGTAACTCTAAAAGCCATTCTGATGAATGCAGTGATATTGATCAATACCATCAAACTACAAGAAACAGAGCGTTTCTTGTGTGACCAGTCACTCGAAGTCAATTTACTGCATCAGGACTTATTGCAACAACAGCGCTATGCCTTGTTTGATGGTACTTCCGCATTTGCGGTTGGAACAGATGATACTTTACGTAATATGCGCTGGCGTTTAGACCAGATCTGTGCGGCGCATCCACTGGGGCAGTTGGTGATTGAAATCTTTGATCGGGTCAATCTCGATGAACATGACACGGTGTATTCGCGCTTTAAACAGCGTCACACCCGTGAAAAGACACGATGGTGGTAAGTCGATGCAAGTGCTTATTATTAATTTAGCGCGCTCAACTGAACGCCTTGATTTTCAGATGCAACAATGTACGCGTCTTGGTTTAGCATTTCAGCGCTTAGCCGCAGTCTCTACTGATGACATCAGTGAGGAAGATTATCAAGCGTTGGGTTTTGGTTGGCAGCGGCCTTTGCGTAAAGTTGAAGTGGCATGTTTTCTGAGTCATAAAAAGGCGTGGGAAACGGTACTTGAACTGAATGCACCTGCATTGATTTTAGAAGATGATGCTGTGTTGGCGCAGCACATGCCAGATGCATTGGCAGAGATTGAGCAAGCGCACAATCCACAGGTGGATCTGATTAACTTTGAAGTGCGCAGCCGTAAAAAAATCATTTCAAAACAGCCTGAAGTTAAACTTAATGCAGGGGATACGGCACTGTATACCTTGTACCAAGATCGTACTGGTGCAGCAGGTTATGTGTTGTATCCATCGGGTGCGCAAAAACTGCTGCAACGTCTAGCAGAAACAGCACCCGCAATTGCGGATGGTTTTATCTCTAGCCATTATGGCTTGCACTGCCTCCAAGCAGAGCCTGCTGGAATCATTCAAGAAGACCAAATGTCAGCATATGGTTTAGTGCCTGCTGAACAGTTTGAATCGGTGATTGGTCGTTCAGAGCATCATAAGCCCGTGTATGCGTCAGCTGCTGAAAAAAGAACATTTAAAATGCGCCGTCTTGCCGGACAATGGGCGATGGCGTGTCGCTATGCCAGTGTTGTGTTTAAAGCGCAAAAGCGTGAAATTCGATTGGATCAGACGCAATTTAAAAACTAACGCGATGATAAGAATGGCGTTGATGCTGTAAATACGTGTAGAAAATATGGGGTTTTACACAGCTTTAGAGCAGATGCTCATGTGATTTGATGACCTGAGAGTGTCATTTTGGAAAGCAATATGTCAAAACCTAGAATTATTTTAGCCATGCCCGATCATTTGGGATTGATTCATTTGGTTGCAAAAAGTTTGCAGCAGCAGGGTTTTGAAGTGATGTGCTTTGACCAGCTGGTGTCGCCTGAACCCTTTAAATACCCGAATCTGTTTTCACGGATCTATAAGGGCTATCGTAAAACAGTCTATAAAGACACCAGTTATAAAATGACCTTACGCAATGCCATAAATATGCAGCATATTGATCAGCAGCTGCAGGCATGGGGTGGCTATAGCGACTACACCTTGGTCATTCGCGCTGACATGTTTAGTGATGAGGTGCTGGCGCTATTAAAATCACGCACGCATCAAACCTTTGCGGGTTATCAGTGGGATGGACTGACGCGTTTTCCAAATGTCTCGCATCGTATCAAGTTATTTGATCGCTTCTTTGTCTTTGATCCGCAAGACTATCAAAACAATAGTAATGCGCGTGTTTTACCGCTCACCAATTTCTGTATGAATGATGTATTGGTCGTTGATCAAAAAATATCAGACAATCAAAAACCTATCGTTTATTTTGTCGGGTATCATAATCCGAGTCGACAACAGGCGATTGAGCAATTGGTCGGCGAATTAGCGCAGCATGACGTAGAGATTAAGTGCTTTATTAATCATGCGCCTGCGCAGGCATATCTCGATTTGCCAATTAGTAAGATTACACAAAATATTGAATTCAATGATAATTTGGCTCATGTGCAAAATGCCGATATTTTGATTGATTTGGTGATTGGAGCGCATACAGGATTGTCGTTTAGAACATTTGAAGCGCTGATGTTTAAGAAGAAATTGATTACCAATAACGCGTCGATTGTGCATTATGACTTTTATCATCCTGATAATATTTTCGTGTGGGATGGCAAAGACACGAGTGTACTACAACAGTTTTTAGCGCAGGCGTATAACACGGTCACTGATGAGATTGCACGCAAATATCATTTTGCCAATTGGATTCGTTATGTATTGGATTTGGGTGACTATACGCCGATTGATTTACCCAAGATGACGACCACATAAGATGAATTGTAGGGTTTGAGCTTGGCATGGGCCATTTCAGACCGCTTAGAGATAAAGTAATTGAAGGATTAAATGTGAATATTATTGTTACCGGTGGTGCAGGTTTTATTGGCTCAGCAGTGATTCGCCATATTATTCAGCATACCTCGCATCATGTATTAAATATCGACAAACTCACCTATGCAGGGAATTTAGAATCATTGGCTGAGGTTGCAGGGAGTGAACGTTATCAGTTTAGCCATACTGATATTTGTGACCGTGCAGCACTTGATACGCTCTTTAATCAGTTTCAGCCTGATGCCGTGATGCATTTGGCCGCTGAATCACATGTTGATCGTTCGATCTCAGGCCCGTCTGATTTTGTTGAAACCAATATTATTGGCACCTATCAGTTGTTAGAAGCTGCGCGCCAGTACTGGAGCAACTTGCCTGAGGCAGCCAAAGCGACCTTCCGTTTTCATCACATTTCAACCGATGAAGTGTATGGTGACTTAGAAGGGACGACAGATCTATTTACTGAAGAGACCTCATATTCACCAAGTTCACCTTATTCTGCGTCTAAAGCCAGTTCAGATCATTTGGTACGTGCGTGGCATCGAACGTATGGCTTACCCGTGATTGTAACCAACTGCTCGAACAATTATGGACCGTATCATTTCCCAGAAAAATTGATCCCACTGATGATTTTAAATGCTTTACAGGGCAAAGCATTACCTGTGTATGGCAATGGTCAGCAAATTCGTGATTGGTTATATGTGGAAGACCATGCGCGCGCACTGTTTAAAGTGGTGAGCGAGGGTGCCATTGGTGAGACCTATAATATTGGTGGGCACAATGAAAAAGCAAATATTGATGTGGTGCATGGCATCTGTGCATTACTAGAGGAATTGGCGCCAAACAAGCCGACAGGTGTTGCCCAGTATCAAGATTTAATTACCTATGTCAAAGATCGTCCAGGGCATGATGTGCGCTATGCGATTGATGCTTCAAAAATTAAAAAAGAACTCGGTTGGGTGCCTGAAGAATCCTTTGAGACTGGTTTACGCAAAACCGTGCAGTGGTACTTGGCCAATCAACAGTGGGTGTCGCGTGTGCAAAGCGGTGAGTATCAAAATTGGTTAGACCAGCAGTACCAAGGCTAAAGCAAGGCAAACGTATGAAAATTCTTTTGCTTGGAAAAAATGGTCAAGTGGGCTGGGAGTTACAACGTGCGCTAGCGCCAGTGGCTGAGCTGATTGCTTTGGATCGTCATGGCTTAGGCGGCTGGTGCGGTGACTTGGCTCAGCCTGAGGCCTTGCTACGCACTATTCGTGAGATTCAACCCGATGTTGTAGTCAATGCCAGTGCGTATACTGCAGTGGATTTGGCTGAATCGAACCAAGAGATGGCGCAGCTGATCAATTCAGATACTGTGGCGCAAATCGCTGAAGTGTGCAAAAGTCTAAATATCCTGTTGGTGCATTATTCAACGGATTATGTGTTTAGCGGCCAAGGCACAACGCCATTTAAAGAAACTGATCAGACGCAGCCTTTAAACGTCTATGGACAAACAAAACTACAAGGTGAGCAGGCGATTGTGGCATCAGGATGTCGACATTTGATTTTTCGAACCTCGTGGGTCTATGCCGCCAAGGGCAAAAACTTCTTAAAAACCATGCTGTCTTTGGCGCAACAACGCGAACAACTCAGTATTATTGATGACCAAATCGGGGCACCGACCTCGGCAGTGTTGATCGCGGACATCACAGCACATGCAATTGTACAGACAATGGCCGATTTCAACAAAGTCGGGATTTATCATTTGGTGGCTGCAGGTGAAACCTCATGGTTCGCCTATGCCAATTATGTATTTGAGCAGGCTAAACAGCAGGGTATGTCACTCAAAGTGCAAACCGTTAACGCGATTTCTACAGCAGATTATCCAACGCCTGCTAAGCGGCCGCATAATTCACGATTAGACATTCAAAAAATTCAACACACGTTTCAGCTACATGTGCCTGAGTGGACGACCCATGTGCAACGAACAATCTCGGAGTTATTAATTCAATGAGCTTACAACGTAAAGGTATTATTCTTGCGGGCGGTTCGGGAACACGCTTACATCCAATCACCAAAGGGGTGTCGAAACAGCTGTTGCCTATTTACGATAAACCGATGATCTATTATCCATTGTCGGTACTCATGTTGGCGGGTATCCGTGACATCTTGATTATTTCTACGCCTGAAGATTTACCGAATTTTGAAAAATTACTGGGTGATGGTCATCAGTTCGGCATCAAACTCAGTTATAAAGTTCAACCTTCTCCAGATGGTTTAGCACAAGCCTTTATTATTGGTGAAGAATTTATTGGTGAGCATCCAGTGTGTTTGATCTTAGGCGATAACATTTACTATGGTCAAAACTTTAGCCAGCAATTAAAAGCAGCCAATGATGTGAGTCATGGTGCGACTGTTTTTGGCTATCACGTGACTGACCCTGAGCGTTTTGGCGTAGTGGAATTTGATGCGACAGGTAAAGTGATCAGTATTGAAGAAAAACCTGCACAACCGAAATCCCCTTATGCGGTGACTGGTTTGTATTTCTATGACAATCGTGTGGTGGAATTTGCCAAACAAGTGAAACCATCACACCGTGGTGAACTCGAAATTACCGACATCAATAATGCCTATTTAAACGATGAATCGCTCAATGTGGAATTGTTGGGGCGTGGTTTTGCATGGCTTGATACAGGTACACATGAATCGTTACTCGAAGCAGGGCAATTTGTTTATACCATTGAGAAACGTCAATCATTAAAAGTTGCGTGTTTAGAAGAGATTGGTTTCCAACAAGGTTGGATTTCTTCAGATGAACTCCGTGAAAGTGCCGAAGCTTTAAAGAAAACTGACTATGGTCAGTATTTGTTTAAATTGTTGGACGATGCGCAATGAAGGTAGAAATCACCAAAATTGCAGGCTTACTCATTCTTCACCCACAGGTATTTGGGGATGAGCGTGGCTGGTTTATGGAAAGCTTTAACCAACAGCGTTTTGAGACAGCCTTACAAGAACTGAATTTGCCAATTCCACACTTTGTACAAGACAATCATTCCTTATCACAAAAAGGCGTATTACGTGGCCTACATTATCAACTGGCACCGTATGGTCAAGGCAAGCTTGTGCGTGTTGTACAAGGTCGCGCATGGGATGTCGCAGTGGATGTGCGCCCTGAATCGTCAACCTATGGTCAGTGGGTGGGTGTCGAGCTGAGTGCTGAGAATAAAACCATGTTTTGGATTCCAGAAGGTTTTGCGCATGGTTTTATGGCTTTAGAAGAGAATACTCAGTTCTTGTATAAAACTACCAACTATTATCATAAAGACAGTGAGCGCGCGATCATGTGGAATGACCCAACATTGGCCATTGAGTGGCCATTGGCACAGGTCAATGATCAGGTGTTGGTGAGTGAAAAAGACCAACAAGCCAGCGCATTTCAGCCGCAGCTTTGAGCAGAACACGTGAATATTTTTATTTATACCTACTCATATGATGCCAATATAGGCGGTGTGATTGCGCTACACCGCCTCTGTCATATCATCAATACCACGACGGCTCATCAGGCATTTTTAGTCTCGGATAAATGGACGAAACCGTGGTTAAAACGGGTGCGTTCTAAGCTCAAAAAGAAAAACATCTTAGGTGTACATGTAGGTTGGGTCACACCTGTATGGACGAAACGTCATTTCCCTGACGATGCCGTTGTGATTTACCCAGAAGTGGTTGAGGGTAATCCACTCGGTATTCAGCATGTGGTGCGTTGGTTGTTGCATCAACCTGGCTTTCATACCGGCAAAATTGCGTATGGTCAAAACGAGCTGTATTTTAAGTTTAATTCAGCGATTCATGACTTTCACCGTGACAGCTGTACCGTGGCGAGGAATGAGCTGAAAGTCATTTACTATCCGATTGATACCTATGCCAATCAAGGGCTGAAGCGTGATATTGATTGCTGCTATATGGTGAGAAAAGGAACGGACAAACCAAAAATCCATCCTGAAGATGCCATTTGTTTAGATGGTCAATCACATAAAGAAATCGCCGCGATTTTTAATCGGGCAAAACGCTTTATTTCATATGATGATTATACGGCGTACTCATTATTTGCCGTATTGGCAGGTTGCGAATCGGTTGTTGTTCCTGCTGAGGGCGTGGGCTTAACTGACTGGTATTCACAGGTGTCTGATCGTTATGGTCTTGCTTATGGCCTGTCTGATGAGCAATTGAGCTGGGCACATCAAACGCAGGCCAAAGTGCTTGAGCATATTGTCAGTGAACACCAAAAAGTGGAGCAGTGTGTGGCACAGTGCCTACATGAAATGAAAGAATTTTTTGAATTGAATCAGTAGGTTTTATACAAAATGGCATATTTATTAGAAGAGCAATTACAGGCATTTGGCTTTAAATCATTAGGCCAAAATGTCAAGATTAGTGATAAAGCCTCGATTTATAATCCTGAGCTGATTGAAATCGGAGATCGTTCAAGAATTGATGATTTCTGTATTTTATCTGGACGCCTCACCATCGGTAATAACGTCCATATTGCACCACTATGCTTGGTGGCTGGTGGGGAAAAAGGTATTGTTTTTAAAGATTTTTCAGGTTTAGCCTATCATGTACAGGTGTTTACCCAATCGGATGATTATAGTGGCGCCACCCTGACCAATCCGACTGTGCCTGTAGAGTTTAAATGCGAAACTAAAAAAGCGGTGGTGATTGGTAAACATGTCATTGTGGGCGCGGGTTCGATTATTTTCCCTGGGGTTGAAGTAGCTGATGGTTGCTCGGTGGGCGCACTGACTTTAGTGAATAAAAGCACTGAAGAGTGGGGGATTTATTTGGGTAATCCTGCGCGCAGAATTAAAAATCGCAAAAAAGATCTATTGGATTTAGAGCACGCGTATATGCAACGTATCAATCACGCAGAATAGGGCAAAGATTCATATGTATTTTTCTTTGTGTGAAACCAATGAATGTCCTCAAAATTCAGCAGACTATCAATTGACCTATGCCTTTGAGTTCTCGCAAGCCGAAGTGGTGAGCTTCGCTGAATTATCTGGGGACAATAACCCGATTCATATTGATGAAGCCTATGCCAGAGAGACCGTCTTTAAAAAGCCGATTGTGCATGGATTTTTAGTGGGCAGTATATTTTCTCGTATTTTTGGTACGCAATATCCAGGCATTGGCACGATCTATTTGAGCCAATCCATGAAGTTTTTAGCGCCAGTGTTTGCCGGTGAGCGTTATCAGGCCAAGATCACCGTTAAAGAGGTCAATCTGCAAAGGAAGCGAGCGGTCGTTTCCACAGAAATATTTAATCATCTAATGAAAAAAGTGTTAACAGGCGAAGCTGTTATTCAACATCCTATTTTTCATTGATGGATTTATCTAATCGTTCAGAGTGAATAATATAATTTTATGATTCCATTTAATAAACCGCCCTTTGTCGGCTCAGAAAAACAGCATATTTTAGATGTTTTGGGATCAGGCAAAATTTCGGGTGATGGTGCATTTGGGCATCGTTGTCAGGATTGGTTTGTTGAGACCTTGGGGGTAGCAAAAACCTTACTGACACCGTCATGCACCCATGCCTTGGAAATGGCAGCGTTGTTGATTGACGTACAAGCAGGTGATGAAATTATCATGCCGAGCTATACGTTTGTGAGTACAGCAAATGCCTTCGTATTGCGTGGCGCCAAAATTGTCTTTGTAGATATTGATCCAGCTACCATGAATATCAATGCAGATTTGATTGAAGCGGCAATCACTGACAAAACCAAAGCCATTGTGCCTGTACACTATGCTGGGGTTGGTTGTGATATGGATAAAATCATGAAATTGGCTGAGCAATATCAATTGTTTGTGATTGAAGATGCCGCACAGGGCATGATGTCTACATTTAAAGGTAAGATGCTCGGTACGATTGGCCATTTGGGTGCGTACAGCTTTCATGAAACCAAAAACTACACCAGCGGTGGTGAGGGTGGATTATTAATTATTAATGATGCACGTTTTATTGAGCGTGCTGAAATTATTCGTGAAAAAGGCACCAATCGCAGTCAGTTCTTCCGCGGTATGGTAGATAAATACACATGGACTGATGTCGGTAGTAGCTATTTACCCAGTGAATTACAGTGTGCATATTTATGGGGGCAATTGGAAAATGCGGATTTAATTAATGAAAATCGTCTAAATAGCTGGCAGCGTTATGCGCATCAATTGGCTCCTCTTGAGGCCAAAGGTCATCTTATTTGCCCGCACATTCCAACAGATCGCGTGCACAATGCTCATATGTTCTATATTAAAGTGGCAGATTTAGCACAGCGTACGGCTCTACTTGAGATGTTAAAACAGCATGAGATTGGTGCTGTGTTTCACTATGTGCCTTTGCATTCTTCACCTTTTGGTGTGCAGCATTGTCGCTTCGTGGGCAAAGACCAATTTACCACACAAGAGAGTGAGAAGTTAATCCGCTTACCCCTTTGGTATGGTATTTCAAATGATGAAATAGATTACATTGTGAATACAATTATCAATTTTTTTGATAAATGGTGTGAGGTGGTTTTAATTTCCTAAACCGTTTATACCCCCACAAATACTGTTCTGGAGCGACATTAATCATGCGCTCCATTTCTTTATTTAAAGTATCAACAGAAAGCTGTAGGTCTTTCGACGAAATATCGTCAGAAAGTTGGGTCACAACAATATCATAACCGGATAAATCATCACGTCTGAGACAGCTTAAACCTACGACTGAACATTGTGTTTTGGCTGCCAGTTTGGAAAGAAGCGTAGAGGACAGCGCATTTTGACCATAAAAATAAGAATAGATTCCACCAGATTCTTTAGGAACATGATCCGGCAAAATTGCAGAAAAACCACTCTGTTTTAAATGCTTAAACACAGCACGTACCCCAGAATCATCTGTAGGGACCAGTGTTGCATTCAGGCGTTGCCGAGCTTCAAGCATAAAGCGGTCAACATCTTGATTCTTGCTGGGCTTATACATAATCACAGGAGAAGTGTGTTGATTGACCCAGACATTCAATAGCTCCCAAGTACCAAAATGAGGCACCACCGCCAAACAGCCATGAGGATTTTGCAGAGCTTGCAGGAAAATATCTTCACCCTGCACATCTCGAATTAAAGACAGTGCATATTCAGAAGATGATCCCCAAATCTTGACTGATTCCGCATACGTCATGCACTGACTTTTCAGGCTGCGTTTAGTCAAGTCAGCCCGTTCAGATTCAGAAAGTTCAGGATAAGCAGAGGCCAGATTAATCTCGGTCACTCGGCGTGCAGAAGAATGGCTGAGATACAAAAGCGATCCAGCCAGTTGCGCAAGATTTTGAATGAATCTTAGTGGAAGCTTAGAGAAATTTTTGAGTAGGGTGTACATGGTATCCAGATGGTCAGATTATAGGTCTTTGTCCGGATTGCCCTTCAGCACCATATAAATCAAACCTACAAAAATCAGCAGGGCACCTAAAATACTGCTCAGGCAAAAATACACAATACGATCATTGGTATCGAGGTTGAACAGATTGTTGGCAAGGATATAGCGCATGAACAGCCATTGAACCACTGAAAATACAATAAGCATAATGCTGCGATTACGAACTGCAGGACGCATAGCCATTGCTAATTACCTTAGATTAAAAACTGTGGCTATTATGCCACTGTTCCAGATACGACTCAATCACACAAAAAAGCCCCACACGAGGCAGAGCTTTTTCACTTAATACTTCAAGAATTATTCTTGAGATTCAGCTTTTGGTTTTTCACGTAAGCGAATACCAAGGTCACGCAGTTGATTTGATTCAACTGGAGCAGGTGCTTGCGTTAACGGACATTCAGCAGTTTTGGTTTTCGGGAATGCAATTACGTCACGAATAGAAGCACCGCCAGTCATGAGCATCACAAGACGGTCAAGACCAAATGCCAAACCACCATGCGGAGGAGCACCGTAACGTAAAGCATTAAGCAAGAAGCTGAATTTCTCTTCTGCTTCTTCTTCACCAATACCAAGTGCTTCAAAGATCGCTTTTTGCATTTCAAGGTTATGAATACGCAGTGAACCACCACCGATTTCAGTACCGTTCAATACCATATCGTAAGCCACAGACAGAGCAGCACCTGGATTGTTCTTCACTTCTTCAACGCTAGATTTTGGCAGCGTGAATGGGTGGTGAACAGAGGTCCATTTGCCATCATCAGTTTCTTCGAACATTGGGAAATCAACAACCCAAAGTGGCGCCCACTCACAAGTTGATAATTTAAGGTCATGACCGATCTTCACACGAAGCGCGCCCATTGCATCGTTAACAACTTTCGCTTTGTCTGCACCGAAGAATACGATGTCGCCATTTTCAGCGCCAACACGTTTCAATAGATCAAGCACGATTGGCTCGATGAATTTCACTATTGGAGATTGAAGACCTTCGATACCTTTTTCAAGTTCGTTGACTTTGATGTAAGCCAAACCGCGTGCACCGTAAATGCCTACAAATTTGGTGTATTCATCAATCGCGCTACGTGGAAGTGAACCAGCACCCGGTACGCGAAGCGCAACGATACGACCTTTAGGATCTTTAGCAGGGCCTGCGAATACTTTGAACTCAACGTCTTGCATTAAGTCTGCAACGTCAACCAGTTTCAAAGGAATACGCATATCTGGTTTGTCAGATGCATAGTCACGCATTGCATCGTTGTAGGTCATGCGTGGGAATTTATCAAACTCTACGTTTAGAAGTTCTTTGAACATCTTCACGGTTAAAGTTTCCATTAAATCCATAATGTCATCGTCACTCATGAACGATGTTTCAACGTCGATTTGGGTGAATTCAGGCTGACGGTCAGCACGTAAGTCTTCATCACGGAAACATTTCGCGATTTGGTAGTAACGATCAATACCGCCGACCATCAACAACTGTTTGAATAGCTGTGGCGATTGTGGAAGTGCGTAGAAGCTACCGTTAGATACGCGGCTTGGCACTAAATAGTCACGCGCACCTTCAGGCGTTGCACGAGTTAAGATCGGAGTTTCAACGTCTAGGAAGCCATTGTCTTCGAAGTAGTTACGAATCAGGTTGGTTAATTTAGAACGAAAACGTAAACGATCTAGCATTTCTGGACGACGGATGTCCAGGAAACGGTATTTCAAACGAATTTCTTCAGAAATATTGGTGTTTTCGTCATTCAAAGGGAATGGCGGAGTTTCAGACTGAGCAAGAACTTCAATTTCTTTACCCAAGACTTCGATTTGACCGCTCACCATATTGGCATTTTCTGTGCCTTCATAACGGCGACGCACACGGCCTGTAATTTTTAATACAAATTCTGAACGTACTTTATCAGCAGTTGCGAATGCTTCAGGAGTATCTGGGTCAATAACCACTTGAACAAGACCATCACGGTCACGCATGTCAAGGAAGATTACACCACCGTGGTCACGGCGACGGTGTACCCAACCGCATAATGTTACGGTTTGGTCAATTTGAGCTTCGGTTAAAGAACCGCAGTAATGAGTTCGCATCATAGCGTTAGAAATCCAACTATATGGGTTAAGGTCAGCGAATACGTAAACAGCGTACCGCTTTGAGTAAAGGTAGGATTATGCCTCTTTGGGCATGTTGTCACAAGAACTTGGGTCAAAAACAATATCATTTTAAAGTGAATAGGCGCAAAGCCAGTGCTTTGTTTAATCCATCCTGTGCTCTCTGTCTAAAAATAAAAACAGTAAACAGCCCAGACTGAAGGTGATCAGAAAGCCTTGGCTAAATTCATTGATCGAGCGACCAGTAAAATAATAGAGGTCTGATTGCCAGACTTCCGTAGAAATATAGCGCGCATAATCCCAGACAGAAAATAGGCCGGTAAATATAGAAAAGAGCAATAAGCCCCAGGCAAAGGATTTGATTTTCACACTGACTGCAAGATATTGCTGATGAGTTTTATAGTAATGCAGGCTCATCCACAGGATAAGAGGCAAGACAATCACTGAGGTGCCAATCTGTAAAATTCGGTGCAGCGGATAACTTTGTCCAAGCAACTGAAAATGTTGGGCTAAGACGTTATGAAAGGCAAAAGTTCGAAAGTCGACATGCGTTAGTCCATCCCAGATTAAATGGGTGGCTGTACCAATGATGACTGCCAGACACATCACCAGGATGAATTTTAGTGCTGCAAGGATATTGTGAATCTTTAAATCATGCTGAATACCGATGAAACGGTAAATAGCTGGGCGATATAGACCATACCAGATCATGCAGAAAATAAGTCCGATCCACAGGTCAGGATGTATCAGCGAAGACCATAAATGCGTGATATTTGAATTACTCGAAGTAAAGAGACGATATAAATCGGGCACCATACAGCCAATCGCCAGCGCAGCAACAGGAAGTCTATTCCCAGTCAAATATGAAATAGGTGGAGCAAGCACAGCATGCGACAAGGTAAAGGGCATAAAGATAATGTTTTAATGTAATCAAAAATATTCAAAGGACATTCTAATAAAATATAACACTGAGTATCGTAAAGGATTGCAAAAACAATGAAATGTTATATTATAACATTCACCCAGATTACTGAATTTGAGCTTCGGTCATGTCCTTTCCTAAGAATCTAATAACATTGTCAATTTTTGCTGTAGTTGCACCTACAGTATTTGCAGAGCAATCCTCATCTTCTATTCCGGTTCAGACCATGGACACGATTCAGGTGCAAGCTCATCCATTGGTGCAGACTGCAGCAGATTTTGCAGTTGCAGATCATTTCGTGGATCAGAAAGCACTGTCTGAACGCGCCCCCACCATTGGTGATGCCTTGGCAGATGAGCTTGGTGTTTATTCTAATCAATATGGTTCAGGCTCAAGCCGTCCGGTGATTCGGGGTCAAGATGGTCCACGTGTGAAAGTGTTGCAGCATGCGTCTGAAACAGCGGATGTATCCACTTTGTCTCCTGACCATGCTGTCACCGTTGATCCGATTCTGGCGAAACAGGTCGAAGTGATTCGCGGTCCATCGACCTTGCTTTATGGTGCCGGTACAGTTGGTGGGTTGGTGAATGTCACTGATCAAAAAATCCCAACTCAAATGCCTGAAGATGGTTTGGAAGGTACAGTCGGCCTGCGTTATAACAGCGGCAGTGATGAAAAACTGGCAAGTGCTGGTGTAACAGCGGGTATTGGTGAAAACTTTGCTTTGCGTGTAGAAGGCTCAAAGCGTAACGCCAATGATTATATTGCACCTGATTATTTTCATGAGCATGATGACGAATTAGAAAAAGAACGTCGTGTGGGCAATACTTTTGCTGAAGGGCAAACGGTCAATATTGGCGGATCATGGATTCATGATCGTGGTTTTGTTGGTTTGTCTTATAGTAACCGTCAGGATCAGTATGGTTTGCCAGGTCATAGTCATGAATATCATGGTTGTGTTTTACATGGTGATCATTTTCATGGTTGTCCAACACCTGACCCAGATGCATCAGCCCATGAAGAGCATGGTGGACCATGGGTAGATTTAAAATCTGAACGCTATGAAGTACGCACCGAACTGGAACAGCCTTTTGCCGGTATTGAAAAATTACGTGCACATGCCAGCATTACTGATTATGAACACGATGAACTTGAAGAAAGTGAAGTCATCAGTAACTTTAAAAGCAAAGGTTATGACGGCCGTTTAGAGTTAGTTCACGTGCCAGTTGCAGGCTGGGAAGGGGTGATTGGAACCCAGATTTCACAGCAAAAAATTAATCTTGCCGCATCAGACCATGACCATCATGAAGATGGCGATGAGGACGATGAAGAACATCATGCTCATGGTTCAGGTGTCGTGATGCCGGACACAAAAACTGACAAATTCAGTCTTTTTGCTTTAGAACATAAGCAACTTGGCGATGTGCATGTTGAACTTGGTGCGCGTGTCGATCATCAAAAAGTGAAAGTAGATTCGGATCAGAAAGATTATTCGGGGACTGGTGTCTCTGCATCCGCTGCTGCCAACTGGGAATTTGCACCGAACTACAAACTTTCTGTGGTGGGATCTCATCAGCAGCGTTTGCCTTTAGCTCAAGAACTCTATGCTGATGGCTTGCATTTTGCGACCAATACCTATGAACTCGGTAATCCTGATCTCGATAAAGAAACTTCAAATAATCTCGAGTTAGGTCTGCATTATGAAGGGGATAAACTGGATTACCATGTGCATGTCTATCACAACTGGTTTGATGATTATATCTATGGCGAAACGGTAGCGCAGAAAGGTAATTTACGTGGCGTGCAATATACCCAAGACAAAGCTAGATTTTATGGTACAGAAGCACAAGCCGGTTATCAGATCAATGATATGTATAAAGTCAGCGTCTTTGGGGACTATGTGCGTGGCAAGATTGAAGCTGAGAATGCACCACGTGTACCTGCAGGTCGCTTAGGCACCAAAGTAGAAGCAGACTTTGCCGATGGCTGGTCAGGTTTGGCTGAGTATTATCATGTCTTTAATCAGGACAAGATCGCCAGCTATGAAGATGAAACCCAAGGCTACAATATGGTGAATGTTGGCCTGAGTTATGCCAATAGCATTGCAGATAACAATGCTTATCGAGTTTATTTCAAGGCCAATAACCTGCTCGATGATCAGGTGTATTCACATACTTCATTCCTGTCTAATATTCCGCAGGTGGGTCGCAACTTTACCGTCGGCGTACAGTATGATTTCTAACAGGTCTACTGAAATAATCGACTAAATCATCTAGATCTCACTGAAATCTACTTGAAAAATCATAAGATAAAACCTAGCCTGAGTATATTGGGTTAGGTTTTTTCTTATGCGTATCTTTCAACGAATTCACAATAAATTAAACTGGTCGAATCGCCGTTATGTGGCTTTGATCATTAGTATGCTGGCCGTGGGTTATCTGGCTTCGGCGATCTACCACACGTATAAGCCTTTGCCGGAAGGTCTGAATTATACGGGCAAGCTGCGCCATGCCGAAGTCAAGTTTCTAGCCGATCAGACTTATCTGGATGCCGAAGGAAAACAGCATTTAGATCATCGTATTTTTAATGAAATGCTGAAAATGATTGAAGAGGCCAAATCGCTGATTGTGCTAGATATGTTTTTATTTAATCAGCAAACCGGTGCATCTACGCAGCAGCATCAGGCATTGAGTCAACAGCTGAGTGATGCTTTAATCAGTAAGCGCCTGCTGCAGCCTGAGGTGGAAATCAAGTTTATTACCGATCCGATCAATTCAGTTTATGGCGGGATTAGATCCGAGCAGTATCGGGAATTACGTCAGCACGGTATTGATGTGATTGAAACCAATCTGACGCCGTTGCGGGCCTCCAATCCAAGCTGGTCCGGCTTCTGGTATATCTGTTGCCAGGGGATTGGCAATAATCCGGAAACAGGCTGGTTGCCGAATCCATTTGGAACAGAAAAAATTACCCTGCGCAGTTATTTTGATTTGTTTAACTTTAAAGCCAATCATCGCAAAACTATGGTGGTGGATACCGATCAAGGCTGGAAAGCACTGGTCACATCCATGAATCCGCATGATGGCAGTTCACGGCATTCCAATATTGGTTTATTGGTCTGGGGGAGCACAGCTGTGGATATTTTGAAAACAGAACTGTCTGTGGGCATGATGTCACAAGCGAATATGCCAGCCATTGTCGCTGGGGATTTTCAGGCAGACAGTAGCCAGCCACAAGCTCAGGTGCTGACTGAAAAAGCCATTTATGATGCGATTCTGAATCTGATTCAGACCGCGAAAGCCAGTGAACAGATTGATCTGGCAATGTTTTATCTGTCTGAGCGAAAAATTATCAAAAGTCTGATAGCGGCCCATGAGCGTGGTGTCAAAGTCCGGATTTTACTCGACCCAAATAAAGATGCCTTTGGCCGTGAAAAGAATGGAATTCCAAACCGGCAGGTGGCTTCAGAATTGCACGAGGCAGGTATAGATGTGCGCTGGTGTCGTACTCAAGGCGAGCAATGCCATAGCAAAATACTGATAAAGCGCAGCGCTCAGCAAGCTGAAATGATTTTAGGCTCGGCCAATTTTACAGTGCGCAATTTGAAAAACTATAATCTGGAAACCAATATGCGCGTGGTGGGTCAGCCTCAGGCTGAAGTCTTCCGGGATGCCCAGCAATATTTTGAGGGTGCATGGTCAAATCTAAATGGCCGTTCGATGAGCGTAGATTACACTCAATATGCAGAAAACTCGTTCTTTAAATATTGGCTGTATCGTTTTATGGAATGGAGCGGCTGGTCGACGTTTTAATTTTAAATCCCTCCTGACCTCCCTTTTTAAAAAGGGAGGAAAGTCCCTCTTTGAAAAAGAGGGAGTTAGGGAGATTTTTTATTATCAGCTTTTTGATTCTGGATTCGGCGGAACCAGCTGATCCAGCTCTTTATCCGTTAATTCATCCAGCTCAGAAATATCGGTTTTAATTTTCCATTGCGCTTCATCATCAACCGGATTTGGTAAACGCGCTTCTAACCAGTCACAAACTACATCGGGTGGGAAATCTGCGTGATTACACTGGATCACCCAAGACAGGAAATCTTTGGCTACACCATTCATATATGGCGGTGGCGAAACTGGAAGGAACTGAGTTGGGAGACGTTCATTTTTAGAAATATAATTCAGGACATGACCTAATTCTTGCACAGTTTGCCAAGCCAGCGGATGATCGACATTGATCTGAAACTTAAACCACCATGCCTGTTTGCCATCTGAACCATAGCTATCAATCCGTTCTTTCTGAACACTCGGCACTTTAGAAAAATATTCATGTAAACGATCGAAATTTAAATCAGACACAGTATTCAACTCGAAACATTAAAAAAAGTAATTTTAGCATAAAGCAGTAGCTTGCCGACGTGCCTGTCAGATTGAAAATAGGCGAGCGCATTACAAAAAATTGCAGCTCCAGCGAGCTTATCCATATTTTCTGCATCTATTTTGTTTAAAATATAAGCAGATTATTCGGAGGAAGCTCAAATGAGAATCGTACTATCGAGTGCAATATTCGCTGCTTTGCTATTGGGGGCTTCTGCACAGACGATGGCTGACAATGCCTGGGTGGGTTATAGCGGTGTAGATCGATCTGTACCGAATTATCGCAGCGCTCCACGATCTTATGATCCACCACGGCAGCATTATCCGCAACGTCCGCTGCCACCAAAACCACATTACCCGCAACGACCACCACATTGGGGCTATCCACCTGCACAGAGTCAAAGTGGATTAAATATTCAGTATCAGGCACCGACCACCATTTATCAAAATTCGAATAGTTATAGTTGGGTCAATGGCGATCCGGATGTAGCCCGAATTGAAAGTTCGAGATATACGGTAATTACCGATTGGCAGCGTTTAGGATTACCAGCACCACCGCGTGGCAGCTACTGGATTTATGAAAACGGACGCTATGTACTGATGCCGAATCGTTAAACTGTTTTAAATTCTGAACGGATAATTCAGTAATAAGCGTAAATAACTAAAAAGACCAAAATAGTTCCCTCTCCTGTGAGGAGAGGGCTAGGGAGAGGTTGCTTGAGATAAATCTCCCAAAACCCTAAACGAGGCTTAAGTATTACTTTAAGCTGAAGTGCAAAAAAAAGAGGGCTTAAAAGACTATGCCAATTCATCATCTTCTGGGCGCGGTGTTTTGCCGAGTGGCAGTGGCTTTTCACTATGTTTGTCACGAATCACGGATGGATAGGTCCATGAGGCATAGCGCACCACTAATATCGCAAAGGCCAAAATCAGAATTGAACCAGTAATAATCACCAGATCCATACTGGCTTTATGCGTGTGTTGAATATCTGCAATCAGCAAACGGGTCAGTGCAGTAATCGCAATATAAATCAGGAAACGTACTGGCATATGGTTGGTTTTGAAATAGATGCCGACCATGGCACCAAGTTCCAGATAAATAAACAACAGAAGAATGTCGTCAATGGTGGCGAACTGTTTCACGGTCAGAATGTCAATGACGGTATGGCCAGCGGACCAGATCACCATACAGCCAATAATAAACAGCGCAATATAATGAAAGCTTTCTACAGCAAGATTGCCAAGACGGTCGAGGAGAGCTTCAAATTTTTCAATTTTCGGACGTGATTTAGACATATTATCCTCCTGATTTTTCATGTGAAATAAAGATAGTTGCAGAATAACGTGCAAAGATCATGCACAGAATGATTGAATGAAAAATAAAGATTAAATTATTTGAACTTTTGCGCTTTTTTTAGACTAAATTGCTATATTGTATGGGTGGTAACATTGAATAAATAGGAGAAAAAAGTGTTAGATAAAATTCAAACAAAAATTAGCCAATTAGAAGCCGGAAAAAAATTAATCCTCGGCGTAGGCATTAAGGTTGAAGATATGCAAAAGGTGGTGGAACTCTGCGAGTCTTTAGAGTCAGAGGGGAATATCAAAATTGTGAATAAACATCTGAATCCGAAGAGCAATAATCAGCCGGATACCTTACTGATTCAAAAAGTTTAATTGTTGCATTTTCATAAAAAACGCCTGCTGATGCAGGCGTTTTTTATTGCAGATTTTCAGCTTAAGCTTGAGTCGTGAAATAATCTTCAGAGAAGTTCATGATGATGTCAGAACCTGATTTCACTTTAGTAATGCGTAATGCCAGTTCAGGCAGAATGCGTTGTACAAAATAACGTGCCAGAGCGAGTTTATTTTGATAGAACTCACCTTCTTTATTTTTCGCTGCATTGGCAATGCGCGCAAACATATAAGAGAAACTCAACAGACCTACAGCGTGCAGATAGTCGACTGCGGTCGCATTCGGAAAGTCATGACTTTCTCTTGCTGCTTCCAGAATATACTGAGTCACTGATTCAACTTCAGTCGCTGCATCCAGTGTGGCATCTTTAATGAAGTTCAGGTCTGCATCCAGACTATTGGCAAAGTCACGGATTTCAGAGATATATTCAGAGATATATTCGCCGCCACATTTAATGGTTTTACGGCCGATCAAATCTTGTGACTGTACGCCGTTGGTGCCTTCATAGATCTGGGAAATACGCAGGTCACGGATACATTGCTCCAAGCCCCATTCACGGATATAGCCATGACCACCGAAGACCATTTGTGCATCTAATGTCGCTTGGAATGCGGTATCCGTTAAATACGCTTTCGCGATTGGTGTTAATAGCGCAACACGGTCATTGGCTTTTTTCACCGCTTCAGGATCAGTCGAGAATTTGGTGATATCCAACTGTTGACCTACATACACGGCGAATGCACGTGAAGCTTCATTATTGGCACGTACATTCAGCAGCATACGGCGTACATCACCATGCACTAGAATACTGTCCGCAGGTTTGTTTGGTGATTGAACGCCAGCCGCGCTGCGACCCTGTAAACGGTCTGTCGCATATTGCGCAGCGTTTTGATAAGCGAATTCAGAAGCACCTAGGCCTTGGATACCCATCGACAGACGTTCATAGTTCATCATCACGAACATTGCAGCGAGACCTTCATTTTCTTTACCAACGAGGTAACCTTTCGCACCGTCAAAGTTCATTACACAGGTTGCTGATGCCTTGATTCCCATCTTGTGTTCGATTGAACCTGGGCCGACCGGGTTACGTTCGCCAATAGAACCATCTTCATTCACCAGGAATTTCGGTACGATGAAGAGGGAAATACCACGAGAGCCGGCAGGCGCATCTGGGGTTTTTGCCAGAACTAAATGAATGATGTTTTCCGCCAGGTCATGGTCACCGCCAGTGATGAAAATCTTGGTGCCGCTGATGCTATAAGTGCCGTCTTCGTTACGTTCAGCTTTGGTCTTGATAATACCCAGATCAGTACCGGCATGTGGTTCAGTTAAGCACATGGTGCCTGACCATTCGCCCGAATAAATTTTAGGTAAATAGGTTTCTTTTTGTGCTTGTGAAGCATAGCTATTCAACGCCATGCCTGCACCAACAGAAAGCAGTGGATACAGCATAAAAGATGGGTTGGTCGCGAACAGCATTTCATCAGAAAGTACTGTCAGCATTTTCGGCATTTCCTGGCCGCCCCATTCCATATCTGCGCCCAGACCAATCCAGCCGCCTTCTGCATATTGTTTGAATGCTTCTTTAAAGCCAGCAGGTGTGGTCACATTGCCATTTTCAATTTTTGCGCCTTCTTCATCACCTGTACGGTTCAGTGGAAGCATGACGTTTTGCGAAAATTTTGCCATTTCTTCAAGAATCGCTTCTGCTGTCGCAGCATCCAGATGCGCTAGATTTTCATTGGCCTGCCAGAACTGTTCTGCATTGAAGACATCGTTCAGGATGAATTTCATATCGGCAAGTGGCGCGTTATAAATTGGCATGGTGTGTCACCTGTTTATTGTTTGATTAAATGAGTTTTAATCAGTCTAAAACACTCAAAATCTGAATGTTAGACGACTAAAGGTTAATTCTGTAACGCTTTATAAAGAAAAAGGACTGCCTGTTGATTGACCGTCCTTTTTCTATGATGTAGCTAGTCTGAGCCTAACTTAGAATGCAAAGTGTTCCGCATCCAGGTTCATCAATGGCTCTACACCTGTCGCGATCACGTCAACGTGTGAACGAACGCGTGGCAAGATTTTCTTGAAGTAGAAGCGTGCTGTCGTCACTTTGGCATTGTAGAAATCAACCTCAGTGGTGCCCGCAGCCAGTTGCTCCTGAGCAACCAACGCCATACGTGCCCATAGGTAAGCTAGAGTGACATAACCAGAGAAGTACAGGTAATCCACTGCAGCCGCACCGACTTCTTCAGGGTTTTGCATCGCGCGCATACCAATTTGCATAGTCAGGTCGCCCCATTCTTTGTTCAAGGCAGCCAATGGTTCAACGAATTCTTTCATTGCAGCATTGTCTTTGTGCGCTTCAGCAAATTTATGGATGATCTTAGTGAAGTCTTTCAACATTGCACCTTGCGTACCCAATACTTTACGGCCTAACAAGTCAAGTGATTGGATCTCGGTTGTTCCTTCATAAATAGTAGAGATGCGTGTATCACGTACAATTTGCTCCATACCATATTCAGAAATAAAACCATGCCCACCTAACACTTGAACGCCATGTTTTGCAGACTCTGAACCTGTTTCGGTTAAGAACGCTTTTGCGATTGGAGTTAGGAGCGATAAGATGTTGTCAGAAGCTTTACGTTCCTCTTCTGTTGCCGCTTGTTCAACGATATCTGCATGTAGACACAATAGATACACTAGCGCGCGACCACCTTCTGCAAATGCTTTTTGCGTCAACAGCATGTTGCGTACCGCAGGATGCACAATGATTGGATCTGCTTCTTTTTCAGGTACTTTCGGGCCAGAAAGAGAGCGCATTGCCAGACGATCTTTTGCGTATGCAAGCGCGCCTTGGAATGAACCTTCAGATGCTGCAAGACCTTGAACTGCTGTACCGATACGTGCTGTGTTCATGAACGTGAACATGCAGTTCAGGCCGCGGTTTTCAGGTCCAATCAGAAAACCTTTCGCGTTTTGAAAGTTTAGCACACAGGTGGCGTTACCATGAATTCCCATTTTATGTTCGATAGAACCACAACGAACTGCGTTACGCTCTCCTAAAGAGCCATCTGCATTTACATTGAACTTCGGTACGATAAATAAAGAAATACCTTTGGTGCCTTTAGGTGCACCTGGCAAACGTGCCAATACAATGTGCACGATGTTTTCTGCCATGTCATGTTCGCCAGCAGAGATAAAAATTTTCTCGCCAGTGATGGCATAACTACCGTCGGCCTGAGGTTCGGCCTTGGTGCGAATAATACCTAAATCAGAACCTGCATGTGATTCGGTTAAACACATGGTACCCGTCCATTCACCTGAAACCAGTTTAGGCAGGTAAGCGTCTTTTTGTTCATCTGAACCGTGATGTTCTAAAGTACGTACGGCACCATGAGAAAGACCTGGGTACATGCCCCATGCCCAGTTTGCTGTACCTATCATTTCTGAAATCACGTTTCCTAGAGAAACAGGTAGAGCTTGACCGCCATATTGTTCTTCAGCAGAAAGAGAAGGGAAGCCAAGCTCGATGTATTTTTGGTACGCTTCTTTAAAACCAGTTGGAGTAGTGACAACGCCGTCATTCCAGGTGCAGCCTTCACGGTCACCGGTCTGGTTGATTGGAGACAATTCGTTTTCACAGAAGTCGGCCGCAGCTTCTAAGTACTGATCTACCAGCTCACGGCTTACGTTTTCTTGGAATGCAGGGAGATTTGCATAGTGTTGTTCAGCATTTAATAATTCATGCAACACAAATTGCATATCACGTAAAGGCGCTTTGTATTGTGGCATATCGGTTTCCTCAATACTGGTTGAACCAGCGTTATAATCTTAGATGAACTAAAACCTGTCTTCACTGACACGGTTTGGAATGATCTAATCGTGCAACAACTTCCCCTGCGGTACAAGCTTTTCGGGGTGTTTTCTTGGTGACTGTAAAGTCAAAGATTAATCTGCATGATGCATTAAAGGTCTTGAGTATAAAGACTTTAGCCATATTTTATAGGAAAGGAATAGTCAACTGTATGCATGAAACAGCACGCAATAAAAAAGCACCCGAAGGTGCTAGTCGTGAAGCCTTGATTCCTATGCATTAATAGGCAGAGGCTGTAGGCTGGAAGCGAACATGACATTTGCCATTGATGGTTTGTTCACCCATCTTGATCTGTGCAGCAGTCCCGTCTTTTTTGCCTTGACAGGCTTGCAGCATGGCTTGTTGATGTGCCTGACGTTGAGCGAGGCGCTGATCAAACTGTTTGGTCAATTCTGCACGTTTGGCATCAGTCAAGACTTCACCGTGCATCAGGCCTCTACGCATATCGGCACGCATTGGATGATGTTCAGCTTTCATGCCACGATGTTCGCCGCGATGGCTTTTCATCTCTTTATGATCTGCTTTAAAGACCATCTTGCAGGTGCCGTCTATGGTTTTATCGCCACTCTTGACTTGAATGGCTGAGCCCACAGCTTTATTGTCACAAGCTTGTTGAAGCTGTTTGGCAAACTGCATGCGTTCTGCACGCTTTGCCTTAAACTGCTCACGCTGTTCAGGAGTTAGATGCTGTTTTTTGCCTTCATGATGTTTCATCATGTGGGGATGATCGTTATTTGGGACATTGCTGGTGGATTGACAGGCAGTCAACGCACCCATTGATAAAACACTGGCACTGATGAATGCTATTTTTGTCATGGTTTGCATATGATTAATCCCGTTAAAGGTCTGATTCTTTTGATCGTTAAAGATTAAACAATAAAGATGTAGAAACAATGAAGGGTTTTTTGATGCAGTGTTCGCTACAATAATGAATATAGAAGAAAAATTGAGATTTCTATTTTGAACATTCGCCGCATTCCCATTGCATTACGTCTATTTTTGACCGTGCTGTTGACCACGCTGGTCATTACCACGGTGAGTCTGGGTGTATTGCATCTGAATATGCAGCGTAATTTTGCCCGCTATGTCGCCGATGTCGAAATGCAAAAGCTGGATTATGTGATTGAAAATCTGGCAGATGTCTATGCGGTATATCAGGACTGGGGCAATGCGATTCAGGCACAGATTCTCCAGATGGAAGGTGAAGCCGCACCAGATGATTATGACCGATTATCACGCTGGTGGCTGCGCCGTCAGTATGATATTGCCTTGCAGCAGCGTTATTTTCAGGAACAGACCCTGGCTCAAGTGGCACCGAGTATGGTGGATCCAGAGTTGCCACAACGTCAGGTCAATGAAGAAGAATTACGGGTGCTGGCGTCTAATTTGCCCTCCCAGTTTCAGCCTTTTGAAGGCTTAAAATTCCCGCTCAGTTCCAATCAGAATCTGTTTAGAACCGATCGCAAAAATGGTGAGCAGCCAGCACAGCAACCGACTGGCAAGAAACAGTTTATCCAGATGCCGGACCGTCTTGGCCTAAGTTCACGTCTTTCTCTTTATGATGCAAAACGCCGTTTTGTGGTGGGTGAAGCTTCGGATGAGCAAATTTCTTATCGCCCGATTATGGTGAATAATCAGATTGTCGGCTATTTGGGTTTAAAACCGGTTCTGGATCAGGATGATGCCTTAAGTATCAATTTCTTCAGTAACCAGAAGCGTTATTTATTTCTGGTTTATGCACTCAGTATTTTGGCGAGTCTGATTGCGTCCTTGTTATTGGCGACTTATTTCAAAAAGCCGATTCAACGTCTGCTCAATGGTACGCGTGCCTTGACTCAGGGAAATTATCAATATCAGGTTAAAGTGAACCGGAATGATGAACTGGGTGATTTATCCAATGAATTAAATGCATTGGCGGTGATTCTGGATCAGCATGAAACCTCGCGCCGTCAGTGGGTGGCAGATACCTCGCATGAATTAAAAACGCCATTGGCAGTGTTGCAGGCACAGATTGAAGCGATGCAGGATGGGATTCGTAAACCAACACCTGAACATTTTTCTTCCATGCTGGCTCAGGTGAACAGCCTGAAAAAACTGACCCAAGATCTGGCCGCGCTGGCACAGGTCGATGCCCAGCAATTGCAATTCTATTTCTCGACGGTGAATCCGTGGGAGGTTGTGCAGCAGGAACTCATTAACTTCCAGCCGAACTTTGAACAGGCTGAATTAGTGGTTACTGCAGATGGCGAAGGGACTGATTTAAATCTGGATCTAGATCGTTTTAAACAGATTGTGGCGAACTTGCTGAGTAACAGTATTCGCTATACTGAAGCAGGCGGGCAAGTGCATATTCACACCACGCAAGATGATAAAGAATGGACCTTATATGTCGATGATAGTCCGTTTGGCCTGACTGATGAACAACTGACGCGTATTGGTGAGCGTTTCTACCGTGTCGATGATTCGCGTACCCGGGCGACTGGCGGAACCGGACTGGGTTTGGCATTATCATGTAAAATTACACAGGCGCTGGGCGGCAGCTTAAGCTTTGCACATTCACCACTGGGTGGTTTACGATGCAAGCTGAGCTTTCCTAAACAATTGAAACCATAAAGGAAATATATTGATGAAACATGTCATGCTGGTTGAAGATGAAATCGAACTTGCACAGTTGGTGCGAGACTATCTGGAAGCTGCTGGTTTTGAGGTCAGTATGTTTCATGATGGGCAGGAAGCATATAACAGTTTTACCCAGCGTAAACCGAGTCTGATGATTCTGGACTTGATGGTGCCGCGTATGGACGGCCTGACCATTTGCCGTAAAGTACGTGAACAGTCGGATTTACCGATTATTATGGTGACTGCACGTACTGAAGAAATTGACCGTGTGTTGGGGCTGAATATGGGTGCAGATGATTATCTCTGTAAACCATTTAGTCCGAAAGAACTGGTCGCGCGTGTACAGGCTGTGTTACGTCGTCTGGATCGTAAATCAGAACCGGAAAGCAATGATTTATTCCGTATGGACAAATCACAACAGCGCATCTGGTATCAACAAAAAGCCTTGAATTTAACGCCGACCGAATTCCGTTTACTGGAGTTATTCCTGGAACATGTCGGACAGGTATATTCACGTGCGCAATTGCTGGATCATATTAATCCGGACAGTTTTGATGTGGCTGACCGTGTCATTGACAGTCATATCAAGAATTTGCGCCGCAAGATTTCAGATGCAGCTGAAACCGGCAACCGTCATGAGTGGATTCAGGCGGTGTATGGGGTCGGTTACCGTTTTGAATATCCTGAAGATTGAATAAATAAATATTTTTTTAGCATTGTAAAGCTCCTTTAAAATGGTTATTTTTTAGGAGCTTTTTATTTATAATTTTTAGAGGGTTGGGGTAAAATGATTTTAAAAAAAACATTACTAGTACTAAGTTGCTCTGTGTTTTTAGTGGCTTGTGGTGGAGGTGGGAGTGGAAGCGAATCATCTTCACCTAGCGGAGCAAATGGGGGAGAGGTAACGACACCTGCTTCGGATTTAGAAAAAGCAAAACAACTTGTTAAAACCACCAATGCTATCATTTCTTATTATGATGGTTTTCAAAATATTGCTGATCAATATAAAGTTCCTGCAGAAGTAATAAATAACACATCTTCAGATTTGAGCCGTGCAACAAACTTATTATTAGTGATTGCAGAGGTTGTTACTGAGAATGCACAGGGGCAGACCAAGACTTATACAGCACAACAAATTCAGGATTTAATTAATCAGGATGATGCATATAATTTTAAATTTAAGAGCAATACTTTAAAGGCTAATGTTACGGGTACTTCTATTACTATTTCAGGTGATGCTAGTGTCCAATATTGGCAAGATTTTGATTGGGATAAAGTTACAGCGGACAATGCTTGGAATAATGCAAATTGGTATAACGATCCTGCATATTCAATTTATGGTGATGATGCTGAAGTTACAGTATCAAATTTGGTCTTAGAAGCACCGTTTATTGATACCGCACGTACAACTTATAATTATAAGATTCAGAATAATGGAAAAATTTCTACCAAGAATCTTAAAAATCAAACTGCGAGTTTTAGTTTCACTGCAGATAGTACAGCATCTATGGTTTATGCTACCGCAGATACAATGGAAAACCGTGAAGATATTCCGAATCAAGCCACAATGAATTTAAAAGGACTTTTGTTTGAAAGTGCAGATGTGAAAGCCAATTTAGCAGAAGTTTCTTTAATTGCACGCAAAGCTAAATTTGATAATGGTGTTGAAACTTTAGAACAATTGATTCCATCTGAGTTGGTGCTGAAAGGTCTTGTAAGTTATCAGCAGGAATCGTTGAATTTAGAAGCTAAATTCAATTTGAATAATGATTTATCTAAAGCTATTGATGTGAGTGCTGGGCAGGAAACATCGACTAATTTCATCAATGCGAATTTAAATGTCAAATTAAGCGGTAACTTAAAAGGTGCTAATGCAGTACCTACACCATTTAGCATTGATATTACTGCAAAACGTGCTGAATTTACCAAAGGCACAGCTACTGTTGCCGTTGTCGTTGATAAAAATGCATTGGATATTGAGTTAACTGCAAAAGACTTAGATCAAGAATATCAAGTTATTGCGGGTGTAATTAAGCATAAAAATGGAGCATCCATCAGTATTGCAGATGTACAGGGTTTTACTTCAGCGAATATTATGGTTGCAGGAAAAAGTTACGGGGATCTCACTAAAAACTCATCTGGGCAATATGTGGTGAAATTTAATGATGGCACAATAATTTATATCGCTCCTTAATCTAAAACTTAACTTTGAGAAGAAGGCAGCATTTGCTGTCTTCTTTTATATCTAATGAAAAAAAATTTATTCATATTGGCCGTAAGTTTGCCATGCTCTGCTTATGCGGAAAAAACGATTCAATACAGTATAAATGCTGATATTTATAGTGAGCCTGTTAGTGTACATGCCTTTTTAAATGGTTGGGAAACCCCTAATTTTAAAAAAGGCAATAATGCCTTTGCACATGGGAAAATGAAATTAGAAACCAAACAGGATAATTGGACTGTAGGTTGGGTTTGGGCTTATGACTATCAGATTCATTTTAGTGATGATATGGCAAAGTTATATTATCAAATTGAAAATGATCAGTTAATTGATGCAAATAAACATAATCAATTGGAATTAGAAGCTCAGCATGTCGAAACGGTGGGAACTCGTTTTGCCTATGATTGGAAAGTTCATCCTGATTGGACAATTGTGACAGGGGCAACGGCTCTCATCGGCCGTCATTATGTGGATGGTAAATTTCAAGCAACAGGACAAACAACCAATTTGACTGAATTGATGGATCGAGTAGCTTGGTTAAATGGTTCATTGGATTATAGTTATGACCGTCCTGCTTTAAAAGAAGAAGAATTAGGTTGGGATGGAAGAACCAGTAAAGGTTATGGCTATGGCCTAGATTTTGGTTTACATGGGCAAATCAAAAAAGATTGGAATATTAATCTTCAGGTCGATGATTTACTCGGTTACTTATATTGGGATAAGGCTCCATTTACACGCTACAATCTTTATTACGATCAAAATCAGCGTCCTCGAATGGATCTAAGTGGACAATTAAGTAAGAGCAAACAGTATCGTCAAAAACTGCCTTTTAAATTAAGTTCGGAAATTAGCTATGATGTTCAAACTAAGCCTTGGAGTGCGAGCATTAGTAGTTTTTCAAATGAATATATAACATTAGCTCAACTCAATGCCTTTTGGAAAATGGAACAATTAAAATATGGACTGCATATAGAGCCGCAAACACAAGCTTGGGGATTATCAATACAGCATAAAAATTTTGGTGCTAAATATATGACTGACAATTTAGAGAGTAATCAGGCACATCGTTTTAGTGCCTCTTTATATGCTCAATATTACTGGTAAAATCTTTCAACATTAAAATTTTCTAACGCGGATTCAAATCCCAAGTGCGACACATTTGTAGTTAGTTGAAAAAGTTAGGTGTATTAGAATCATTAGACTTTTTCAACTCGCAATTG
>NZ_JAMXXK010000013.1 GCF_024129735.1 Acinetobacter lwoffii | reverse complement strand
GCTGGACACTTGATTTCTAGAGTTATTCGCATTTCTCTATTTTATCAAAATCCAACCTGCTTTTTTTCAGCATACTTTTTGAAACACCACCCAAAATTCTTCTACGAATATAACAATGATGGAAGTGGCAAAGCTGACATCTACACCTTAATACTTAAAAATCGTCAACCGATCGCTCTGGGGGATAGCCAACATTTATTTGCCTTGGGATTTGACTACAGTGAAGTCTTCCGCACTTATGTAGATTACACTTCAGCCTATGATCAAGCCATTCAAGATGAATGGGTCTCTTATGATGGTCAAATTATCCGTTGGTCAGACCGCCCTGCCCCAAACTTTAACCAACCATGGACCGCACGAGTAAACTGGGATATTGCATTCGATACACTGCCTGTACGTATTTCAAACTTCTTTAGCTATAAAGACAGTTACGATGATATGGTTGCAGTCTCCGATAAAAATGACAAAGTCGAGTATGAAGGTGAACTGCTTGACACTTATTTAGCCTCTGAAATTAAACCCAAATTTACATGGGATATGCGCACCACCTATGACTGGGAAATTTCAAAAGATTTAAGGGCAATTTTTGGTTTAACCATTAACAACGTAACCAACCGCGTGAATACCTATACAACAGGCTCGACCTCAAATGATAGACCACGTGTGATGACTGAAATTGGCCGCCAATTTATTGCGGATGTTACTTTTAAATTCTAGAGCCTGAATAGGTACATGCTGCTGCTCTTTTAGATTTGCTTAGGCTATAATCAGACTAATTTTAAGATTTGAAATTTTTCCATGCTCAAGAAATTCCTGCTTGTTTTACTTATTTTGGCACCTTCGGCACTGTATCTCTATATCGTCAACCGTGATGACAATAAAACTGCGCAGACTGAGGCAGTGACAACGCCTGCTGAAAATCCCCAGCCTAAACAATATCAAACTCCAGATCACTAAGTTTTAGTGATCTTTTCAAATATTTATTTTTTATAGTCTTGAAATTTGTTCAGAAAATAACATCTTAATAAAATAAAGTTTTTGTTTTGCCTAATGTTTAAACTGTTAAATGAATTTTAGCAAAAACCCTTTTGACAAACCCCTGCTTAATCCTTAATATACGCATCACCTCGCAACGTCCCTATCGTCTAGAGGCCTAGGACATCGCCCTTTCACGGCGGTAACCGGGGTTCGAATCCCCGTAGGGACGCCATCTATTGATCTCATACGATCAGACCTTATTCGAAATTACCATTATTCGATTGCAGATTTGTAGTTTTTCACTACAATAGCTCGCTTCATTCCTTTGAAGTATTTCTTATTTCCTATGCACTCATCTCCGAATGATGCTACGCATCAGGGCAATTCTGCGCCTTTAAAACGCGCTATGAGTACTCGACATCTGGTCATGATTTCGCTTGGTGGCGCAATCGGAACAGGCCTATTCTTAGGGTCGGGTGAAGTCATTGCACAAACGGGGCCTGTAGGTGCCATTCTCGCTTATCTCCTAGGCGGTATTATCGCGTACATGGTGATGCTATGTTTGGGCGAACTTGCCGTTCATATGCCAGAATCTGGTTCATTTGGCGCTTATGCCAAACGTTATATTGGACCAGGCACAGGCTATACCATCACCTGGTTATACTGGCTGACATGGTCGGTCACTCTCGGAACTGAATTTACTGCAGCGGCCTTGCTGATGCAGGAATGGTTCCCGGACATTTCCATGTGGTTATGGACCATTATCTTTGGTGTATTCGTATTTAGTCTAAATATGATTTCTACCCGCTGGTTTGCCGAATCCGAATTCTGGCTGGCACTGGTAAAAGTGGTCACGGTTGTTGCTTTTATTCTTTTAGGTCTATTGGCCATCTTTGGTGTTCTGGGCTATCAAGGCTATGAAGCTGCGCCTTTATTTACCAATCTGACTGCACAGGGCTGGTTCCCTGAAGGTCTGTTTCCGATTTTTGCTACGATGCTGATCGTGAACTTTGCCTTCTCTGGTACCGAGCTGATTGGTGTGGCTGCCGGTGAAACTGAAGATCCTGCAAAAAATGTCCCGAAAGCGATTAATACTGCGATTTTCCGCTTATTAATTTTCTTTGTAGGTACCATTATCGTGGTGACCGCATTACTTCCGCATCAGGAAGCAGGCTTAGCCGCTGAAGGCGTAAGTAGCAGTCCATTCGTAACCGTATTCCAGCACATTGGTATCCCATATGCTGAAGACATCATCCGCTTTGTCATTATCACTGCATTGTTGTCTGCTGCCAACTCAGGTCTATTTGCTGCTTCTCGTATGATGTGGTCATTGTCATACAGCAAACAGTTGCCTGCCGTATTCTCAAGACTGAATGCTCGCGGTGTACCGTATATTGCAGTTATGGTGACTATGCTGGGTGCATTGCCAGGTTTATTGTCTGAACAGTTTGCGCCAGAGACGATCTTTACCAACTTGCTGGGCGTTGCAGCGTTTACCATGGTGGTGGTCTGGATGAGTATTTGCTTAAGCCAGTTCA
Source organism: Acinetobacter lwoffii (assembly GCF_024129735.1). Lineage (GTDB taxonomy): Bacteria > Pseudomonadota > Gammaproteobacteria > Pseudomonadales > Moraxellaceae > Acinetobacter > Acinetobacter lwoffii_H. The sequence goes on along the minus strand of NZ_JAMXXK010000013.1, from coordinate 64,827 downwards.
ACTTCCGTCGTCAGTGGTATAAACAGGGTCATACGGCAAAAGAACTGGGCTTTGCTGCACCATTGTTCCCGATTGTTCCAATCCTAGGCTTTGTGTTCTGTTTTATTACCTGTATCAGTATGGTCTTTGATCCATCAATGCGTATCAGCTTCGTAGGATGTCTGCTGTTTATTGCAGCGTGTTATGCAAGTTATTATGCCTTTTATCATAACAAGTCTTAATCATCAGTTTTAAAAGAGCGGCTTCGGCCGCTCTTTTTTTTATCTATACTATGACCATAGTGGGCAGCCCTAAGGGTGCGTCGATGAAAATTGTGTTTATTCACGGCATGAACAAGCAACAATATACGGCTACTTCATTACGTCAACATTGGCTGCATCTCTTCAAAACAGGCCTTCAGAAAAACCTACAACAGCAAGCCCGTTTTACTTATTTAAAACGGCATATCCGTATCCCTTTTTATGGCGATTTACTTTCTCGGCATCATTTTCATAACGTCTTGAATGCCAGCACCCTGATGCCGCAACAGTGGCCGCATTTCCCTTTTTTACATCCCGCACAGCTGCAACCGGCATCGCCACCAGACCAGTGTACCTATCAAATTTGTGACGTCCCGCAGTCGAATATTGATGATGTCCTGAATTTCAATCAAAAACTGAAATTCATTACAGCATTAAGCAAAGATATTGCCTTGCGGGATTTTGCGGTACTCATCAATTATTTTCCCAGCTTACATGCCAGCTTTTTGCATAAGTTTTGCTGGAAACTTATCTTTATTTGGCCAACCCGGATTTTATGCAGGAAGTTCACCGCCGCATTCATGATCAACTCTATAGCAGCAGGCCACAGATTCTGGTGGCACATTCGCTTGGCAGCGTGATTGCCTATAATTATTTGATTCAGCATCCGGAGCTGAATATCAAGCGTTTTATTACTCTTGGATCACCGTTGGCATTTCGGGTCATCCAGGCTCATCTGCCGCAACCGATTGTACGACCTGCTGCAATTTCAGGCGATTGGATAAATTTCTATTGTAGCGATGACTTTCTGACTGCCTTTCCATTATCAGAACCACACTTCCAGCTTCAGCCTGCGATTATTAATCAGGAGATTCATACCTCCATTTATCATCCGCATGATATTGATGGTTATATTCAGCATCCAGACGTCATTAAAGCGCTACTGGAATTGCTATAAGACTCACGTCAAACTCTAAATTCAACTTTTACCGTTCCATTCATATTCTTCTTCTATTCAGTAAAATCTTTCATCCAGACCTACCAATTTACTGCTTTTTCTGCCTTTTTTATAAATATACGGATGTCTGTTAATGATTGTTTTATCAAAGATAATTTACACATTAACGCCACAAAAAGTGCAGCTTGGCTTGCCGCAATTTTCTCTATACTGTGAATATATAGATCGACCTCCGTGAGGTATCGATGAAAGTTATTTTTATTCATGGAATGAACCAGCAACATCACAGTGCTGCATCGATTCGCCAGCGCTGGCTGCATATACTTCAAAAAGGCATTCGCAAACACCGTCATGATGCCAGATTTAGTTATTTACGACGTCATATTCACATTCCATTTTATGGAGACTTGCTTTCACACTATAACGTTCGCAACATCCTGAATGCTGGAACCTTGATGCCCCAGCAATGGCCCAGCTTTCGTTTCCGTCAACCTGTCCATCCTCAGCTTCCTGCACCAGTTCCACGTCCTGGCTGGCACAAGCCCGTGATTTCAGATCTTCCTCAGCTTCATCTGAATGACCCGATGGATTTCAAACAGAAATTCAAATTTATTACCACGCTAAGCAAAAATATTGCACTGCGAGACTTTGTATTATTGCTGAATTATTTTCCCAGTCTGCATCGTAGCCTGCTTCAGAAATTTCTGATTGAAACCTACCTGTATCTCGACAATCCTGCTTTCATGAGGGAAGTTCATGAGCGAATTGCCCGGCAAGTGAATGGTCGCAAACCTTGTATTGTGATTGCTCATTCTCTGGGCAGTGTGATTGCCTATAATTATCTCATCCAGCATCCTGAACTGAATATACAGCGTTTTATTACTTTAGGATCGCCACTAGCCTTCCAGGTAATCCAGTCACATTTACCGCAACCCATTGTACGACCTGCTGCAATTACAGGCGACTGGATAAATTTTTATTCAACTGATGATTTTCTTACCGCCTTTCCTCTTACACAACCGCCATTTCAGTTCCAACCCGCCATTATTAACCACGGCATTCGTACGCATATTCACCGCCCGCATGATATTACCGGCTATTTACTGCATCCGCAGGTGGTAGAAGCAATTCTGGAATTGCTTAAAAATCCAGCTTAAACCATGTAATTTTCCAGTATTTTCACAAGATTGTTTTAAATTTACGCACTCAATCCAGAAAATCATTTTTTTTATGGAAATGCGTTTGACACCCCCCTGTTTTCACCCTATTATACGCCCACCTCTGAAACGTCCCTATCGTCTAGAGGCCTAGGACATCGCCCTTTCACGGCGGTAACCGGGGTTCGAATCCCCGTAGGGACGCCAATTTTCAGAAGTACATTTTATTAAGTCCCTATCGTCTAGAGGCCTAGGACATCGCCCTTTCACGGCGGTAACCGGGGTTCGAATCCCCGTAGGGACGCCATTACTTCCAGCTAAAAGTAAGGGTTTTAAAATTTATCTTCTGTACTGTCCCTATCGTCTAGAGGCCTAGGACATCGCCCTTTCACGGCGGTAACCGGGGTTCGAATCCCCGTAGGGACGCCATATTCGAGATGGCAACATCTCAACAAAAAGCCCGAGCATTGCGACTCGGGCTTTTTTATCTTGCAAATTTTATTTTTCAAATTTTTAAACCCTGTTTTTATCATTCGTTCAAATCTAACTCTTTTTCTGGGGGCTGCCATCCCATTCTTAATTTTACACTTTGTATTTTTTACATTTCTATGCACAGAAATATCCGTTCATTTTCATTTAAAGCAATACACCAATAAATTAGAACAAAAATTCAACACCCTGCTTTTAGAGGGCACGTTAAGGTAAATCAAGAGAAATCTGCAAGGATCAGATTATGTTCGTCAGCACAGAGCTAAGTTTACCTTTATCGCCAAATAAAAATCATAATTATCAAATTAAAAGCTTTAAGGATTGGGTCGACTTTTTTCAAGATACTGAAATTTCGACATATACCAAAACCGAAAAAGCCGAATCTTATTTGAGCGATCTGATTAAAAATTTAAATATTGATACTCTCGGATGGTTAGATCAGCCCGCACAGGTTGAACAGCATCTTTTAGAACAACATCATCAAATCTGTGCCACTTTCCAGGCCTATGTCAATCGCCGTAAACAGCAGCAGCCTCGGGAATATTTTCCAACGGTTTCTCATGCTTTCGAATTCCTGGCGAAAGTTGCACCGGTCAAACTGGTCGATGGTGCCTGGTTATATTCGACCGTGCCAAACTGTAATCGGCCCGAGCTAAAAGATTTGATTTACATCTATCTCGAAGAGCTTGGTTTAGGGCATCCGCGTGCCAATCATGTCACCATGTATCAGGACCTGTTGAGTCATTATGAGCTGAACAGTTACGCCGAGCATTTGGATGACAGTTACTACGAACAGGCTGCCGTACAGCTAGCACTAGCTTATGCCCCAGCCAAATATTTACCTTTGGTCATTGGCTTTAATCTCGGCTATGAACAGTTACCGCTACATCTGTTAATCACCAATTATGAACTGGCTGAACTGGGTATCGATCCGCATTATTTCAATGTGCACATTACTATTGATAATGTTCACAATGGTCATGCGCAGAAATCCCTGCAAGCGTTTATCCAGCATTTTAATCAAGCTGAAGATCCACAAATTTATCTTGAACTGATTAAAAAAGGCTATGTTCTGAATGACATCGGCAAAAGTTCCTCCCAGATCATTAAGGAACTGGATATTGGGCAGATGGCTTTAAAAGTTTTCCAGAATAAAGCGCTGATTGGTCAATATATTCATAATCAGAAATGCCAGTTTAGTGGCAAGACCATCAATGACTGGTTGTCCGATCCTGCCCAGATTGCCGAGTTTTTGCAGGTCATGATTGAAAAAGGCTGGATAGTGAAAGATGCGCCAATAGAACAAAGCCGCTTCTGGAAAATGATCGATCATCCGGAGGGTAAAATGTTTGGGGTCTTTAATGCGACTGAAAAACAGATTATTAAAGACTGGATTCAGGGGGCAGGCTTGGCAACTCGCCTGTCCTCACGTAGTGCAACCCCATTACAGGCAAAAATTGAACCTGCAATGAGCCGTATGGACCAGCAGCGCTTAAATCAGTTAAAAAGCCGCTTCATGCGCTGTGAGGGTGCTGAACAGAAAATTGATTTACTGATTCCTTATACTACACCGCATATGCATCATACCGAAATAGGCTTATGGGCGACTCGTCAGTTAAGTCAGTTATTATTTCCTTTTCAGACCCAAGCGATGCATTATTCCTAAAGCACTCCTAAATGCCAGAAATTAAAAAACCGGACATTTGCAGTGTCCGGTTTTTTTTAATATAAATTAAGCCGATTTTCGCGAGTTTAATTGTCCCTTGATCACCGCTTTGACATTGCCTTTCAGATACTGCAAAAAGACTTTTAGTGGTGACAGTTTCGGATTAGGCTGCTTGCCTTTGGCAATTTCCTTAAACTGCGCGGCATACCAGATGATTTCCATAATCGCCATTTTGTCGACCATTGGAATACCGGTTTTAATTTTCTCAACCGCATAACGTACATCCTGCCCCGCAACCAGACGATTACCCAAGTCAGGTTCTACCGCAAAGGGACGTGCAATCCCGACAAAATCACAGGCACCACTGTCGAGCGCGGCATTCATGCCTTCAACTGTTCGGAATCCACCAGTGACCATGATATGGCACTTCACTTCCTGACGGATTTTTTCGGCAAAATCGAGGAAATAGGCTTCACGGGCAATGGTCGAGGCCTTGCGCTTGTCTGCTTTCACGCCGGCCATCGCAGGTGCTTCATAGCTACCACCTGACACTTCAATGATATCAATGCCTGCAGCGTCCATCGCCTTAAAGACATAAATGACATCTTCTTCGCTAATACCGCCACGCTGGAAATCAGCTGAATTCAGCTTGACTGAAATAATAAAATTTTCCGAAGTCGCAGCACGAACAGCCTGATAGGTTTGCAGCAAGAAACGGGTACGATTCTCAATACTACCACCCCATTGATCCTGACGCTTATTGGTCAGCGGTGACAGAAACTGGCTAATCAGATAACCATGTGCCCCATGCAACTGCACCCCCTCAAATCCTGCTTTTTTACAGATGGCAGCCGAAGTGGCAAAGCGCTGAATAATATCCAGGATTTCATCTTCGCGCAGTTCCCGTGGGGTTCCAAAGCTCATGGCCAAAGCCGGACTAAAGGATACTGCCGAAGGTGCAACCGTTTCTTTATTCAGACCTTTGGGACACTGGCGGCCCGGATGTGACAACTGGACCAGTTGTACCATATCATGTTGTTTGCCTACGTCAGCCCAGACTTTGAGCTGCGCCAGATCACGTTCTGTTTCTACCACTACGACGCCCGGTTCATTCTTGGCACGATAATCCACCATGACATTACCCGTAATAGCACAACCCAAGCCACCTTCGGCCCATGCTTCATACAACTTGAAATGCGCCTGATTGGGTTGGCCGGCATCATTGGCCAGTGCTTCACTCATGGCACCTTTGATGATGCGATTTTTGAAAGTGGTATTGCGAATTTGAATGGAATCGGCCAATTGAGTCATGATCTTTCCTGATACGTTACTTTTATTTTGTACTCGTTTATAACGTAAGCCAGAACAATTGACAATCAGTCTTGTCAAATTTACACAATTTTATCTGCTTATTTTTTCATGGTTAAAGATTTTTGTGATTTAGTTTCTTGGATCAAAAGCATCCCGTACTGCTTCTCCCATATAGATCAGCAAACTCAGTACAATGGCCAAACTAAAGAATCCCGACAATGCTAGCCACGGCGCATTTAAGTTGTTTTTGGCCTGAAGCAAGAGTTCCCCTAGGGATGCCGAATCGGGTGGCAAACCATACCCTAAAAAATCCAGCGCTGTCAGTGCAGTAATATTGGCGGTTAGCATAAAAGGTAACTGTGACAGGCTAGAACCTATCACATTGGGGAGAATATGTTTGAACATGATCCGTCCATCCCCGGCCCCGATACTTTTTGCTGCCCAGACATATTCCAGATTTCTGGCGCGTAAAAACTCAGCGCGCACCATACTCACCAGTGTGGTCCAGCCAAATAACAGCATGATCAGAAACAGCCAGTAAATACTCGGGGTAAACAGACTGACCAGTACCATCACCATAAACAGCATCGGCAAACCACTCCAGACTTCGAGTATGCGTTGCCCGATCAGGTCAATCCATCCACCATAATAACCCTGAATTGCCCCTGCTAAAATTCCCAGCGCCGCAGACAATAAAGTCAGTGCAAAACCAAACAGTAATGAAATCCTTAAGCCATATAGAATCCGTGCCAGAACGTCACGGCCTTGATCATCTGTTCCCAGCCAGTTTTGCGCACTCGGGGGCGAAGGCACCGGTTCAGCCAGTTCAAAATTTGGCGTTTGATAAGAAAATGGAATGATGGGCCAGATCGCCCAGCCTTTTTCTGCAATCAGTTGCTGTACAACGGGATCTTTATATTCTGCTTCTGTCTCAAATACTCCACCAAACGTGGTTTCCGGATAGGATTTCAGGATGGGCAGATAAAAAGCATGATCATATTTCACCAGCAAGGGCTTATCGTTAGCAATTAGTTCTGCACCCAAGGAAATGATGAAAATAGCACTGAAAATAATGAAGCAGCTAAAGCCTAGCTTATGCTGCTTAAAACGTTGCCAGCGTGCTTGCATCAAGGAAGACATTATTGTGATCCTCGACGTGAACTGAAATGAATCCGTGGATCAATCAGTTGATACAGCAAATCACTGAGTAAACGCAGTATCAGGCCGAGCAAAGTAAAAATAAACAAAGTACCAAAAATCACCGGATAGTCACGCTGAATAATCGCCTCAAAACCTAAGACGCCTAACCCATCCAGATTAAAGATAATCTCGATGAACAGGTTGCCCACGAAAAACACCCCGATCAGAACTTCGGGCAAACCTGCGATAAGCACTAAAATGGCATTCCGGAATACATGCCGATACAGCACTGCATGTTCAGTTAAACCTTTGGCCCGCGCAGCCAGGACATATTGTTTGCTCAGCTCTTCCACAAAAGAAAATTTGACCAGATAGGTCAAACTGGCAAATCCGCCGAGCACCATGGCCAACAGCGGCAAGGCCATATGCCAGAAATAATCATGAATTTTCGCAAAGAATGAGAGTTCAGCAAAATTTTCAGAGCGAATGCCCTGCAAGGGAAACCAGTGCAGATAAGACCCGCCAGCAAAAAAAACGATAAGTAAAATGGCAAAAATAAAGGCTGGAATGGCATAGCCCACGGCCAACATTAGAGAGGTGGTCTGATCAAACAGACTGCCATGTTTGCGGGCTTTCCTGATCCCTAAAGGAATAGAGACCAGATAAATCAACAAGGTACTCCACAAGCCTAAAGAAAGCGATACTGGCAATTTTTCCCAGATGAGTTCAGTCACAGGCTTGTCTTTGAAAAAACTCTGCCCCAGATCAAACTGCGCATAACGCGTTACCATTTCCCAAAAGCGGATATGCAGCGGCTGGTCAAAGCCGTATTGGGTATTGATCTGCTCAAGCATCTCCGGTGTGAGGCCTTGCTTTCCCTGATACTGCAATCCGGTATGCGCCAAACTATTAACCTGTTGCGCCTGATAAATCGCCTGCTCCACCGGACCACCGGGTGCCAGCTGGATCACCATGAAATTGATCAGCAAAATGATCAGCAAGGTTGGAATCATCAGCAACAGACGTTTGAGAATATAAGTGCTCATGGCACTCCCTGATAGGCTTGGAGCTTAATGCTGTTTGAAATAATCAGCCACATGTCTGGCCTTTGCCGCATCGACCCACCAGTAATCAATCCCGGCGGAGAGTTTAGGTTTTCGTTGCGGCTGCTGATACATATTCCAGTAAGCATACCAGTATTCGCCCGTACCATAAGTCAGAATATGATAATAGCCTGCACGCAGTAAACGGTCTAATGCTCGGGTACTATTCACCAGCTGTTCACGGTTTTGAGCCTGAGTCACCTGCTGAATGACAGCATCAATGGCCGGATTTCGAATGCCGGCATAATTATAATTACCTGGCTGCGTGGCGGCCTGACTGCCCCAGAACTGTTTCTGCTCCTGCCCCGGTGTCAGGGATTGCGGCATGGTATCAACAATCATATCAAACTGATAATTCCGCAGCCGTTCATAATATTGCGCGGTTTCTACCATACGAATGCTGGCCTGAATGCCCAAGCGTTTTAAATGACGTAGATATGGCATCAGATCACGCTGCTGTTCCGCCTGATGCAACAGGAACTCAATCTGTACCGGTTGACCCGCAGCATTGACCAACTTCCCCTGTTGATAACGATAGCCTGCCTTTAATAGCAATTGACGGGCTTTTAACAGATTGTTCCGGTTAAAACCGGAGGCATCTGACTGAGGATATTTCCAGTCCTGCAGTACAGCCTGACGTTGAACCGGATCAAGCTGCTTTAAATGGGGTTTTAAAATGTGCAGTTCTTGAATGCCTGGCCGTCCATGAGATGCAAGCTCGCTATTGGAAAAAAAGCTGTTCAGGCGCTGATATTCACCATAGAACATGGCTTTATTCAGCCATTCAAAGTCATAGGCAAAACTCAAGGCTTGGCGGAAACGGATATCGGCAAAAGGCTGACGGCGGGTATTGAATATCAGACTCTGGGTCGGAATCGGGTTGTGATGCTGAAAGCGGTAACGCTGCACCTGTCCTTGCCGAACGGCGGGAAACTGGTAGTCTTTCACCCAGCGGTTGACCTGTTTTTCCTCATGCAAGGTAAATTGGCCTGACTTGAAAGCTTCAAACTTGATTTCAGGACTACGATAATAACGATACTTGATCCGGTCAAAATTATAACGCCCGCGATTGACCATCAAGTCTTTGCCCCAGTATCGGGGATTGCGTTTGTAGCTAATACTACGTCCAGCATCTATGTGTTCAATGACATAAGGCCCTGAACCCAGCATCGGTTTCAGCGTCAATTCTTTAAAATTACGTTTTTGCCATTCCTGTTTAGAATAAATGGGCATCTGCGCGACAATCATCGCCATTTCCGGATTATGTCCGGATTTAAAATGCATTTTGACCTGTAAAGGTGACAGGACTTCCAGCCGGTTTAAATCAGCTAGATACATTTGCAGGCCAAAATTGGACTGGGTCTGAAACAACTCAAAACTGTATTTGACATCTTGTGCAGTCACCGGCTGGCCATTGCTAAACCGTGCTTTGGGATTTAAATGAAAAATAATAAAGGCAGTTTTCTTGGGGTCAAAACTGACTTTTTCCGCCAGCAAAGGATAGTACACACCGGGCTCATCCAGTGACTTGGACAGCAAACTGTCAAAAATATAGTTGCCCCCCTCAGTGACATTGCCCTTGCCATTCATGCTGTTCAAATTATCGAAACTGCCATCAGCTGCCAGAATCAGCGTACCGCCTTTCGGTGCTTGCGGATTGGCATAAGGCAGGGATTTGGCCTGGGCATATTTCGGCTGGCTATGTAGTGCAATATATGGGGTGGTGATCAGAGCTGCCCAACTGCTACTTACGAGCAGCGGGGCTAGCCAGATCAACCTGAAAGTTTTAAATAAATGCGCGAATCTCATGATCCATTCATTAATTCGGCACTTTAATCACATCACCAATACGCAATTGTGTATTTGGTTTGAGATCATTCATTTCCGCCAGTTCATTGCTGTTCAGACCATAACGTGAAGCCAGACCGATTAAGGTATCACCGCGTTTGACTTTATAATCCGTCACCAGTTTTGGAATCTGGATCGTTTGACTGACACGCAATCCTGCGCGTGGACTCAGATTATTTAACTGAGCCAGGTCGGTCACGCTTATGCCTAAACGGCTGGCAATTGCATTCAGGGATTCACCGGATTTTACCGTATAGGATTCAGTTGCCTTAGAAGCTACAGGCTTAGCTGCCACTTTCACGCCTTCAACTTTTTTATCTGCCGGAAAGTCACCCTCAATTTTTAAACGCTGACCAATACGCACTGTGCTATTGGTATTCAGGCCGTTCAAATCTGCCAGATATTGCAGTTGTAAATGATACTGACGTGCAATAGAGCTTAAGGTTTCCCCTGACTTCACCACATGCGAATCCGATTTTGTATTCTTGACCGCAGTTTCCGCGACCACTTCACTTACCGGTTCTGTCACGTCACCACTCAGTTTCAGACGCTGCCCCACTCGCAAACCTGCATTACGTGACATGCCATTCAGGCTCGCCACCTGGTCCATTGACAAATTATATCTTGCGGCAATACCGGTCAGCGTATCACCCGATTGAACCGTATAGGTTTCAGGGATTTGACTGCCGGCTGGAATCTTGATGGTCTGACCTATACGTAAACCACTATTGGCAGACAACCCATTCAGTGCAGCCAGTTCAGAGACACTCAGCTTGCTTTGACTGGCAATGCTATACAGTGTTTCACCGCGTTTGACCTGATAGTTTTCAGTTGCAGTCTGATCGACTTTAACATTTTCAAACTTCTGTTCAGTTTTCTGGTTAGATGTTGTTAGCCCTTCAACTTCCTGAAGTGGTACATTGATTTTCTGTCCCACCATCAGACTGCTACTGGCAGTCAGACCCGACGTTAATGATGCCAGTTCGGTATTTGAAAGCCCGTAACGATCGGCAATCAGTTTCAGATACTCACCGCGTTTCACTGTATAGGATTTAGTCTGAACCTTGGCAGTTTCAGCTTTTTTAATCTCTTCAGCTTTGGATTTAGAGGCAACCGTTTCTTTCAGTGACAGCTTTTGCCCAACAAACAGACCGCTATTGGTACTCAGTCCATTAAAATCAGCCAGTTGTTTCACGCTAAAACCAAACTGATTCGCTACACTGGTCAGAGAGTCATTGGCCTGAACGACATAAGTTTCCGGCTTTTCTTTGGCTTTGCTGGCTTCCTGTACAGGTTTGGCATCATATAGATAAATGGTGGTACCCACATACAGCGGAGAATTTGGATCAATCTGGTTCCATTTCGCCACATCACGCCAGTTCACGCCATTTTTGGCCGCAATCATTGCCAGATTATCACCTGGTAATACCTTATAGGTACTGCGTTTGCCTTTTGGAGCCACTACCACCACTTCAGAATCCGTCTTGACGTAATTTTTGCCCTGATTTAGCTTGGCTTCAACCGAGTTCGCAGTGGTATTGTCAGCAACTTCTTTTGGATAAGAGAAGCCTTTGGTCAGCTCCTTACCTTGCTGCTCAGCCACAGACAGGCTGGTTTGAATGGCAGTCAGCTTGATTTTGCCATCATAAGGATCAACAATTTCTGTACCTGCCGGCGCCAATGCTTTCAGCTCTTCAACCACTTGGGCCTGTTCTGCCGGTGTTGCGACAGGCTGCAGAATTTCATCTACAGTTTTCTGAATATCCTGTGCGATGACCGCCTGCTCAACTTGCTGACGCTCAGCTGCCGAAATCGGTGGTTCGACCTGAATCTGTTTCGCTGGCGCTGCAGGTGTTACAGCTACCGGAATACGCGGCGCACTTGGAATCGGCAAATCACTTTGTGCCGCAAAACTGGCCAAGGCAGATGAGCCTTTAGGCGTCGAAATCTTTTTCGTAGTCTGCGTTACAGTATTTGCCGTTGTCGCGGTACTTACCGCTGCTGTGACGACAGGTGGCGTACTTGCAGCTTTAGCCGGAGTCGTTGTTTTAGCAACAGTCGTTGCAGGCTGATTACTAACAACCGCTGGCGGAGTCTGTTTAGAAGGTGTAATCGTTTTGGTATTTAATTCTGGCGGTGCAGCTCTGGTGGGCACCACTGTCGTCGTATTTCGCGGCAGGCTGCTCGTGTTACTCGCCCATAAACCACCTGAACCGGATAATTTTTTTAGCTTTTCATCGACTGAAGGACTTAGGTCAGCTGGAATCAGAATACGGCGCGGACTTGCAGGATCAATATGATCACCACGATGACCCGGGTTTAATTGATACAGTTCTGCACGGCTCAAACCGGTAATCGCTGCAATTTCATTTAAACTGGCAACACCGACCGGTACTTCACGGAAATGCGGACGGTTGGCAATCGGTGGCAAACTCACCCCATAACTGCCCGGATTTTTAATAATTTGTGCAACCGCCAGGAAACGTGGCACGTAACTCATGGTTTCTTGTGGTAGTTTCAATGACCAATAATCGGTGGGCAGACCTGCGGCTTTGTTACGGTTAATTGCCTGCTGGATACGGCCTGGGCCGGCATTATAAGAAGCGAGCGCCAATTCCCAGGAACCAAACTGGTTATACAGACTGCCTAAAAATTCATAGGCTGCACGGGTCGATTCCACTACATCACGGCGACCATCGTATAATGAGGTCTGCTTTAAACCATAAATACGGCCGGTACTTGGAATAAATTGCCATAAACCTGCCGCCGCCGCACTACTGGTCGCAGCCGGATCATAAGAACTTTCGATAATCGGTAACAGCGCCAACTCGGTCGGCATACCACGGCGTTCTGCTTCTTTTACCGTGTAATATAAATAACGTGATGCACGCGCACTTAAGCGATCCAGATAAGGCTGACGTGAAATAAACCAGCCACGCTGCGCATCAATCCGCGGATTCCAGACACTTAAGTCCATCTTGAAACCCACGGTCATGCGTTTCCAGACATCACCATGTTTCAGAATCTGTAAACGGTCACCTTCGACTGCACGCATATCCGTTGCAGAGAGTAAATCTTCGAGTCCATCCAGACTGCTGGCATCCAAATATTGTGATCCAACCTGCTTGCTTGATGCTGTTTGGGTCGCACTTTGTGTAGATGAACAGCCCGTCAGTCCTAGAGAAGCAAGCGCAGTTCCCAGTACAGAATATTTTAAAAATGTAGGTAATGTCGGCTGCCACAAAATTGCGGTTGGTTTATACATAAAGAAATCCAAACAACTCGTATATAAATTTATTTTTTAGATATGCCATTGTAGTGAAGCATGTCGAAGACTCAAGCCAATAATTTACCGCGATTTCACGTTAAATGTTACAAGAAATTAAAAAATCCCGGACATATAGATTGATCGACTGCATTTGCGCTATACAATAAGCCTTCCAGCTTGTTCTATTTTGATCGGATTTAATCTATGTCACAAACTATCACACTTTATGTTGATGGCGCCTGTCGCGGCAACCCGGGTTTAGGCGGTTGGGGTGCGTACATTGTTAATGGCCAACAAGAACACAAAATCTGTGGCGGTGAAGACCATACTACCAATAACCGTATGGAACTGACGGCTGCGATTGAAGGGATTCTGTTCTGTGACAAGCAAGACAAACTGGTGATCTATACCGATTCCAAGTACGTCAAACAAGGCATTACCGAATGGATTCACGGCTGGAAAAAGAAAAACTGGAAAGACGTCAAAAATCCGGATCTGTGGCAAAAACTCGATGAAGTCTGTCAAGGACGCGATATTGAATGGCACTGGGTCAAAGGTCATGCTGGACATCCGGGCAATGAAATGGCCGATCAGCTGGCCAATCTGGGTGCTGATGAAACCCTGAAAAAATCCAAGCAAAGCCCTTCAATGTCTGAAGATAAAAAAAAATCTGAACCCGACTGGTTGCTAGATGATCCTTTCGGTCTGGATCTGGCTGAGAGTGAAGAAGAGCTGGAAGACCTGCCGGAAGAAATCATCGAAGTGACTGTTGAAGAAATTGTACAGACTGAAGTTTTAGCAACGGACAGCAATGAAGATGCTTCATCTTCAGACGCATCTGCCTCGACTGAGATACATCCGCAAATTGTCATTACACCGGCCAAGTTACAGCTGCATGGCCCACGACAACTGATTCTGGATACTGAAACCACCGGTTTTTATTATCAGGATGGTGACCGGATTATTGAAGTCGGCGCGCTGGAAATGATTAACCGCAAACTGACCGGCAGCTCGATTCATATTTATATCAATCCGAAAACACCGGTCGGTGATTCTGTCAATGTCCACGGGATCACCGACGAATTCCTGCAAGACAAACCGCTGTTTGAAGAAATTTCTCAAGTGCTGTTTGACTATTTACACGGCGCGGAAATTATTGCGCATAACGCGACCTTCGATATGAACTTTCTGGATATGGAATTCAAACGCGCAGGTTTTAAAACGCTCTCCGAAGTCTGTGACGTCACCGATACCCTGGCACTGGCCAAGTCCAAGCATCCCGGTCAGAAAAACTCGCTAGATGCCTTAGTGCGCCGTTACGAGATTCCACAACGTGACCGTACTTTCCACGGTGCCTTGCTTGATGCGGAAATCCTGTCGGATGTTTATCTGGCGATGACCGGTGGACAGGTGTCTTTTGATATCGATGCCCTGTCTCAGTCTGAAGACCAGAACAGCCGCTCAGGGATGGCCAGAGTTGAAATTGAATTACCGGTAATTCTTCCGTCAGAACAGGAACTGCAAGAACATGAGAATTGGGTCAAACAATTCGAAGAAAAACATGGAACTGCTTGCCTTTTCGCGAAATAAAATCTACATTTCCGGGGATACTTTAGGTTTAAAACTATCGTTCTTCAGTTATAGTAAATACAAAGAGGCCCCGTAGTTTAAAGCGGGGCTCATATATAGATAATACTCCAGGAAAGGTGCAGATCATGTCTTACCAAACCTCTATACATTTTGATCCAACAGCTTTACTGATAATAAAAAATGAGGTTGATAACTCGATCAAGTTAGTCGAATCAGCAGTAAGCACCTTGGTAGAAGACCAGACTTTACCTTTTGGTATTGATGATGCATTAAATCAGTTCGAACAATGCGCCCAGGTTCTGGCACTCATCGACATGTCCAGTCTAGCAAAAGTCGCTCAATATTCAGCAGAACTGATGCGCAAGATTATGGGGAATCCGGCGCAGGTCAATACTCAAGAAGTGATCGCCTTGAGTGAAGGCACCACTATGCTGAAACGCTATATCGAATTTATCTGTCTGCGTGAAGTGAAAATTCCACAGTTTTTGCTGGATACCCTGAACCGTCTGGAACTGGCTTTGGGTAAGCCACTGACGACTGAAGGCCAGCATGTAGAAGGTTTATTGGATTGCGTCACCCCTGATTTTTCGTTGCCACAGGCACCAAGTCTGGAAAAATCCCAATATGTACATCGCCTGTATAAGCTGTCACTCAACAAGCTGATCAATCAGGAAGAAAGTGAACTGGATTTGCAAGCCATCAAACTGGTAGGTGCTTATCTGGCAGGACTTGCAGAACAACATGACAGCAAGCAGTACTGGAATCTGGTCTATGTGGCATTTAACAATATTGAGCACCTGCTGATTAATGAGCCACGTCTACGCACACTGGTGAGCATTGAGCGTAACATGGCACAGTATTTTAGCTCGGCTGACAGCTTCAAGGCTTCGTTGTCAGATTTAGCTAATGTGCTCAGCCTGTGTATCAGTCAGGAAGATGAAACCGCGCAATCTATCCGTAGCCAGCTCAATGTGGGCGATGACCTGCTGACCGATATGCAATTACAGGTCTTTAGTCGCCATCTGTATGGGCCTGACTTTGAAACCATGCATACCATTAGCGAGTTGGTGACCACGGAAATGGCGCAAATTCGTAATGACATCGAGTTCAACTATCAGAATATGACGCCTGAAAAGACTCAGGAATTGCAGGCTCAACTGAATAGTTTGGCCAATATCTTCAAGGTGTTGAACCTGAATGAAGCCTATCATGACCTGACCCGTCAGGCTGCTTCACTGAGCCAGCCCGAGATTATGCAGGATGCCAGCTTTGCCCAGCAGTTGATGAATGTCATTCTGTCTGCCATGAACTCGATTGGCGTACTGGAACGTCATCACACTTCGAGCCGCTTGCAGCTGCGCGTCAACAACATGAATATTTCTCTGGACCGTCTGGATGAAGCACACGCTGCTTTACTCACAGAAACCAAGGCCCTGATCGAGCTTTCTAGCCAGATTCTCAGCAATTACCTGCAAGATCATGACTTGACTGCACTCGAACCTGTTCCAGTACAGTTTTGCGAGATTGGCGGCGCGATGCTGTTCCTGAATGCAGAACATGTTCGTACTGCATTCACCACCACTGCAGAATTCATCAAGAACCGTATTGATCTGTCGATTGCATTAAGTCCGGAAGAAATTCATCGTGCTTTAGACACCCTGGCCAGTGCCGACATGATGATTGATAACTTAAAGAACAAACAGCCTGTATTACAGGCGATGTTTCAGGTAGCATTGGACAGTAGTGAGAAACTCAAAATAGTTGCCTAATGTCCAAATTATCACTTGCTTATATTTTTCAACAACAGCAACTGCTGGTCGATCAACACTTTCAACTTCCACGAGTTGAAGCCTTAGCAAGTGATTTGCTACTCCACACGGGTGATCAAGTGATTGCCCGTGATCTCCTTCCCGATGAGCCTATTCCTGCAGGCTTACAACTGGTTCCCATCCGTCAGCTGTTACAGTTCTGGAATACCCAGCAATTTGAACAGGCCAGTCGTGCGGTACAGCTTTTAGAATGGCGTCGTAACCATAAATTTTGCAGTCATTGCGGCACAGCGACTGAAGTGCATGCTGTTGAATATGCCATGGTCTGCCCATCCTGCAACTACCGTCAGTATCCACGGGTACAGCCTTGCGTTATTACTGTTATTACCAAAGGTGAAGACGAGATTCTGCTGGCCAAAAATGCACGTAATACTAAAAGCCAGATGTATGGACTGATTGCCGGTTTCGTTGAAGTGGGTGAAACGCTGGAAGATGCAGTACGTCGTGAAACGCTAGAAGAAGTTGGCTTACAACTCAAGAATATTCAGTATCTGGCCAGCCAGCCCTGGCCTTTCCCAAGCAATCTGATGATTGCCTTCAAGGCAGAATATGCTGGCGGTGAGCTACAGCTGCAGGAAGAAGAAATTAGCGATGCGCAATTCTTTAAATTCGATCAGCTGCCTGAAATTCCGTTTAAAGGCAGTATTGCCCATGCTATGATCATGCATGTGACTCAAGGTACGCCCGTCGCAGACGACACCAAGACCTGGCTGTAAATCTGTATTTGAAAGATTTAGCCCAACGGCTCAAAAAAAGAATCCAGGGGAGATCATCCACTGGATTCTTTTTTATCTAGTGCTTGGTTAAACTAACATATCAGTATCAGGATTTAAATGCATCCTCGAGCGCCCAGAGCACCTGAGACTTGGTCTGGAAAAAGCGGCTAAACAAACTGGAGAGCGAACCCACGATCGTAATATGGCCAAGTTTCGGAATGTGAATCAAATGGCTATGATTACCCTTCTCTTTCAGTACGCGGTCTAAATCCTGGCTATTGAAATGCCCAACAATCTTGTCTTTTTCGGCAATAAACAGATAATGCCGGGTTGAGCTATTTCTAACAAAATAATAAGGCATGACCTGCTGATAAGGCACCGCCTGATCAAATGCATCGGCACAGATGGGATCATTTTTGTAATCAAAATGATAAGGCCCCGCCAGACCAATAATCGCCCGGATTTGATTGTGATCAATGCTGGCAGATTGCGGATGATACAAGGCAGACATCACATTGAATGCCCCGGCAGAGTGTCCCATCAAGACCAGATTTTCAGCACAGATCTGCAACTGTCCAGCTGACTGCTGCAAATGATTCAGCAATAAATGCAGATCATGAATATAGGTCGGAAAAATATGTTGTGGCGCCAGATGATAATTCATCACCACCACATCATAACCTTCTTTAGCAAAGGACTCGCCAATAAACTGATAATCCTTTTTATCGCCATGCAACCAAGCACCGCCATGCACAAACACAATCAGGGGACGATGTGGCAAAGGCTGCTGACTCCGAAACAGGTCAAAGCGTTGCCGGGATTTCAAGCCATAGGCCAATTGGGTTTCGACTGTGTAACCTTGTTTCGGAGTTAAACGATTTAAAGCATAACTACCAAAATCGTATAACCGGAAATCTTGATAGTGCTGTTGAAACTGCAAAATACGCTGTGAGAGTTGGGTTTTAAACTGGCCGACCTTATGGTTCATAGGTCGGTTCAACCGTATCAGGATCAATCGCCACTGGCGTCTGTTCAATACCCGGCTGCGCATATGCCGGTGCGGCAAAGTTTTGATTAGCCAGACTTGAATATTGCTCCACATTATCAATTAGGGTCACAATTTTAGTGACATTACCCACCTGTTGTAACACCTGATTCAGGTCAGCAATCTCGGCACCATTTAAACGACCCATCACATACAGTACGCCATCTTCAGTATGCACATGCACTTTACTATCCGCTACCACAGTCGCTTTCATGATCAAGCCACGGGTATTTGCAGTCACCGCAGTATCCTGCATGATGGTGCTATAGCTGATCTGGTTGCCGACAGTAATAAAATTATGTACCGCTTTGACATCACTCATGGATTTGACATTATCTTCAGCCAGTTGCTTTAAATGGGCATCCGGCACCTGACCGGTCAACAAGACATTGCCATGGAAACTTTCAATATTGACCCGGGCCTGCTTAAAGCGCGAATCCAATTTATAAAGATTAATTTTTGCAGTACGGACAATTGAGGAATCAATAAATACCTGCCCCAAGGTACGCGCCCCACTTTCAGTTCCGACAGGAGCCGTACCTGTGCCGCTGGAAATAAAACTTGCACAACCTGATAAACTTGCGACACACAGCATTGTTATTGCAATACGCTTAACCACTCAGCAAGACTCCTTCATTTTATTACGTCTTTTTCAATCTAATAATCTGTTTTCAAGCTCAGATCATGTCAATTCTGCTTGAACTTTACAATGATCTTGAAGCAAATATAAGCATCTTTAGACCTTATTTTGTTCAAAGGTTAATAAACTCTTGATCAAAAGTAAAAGCATTTTCAATCCATTCCAGATCATAAGGGTATTGCGAAAAGTCATGCTGTATGGTTTTTGCAAATTGCTGTTTAAAATCAAAACAAATCACGTCAAAACGATAGTAATAGTGTGCAAATTGTGGATTTTTCTGAATAAAGCACATTGCCGTCTTGAGCATCTTTACCTGTTTTGCTCTGGAAATCGACTCGATCGCTTGCGCATATCGGGTTTGCGCACGTGCTTTGACTTCCACAAAGACCAGTTCCTGATCACGCACCAGAATCAGATCCAGCTCGCCATAGCGACTGTGATAATTGGCTGCCAGGAACTGAAATCCATGGTTTTGCATCAATTGGGCCGCTTGCTGCTCCGCCCATGCACCTAATTGCTGTCGTAGCATTCCTCTTTCGCTCATAGTAGCTTGACGCCTGTGCCACTATACTGAAAACATTCTGGACTACGCTGAATACTGTGGTCCGTGATTTCAATCCGGCCAGTTCTACCCTGAAATTCAATATGCTGCAAATGCGGTTGTGACAGGTACTGCTGGGTAATCTGCCAGGCATCGCCACCGAAGGCAATCAGGCGCTGATAGGACATATCCACCGGCTCTTTGGCATAGGCCTGTAGAACATCCGGCCAGTCAGCCAGATAAAGCACAGGTACATCACAGAACTTGATTCCTCGTGGCGGTTTATGCTGTTCGCTAATCGCATTGGCCACGGTATACATCCGTTTATGGCTTAATTCAGGTATGGCAGCCAGCCCTTCTGCATTGCCGAGGTATAACAGCCCTTGTTTTGGCATTAAAAAAATGGGCGTCTTGTTCACGATCTTGAATTTCTGATCACTTTGACTGAACAATGACATCAGCAACAGCTCATACTCGGCTTCACTGCCCGGCTGGCGTAAAATCAGCAGCTGTTGAATTCCATCTTTGTGCAATAAGGTTTTTAAGGCAGCGGCATCTTCTTTTTTGGACAGGCTGAATTGCCAGACTTGGGGTAATGACCCTGCTACATCATTCAGGCTGAGGGTACGTACTTTAGGTTTGCTCTTGAGCAGTTGCTCTACATCGCTACGTGCCAATGGTCCTACCACCATTTTGGTCTTTTTATTGACATGCTGTTTTAGTAGCTGAGAGATATTTTTCTGATTGGAGTTGACCCATTTCAATGGGACTTTCTGCCCGGAAGTAGTATAGGCGCTGAGAAATCCCTGTTTGATACTCGATGCAGCTCGCGCCAAAGGCCCGGATTCGGGTAGAATGATCAACACTTCTGCTTGTACGCAGCTGATGTAGCTGACTAAACACAAGCCCAATATTTTATTTTTAATCTTCCATTTTTTATTATTCAATTTATTCCACATGGAGAAACCTATGAGTGCTCAGTTATTTGTTGTTGCGACTCCAATCGGGCACTTAGATGATATTAGTTATCGTGCAATTCAGGTGTTGAAGTCGGTGAGTCTTATTGCTGCTGAGGATACACGAACTTCCGCACAGTTGCTTAAACACTTTAATATTCAAACACCTCTGACTGCCTGTCATGAGCATAATGAAAGCAACAAGATTGATCAGCTGATCCAGCGCCTGCTCAATGGCGAAGATATGGCCCTGATCAGTGATGCTGGCACTCCCCTGATTAGCGACCCTGGCTTTAAATTTGTCCGGGCTGCTCAAGCGCATAATATCCGCGTGATTCCCGTTCCTGGTGCTTGTGCTGCGATTGCAGCTTTAAGTGCAGTCGGCTTGCCGAGTGACCGTTTCAGTTTTGAAGGTTTTCTGCCATCCAGACAAAGTCAGCGTCTGCTAAATCTGGAAAAACTGAAAGATGAAACCCAGACTTTAATTTTCTATGAAGCACCGCACCGGATTCTGGAGTCCGTTAAGGATATGGCCAGCGTTTTCGGAGCAGATCGCCCGGTCGGTTTTGCGCGAGAAATCACCAAGACTTTTGAAACTATCAAGAAAATGACCTTGGGTGAATTGGTGGAATTCATTAGCAATGATCACAATCAGCAAAAAGGCGAAATTGTTCTGGTGATTGGCGGTGCCACCGAAGAAAAAGATCTGGATCAAGAAAAGCTGGATAAATTATTGAACCGTTTGTTACAGGACCTTTCGGTCAAAGCAGCATCACAGTTGGCAGCAGATTTAACGGGTATTAAAAAGAAAATCGCTTATCAACGTGCTTTAGAACTGACTTCGGCAAACGATTAATTGCTCTAGATATTTCTATCTCGTTTTGATTTGTAAAAAAACACCACAATTGATGTGGTGTTTTTTATAAGAGACAAGTTAATCAATAACTTATTCTTTGGCTACTGATTCATCTGCCGGCACTTCAACAATACGACCACCACTGGCAAGGAAAGCCGCAATCTCGTCTTCAAGTGCTTGACGCTTTTTCAGCTTTGCAGTGACGGTCAAAGTTTCAGCTTCTACAAGATCGGTATCACTGACGACCTCTGTGCTATCGACCGCGCCTTTTTCAGCTGCTTTTGCTTCATCATCGTCAACGATTGAATCTTCAACGTCGTCATCATAATCATTCATGTCTGTCATTTGCATCTCCCCAAAAATGGCCCTCGCTTGGTATTCCAAGTCAGGTATCGAATTAAGTGAAATTTAGCAATCTCTTCGACCTTCGCCTAGTACCAAACATCAAAAAATCGTATCTTTTTTAAACAAAATCGTTACTCTTTATTGGTGTTTGTTTAAAAAATTTACATTTCTGTCTTAAGCTGCGTAGCGTGTGTCTTTAAGTAAACTCAGACCGTTGGCCTGCGCCATAAATGCATCTTTCAACATGGGCTGATTTTCTACCTGTTTCAGGCCGAAATTGCGTGCCCAAACCATCGGGAAGAATAATGTGGTTTCCATCCAGCCAATCGCAGACATGCTGTGCATCATGGCATCGTTCTGACCTTTACGGCGATGCTCATAGCGTTTTAGGGTCTGCTCATGTGCCCATACGCCACGCGCCTGATCATGCAGCAAAACATCACAAAGCACGGCAGCATCCAGACAGCCAATATTCACCCCTTGACCTGCTAGTGGATGAATGACATGTGCGGCATCTCCAATCAGTGCTAAACCATCTTGAACGTATTGCTGGGCGGCGCGGGCTTTTAAAGGGAAAGTGGCACGTGGTGTCGCCTGCAATACTTCACCCAGCATATGCTGGCTTTCACGGGTTAATAGCTGGGTAAACTCAGCATCTGACAACGCTGCATATTCTTCGGCATAATCCTCTGGCAAAGTCCAGACAATCGATTGCCAGTGTCCCTGCTCTTCCGGATTAAGGCTGGCCATAGGTAGAAAAGCCAGAGGGCCAGTTTCGAGAAAAATCTGACGTGCCATATGCTGATGAGGTTGTGCAGTTTTAATGGCACAACTGATGCCCGCCTGTTTATAGTCCAGTACATCAATATCGATAAACGCTTGCTCACGGACAAAGGAGTTTGCACCATCTGCGCCAATCACCAGTTTAGTTTGGAGTTGTGTACCATCAGCCAGATGAATGACCCACACACCGACGCCACGTTCGATGCGGCTGACTTTGACCTGTGTTCTATAATCTTGAATATCTTCAAGCATCTTTTGCTGAATAGCTAGATTCAAAATGCTTGGTTCCACCATCGAGCCTAAAGCCTGTTCTACCGAAGGTGTTTTTGCAGAAGGCTGGCCAAAATTGATTTCGCCATAGCCATTTTTATTCCAGACCTGCATGCCGGTATAAGGCTGCTGACGTGCCAGATTTTCCCAGACCCCCACCGTCTTTAACAGGTGAATGGTTGCCTGACTGAGTGCCAAAACACGCGGATTGGCCACACGCAAAGTTTTATCTGCATCCAGAATTGGCGCTGCATCCAGAACTGTAGGCTGCACACCACCTTGGGCTAACAGAAGCGCTGTAAGTCCACCAACCAGCCCACCGCCAATAATGACGACGTCTAATATTTCGTTAGTTTGATTTAAGCTCATGCTTTTAACCCCATGGCATAATTTGCAACGAGTGGCTTGATGCCTGGAATCGTGTCAAAAGCGATTAAACCAGTATTACGAATCAGCTTTAAAAATGGATTCTGGTTACTAAAGCCGCGCACCACTGAATCACAGAACTTGATCACACGTTGCTGGTCACTGAGACGAGATTTTTCATAGTCTTGTAATATTGCAGCATCGCCCAAGTCTGCGCCTTGTGCTTGCTGTTCCTTGAGGTAACGCACCAATACATGCGCATCACGCATACACAGGTTAAAACCCTGACCAGCCACCGGATGAATCGTATGGGCAGCATTGCCCATCAATACGACACGGCCAACAGCCTGTTTTTCGGCTAACACTTGAGACAATGGAAAACTGAACCGTTTTCCGGTTTTCTGGAATTTTCCGGCACGATCACCATACGTTTCCTGTAAGGCATCCAGAAAATGCTGGTCATTTTCATCCCCCAACCATTCTCCTTCAGTACCTTTTTTCACTGGCCAGACCACTGAACGACGATACTCACCCGGTAGTGGTAAAAGTGCCAAAGGCCCTAAATGGCTGAAACGCTCAAAGCCCACATGAGCATGTGGCTTTGAAGTTTGTACTGTGGTCACAATCGCAACCTGATCATAATCATGTTCTGACGCACCAATACCCAAGGCTTTACGGCAGAAAGAATCCCGCCCATCGGCGGCAATAACCAGTTTGGACTGTAATTTTAGTGACGATTCACCACGCTGAGCTTCGATATAAGCAAAGTCTGTATCTTGGATAAGGGATGTCACTTGAACACCATCAATCAGTTCAATCAATGGCTCTTTTTTGACTTGGGTCAGCAGTACACGACCGAGCCAGGCATTTTCAATGACCTGACCAAAGCTTTCGACTTTTTCCTGTTCGGCTTTCAGTCGAGCCTTACCAAAACTGCCCTGTTCGGTAATATTCACTTCCAGAATTGGGGTAGCATGTTCTTGCAAGGCATTCCAAAGTCCAAGCTCCTGATAGATCTGCACGCTACGGCGTGACAAGGCACTGTTACGTGCATCAAAACTGGAATGATATGGCGCAAGATTTTCATCATCATAATTTGGGTATTTAATGGCTTCCAACAGTTTGACTGCAATATTGATTTTCGCCAACATCAATGCGAGGCTTAAGCCGACCATACCACCACCGACAATGATGACTTCTTGTTGCATGCTTACTTCCTTATCTGTTTATTCGCATCTATGGCGAATTACATAAAACGTATACTGATTTTATCTTACCTCAAGGCTTTAAATTTTTATAATGATTCGTTTTATTTAGTTTTCTCCATGATGATCCAGCCTATATTGAAAAACCAAGACATCGCGCTTTTCAGTCCCCAACTTCGGCAATACAGTATAGGCATTGATCCGTTCAACGATTTCAAACCCTGTCTTTAAAAGCACTTGGTGTGCCTGTATATGTTCTGCATCACAGAAAGTATCTAGTGATTTAAATGTAAGATATTGTCTAAAATACTGAATCACCGCTTTCATCGCCTCAAGCATATAGCCCTGCCCCTGAAATCGAGGACCAAGTCCGAAATGAATTTCAAGGCTGTTATTTTGCTGTTGAATGATCGTTAGTAACCCGATTGCCAGATGACTTTTTCGCTCAGCAATCACCCACGAAAATCCTTCACTCGGTTGCTGCCAATAACTTAACGCCCATTTCTGCAACATTTTTTGAGTCTGACTGACTATTGTATGCACCTGCCGTTGTAAATATTTTGATGCTTCAACGTTGCCACAATATTCTTGGAATAATGAGATTTCATCTCCGACTTTATATGCTCTTAACTCCAACCAAGTTGTCTTTAATTCAGCAACTAAAATATTTATACTCACTTTTTTCAGCTCGGCATTAAAAAACGGAATGTTATTATTTCATTTAGCACTTATACGATTCGATCGCAAACTTAGTCAAATTGGTATAACTTAATCTACTCGCTTCGCACAATTTTGAATACATACTGATGCTGGTAAATCCTGAATGATAAAATTGTGAATCAAGCTATTTATAAATGAGATAATATTCACTTTCAGTAGCAGGAGGCTCATTTACAATCACTATTATTTTTCTTATTTTAAGATAATTGTATAAATATAACTCGATCTTTGAGCTCACAGATATTTTTTAGAAAAAATTTATCCAACCATGTACAACCTAATCTTATTTGTATGATAGTGATCATTAATCTTTAGCTAGGCATTGTTGTATATCTGAGGATGGTTCTATTAATAACCTATAAACACCTATATAAAAAACCCCGGAAATCTACCGAGGTTTCTTCATCTTCCACACTATTTCTATCCTCTCGGCAAGTTACTCGAAGACATGAATCCTATCTTGCAAGAAACTCGCCCAAGAAGATTAGCTTAACGCACAATATTGGTATGATGATCTGTGTGGTGTACTGTTTTACTCAACTTCGTTCCTGTATAAATCAGGTACAATGCCGACAAACCAACCAATACATAAACAATTCGAGATAAGGCGCTCATATCACCAAAGATTGCAGCGACCAAATTAAAATCGAATGCACCAATTAAACCCCAATTAATGCCACCAATGATTGTTAAAGCATAAGCAATCCAGTCAATCGTATTTAATCTCATAAGTGTTCTCCTGCTGTTATTTAAGTTTATTTAAGGATCAGAGAAAGTATGAGAATCTCAGCGCATTTAATATGTAGCTTTGATGCTAAAAACAGATTTTCTGTGTTGACTTCCTGTCACTTTTTAAGCTGTAAATTTTACTTAGGTGAGTTTTATTTGACTTGTTCGAGATAAACGTAAGCTAAGTCACTTTTTGATCGATTCGATATAGCTAGGAATTCTTGTTTAAAACGGCATAGAAATGTCATAAAAAAAGCCGATCTCGCGACCGGCTTTCTGTATTTTTCTTGGATTAGGCAGCGCGCGCTTTCGCCATCAATGCTTCAATCTCTTCTACCGTTTTGACAACTTTCGCAGTTAAAACCAGCGGGCCATTTGCAGTGGCTACCACATCATCTTCAATTCGGATGCCAATTCCACGCCATTTGGCATCCACTGTTTCATCATCAGGCGCGATATAAAGACCCGGCTCAACGGTCACGACCATGCCCTCTTCATACGAGCGCCATTCACCATCAACCTTATAAGCACCGACATCATGCACATCCATACCGAGCCAATGCCCCGTACCGTGCATGTAGAACTGACGAAAAGCTTCTTTTTCTATAATCTCGTCGATATTACCCTGCATCAAGCCAAGATCGAGCAAACCCTGCACCAAAATAAGCACTGCAACATTGTGAGGTTCTTTATACGAGTTACCAATTTGCACGGCATTGATCGCAGCGATTTGAGCATCCAGTACTACGTTATATAAGGCTTTCTGTTCCGGACTGAATTTACCATTTACCGGAAAGGTACGGGTAATGTCTGAAGCATAGAACTGATATTCAGCTGCAGCATCAATCAGGACTAAATCGCCATCTTTCAGTTCTTTGTCATTTTCTACATAATGCAGGATGCAGGCATTTTCACCACCACCGACAATACTGTTATAAGCCGGAACACCGCCATTTTTGCCAAAGACATAATTCAGCTCGGCTTCCAGCGCATATTCCATCATACCCGGACGTACTGCTAGCATCGCTTGCGTATGTGCATCAGCAGAAATATCGGAAGCAATCTGCATCAGTTCGATTTCATTTGCATCTTTATGCAGACGCATTTCATCAACAATACGATCCAGCTGAATTACTTGCGCTGGCACAGAAGTACCACGACGGCTTTCACCACTTGCAGTTGCAATCCATTTGGCGACACGCGCATCAAACTCTGCATGCTGTCCAATGCGATAAAACAACTGATCTTTATTTTGTAACTTTTCTAAGATTTCTTCATCCAGCAAATCAATCGCATAGGCTTCATCTGCATCATAATCCTGAATAGCCCCATCAATACCCGCGCGGTAGCCATTCCAGATTTCCATTTCACGGTTGCGTTCACGACAGAACAAACTGTAGCTATAGCCTTCTTCTTCAGTGTCAAAGGTTTCAATCACAGCCACAGCTTCAGGTTCCGCGAATCCGGTTAAATAGAAGAAACTACTGTCTGCACGGTATTTATAATCTGCATCACGGTTACGCATAGCTACCGGACTGGTCGCGATAATAGCGATACTGCGTAAACCGATTTCCCCTGCGAGGATTGCGCGACGCTCCTCAAAAACTGCCTGTGTCAATTTCTTCATTACACCTTACTTCTTATCGATCAATACTTGTATTTAGAATATAGTCTTGAAATCAGACTATAGATTTCACTGTAAACAGCAAAATATATGCCTGATTTCAAGCAGGTGATGACTCACCTCAGCATTTCATCAGCTTAGACGTTTAGGCGAGAAAATCTCGCCTACACTTTGCGCTTCTGTAGTAGCGACTTTAGGCTGATTTTTTTGACTAAATTGCTGTAAGAGTGGCGTTTCTTCAACTTCGACCTTTTTACGCCCTAAAGACAGACTGACAGGAATCAGACGCACAAATTCGTACAATTCCTGATAGCTTTCTTCACCTTCAGCATCATCGTCTGAGTCTTCAAATTCAACTGCGGCTACATCTTGTAAATGTTCAATCAGCTCAACTTCATCCTGACGGATATGTCCTGAAGCCAGTCCGAAACCTAAGACCACGCCTGCACACCAGTCCGCCAGAGCCTGTACGCGTTCTGAAAGCACATGCTCATCATCAGGCAGCAAAGGTAAATAATCCAGCTCATCTTCAGACAATGCATGGAACACATCTTCAGCTTCGCCCGCCAACAACTCTAATGCTTCGGCATCCAGTTCAGGTACATCCAGTGTTTCTAAAATCTGTAACCACTCTTCACTGCTTGGCGCCTGGGTGACACAAACAATGCCAGTCAGCAAACCATGTAGTTCGCTAGGGCTAGAAATTTCCTCAATTGAAGAAAAATTGCGGTGCCATTCGGTCCAACCTGAAATATCGTCTTGCATTCGTTTATCCAATCTTTATACTGCTTATATATTACCTTTGTTTGCAACACTGTGCGACCTCGATATGTTAGAAGAATTACAGCGTCTACAAGTGCAGATCGGCGTGTTAAAAACGCGACTTGCACGGCTTGAAAGTGAAAATTCCAGTTTGCGCGAAGAGCAAGACTCTTCAATGATGCAACATCAACAGCAAATTGAACAAAAAAACAGCGCGATTGCGCAAAAACAACAAGAAAATGAAAATCTGACAGAACAATTGATGGATTCTCGTGCCCAATTTCAACTGCTCAATAATGATGCAACTGCACTGGCAGACCGTTATGGCCGTCTGGAAAAAAGCTGTACCGATCTGAAAAACCGTTTTCAGGAAATTCTGGCTGAACGAAATGAACTGCGCGTGGTTAAGGAAAAGATGATCATTGAACAGCGTCATGCCCAGCAGGAAATTCAGCGTCTGACTCAGGAATCTGAACGTTTAACCCAGAAAAATGAAAATGCCAAAGCCAAGGTTGAAGCGATTATTCAACGTCTGGCGATTCTCGGTACTGCGCAGGATCATCACGCACAGGAAATTCAACAACTGGCCCATCCGACTGAAGCGACTGAGGAAGCCTCATCATGAGTGAACAAATTGCAATCGATCTCAGAGTATTGGGGCATAGTTTTCGTTTGGCCTCTACTCCTGACAAGCAGGAAGAATTAGAGCGCGCGGCACAGTTATTGAATGACAAATACGATGAATTTCGTCGTAAAGCACCACGTATGGAACCTAGCAAGCTGATTATTATGGTAGCACTTGAGCTGATGCAGGAGGTCTTGAATATGAACAGATCACTGCAACAATATGCGCATTGCGAGCGTTTGTTACAAACTATTTTAGAAGAAGTTGAAGAACTGACTGAATAATCTCGAATTCTGTTTAAACTTCGGACATTCGACCGAACTGTTTACAGTTCATGAACAGCTTAGAGTTGCTACACCGGGATTATTGTTTATAATTAACTTAACTCTGAGGTGTTCGCCAGCGGGTCTATTCCCCTGCCGATACTAACACTTATGGGTGTGTTCTGTATATTTAGAGTGTATGCCCATCTCCGTATGGGAAACCCAGCAAGTATACGTCGCATCCTCCTTGAACTCATCGGGTTCAGGGTAACGACACATGCAGCGGCATCTTCGGAGTACTTCAATTTCGTTTTCAAAATATAATTATAATTTTTCCTGAATTTCCTCTTATTTTAATTTTGTAGTATTTCTCTCGAACATTCCTCTAGATTCATTTTATTGATGTATTCATCATCTGGAATGAAAAAAAATCTTTAGCTATAAAAAAGATAGGGCTTTTACTTCCGTCAAAATCAAAAACTCTTTCAGTAACTTATTTTCCTATTTTTAGGCTATTTTGTCCCGATATAAAGTATGCATCGCCCAGATTGCAGCAGGAATCCATCCTAAAATCGAAATTTGAAGCATTAAGCACACTGTCGCTTCGGCTGGTCGATGAAGGGTCATAAATAATGACCAAGGGAATATAAATGCAACAATTGATTTCATTCTTAAAACCCTCTTTTTTGCAACGTTCTAACTTTTATATCCAGTTTTTATGGGCACTTAAAACTGGCACTTAGATTTAGATATTTTTAATAGGATCAGCAGAATCTCAGTACATGCTGTAATCACGCGTAAAAATATCCTGAAAGCCTAATTCAGCCAGCTTAAATGAAGCTTAAAAATTATTTTAAATCCGCTAGCCTTTGCATATTTTCAATCAAAATATTGACGTTTGAATGAAACAGTCTTTGCTTTAACTTTTAATTTCCACAGATTCAGATCCGAATAAAATCCTGAATCCCTAAACCTTTATTTACTTACTGCAGCTGGTGTACACAAGGGTGATACTCGCCAAATCACATCACCGACATCATCAGCAACCAAAATGGCACCTGAAGAATCTACCGCCACACCGACCGGTCGCCCATATGCATCGCCCTGATCACTTAAAAATCCAGTCAAGACATCTTGAGGTGGGCCCATCGGTTGCCCATTCTGAAAGGGAACAAAAATCACTTTATAGCCACTATGCGGTTTGCGGTTCCATGAACCATGCTGGCCAATCAGCGCCCCATTTCGATATTGAGGCATCAGATCTGCCCTATAGAAAGCCAAGCCCAATGATGCAGTATGATTGCCCAATGCATAATCCGGTGAAATTGCCCGCACAACCTGGGCAGGATTTTGCGGTTTGACCCGTGTATCTACATGTTGGCCATAATAACTATAGGGCCAGCCATAAAAAGCGCCCTCTTTGACAGAGGTCAGATAATCAGGAACCAAATCATTACCGAGTTCATCACGTTCATTTACCACCGTCCAGAGTGCGCCACTCTGGGGTTGCCAATCCATCCCATTCGGATTACGCAGTCCGGTAGCAAAAGGTCGTGCTTGAGCACTAGCTATGTCAAATTCCATGATCAGTGCCCGGCCTTGTTCTTGATCCAGGCCATTTTCAGCGACATTGCTGTTGGAACCCACCGTGATATAGAGTTTGTTGCCGGCAGGATTAGCAATGGCGTTTTTAGTCCAGTGATGGTTTAAACGACCTGCCGGTAAATCCAGTATCTTGGTACCAGTTGCTGTAATTTGAGTCGCGCCGTTCTGATAAGGAAAACGCATCAGGACATCAGTATTCGCCACATACAACATATTGCCGACTAGCGCCATGCCAAATGGAGAATTGAGATTCTGTAAAAATACGGTTTTTTGTTCAGCCATCCCATCTCCATTGCTATCGCGAAGCAGACTGATACGGTTGGCACTGGGATGCGATGAGCCAGCACGCTGCATTACCCATTTCATGATTTTGCCTTTGATCCCTTTGCTGTCATCGGGCTTAGGTGGTGCATCGGTTTCGGCCACCAGCACATCACCATTCGGCAATACATATAGCCAGCGCGGATGCTGCAACCCTTTGGCAAATGCCTGAACTTTTAAACCTGTCGCGGGTGTCGGCATTTTACCTTCAGGCCAACCTTTGGCGGGCGCCATATTGACTGTAGGCAGCAAGCTTGATTTTGGTTTGGGCAAATGTGGCTGGGAACCATAACTGTCATTGATAGGCGACTTGGAAGGCATGGTACATCCAGTCATGGTTAGGAGAAGTGCACAGCTGGCACCTGTAAGTAAAAGTTGAATAGGCTGATGAAGCATTTTTATCTCTTGTTATTATCATCCTCAACTTACTTTAAAAAACAATTTGAGATGCCACTAGCGGGTTCTTGTTTTTTCTGGTTATGAATTGGTTATCAATTTTGAGTTAAGTCTGATATTTATCTTGCTATAAAAATAAATTTATCCTGACTCACTTACGCAGGACTAGAGGACAACATTTCCAGTGTAATTTTTTTTACCTCATTACGGCTGTGCCGGATATGAGCATCTAATATAGAGAGACAGAACGCTGCATCTTGGGCAAGCAGCGCCTTTAAAATCTGTTGATGTTCGGCATAGGTGGCCTCAATCCGATAATCTTTGGAAAAATCTAGACGGCGTATGATGCGAATTTTCTCGCTGATCTCACTGTGAATTTTTGTCATTTCTGCATTGCCGGCTGCAAATACCAAATGACAATGAAATGCTTCATCTTTTACAGATAACTGCCTGAGGTCATAGACATACTGTTCTGGTTTGATACACCAGGTTTGAATCAAAATTTCTAGAGCAGCTTTCAACTGGTCTTTGGGCATCAGACACAGTTGTTCAACTACATAACACTCAAGCAAAATCCGCAGATCATACAGTTCTTCATAAGCTTTAAAGTTTAGTGGCCGGACCTGCCAGCCACTTCTAAACTGCACCTCGACATAGCCTTCCTGCTGCAGACGATATAAGGCTTGCCGAATGGGTGTACGGCTTACGGCATAGCTTTCAGCAATCTCTGATTCGGTAAATCGTTCTCCCGGCATCAACTTAAAGTCAAAAATGTCATTTTTAATTTTCTGGAAAACCAGCTCAGACAGATTGTCTGAGCTTTTTCCTGTCGCTTTAGTACTTGGATTGCGAACAATAGTCATGGCTCAATCCATTACTCCATATAGACCAGTGTCTCACCGCTATGCACGGTCTGACCAGAACGGCAGATAATCGCCTTAACGATGCCATCATCGTCAGCATAGACTGGCAGTTCCATTTTCATGGCTTCAATGATGGCCACCGTGTCACCTTTTTTCACAATCTGCCCCGCTTCTACAAAAATCTTCCAGATATTGCCGGTCATAGAGGCGTTGAGAGGGACATACTGGCTGTAATCGGTGTCATCCTGCAGCACTTCTATTTCTACAGGTGCATCAAACTCGTCTTTCCAGCGTTCTACCTCGGCACTAAAAGCAGCCTGCTGCTGCGCTTTAAAGGTGGCAATGCTGTCCTGTTCTGCAGCAAGGAAATCCTGATATGCTGCAAAGTCAAACTCGCATTCCTCAATTTTGATTTCTGCCAGACCATGGGCGAAATCAGCACGGAACTGATCCAGTTCGGCCTCAGTGACCTCATAATATTTAATCTGGTCAAAAAAGCGTAAGAACCATTGCTGATCGCCAAACTGCTTGTTCTTTTTAAACTTATTCCAGATCGGTACGGTACGGCCAATCAACTGATAGCCACCCGGTGAGTCCATGCCATAAATACACATATACATGCCACCAATCCCGACTGTACCTTCAGCGGTAAAAGTACGGGCCGGATTATATTTGGAACTCAGTAAACGGTGGCGCGGATCAATGGGCACTGCACAAGGTGCAGTCAGATATACATCACCTAGCCCTAAAATCAGATAATTGGCATCAAAAATGATGTCCTTGACCTGTTGGCGGTGACTTAAACCATTAATCCGCTGAATAAAATCGACATTATTCGGAAGCCATGGCGCTTTGGCACAGACACTTTCCTGATAACGCTCAACAGCACCCAGAGTCGCTGAGTCCTCAAAGGCCATGGGTAAATGGATAATTCTTGAAGGGATTTTAATGTCACGTAAATCGCCCATCTGTTCTTCAAGACCAAGTAGGAAGTGAATTAGTTGCTGCTGTCTACACCGCAGACCATCATATTTAATCTGCAAGGACCGCACACCAGGTGACAATTCCAGGATACCGTCAAGATCAGCCTCACGGATCAGTTGCATCAAGCGGTGTACGCGCAGGCGTAGGGCCAAATCCAGTACGTTGTCACCATATTCCAGCAAGATATAACTGTCACCTGCCTGACGATATACAGCTTTTGGTGCATCTGGCGTAGCTTCACGCAATGCCAGAATACTTTCTGCTTGAACTGCCACGATTTCAGCCTCATGGGTCATCTCTGCCTTGGCAAAGTTTTGGAGGGTTTGAATTTGCTGCCGCTCCAGCGCATTGGCCTGTTCTACCGAGATTGGATAGAAGCTAATCGTGTCATCGGCTTTTAGTTGACCAATTTTCCAGAGTTCAGCTTTGGCAATGGTCACCGGACAAACGAAACCGCCCAGGCTCGGACCATCTTTGGCAAGAATTACGGGGAAATCACCGGTAAAGTTAATCGCACCAATGGCATATTCACAGTCATGTACATTGGATGGATGCAGACCCGCTTCACCGCCATTTTCACGCGCCCAGCTTGGCGTCGGTCCGGTTAAACGGATACCCAATCGGTTCGAGTTAAAATGCACTTTCCAGCTTGATGCAAAAAACTCCTCAATATATTCAGCTTTAAAGAAGTCAGGAGCGCCATGCGGGCCATAGAGCACACCAATTTCCCATTCCTTGCCATAACTTGGAATCAGAGCTGTTGCCAAAGCTTCAGGTTCTGCAATCGCTAAAGGTAGATCATCGGCAGGCAGCTCAGGATTCACCATCTTAATCATGTCACCAGCCCGTAACACTCGGCCTGCATGTCCACCAAAATTACCTAAAGCAAAGGTAGAACGGCTACCCAGATATTCCGGCACATTCAGACCATTTCGTACAGCCAGGTAGGTCCGGCATCCAGATTCAACCTGTCCAATTTTTAGGGTTTGGCCTGCTTTTACCTGAATAGGCTGCCAGAAATTTACTGCTTCATCATCCAGACTTACCGGACAAGGTGCGCCAGTTAAAGCAATGATATTTTCTGCATGAAATTTGAGGATTGGACCTTGCAGGGTAAATTCAAACCCGGCGGCGGCCTCGACATTCCCAACAATTTTATTGGCCAGCCGGAAGGCATAATCATCCATTGGGCCTGAAGGCGGTACACCAATATCCCAATACCCGACACGACCCGGATAATCCTGAATCGAACTTTGTGTACCCGGCTGAATCACCTCAATCACATTCGGCACATATTTGAAATCATCCAGCATGCGTGTCCAGATCTGCATCTGTTCAAAACGTGGATCTGAAATAACAGTATGCACATAATCCAGATTGGTACTAATACCATTCAGGCGAGTTTCAGCTAAAGCTGATTTAAGCGTATGAATGGCAGTATCACGATCTTCAGCATGCACAATAATCTTGGCAATCATCGGGTCAAAGTATTGGGAAATTTCAGTTCCGGTACTCACCCAGGTATCAACCCGGACATTTTCCGGAAAAAAGACATCGGTCAAAATCCCTGGACTCGGCTGGAAATTCTTAACTGGATCTTCGGCATAGATGCGTACTTCAATCGCTGCACCTTGAGGCTGAATACTGCTTAGATGCTTCCAATCCAGAGTATCACCTGCTGCAACTTTCAACATGCATTCAATCAGGTCTAAACCGGTCACCATTTCAGTCACCGGATGCTCCACCTGCAAACGGGTATTCACTTCAAGGAAATAAAACTCGTCATGCACTGCATCATAAATAAACTCAACCGTACCGGCACTGCGATATTTCACCGATTTGCCCAGTTCAACTGCCGCCTGATGCAGTTTTTGACGGGTTGCTTCAGGTAAATGAGCCGCTGGGGTTTCTTCCACGACTTTCTGATTACGGCGCTGCAATGAGCAGTCGCGTTCGCCCAAAGCCACCACCTGTCCCTGTCCATCTCCAAAAATCTGAACTTCGACATGACGGGCTTTATCGATAAAGCATTCCAGAAATACTCCGGCATCTTTAAAGAACTGTTCGCCCAGACGTTTTACACTTTCATAGGCCTCCTGAAGTGCTTCTGCATTATCACAACGGGTCAAGCCAATTCCGCCACCGCCTGCTGTGCTTTTAAGCATAACCGGATAGCCAATTTTTTCAGCTTCAGTTAAGGCTTCATCCAGACTATTTAGCAGACCTGTACCGGGAGTCATGGGTACATTGACAGCTGCGGCAAGTTCACGCGCCCTGTGTTTTAAGCCGAATTCCAGAATCTGCTCCGGTGTTGGCCCCATGAAAACAATATTATTTGCTTCGCAGGCACGGGCAAAGTCAGCACTTTCTGACAGAAAACCATAACCTGGGAAAATTGCTTCAGCCCCGGTATTCTTGGCTGCAGCAATCAGTTTTTCGATACTCAAATAGGTATCGCCAGGTTTAGTCCCTTGCAGAGATACGGCAACATTTGCATCAAGTACATGCTGCGCATAACGATCTGTTTCTGAATAAACGGCGACACTGGTTACACCCATTTTTTTTAATGTGCGAATGGCGCGAACAGCAATTTCGCCGCGGTTTGCAATCAGTACAGTCTTAAACATATGAATCCCCTGTTATTTTATCTATTTTTTGAATCTGCTGAATGAATCTATTTCGTTTTTTTCTGATTCAGCTGCTGTATATAAAACCGCTATCGACTATGTTCGCTGCTCTGTGTGGTAGCCTTTGATACATACCGTCCGCAAATACAGCTTTTTTAAATGCATCGATTTTTGCTTGAAGAGGTGCAGCAGTCGCAACCGAAATCCAGACAAGTTCACCCACCTCAACATGGGTAATGCGTTGAGCAAGATGATTCAGTGCAAGCTGTTTTTCCTGATGGGCATCGCGCCATTTTCGGACTGTCCAGCCGATCATTTTCTGATGAAGCATTCTGTATCCAATCTTGTATCCAAGTTTAAATACAGTTATGCAGAACTTATGCCAGTTTAATTTTTATTTTATTTTCAATATTTTAATAAAATTTAAGATGTATAAATTGGGAAGAATTTCATTGAATGGTTGTTTTTGGTTCAGCCTGTTTTCAATTCAGTGCAAAAACCATGTACCAAGAATTTGGCTTTAGACTAAGGCTTATATTTCGTTAATTACCCCATTCAACTTTCACAATGCTGATATAAAAGCCCATCTGTTGATGAGCTTTTAAGTGAACTATTCTATTTGAAAGCTTAGGACAGCAATAAAAATTGAGTGTATTAAATACCCGAATTGAAGGATTTGAGTCAGCGTGTATTCGTCGTTGCGGTAATTCATTACTTCACAGGAATCATTAAGTGCTGATAAGGCGTCCCAGACCACATGACATAGGGCACAGCGGTATCGGGTTGCGTATGCTTAGGATACATATCATAGAAACGAGCTTCAGCACCGACGATCATGACATGGGGACGCGTTTTAACCCAATGATTGCCCGCACTAGGCTTCTTGGCATAGGGATCGACATTACTGGCATCCGTACCGCCTGCTAGCATATACATAAAGCCTACTTTCCCGACTATGGGGGGTTATGTCCCATCCAGGCCTCTGCCCATTCTAGAGCGGCCTGATCCATGCACATCGGATCTGGACCTGGCGTGGTCGGATTATCCGGCATACAGGTAAAACCATTATTGCCCTTGCGCAAGGTACGCATTTTGCCATCTGTCCCGACAGCGACAATCTTGGCCGCAGCGGCTACTTTCTTAGGTGCAGCAGTCATGGCACTCGCGATGGCTTTCTTATCGGCGGCAGAGGAAGCTGCACCTGAGCTAGCTTTGCCCGACATGGGCGGTTCAACGGCTAAAGCGGCAGGTGCAGACAGGGCGACCCATCCCGCCATAAACAGTAATTGAGGAAAATTCATGGCACATTCTCCTTGAATCATCATGAAGAAATTGGATTTAGGTTCAAATCAAGTTGGATTGATCTGAAATTTTTGTAACGGATCCTTATAGAGTTGAGGGATAATTTGAGTTGATAAAAAGAAAGGAGAAGATTTAACTATTGCAGTGAAATTGCGCTACACAGCAATATCAACTCGAATGAAAGACAATATCTTTGGCGCTTAACCATGAAATGCCGCTTCGATCACGGAGATGTCAATTTTTTTCATGGTCATCATCGCATTAAATGCGCGCTTGGCCGCAGCGCGGTCAAGACTGTTACAGGCGTTGATGAGGACCACTGGCGTAATCTGCCAGGAAATGCCCCACTTGTCTTTACACCATCCACACTCACTTTCCTGACCACCATTGCCAATAATGGCATTCCATTAACGGTCTGTTTCTTCTTGGTCTTCAGTCGCCACCTGAAATGAAAATGCTTCATTGTGTTGAAAGTCAGGGCCACCATTCAGTCCAATGCAGGCAACGCCCATCACCGTAAATTCAACGGTGATAACATCGCCTTCTTTTCCGGAGGGATAATCTCCGGGTGCAAGATTGATCGCGCCAACTGAGGAGTCTGGAAAGGTTTCTGCATAAAATCGTGCTGCACCTTCGGCATCGTCATCGTACCAAAGGCAGATGGTGTTCTTCGCAATATTCATCATGTTCAATCTCCATTGATTTAGGTCTTACACGCTCTGCCTAAGCACAATGTGTTTCATATATCAGTCGAGAATAGTCATATGATCCCTTGTCTATCTTTCACCAAAAAACAGAATAAACCTACTTTAGAATTGTATTTTTATTGATCGAAAGCTGTTTCAAAGTGCTTAAATTGATGCGTTTCCAGAGTTTGTCACTGAACGATGGATTGCTTGGAAAATCGTGAATCAAAGAAAATGAATTGACCGTTTCGAGATATTAAAAAAATTAGTGATATAAATACTTTTTTAGTTTTTTAACTTTGAGACTGCTGGCAAAATTAGCCGAAATTTAAATAAGCAGATATGGAATAATATAAAATTGAAGCTCATAATTATTTTTTACTTTTCCAGAATTCCCACTTAGACTAGAGCACAAATTTGTTGCATATGCTTTTTGCCCTATGACCATTCAGGAATTAAGAAGATACCTTCGTAAAACGCGTCGTCATCTCTCTAAATTTGAGCAAAGGCAATCCGCACAAAAAGTTCTAAACCGTCTGATCCGCAGTCCAGAATTTATTCATGCCCAACGTATTGGCCTGTATTTGCATGCTTTTGGGGAGATTCAGACCCAGGCGATTATTGAACGCTGCTTTAAACTGGGCAAACAGGTGTATCTACCAGCGATTTGCGACATGAATCAGCAGCTGGTCTGGATCCGGATCAGCCAGCACCAATACCATAACAAGCGCTTTGCCCATCATCGGCTGGGTATGCGAGAGCCCATGAGCACCCGTGGTGTACATGTTTCCAAACTGGATTTATTGCTCATGCCACTATTGGCCTGTGATACTTCGGGCACACGGATTGGTATGGGCGGCGGTTTTTATGATCGTACCTTGGCTTCTGCACCTGGGCGTCCATTCCGTCTGGGGCTGGCGCATGACTTTCAACTGCTGGCACAGCCGTTAAAACGTGAAACATGGGATCAGCCCCTTGATGCTTTAATCACCCCGACAGTTTTTATAAAGTTCAAACGTTAATTTTGCAATTTTACCCTTGCTAACTACTTTAAAATCACATAATTAGTCATTTTTCATACAATTTAATCTTAACTGCCCTTGTATTTTTAAAATTACCCATCACTATTAAAAGCATGGCAACACCGTTGTCACTCATTAGGAGTGCTCATGTCTGAAATTATTATGAATCAAGAAACCTTAGAGCCTCAGGTTCCAAGTGTACTACCCCTTTTGGCGTTGCGTGATGTGGTGGTTTATCCGCATATGCAAATTGCGCTGTTTGTCGGTCGTGAAAAATCGATCAATGCAGTTGATGTGGCTCGTAACAGTGACAATCTAGTATTTGTAGTTGCGCAAAAAGATTCGCTTACAGAAGAAATTGATCACGACAATTTATATCAATACGGTACTGTCGCGAAGATTGTGCAAGTTGTGAATCACGAAAATGATGAAAACTGTATTAAAGTCCTGATCGAAGGCCTACACCGTGCCAAGCTAAAAACCATCATTGACGAAACTGAGTATCTGACAGCAGAGCATGAACTCAGCCCAATGACGGTGAGCGTCGATGCAGACACCCAAGCTGTGCGCCTGCAGGAATTACGTGCGCTCTTCGCTCAATATGCAGAAGCGAAGCTACGTAATGCGCGTGAACTGATCACCGCAGCTAACAAAATTGAAGATCTATTACAGTTATTGTTCTTCGTCGCAACCCGTGTTCCATTGAATATTGATGTCAAACAGAAATTTCTGGAACATGACGAATTCGAAGCGCATTTGACTGAGCTGATGACTTATCTATTGCAACAGTCTGAAGAACAGCAGATTGAGCAAACCCTGCATGACTCTGTTAAACGTCAGATGGAAAAGAACCAGCGCGAATACTTCCTGAATGAAAAAATGAAAGTCATTCAGCGCGAGCTTTCTGATATGAACGGCGGCGCGGAAGATGATGTTGCTGAAATTGAAAAACGTCTTGCTGAAGCCGATTTGCCTGAGCATGTACGTAAAAAAGCAGAAGCTGAATTCCGTAAATTAAAAGCGATGCAGCCTGCTTCAAGTGAAGCTGCTGTGGTACGCAACTATCTAGAAGTGATTCTAGATACACCGTGGAATAAAGCCAGCAAAGTCAGCATTAACCTGAACAAAGCACAGGAAATTCTGGATGCAGACCACTATGGTCTGGACGATGTCAAAGATCGTATTGTGGAATATCTCGCAGTTCAGTCACGTGTGAAAAAATTGCGTGGCCCGATTCTATGCTTGGTTGGTCCTCCAGGTGTTGGTAAAACTTCACTGGGTGAATCGATTGCCAAGGCAACTGGTCGTGAGTTCGTGCGTATGGCGCTGGGCGGCGTACGTGACGAAGCTGAAATTCGCGGTCACCGTCGTACCTATATCGGTGCGATGCCAGGTAAAATTGTGCAGTCATTGACTAAAGTGGGTGTAAAAAACCCGTTGTTCCTGCTCGATGAAATCGACAAGATGGCGCAAGACTACCGTGGCGATCCGGCTTCTGCAATGCTTGAAGTGCTTGATCCATCACAGAACAACAAGTTCAGCGATCACTATCTGGATCTAGATCTGGACCTGTCTGAAGTGATGTTTATCTGTACCGCGAACAGCATGAATATTCCTGAGGCGCTGCTGGATCGTATGGAAGTGATTCGTCTTCCGGGTTATACCGAAGAAGAGAAAGTCAATATTGCGGACCGCTATCTTGTTCCTAAAGCCATCAAGAACAATGGTCTACGTGCCAAAGAATTGACCGTGCATGAAGAAGCGATTCGTGACATCGTGCGCCGTTATACCCGTGAAGCCGGTGTTCGTAACCTTGAACGTGAAGTGTCAAAAATTGCACGTAAAGTGGTGAAAGAAGCGGTTAGCAAGAAAGCCAAAAATCTTCAGGTTGAAGTGACCGCAGGAAATCTTCCAGATTACTTGGGTCCACATAAATTTGACTATGGTATGGCAGAAGAAGAAGCGCAAATCGGCCGTGTAAATGGTCTGGCTTGGACTTCTGTTGGCGGTGAATTACTGACCATTGAAGTTGCAGCAGTACCAGGTAAAGGCAAGTTCATTACCACCGGTTCTCTTGGCGATGTCATGAAAGAATCGATTACCGCTGCGATGACTGTAGTGCGTACCCGTGCGGATGAACTCGGCATCGAAGCCTCGCGCTTTGAAGAAACCGACGTGCATGTGCATTTACCTGAAGGCGCAACACCGAAAGATGGTCCATCGGCAGGTTTGGCTTTGACTACAGCATTGGTATCTGCTTTCACGGGTATCCCGATTCGTCCGGATATCGCGATGACAGGTGAAACCAGTCTGGGCGGTCGTGCGCTGCGTAT
Source organism: Acinetobacter lwoffii (assembly GCF_024129735.1). Lineage (GTDB taxonomy): Bacteria > Pseudomonadota > Gammaproteobacteria > Pseudomonadales > Moraxellaceae > Acinetobacter > Acinetobacter lwoffii_H. The sequence goes on along the minus strand of NZ_JAMXXK010000013.1, from coordinate 23,644 downwards.
CGGTGGCTTGAAAGAGAAACTTTTGGCAGCCCATCGTGGTGGCATCAAGCTGGTATTCATTCCACAGGAAAACGTACGTGACCTGGCGGAAATTCCAGAAAATGTCAAAGAAGGTCTAGAAATTAAAGCCGTAAAATCGATTGATGAGATTTTACCGCTGGCACTGACCTCTTTGCCAAAAGCCTTGGTTAAAGCACCAATTGTGAAAACCAAAGAAGAAGCGAAAGCAGCGCGTCATTAAGACTTGATGTTTCGTATAAAAAACCCTGCTTCGGCAGGGTTTTTTATTGAGTTATTGAATAAAACAACTGAATTATGGCTGTAGTGCCATCGTAACCAATCCATCAATCACATGAGTCATCTTGTTCAGATCAAGCTTGTCGAGGGTATCCAATTCGGTATTGTAATAAGGATTACGATAACTCGCAGTATCGGTAATCAGCATGGTCGAATAGTTGAATTTGGCATAATTCAGATAGCCCGAGAAATTCATATCCTGAGCAAAACTTGGGCTGACAAAGCGTTGACATTCCAGACGGTTAAAACGCTGCATGGCATCACAATAATCTCCAGTCAGGCCAGTTGAGGCTAAATGCCCAATGGCTGCAATGAAATTGCCATGTCGTGGATAAATCCATTTTAATCCCACCGGATAGCTCTGCACCTGATATTCATCAAAATAACCAATCGAATCCAGAATCACCACGCCCTCAATTTTCTGCTTCTGCTTTTTTAAAGACTTGGCATGCATATAACTGCCCATATGTTCTGTCTTGAAAAAAGGCGGCTCTTCAAGCGTATAGAAAGCAAATTCGACATCATGTTTGAGCTTGGATTTTTGCAGGGCCAGTAATCTTGCAGTTTCCAGTAAACCCGCTACCCCTGAGGCATTATTATCAGCACCGTTTCGGGCACTAAAGACATCATAATGTGCCCCCATCACCATCTTGGTTTTGGCTTGAGTATCCAAGCTACAGATGACATTTCGGTAACTCAGGTTATTGACCACATAAACCTGAAACTGGCATGGAATACCAAAGCGCTGCATCTGCCCTTTGATCCAGGCAGATACCCGATTCAGCTCTTTTAGATTTTTATAATTTCGGTATTCATCGACACTCATGATCTGGCTAAAAAATAATTCCAGATGAGAGACCTGAGCATTTTTGCTCGAATTGGCTGCACAGAGACTAGGCCCCATGAGGCCTATCAGTAACAGCAGCACAGTACAACATCCTTTTATCATGACACTGTTCCGCATTTATTATTATTCCATTCCTTTATCAAGCGGATACTTGAACTAAGGACATTAAAGCAACACTAAATCTCTCATTTCAATTTCAATTTGTTTCCCTGCTCAACTTCATGTTGTTTGATCGTTATAATGAGGTATCCAATTATTGATCTGTCTGTATGAAAATCCGTATCCTGACCATTGGTCAAAAAATGCCAGCGTGGGTGCTGACTGGTTTTGAAGATTATTTCAAGCGTATTCAACCTTTTGTACAGACCCAGATTATTGAACTGCCGATGGCCAAGCGCGGGAAAAATGATTCTGAAGCGGATATTCTGAAATACCGTAATATTGAGGGCGACAGTATTTTAAATGCGCTCAAGCAGAATGAAACCCTGATTGCGCTTGAAGTGGGCGGACGTGAATTCAGTACCGAAAAACTGGCTGAAACCATGAAAGGCTGGATGCTGGAAGGCAATGATGTAGCACTTGCAATTGGCGGACCGGATGGTCACTCGGAAGCCGTACGTAAAGCTGCGGCATGGCACTGGTCACTTTCCAAGTTAACTCTGCCGCATCCACTGGTACGTGTCATGCTGATCGAGCAGCTTTATCGTGCCATGAGCATCAATAACAACCATCCTTATCACCGAGCAGGCTAATGATTTTGCTGAAGCGTTCTTTATATGCAACGTTTTGTTGAATAATCTCTTCTGCTCTTATTTCTATTTTTCATGCATTATTGAGGCATCTTCCAGATGTGGTTTGACTTATGAACTTACAAACGTTGCCCGGCTTATTTATTTCTCATGGCTCTCCTATGCTGGCGCTAAATCCTGAGCAAGTGGGTCCTGCCTTGCATCGTTTGAGCGAAAATCTGCCACGCCCGGAAGCGATTATTGTGATGTCTGCGCATTGGGAAAGTGATGCGTTGGAAGTCAGTAGCGCAATTCGCCCAGAAACTTGGCATGATTTTCGTGGTTTCCCGCCTGAACTTTATCAATTGCGCTATCCTGCGCCGGGAAATCCTGAACTGGCCGAAAAAGTCTTAGGCTTGCTGGCCAATGCCGGTTTTTCTGCACATGCCAACAGTACCCGTCCGCGTGATCATGGTGTATGGATGCCGCTGCTACATATGTATCCAGATGCCAGCATTCCCGTGGTAGAAATTTCCTTACCCATGTCGATGAGCGCGGATGAGATTTATCAGATTGGTCAAAGCCTGGCACCTTTACGTGAACAGCAAATCCTGCTGATTGGTTCGGGCAGCATTACCCATAATTTACGTGAACTGTCTTGGGATGGAACGGCTGCTGATGTACCCGAATGGGCTTCAGGTTTCCGTAATTTTGTGGTGCATAAACTGACACACAGCGATTATGACGCGGTACTGGACTGGTCCAATATTCCGCATATGGCGCGCAATCATCCAACGCTGGAACATTTTGCTCCGATTTTCTTTGCGATGGGCACAGGTCAGCGCTTTAGTCTGGTACATAGCAGTTTCAGCATGGGTTCACTCGGCATGGATATTTATCGCTTCGATTAATCTTGCTTCAGCGCTAAAATCTTAATCATGGATACATTTTGCAACTCAAAGCTGCGAAATGTATCCATATTTTTTTGCAATCTATCCATTATTATTGTTTGAACTTTATATACTTCATTATAAGTCCATGAAATTAAAATTTATTGTGCTGGCATTATTGCCTTTAACTTTTGCAGCCTGTCAGTCCAGTGATATTCAACGAGCTGGAGATCTTGCAATGGCCACCATACAACAAAAAAATGCAGATCAGATTCTTCCAGCCTATTACTGGGAACTGAATCGTGGACTAGAACGACCAATCGTACTCAGTTTTGATGCTCAAGGCCGTCTGAGCGCGGTGACGGGCTGTAATGGACTTGGGACGACCTGGTCAGTAAAAAACAGTATCATCACCACCAGCGAAGTTGTAGGCACTGAAATGGCCTGCGATGCAGCATTGATGGAGCAGGAACGTTTTGTCAGCCAGCTTTTACAGAAGCGTGACATTCCTTTTACGCTCAATGCCACAGATCCTAACAAGCCGACTTTGACGTTGATGGCCGCAAATGGTCAAGCGTATGAATTTATCGGGAAAATGACTCCGGAAACCAAATACCAAGGTCAGGCTGAAACAATTTTTCTGGAAATTTCCCCCGATACCAAACAATGTACCGGCGTAACCCAACAAAGCTGCTTGCAAGTCAAAGAAGTGAAATATGATCAGAATGGCCTGAAAACTCAGGTGGATAAAGACTGGACTTTATTCTATGACCAGATCGAAGGTTTTCAGCATTCACCAAATGAACGGCAGATTATTCGGGTCAAACGTTTTGAAATTAAGCATCCGGCAGCCGATCAATCGAAATATGCCTATATTTTTGATATGGCGGTTGAGCGTAAAATAGTTAAGGGTGCTCTCTAAAACTAAAAATACCAGATATAAAAAAACCGGGGCAACAGCCCCGGTTTTTTCAGCTTAGACTAAGTCAGACTTAGAATACGCCTTGAGCAAGCATTGCATCAGCAACTTTTACGAAGCCAGCAATGTTCGCACCGTCAACATAGTTCACAGTACCGTCTTCCTTAGTACCGAATTTTACGCAGTTGCGGTGAATTTCTTTCATGATTGCGTGTAAGCGCTCGTCAACTTCTTCGAAAGTCCAGCCTAAACGCAATGCGTTTTGAGACATTTCAAGACCAGAAGTTGCCACACCACCTGCATTTGATGCTTTACCTGGCGCATAAAGAATTTTCGCTTCAACGAACTTCTCAACCGCTTCAAGTGTAGAAGGCATGTTCGCGCCTTCAGCCACACAGATTACACCGTTTGCAAGAAGCTGAGCAGCGTCGTCTGCATCCAGTTCGTTTTGAGTCGCACATGGCAATGCGATATCACACTTGATACCCCAAGGACGTTGTCCTTCAAGATATTCGAAACCGTGTTTAGATGCGAATTCTGAGATACGGCCACGTTTTACATTTTTAAGTTCCATGACTTCAGCAAGAAGTGCATCAGTGAAACCGTCTTTAACGTGAACTGTACCCGCAGAGTCAGAAAGTGAAACCACTTTCGCACCGAGGTACATTGCTTTTTCAGCAGCATATTGCGCAACGTTACCAGAACCTGAAATCGCAACGACTTTATCTTTGAAGCTTTCGCCACGAGACTTAAGCATTTCCTCAGCGAAATACACAGTACCGTAACCCGTTGCTTCCGGACGTGCCAATGAACCACCGAAAGTTAAACCTTTACCAGTGAATACACATGCCGTATCGTTACTTAATTTTTTCATCATGCCGGCCATGTAGCCCACTTCACGACCGCCTACACCAATATCACCTGCAGGGATATCTGTGTTCGCACCAAGGTGACGATACAGCTCGATCATTAAAGCCTGGCAGAAACGCATGATTTCGCCTTCTGATTTGCCTTTAGGGTCAAAATCAGAACCGCCTTTACCGCCACCCATAGGAAGTGTGGTTAAAGCATTTTTAAATGTTTGCTCAAAGCCTAAGAATTTTAGGATTGAAAGATTCACTGAAGGGTGGAAACGCATACCACCTTTAAATGGACCGATCGCTGAGTTGTACTGTACGCGGAACGCACGGTTTACTTGAGTCTGACCTTGGTCATCTACCCAAGAAACTCGGAACTGGATCGCACGTTCTGGCTCAACTAGACGTTCTAGTAAACCATGTGCTGCGTATTGTGGGTTCTTTTCAATGAACGGCCACAAACTGGTCATCACTTCTTCTACAGCTTGAAGAAATTCTGGTTGATGTGCATCACGTGATTTTACGTAATCTAGGAACTCATTAAGTGTGTTGTATTTCAACGCTTAATCCTCAGCAGAAAATGGATCAAAATTGGTCAAATTTACAATCAATGTTAAATTTTGGCGCAAAATATTAAATATCTTTTGTAACTAATCTACAATACTTTTTTTGAAAATACTTTAAAATTAATTTGATAACAAATATTTATATTGATTATGAAAATTTTTTCTATGTCAGGAAATGCCAATCGAATCAAGGCTTAGATTCAGATTTATGCCTAATAATAAGGCACAAGTTGACCCTTAATTGCGCACGACTTAGGAGTTTAAAAATATGTTAAAATTGATGAATCGACATATTTTGTTTCACTTACTCTCTCATGCTTGCCATGAGTAACGCTGGTTATACATGAATTCGCCCATTTCTCTGGTCCAATCGATTGACGCTTTACTCCCTCAAACCCAATGTGGACTCTGCGGTCACCGTGACGGATGTTTACCTTATGCCCAGTCGATTACTGAGGGGGAAAATGCCAATAAATGTGTGCCGGGCGGACAGCCTGTTGCCGATGCTTTGGCTGCATTATTAAATCGTCCTGAACTTCAAGCTGAAGAAAGTGTCTGGCCAGTTCAAGCCGATGGTCGTCCTCAGCGCATCAAAGCCGTAATTCGTGAAGATGAATGTATTGGCTGTACCAAATGCATTAGCGCCTGCCCGGTCGATGCAATTATTGGTTCCGGTAAACTGATGCACACCATTCTGACCGATCTATGTACGGGCTGTGAGTTATGTATTCCCCCCTGTCCGGTAGACTGCATCGATCTGGTTGAAGATCAACAACCCTTGCCGACTGAAGCACAGCGTCTTGCGGAACAGGATGATCTGCGTCAGCGTTACTATGCGCACATCCAGCGTGAAGAAAAACGGCGTACCGATCGTAAGGGACCTGTGGTCCGTGCAGAAATTGATACTGCCCTGTTTGCCCGTTTCTCTGCTTTAAATGAGCAACTTCCTGTGATTGAAGTCGCGAGCAAGCCAGAGAATGCACCTGTAGCTTTCGATTCCAAGACCACGATTGAACTGGCAAAACTACGTACCCAAATTAAAAAACTGGAAACACAGCTTTCGGTTCGTGAAGATGCCCGAAAACGCACCCAACTGGAAGAACTGACACAGCAATTACAGGCTTTACAGGGATAGAACATGACCACAGCAAAGGCCAAGCCCGTTAAAAACATGACCAAAAAGCAGATTCAGACCTTTTTTGAACGCCTGCGTGAACAGCGGCCTAACCCAAAAACTGAGCTGAATTATTCCAATCCCTTTGAATTACTGGTCGCGGTCACGCTCTCTGCTCAAGCTACCGATGTCAGCGTCAACAAAGCCACAGACAAACTCTTTCCAGTCGCCAATACACCGGAAGCCATTTATGCGCTAGGTGTGGACGGCTTGAAGGAATATATCAAGACCATTGGTTTATATAACTCGAAAGCGGTCAACGTGATTAAAGCCTGCGAGATGCTGATTCAGAAGCACAACAGCATCGTACCGGACAATCGTGCAGACTTAGAAGCCCTGCCGGGTGTAGGTCGTAAAACGGCGAATGTGGTACTGAATACGGCCTTTGGTCAGCCGACCATGGCGGTTGATACCCATATTTTCCGGGTAGGTAACCGTACCGGACTAGCGGTTGGCAAAAATGTGCTGGAAGTTGAACACCGTCTGGTCAAAGTCATTCCCAAGGAATTTATCATTGATTCACATCACTGGCTGATTTTACACGGTCGTTATACGTGTATTGCGCGCAAACCGAAATGTCATGAATGTGTAGTATCCGATGTGTGTAACTGGCCGGATCGGTTTGAATTTGGTGCAGCCCGCCAAATTGCAGTGAAAAATATTGAGCTTGCTGAATAGAACGGCGTGATCAAGCTGGGATAAAAATAGGTGACCAATGTGTCACCTTTTTATCGACTATGAGAAGAGTGCTTTTCGTTCAAACCAAATTCTTAGCTGAGCTGAACTATTATGGATTATTTATCCTGATCTTGTTCAGCCTTTTCCTGCTGCTTGCGCTGTTCAAGTTCGGCTTGTAATTTTGGATGGAGCTGGCGCTCAGGTCGCTTTGCTGCATTTTCAGCACGTTCTTCCTGACGTACTTTGTTGAGCATTTTAAAACTGAAATAGAACAGACCTACCAATACTGTCAGAAAGACTACCATCAACACCAATACGCCAAATTTCATAGCAACAAGTACCCTGTTCAAATACGCAATAAAAAAGAGCCCTAATATGACTTAGGGCTCTCCGATTGTCAAAATCATCGTCAGCCGATTATTTTGCCTGATCCAGAATCGCGAAAAGATCAGTTTGAACTTCATCGATTGGACGTAAACCATTTAGCTTGTCATAAGTTGGTGCATTTTCACCAGACGCTGCACGGCCTTGGTAGAAACCAACCAGTTGCTCGGTTTCAGTATGGTAAGAACCTAGACGCTTACGAATGGTTGCTTCCTGGTCATCAGGACGTTGAACCAGATCTTCACCCGTTTCGTCATCTTTACCTTCCACTTTTGGCGGGTTGTAAACGATGTGATAGACACGGCCAGATGCAGGATGCTGACGACGGCCAGAAAGACGTTGTACGATTTCTTCATCTGGTACATCAATTTCAATCACGTGATCAATTGCAATGCCTTCTTTTTCCAAGGCTTCTGCTTGAGGAATGGTACGCGGGAAACCATCAAAAATGCAGCCGTTTACACAGTCAGGTTGCGCAATGCGCTCTTTCACCAGACCAATGATCAAGTCATCAGAAACCAAACCGCCATTGTCCATGACACTTTTAGCTTGTAGACCTAATTCAGTTCCTTCACGAATTGCAGCACGGAGCATATCACCGGTTGAAATTTGTGGGATATTGTAGCGCTTACAGATCAACTGAGCTTGTGTACCTTTACCTGCTCCAGGTGGTCCGAGTAAGATAATGCGCATATATAAACATCCTCATTTAAACAATATGTATGACGCCACGACCACAATCACCCGATTGTGTCCCCCGGCATCTCATTATAAGAAAGCCACAAACAAATGGATTAAACCCGCGACAAAACCGGTTACCCCACCCAATAAAATCAGAATCCATTCATCTTCCTGAAATGCAGGACGTAAAAGATTCTGAAACTCCTTCGGAGTCAACTCGCGTATGCGGTCTCTAAACATTTGATAGATTTTCTGTGCACGGCTCGCATTAAATGCTGGGTCGCATACAGGCACCATCGTAATTTCAATCGAGCGATCGATCAAGTCCGTCTTGAGTTTTGCATACTCTTTTGGTCCTAAAGACAGCTGTAAAGAGGTCCGAACCAGGGGTGTTTCCATAATTTCATTAATATGACGTTTGATAATGCGGCGGGTTTTATCTTTTCTGCCGCCATACATCATCTCGGTCATGATCGATTTTAACGTAATCAGGTCTTCTGTGACTACACTTGCGAAGACGTCAGAGACTTCATCCTGACGTTTCATAAATGCGCCTTGTATGTTATAGGTGCCGATACGAGGAATCACCGGCTTAATCCACGGAAACTTGCGATTTGTGGTACGGGCAAAGAATTGCGGGTACTTTACTGGGTGTGGATAGAGTGGGTTGAATACCATCCAGATCGCGATCCAGTTGGTCAAAAAGCCCCAGATCGCAGCCCAGAACGGTACAGTCCAGTGCCACGGCACTACAAACCAGACAATCATCTGGAAAATCCCAAAGAACATCCCGATGAGGGCACTGATATGCCAGATAAAATTGATCTCTTTTTGACCCACCTTCAGGAACATACGCACCATCAAGCGACGGTCGCCTTCCATCTGGCTCACTACCATTTCACGCATATCTACAAGTGACTCGACGTTCATGGTCAGCTCAGTCACTAATTCACGCAAAATTGCCGGCATTTGTTTTTGTGCTTGTGCATAAATTCTGCGTTTGATGGCAAAAGGCAGGTTTTCCCAGAGCACCGCATTGCGATCCATCATGACTTCATCAATCAGATGTTCCAGTTCGAAACCGACCTGCTCGCCAATGATGCGTGCCATATCATCCGGATCCATCGCCTGTAAAAATTCGCGGATAGAGCCTAATTTTGACAGTGTGTTATCGGTAATAATGCCTGAAATACGTCCAGCTTTGCGTGGCACAATCCCTTGCCAGCCCACAGGTAATGGCCCGAGATGGAAACCCCAAAAATTGATCGGATAAAAGACCATTTTCAGCGCCATCCAGACGTGAGCCCAGGTTACAAATGCAGTCACTGGAATAATGCTGAGCACGGCCCAAAAATCCGGGCGGTTTACAAAGGTTTGCCACAACTCGTTGACGTACTCAAGCATGCATAACTTCCATATTTAATTTTTTGTTCACAGAATACACATATTAATAAGGTCGAATATTTTGTCTATAAACCGATACTTAAAGTATAGGAAAATTGTAGCCGGGGTTCTGTTTCAGCCACAGCACGACCATTTCGGTCTTCGAGTTTCTCTCCGGCACCGATCCCGATACTAAAACTGCTGATCCGTTCTGAACTAAGCAAAACATAGGCCAAATCAACGCCAGCACCTAAACGGCCTTCATATTCGCCATCAACCTGTTTGCTGTCGATATGCCCGGCATAAACCCCGACATAATAACCATTTTTATCTTTGCCGGTGAGATGTGCAGGATAACGAAAGCCTGCCTGGCCGCCAATCGTACGATCATCATCCAGAAAAACACCACCTTTCACATAAGCAATCCCATAAGGGTTCACCCATTCGGTATTTAAATGCAGTAATTTCTGGGTAAAACCAACACCCACATTAAAGGCTTTTGCCTGAGTAGGCTCTATTTTGGTTGCAGTATTATTAATCTGATCATGTGCATAAGCCCCGTTCGCCCACAATGCAAACGCTAACAAAGGGTAAACCTTGTTCATTCCTTCACCATCTTCCTTAATTATAGTTTTTGGTATAGTCCTATTTTTATTAGATTTTACTCTAGCAGAATTATCACAACTCTTATATACAGCACTTTACAATTTTAATGTCTGCAAAGTCAAAGCTTAAAGGAACTGATTGCAAGGACAGTTTTTCATTATCAAATCAAGTGCAGTTGCGTTAGAATACTCCACTTTGATTCTTTTCTACCACTCTCAGGTCTTAAGTCGATCGCGTATGAAGCAGCACTTTCCTTTAAAAAATGCACAACAAGAAAAGCGCATCTATCGCAGTCGAGCCTTGATTTCCATGGGGATTGTCATTTTCTTTATGCTGCTGCTGGTCAGCCGCTATGCCTATTTGCAACTGTTCAACTTTGAAAGCTTTACTACAGCTTCTGATGAGAACCGGATTCGTCTACAGCCCTTGCCTCCAGCGCGCGGTTATATTTATGACCGTAACGGCGTTCTGCTGGCCGACAATTACCCAGTATTTACTGCCACTTTAAGTCGTGCTGACGTACAGGATATCGATCAAACGCTCGAACGCCTGAAACCGATTCTGGAATTGACCGAAGAAGATCTTGAACGCTTTCAAACCCGGATTAAAACAGCACGTAAAACCGAACGGGTTTCAATCAAGCTCAACCTGAATGAAAATGATATTGCCCGTTTCAGTGAAGTGAAATATCAATTTCCGGGCGTGAATATTGAAACCCAGATGACCCGCTACTATCCGCATGGTGACCTGTTCGCACATGTGATTGGTTATGTCGGTCGGATTAATGACAAAGAACTGAAATCAATTGATAAGGATCTCTATGCTGGAACCAACCTGATCGGAAAAATCGGTGTGGAAAAATCCTATGAAGAACTTTTACATGGTGTGCCGGGAAATGAATCGGTAGAAGCAGATGCCTTTGGTAATGTGCTGCGTCATTTGGGCCGTAAAGATCCGGTACGTGGTAATGATCTGTTCCTGTCACTGGATTACGGCTTGCAGGTAGTCGCTTCGGAGCAACTGGCCGGGCGTCGTGGCGCGATTGTGGCGATGAATCCCAAAACCGGGGAAATTCTGGCGCTGGTATCTAGTCCAAGTTTTAACCCGAACCTGTTTGTGACCGGGATCAGCACCAAAGATTATTCATTCCTGCGTGATAACCTTGATCAACCTTTATATAACCGTGCGGTACAAGGAGTTTATCCACCTGGCTCTACTATCAAACCAATGTTTGCGCTCGGTGGTCTGCATCATGGGCTGGTAGACTGGGATACCACTATTTCTGATCCAGGCTATTTCAGTCTGCCGGGAGACAGTCACCGTTTCCGTGACCATAAAAAATCCGGGCATGGTGCAGTGAATATGCATAAGGCGCAGGTCGTCTCCTGTGATACCTATTTCTATGTCATGTCCTACCGGATGGGCATTGAAAAAATGAATACCTGGATGCGTCAGTTTGGCTTTGGCGAAAAAACCGGGGTGGATTTACCAAGTGAAAGCTCAGGACTGTATCCAAACCCGGAATGGAAAATGCGTACCCGCAAGGCCAAATGGTCACGTGGTGAAACCATTTCTGTCAGTATTGGTCAGGGTGCTTTTACTTCAACGCCATTACAGCTGGCTATGGCCACAGCCATTACTGCCAATCATGGCAATAAAGTCATTCCCCATGTTTTGCGTGAAAGTCGCGGTGCCAAACCGTTCAAGATGCATAATGGCACCCATGGCAAGATCGATTTTAATGGTCAGGAAGAAGACTGGATCAAGATGCGTGATGCAATGGTGGACGTAATTCAATCCGGTACAGGCCGAGGCATTAAAAGCGGCTTACAATATTCTATTGCCGGAAAAACCGGTACGGCACAGGTAAAAAGTATTGCTCAGGGCAAGCGCTATAATGAATCCTTATTGACTGACCGTCAGCTGGATCATGGCCTGTTTGTCGGTTTTGTACCTGCTGAAAATCCTGAAATCGCGATTGCAGTTATTCTGGAAAATGGTCGCGGTGGTAGTGCCGCAACGGCTCTGGCCCGTCCAATTTTTGATTACTGGTTACTGCATAAAGATAAAAATCCGGTACGCCCACAAGGCCACCAATTAAGTGGTGGTCTGATGACGGCCGGAATCAAGCCAGCTGAATTGCCAAGTGGTGCAGGCATGTTGAGTCAGGATGCAGCATCTAGTGCCGTTCCAGCCAGTGACCAGCCCGACAATGCTGCTCCGACTTCTGCAAATACGGCTGCATCTCCCGCAGCAACACCTGCTCCGACACCGGTAGAGCGAGATTAAAGATGAAAAACCAGCTTCGAATTATTGGTGGTGACTGGAAACGCCGCCAACTGCCTTTTGCCAGCATTGAGGGTTTGCGCCCGACGCCTGACCGTGTTCGGGAAACACTGTTTAACTGGCTGATGTGGGATGTACAAAATGCACAGGTGTTGGATATTTGTGCCGGTTCTGGGGCATTAGCGTTTGAGGCATTATCGCGTGGTGCTGCATCAGTGGTGATGATTGAGCCGGATCGTACTCAGGCACAATTTCTGACCCAAAATCTTGAACTGTTAAAAGTCACCAAAGCACGTGCACAATTAAAAGTGGCTACGGCGCAGCAAGCCTTGCCCGCTCTTCAGACACAGTTTGATCTGGTTTTTCTAGATCCGCCATATAGCTTAGATTTATGGGAAGAACTAGCGCTCAAGGCAGATCCTCTGATCAAGGACAATGCCTATATTTATGTAGAAGCAGATCGTGATTTACAATTGCTTAAATTGCCATCCTCATGGCGTTTAATTAAAAATACCAAAGCCGGTACAGTTCGTGCTGGGCTTTATCAAAAAAGTATTTCTTGATTTAAATTGTTTTGAAGAGACATTAAAAAAGGATTCCTCAGTGGAATCCTTTTTGTCATTGTAGTCAGTCAAATTTAAAGACTGTGATTAACGATCACGGCGCCAGTCGCGGTTATCTCGGTCACGTTTCCAATCCCGATGATCTTTATGGTCCTTATTTTTCCAGTCATGATCTCTGTGGTCTCGATCATAATGTCCATTACGATCTCTGTTGCCACGATAATCATCATCCCAAGGATCAACCACACAACCGGTTAATGACACGGCCAATACAGAAAGTAATATCACTTTTTTCATCATGTCCATCACCTCTTACTGCACTCTGTCAGTATCAGGCGAGTTCGTGGAGAGTGAACGGAGCCATTGTTGCACTCTTGTAGAGATTTATGCATGTTTTATACATGACCATAAACGTCTTTTTTCCTATTTAGCTTTCATGCTTTTATAAAAATTCTAACTTTCATTTGCATAAATACAGCTAAATAGAAGCTTGGCTTTTGTTTAAATCTTGAGAATACTGCTGCCTTTGCTTATGACCTGATCTCTATGACTTGGCTGTTATTTATTCTTGGTGCAATGGTCGCAGGTTTCGTCCAGGGACTAACCGGTTTTGCCTTTGCCCTAATCGCCATGTCTTTCTGGGTTTGGGTACTACCTCCGCAACTGGCCGCGCCTTTGCTGGTATTTGCCTCGATCTGGAGTCATGTGATTTCACTCAGTCAGGAACAAAAGCAGCCGGTTTTATCCAGACAGTTGGTGCTGCCTTATCTGGTTGCTGGTCTAATTGGCGTGCCTCTTGGTACTTATCTGTTGCAGGTCATTCAAGCAGATACCTTTAAGATAATCTTGGGATTTTTTCTGGTCCTGTGGTGTCCGGTGATGCTATTCAATCCGCAATTCAAAACGATCCAGCATTCAGGAAAATTGATTGATAGCTGCATCGGTTTTATTGGTGGGATATTAGGAGGACTGGGCGGTTTTTGCGGTGCCATTCCTTCAGCCTGGGTGATGTTAAAACAATTATCCAAAGCCCAGCAGCGCTATATTTTGCGGCACTTTAATTTTGCAATTCAGCTTTTCACGATGGGTACGTATCTATGGCAAGGTCTGATCAATCAAAGTCATTTACCCTATCTGGCCTTGCTGATTGTTTTTGTGAGTATTCCGGCTATTTTAGGTGCAAAGCTATTTTATAAAATTTCAGAATTACTGTTTAAACGTGTGATCTTAAGTTTACTCTTTAGCGCAGGCTGTTTTCTATTAGCATCCCAATTCATTTAAACACAAGATCAAGCCGAGTCTGTCTTCCCTGCTAAAGCTTGAATCCGGTGAAATAACTGCTATGTTAAGGCCAATCTTTCGCAATATAGATCATCATTATGCAGATTCGTGATCAGATCGTTCTTGTTACTGGCGGTGCGCGTGGCCTGGGTTTAGCCATTACTCAGGCTTTACTGGCTGAGGGTGCGCGCGTGGTCGTGAACTATCATAGCAGTCAGCAGCAAGCCGAACAGCTTGCCCAGCAATATCCTGCGCAGGTATTTATTTATCAGGCAGATGTCACTCAAGCTGATCAGGTACGCGCTTTATTTGCCGCGGCAAAAAATCATTTCGGCGAAGCAATTCATGCTGTAGTCAATAATGCACTGATTGAATTTGAATTTAATGGCGATGCACGCCCTAAAGTAGAAACGCTGACTTGGGACATGTTGCAACGGCAATTCAGCGGTGCAGTACAGGCAGCTTTAAATACCACCCAAGCCGCACTGGATGACATGAAACAGGCAGGGTTCGGCCGGATCGTGAATATTGGTACAAACCTCGTGCAAAATCCGGTAGTTCCTTATCATGACTATACCGCCGCCAAAGCAGCATTATTGGCCTTTACCCGCACCACGGCGCAAGACTTGGGACAATATGGCATTAATGTAAATATGCTCTCTGGTGGCCTGTTACAAACTACGGATGCCAGTAAGGCCACACCTGACATTGTCTTTGACCTGATTGCTCAATCGACGCCTTTACGCCGCGTAATTACACCAGAAGAATTTGCTGCTGCAATCCTGATGTTTTTGTCACCTTATTCACGTGCTGTCACAGGACAAAACCTGATTGTAGATGGCGGCTTGGTCAAAGGTTAGTTGTTTAGAGAATGGACCTAGATTTTCAAACTCTGTTGTTCTATTTTTTAACCATTTGGTAGATTAAAAAGGTTTTGTGACCGGGTTTTACTTCTACAATAGTGCGCTCCCATAAAGCCTTTAGTCTACTTTCCATGAAATTTATCACGACATTGCTCAGTACCTTGCTGCTGGCAGGTTGTATGTCCAGCGATTTGAAAAAATCAGAACAATTACTGCAAAATTTCCATTGTGCCAAGGTAGATACCGCACAAATGCCACATAGCAGTATGACTGACTACTATCAGCAGATGTTGTATAGCAGCAAATCCAAAGTCGAGTCTTATATTAAGCAATATCGTCAGGGTGAAGAGCTGTTTGACCTGCCACTGCATGAAGTGGTGGAGCAACAATATGATCTTTATAAAGATGCCTGCCAAAATCTGGGTGGAATTTTACCCGCTTCTGAAAATGCATCTTAAGTCTGTCAATCTTCATGATGATTAGGCAATAAAAAAGCAGGAGAATTTTCCTGCTTTTTTTCAATTCAATTTTAACTCTGATAATAACGCTGATCTACGCTGAAGCATTCAGGGAATTTTGGCTGAATCTCTGCATAAAATGCCATGATTTCTGCCATGTCTTTTTCATAATCCCCTGTCGGATAAACAATTTTACCTACACCAGTTTTCTTCTTCTCATAATCCATATAGGCCAATGCAATCGGCACACCTGCATTAATCGCGACATGATAAAAACCTGTCTTCCACTGTTCCTGTTTAGCACGAGTCGCTTCTGGCGTGACCAGCATCACCAGTTTAGGATGGGTCTTGAATAATTCCGTCATCACCTGAACCATACTCGGACGAGGCTCCCCCGGCTGTTTAGGACGGCGATCAATCCCGATACCGCCCATAGCACGCACAAAAGGTCCAAATGGCAATTTCATGTAACTGTCTTTAATGGTTAAGCGAACATTCACGCCTAATGCTTTTAAGGCCAGACGTGCATACAGTGCATCCCAATTACTGGTATGAGGAGCAGCAATCATGACACATTGGTCTAAATCTAGGGGCCAATGGTTATCAATTTCCCAACCCATCAGGTTCAGGCTTTGTTCTGCTAACTTCTCAAACACGTCACGCACCAATTCTATTCAAAATTGCGCGAATTTTAGCAACCTAGGCAAATATAGATAGTGCTCTATGAGCAAAAAATAAACAATTAATCTATATTTGTATAATTAGAATTTTTAAATGAATAGTTGATTATTTTTGCCACCTTGAACTTATCTCATACATCAATTTACGGATAGTTCAGATTGCTTCCCCATATAAATAGGAATTTTTTTCCAATTTAAAGGATTCATACATTAAAAAGCTCTTAACCTCCTAATTTTGGGATATGGCAAATATGAGGGTCTTTTTATACTGAATCCACATTATAAATTTCAGGAAGATTCTAATGAAAAAAACTTTACTTTGTATTGCTTTAGCGGGGTTACTTAGTGCCTGCGGCGGTTCGGATGATAACTCAAGTACACCTCCAGCAAACAATGTTGGCACTCAAACCGGCGTACTGACGGACGGAATCATTTCAGGGGTGACCTATATCACCAGTAGTGGTGCAACAGGAGTTACCAATGACAATGGTGAATTCAACTTCAATGAAGGAGAAACGGTTAAATTTTATATTGGTGATGTTCAACTCGGTGATGAAATTGAAGCCAAAGAACGTGTTACCCCTTTGGATTTAGCTGAGACTGAAAATGCGCGTATCAACCTTATGGTTTTTTTACAATCCTTAGATGGAAAAGGTGATCATAGCGATGGCATTCAGATTAGTGATGACACTAAAACAGCCTTCACTGCTGTAAAGCTTAATTTTAACCAAAGTACCACCGACTTCGTAAATGAAGTTGTCACCAAAACAGCCATCACACCAGATCAGTTGATAACACCAGAAAAAGCTTCAGAAAACTTCCAAGCGACCTTCTATAAAGATATTGCCGGTACTTGGGAGATTAACCGTACCGATAACACTGCTGTGTTGATTCACATTCTGGAAGATGGACGCTATGCATTAGGTGAAGCAGAAGCTAAAGATGAGAGTGGTCAAGCAGGCATTGAAATGGGCCGCTTAAAATGGAATGCAACAACAACCGTGATTGAACCGGAAATCCTGCATGACACCAATGGTGAATGGGGACTTTCACATCCTGCCGAGAATAAACCTTATTCTTTAAACTATACTGGAACTCAATTAATTCTTACTGAACCAGGCGTTAGTACTGAATACCGTTTAAATCGGGTTAAGCAGTCTAATAGTCTCGTCGGCACGTGGCGACTCAATGAAACGCACCTATTTGCTTTCTTTGATAATAACTATTATTTCTTCCTAGACACTGAAGGCGGAGATGATTGTGGTTGGCCAGGGATTGAATATGGCAAATATACATTGTCAGCAAATACTCTCACCACAACCGAGGTATTATTCGATACCAACGAGTGTGGTGGATTACAAGATAGTTCAAATGGCAGCAAGACAATTGCAAGCATCAATATATCTAACAACAATCTTATCTTACATCCGCAAGGTGAAGATCCTGTAACTTTACAACGTGTTAAATAACCCATATAAACCGGCTTGAATATGAAATTCAGGCCGGTTTAATCAATATGTTCAAATTGAATGGTACAGCCCATCAATAAATGCATCAGTTCGATTTGCGAACAACATTGGGTTTTTTCATAAATATTTTTAAAATACGTCCGTACCGAACTCAACGTAATGCCACACTGTTCTGCAATATCTTCTATTTTATAACCATTAATTAACAACTCGCATAAATCAAACTCTCGTTTGGAAAGCTGGTAACACTGTTGTAGGTAAGCTCTTGACAGGGAATAATGCTGGTTTTTATCTGTCATAAATAAGGCAATCTGATGCTGAGCAGACTGTAAATGTTGCATATTTCTTAATTTTTTAAATGGCACCACCGTCAGCATGAATTGTGAGCCTGCCCCATCACTCAACGCCAGGACTCCACCCACTTCAGTCTGAATGGTCGTATCTTCCAGCAAAGCACTTTCTAATAGCTGATCAAAACGTATCTGCTGAGCATAATTGGTTTTTAGACGGTTATGTATATCCAGATCCAGACATGAACTTTGATCAAGCATCTTTTGCGCAACAGGATTGGAATAACTTAAACACAGGTTTTGATCGAGCAGTACAATCCCCGTTTTTAAACTATCCAATACGGTATACAGGCTTAAATTATCTTGCTGAATCAAGTTGATTTGCCGGTGAATTTGCAAAGCCCGGCGTAAATGAATACTGATACGTCTTAGAAAATCCAGCTCAGGCTGTTCAAAAGGCTGTACTTCAGGTGCACGATGAATACCCAGTACCGCCCAACGATAATTCCCCCGATCCAGCAATACTCCCGCCAGATAAGATACACCGCCAGGCTTTAAACACTTCTCATAGAACACATAGTGATCCGTACCCGGCTGTTCTGCATAGTGCTGACAGTTATGACTTAAAGCATCGCCCATCTCGATCGCATTCCATAAGGGCATATGCAGTTTCATATCAATCACTCTGATACGTTCGTCCTGATAAGCAGCCAGACTTTCATTCGGGATATTGTGCGTATAGACAAAATCATAGCCTGGATTAAGCTGATCCAGACCGGTAAAAATTGCACTCTTACTTTTAGTATAGCTCACGATATCTTTGATCACGTCCAGCCACAAAGATGGCAATACAGCAGCATCATAAATTTTTGCAATCAGATTATTTTCTTGTTCTAATTTCATTATCCCCTCCGCATTATCATTATTTTCTAATCATAGCGTTCAGAATTAGTTAACGAAACAGCATAAAGTGACTTTAAACTTGACTAAAAATTCTTAAATCCTGCTCACTTATCAATAACTCCGGTCTGATTCACCTAATGAATCAAACTTTAACAAGATTGCCCTATTTATCTGTACTGACTACTTTTAATGTAATTCATAACAAATAATTTAATAGGGTCAAAACAATGAAAAAATTAACGCTTACTGCTGCGCTAGCAGTCGTTATTGCAGGAGCCTTAACCGCCTGTTCAAAGCCCAATGATAATGAGCCGATGAATAATAATGCTCAATCCAGCCCAGCCATGATGGAGCAAAATAACGCGGATACCAGTATGAACCGTGCTGATAGCGCAGAAACCTCACTAGATTGGGCAGGTGAATATGAAGGTGTTTTTCCTTGTGCTGACTGTGAAGGGATTAAGGTCGAGCTAGATCTCAATCCGGATAAAACCTATGAGCTAAATGAGGAATATTTAGGTAAAGCTGGAAATAATGAGACCGAAACTAAAGGCAGTTTCAGTTTTGACCCTCAAGATCCTTCAATCATCACATTAGATAACAAAGCTGAAAACCGTAAATTCTTTGTCGGTGAAAATTTTATTGAAGCACGCGAGATGAAATCAGGTAAAAAAATTGACAGTAATTTAAATTATAAATTAGTTAAAAAGTCCGCATCATAATTCTGTAAACGCATAAAAAAATCCCCGCTATGGCGGGGATTTTTTTATGAAATGCTCGGATGATGAATTACATCATGCCGCCCATACCACCCATGCCACCCATATCAGGCATTGCAGGTTTGTCTTCTGGGATTTCAGTGATCATGCATTCAGTGGTCAGCATCAAGCCAGCAACAGAAGCGGCGTGCTCAAGTGCAGAACGCGTTACTTTAGCAGGGTCAAGAATACCCATTTCCAGCATATCGCCATATTCGCCAGTTGCAGCGTTATAACCGAAGTTACCTTCGCCATTCTTCACAGCGTTGATCACTACAGAAGGCTCATCACCTGCGTTAGATACGATTTGACGAAGCGGTGCTTCAATCGCACGACGAAGAATGTTGATACCTACGTTTTGGTCATCATTCGCGCCTGTTACGCCTTCAAGTGCAGATGCAGCACGTACTAGTGCAACACCACCACCCGCAACGACACCTTCTTCAACTGCAGCGCGAGTCGCATGAAGCGCGTCATCTACACGGTCTTTTTTCTCTTTCATTGCAACTTCAGTTGCAGCACCGATTTTGATGACGGCAACACCGCCAGCAAGTTTCGCTACACGCTCTTGAAGTTTTTCTTTGTCATATTCTGAAGTAGATTCTTCGATCTGTGCACGGATTTGCTGTACACGGTCAGCGATTTGGCCAGCATTACCAGCACCATCTACAATTACAGTATTTTCTTTAGATACAGTTACTTTATGTGCTGTACCCAAGTGATCAAGCGTCGTTTGATCCAGCTGCATGCCGATTTCTTCAGAAATCACAGTACCGCCAGTCAAGATCGCGATGTCTTGAAGCATAGCTTTACGACGATCACCAAAACCAGGTGCTTTCACCGCACATACTTTGATAATACCGCGCATGTTGTTGACAACAAGCGTCGCAAGCGCTTCGCCTTCAACATCTTCAGAAATGATTAAAAGCGGTTTGCCAGTTTTAGCAACAGCTTCAAGTACTGTAATCAATTCACGAATATTGCTGATTTTCTTATCAACAAGAAGAATGAATGGATTTTCAAGTTCAGCTGTTAAAGTATCTTGCTTGTTCGCGAAGTACGGAGAAATATAACCGCGGTCGAACTGCATGCCTTCAACTACGTCAAGCGAATCTTCGAAGCCTGAACCTTCTTCAACCGTGATCACACCTTCTTTGCCCACTTTTTCCATTGCTTGCGCAATCAGCTGACCTACAGTCGTATCAGAGTTAGCAGAGATCGAACCTACTTGTTCAATCGCTTTAGAGTCTGATGCTGGTTTTGCAGTGGCCTTGATGTTTTCAACTACAGAACGTACCGCAATATCGATACCGCGTTTCAAGTCCATTGGGTTCATACCCGCTGTTACTGACTTGATGCCTTCATTCAAAATTGCTTGTGCCAATACAGTTGCAGTCGTTGTACCATCACCTGCGATGTCATTGGTTTTTGAAGAAACTTCACGAACCAGTTGAGCACCCATGTTCTCGAACTTGTCTTTCAGCGTAATTTCTTTGGCAACAGTGACACCATCTTTAGTGATGTGCGGTGCACCAAAAGAACGGTCGATAACAACGTTACGGCCCTTAGGACCCAAAGTAACCTTTACTGCATCTGCAAGGGTGTTTACACCAGCAATCATTTTTGAACGAGCTGAATCACCAAATTTTACGTCTTTAGCTGACATATTTGACTCCGAATATTGTTGTATCTTTACAAAATCTGATTTGGAATGAATAAAACTTTTTTAGCGCAGATTAAGCTTCTAATACCGCTAAAATGTCAGATTCTTTCATGATTAAAAGCTCTTCGCCGTTTACTTTTACAGTAGTGCCTGCATAAGTACCGAACAATACTTTGTCGCCAACTTTTACGTCTAACGCGCGTACGCCATTATCAGTGATTTGACCATTACCAACTGCAATGATTTCACCTTGAGCAGGTTTCTCAGCAGCCGAACCTGGAAGTAAAATGCCTCCAGCTGTTTTAGTTTCTTCTTCAACACGACGAATAACAACGCGGTCATGTAATGGACGAATGTTGCTCATAAATAACTCCATCAGACTAAGTCTTTTTTAGGTCACTGATGACGACTTAATTATTCCATGGGTCATCATCAAAAATTTTTGATGTCACTTTTATGGAGATGGAATAAAACGCTTCAAGGGCAAAAATGAAAAAAAATTGGTTTTTTTTAACGAATCATAGGTTTTCGTCTATTTATTCAGCAGATCGGCTTTCAACAAAAAGGCTTGCGCCGCTTCGTCGAACAAATATTGAGAAATTTTTCCTGTGGCATCAATCAGATTAAAACTGTTAGGTTCATCTTTATGTAGACGATTTGACGCAGAAGTCCCCGCATGCACATCATATACAGGATGATCCACCCCTAGTCCGAACATCTGATTCAAATCATAAATCGCGGGTTGATGCAGATGCCCATGTAACAGCGCAAACAGACCATGCTCTGCCCAGGCCTCTAAAGCAATTTTGGCCATCAGTGGACTGTCCTTGAAACCGCGCTTATTTTGAAAGGGTACATAAAAAGGCTGATGGCTGACAATGATTTTTAATTTGGACGCAGGCGCCTGCGCCAGCGTCAGGTCAATACGCTGAATCTGCTCAAGGGATAAATGCCCTTTGGTATGATATCGACGTCGGATCGAATTCACCCCAATCAGATAAAAATTTTCAGTTTCAAATATTGGCTCCAATTCACCATAAAAAATCTGGTAACGGGTAAATGGATTGAAAAGCCGATTCCACAAATGATAGAGCGGAATATCATGATTCCCCGGGATCACCATATAAGGCGTATTGAGCTGATCTAAAAATTTTTTACAGGCAAAAAACTGGCCCAATCGTGCGCGCTGAGTCAGATCACCACTGATGACGACAGCTTCAAGTGGATGGGTCTGACAGAAATGTCGAATCGCGTCTAAACACTCCGGCTTCTCTGTTCCAAAATGCAGATCAGACAGATGCAGGATCATGTGGCACCATTACGCTTAGGCTATCTTTTAATACAGAAATATTGAGTGGCGGGGCCATTTCCACAATTTCCCCGTCAATCGCCACCATCAATTTCTTGGCTCTGGATTCGATTCTGACTTGATCGGCTGCAAAACTATAGACATCTGATGCTTGGTCAATCTTGCCTCGAATCAGCTGATACACTAGCTTAAATAAAGTAAGCTTATCACTTTTAGAAACCATCACTCCCGCCACTTTGCCTTTTTCAGCCGCTTCTGCAATGCGCATTTTCATATCCGCCAGTTGCAAGGGATTATTGCCAAAAAAGATCAGTGGTGTTTTTACCGGATATTTCTTTTGATCCACCCAGATTTTTAGTTTTAATTCTTTACGGTCGCGAATTAAAACATCCAGTGCAGAAGTATAGGCATGTAGCGGTAAGCGACCAAAAATACGATTATAGTCTTCACGTTTTTTAATAAATAAAGGATATAGACCCAAACTGGCATTATTCAGATAAATTTCCTGATTGATCCGAGCAACATTCATACGTTGTGGCTGTCCTGTCGCAATCACTTTTGCCGCTTCAAGTAAATCTAGCGGAATCCCCAATAATCTGGCTACATAGTTAAAAGTCCCTAAAGGCAAAATACCGACAGGAATTTGCGTATTCAACACATGTTTGGCGACTGTATTTAAAGTTCCATCTCCGCCTGCCGCAACGATAATTCCTGACTCGCTAGATGCCAAATGCTGTTCAAGCACCTCAGCCATAATTTTATCAAATTGCTGTGAATCATTGATTTCATAAGCTTTAGTTTGATAACCCTGGGCTGAAAATATATCGATCAGCTGCTCATAAATGCCTTCTGGCCCCTGTATGCGAAAACCAGCTTTATGATTAAAAATTAGCGATAAGGGTTTAGATTGATTAGACATTTTTCGCGCAATTTCATTGAAGCCTATTGGCATTTTGTCCAATTCATAGACAATTAACAGTGGCTTTATGTAAAATTCAAATGGCAACCATTTATTTAATCAATAGACTTCCGTCATAAATCAAAAAACGTACAATTTATTTGATCTTAAATTAATCAGCAAAATTATTTAATTCAAGAGATAATCCTTGGA
>NZ_JAMXXK010000012.1 GCF_024129735.1 Acinetobacter lwoffii | reverse complement strand
AGGACGTATGCGGTATTAGCATCCCTTTCGAGATGTTGTCCCCCACTAATAGGCAGATTCCTAAGCATTACTCACCCGTCCGCCGCTAGGTCAAGTAGCAAGCTACTCTTCCCCGCTCGACTTGCATGTGTTAAGCCTGCCGCCAGCGTTCAATCTGAGCCATGATCAAACTCTTCAGTTTAAAATCAGTAGTACCTTAAAGGGTACCAATCTTGGCTCATCAATTTTCTGACAAATATTTCTCAAATAAACTTCGAGTAATTTCTACCATCAATCAATGAAAATAATTTCGATCAATCAACCAGTAAAAATCCACACAAGTTGTTCTTCATAATCTCTTAATGATCTTCTTGCTGATTCGTCACCAGCAAGCTAGGTCGGCTATATTACTCTCTATCTCTAGAAAGTCAACCAGTAATAAAAACTATTTTTAAAATTTCTTTCTAAAACCGAACTTAATCAAACTTAACTAAGTCACTGTTTTATCAGAAGTTTTAATCTTCATCACCGCCGATGGATGTGCATTCTACAGCATTCCCGACCCAATACAACCCCTATTTTTAAATAATTCAGCAAAAATATCACGACTGTTTATTTATTCTACAAAAATCGCGATTTTCTTCATTTCTTGAGCAGTAAAGGGACTGAATTGGATAAATGACTTAATCTTTTTTCTGTTTTATTCTGTTCCTGAAAGCGTAAAGGCCGACAATCTATGTATTCACAATAGCCCCCCTCCCCACTTTCGGTTTCTTCATTTATTTTTACTTGATAACTAAAACTTCCTACATAGCCCGCTGCCAGGCCAAATTTAAAATCTCCACGACTTTGACCTTGTACCCAGATACAAGTACCGTCTGCATTTTCATAACACCATTCAAATTCTCGCGGCAAATACATAATTTGCCGATTGGGTGTCGTGACACGCGGATAAACACGATGAACTTTAAAATAAACTTTGCGATCGAACATTTGGGTCCGCATGTTTTTTAAATCACGCAGATAGATCCGCGACTGAACAATACGATTAAAACCATCCCGAATCTGCGCCAACAACAGTTGCCGATTTTCACTGAGATTAATAATTTGATAAGTCAGGAAGGCCAAAGGCAGATAGGGAAAGTTAAAACTCCGCGCGTATTCAAAGCTTCCCAGACCATCAATCGTATATTGCTGCGCTTTATAGTTCACCGTTCCCTGACAATGACATAGCAAAGACCAGTGATCTGCCAAGGAAAACCGCATTTTGGTAAAATGAGAAATCAGTTGAATAGTTTGAATATTTAAATCCAAACTGAGCTCCGAGTCAGAACGTTGCAAACGAAAATTTGGGAAATTTCCGCTCAATTGCTCCCGATCCAGAAACTGAAACAGACCCGATTTAAAATGACAGTCCTGCTTGACCGAGTAGTGATGTAATTGCCCCACCATATGCGGACTCGAACTGCAAATCACGGTGGCGGTATCTAAGGCTGTGGTTTCGATTGCGCTCGGGTTTGACAGCATGGGTGCATTGGGTTGCCCGATAATACTCATAAAGTTTAAATAATAGAGCGGTGCCGGAAGCCCGGGGATCATCAAACCTTGATGAATAATTTTATATTTTGAGGTAGGACCATGATAGGCGGGATAGCGCGAAACAGCAGGAGTCTGATTTAGCTGTTTCGAACGATCTAGAAAATCTTGAAGAAACCGCATCTCAGACTCCTTATATTTTTATAATGTACTCGATCTTTTTGCCATAAAGGTGGTTACAAAACCAGACAAGGCA
Source organism: Acinetobacter lwoffii (assembly GCF_024129735.1). Lineage (GTDB taxonomy): Bacteria > Pseudomonadota > Gammaproteobacteria > Pseudomonadales > Moraxellaceae > Acinetobacter > Acinetobacter lwoffii_H. The sequence continues at coordinate 68,426 of NZ_JAMXXK010000012.1, read as the reverse complement.
TAGAGAATAGAAATGACCAGAATGCCCACAGGAATATTATAAGTCATCGCTGCAAAGACGAATACGGCAATTGGTAGGACAAAAAATGGAACCCGTTTACGTTCTACAGTTTTAAATGAATAGTATTTGATATTGGAAATCATCAACAAGCCTACCGCAATGATGACCACTGCATTAATGACCTGAAGAGAAGGTTCACGAATATCAAAGATTTCTGGAAAATCCAGACCGACCCAGACCAGTGACACAATCATGATGGCAGCCAGAGGACTTGCGACACCAATAAAATAACGTTTGTCGACCACACCAATCTGTACATTGAAGCGTGCCAGACGGAACGCAGCACATGCGGTATAAACAAAACAAGCCGCCAGACCAATACGGCCCAAATCACTCAAGCCCCAGCTATACATCAAAATAGCGGGAGCTACGCCAAAAGCCAGCATGTCAGAAAGCGAGTCAAATTGTTCACCGAACGGACTTTGTGCACCAATAGCACGTGCCACACGTCCATCCAGTCCATCCAGTAATGCCGCAATAAAAATCGCATAAATAGCTTGCTGAAAATCACCATTCATACTGGCAATAATCGAGTAGAAACCTGACAACAACGCTGCCGTTGTAATCAGATTCGGCCATAGATAGATGCCTCGACGCTTAACTTTTTGCCCTTCCTGGGTATGCTCCTCTTCTTCTACCTCAAAGGTGATGCCATCGAAAGGCACTTCAGTTGAAGAGTCACGTTCCGGTTTGCTTATATTTGTCATTCTTGTCGATCCTAGCTATGACCTGATCTTTGAAAAAATTATTCGCCCACTAACCAACGAACTGCAGCGTGACCACCGTTTTCACTCATGCGAAGATGCGGGAATAACCACTGTAGTGCTTCATCAGCATCTTCAGAGAATTTCCAAGGTGGGTTAATCACCAGCAAACCACAACCGTTCAGGCCTACTGGGGTATCATCCGGCCATACACAGACTTCACACACCAGTTGACGGCGGATACCGGTCTTAAACATTTTCTTCTCAAAACGTTCAATCATGGCACGGTCTTTAATTGGATACCAAACGGCAAATACACCTGTCGGCCATTTCTTATACGCAGCAACCAGTAGTTCGACCAACTGCGGGAAATCTTTACGTTCCAGTTCATATGGCGGATCGATCATCACCAGACCACGTTTTTCTTTTGGCGGAATGACTGCCAACAGACCTTCGTATGCATCACGCTCATGCAAACCGGCACGCTTGTCAAAAATATTATGACGAAGTTGCTGGAATACATCACGCTGCATTTCAAAAATGGTCGCTTTATCAATTTCACGCATGCCTTCTAGCGCAAACCACGGCGAACCCGGATAAGCACCCTTACCAAAGTTTTCACGCATGTTTTCAACAATTTTCAAGTATTGTTGTACGCCTTCAGGTGCATTACGCTTGATCGAATCATCCAGCTTAATAAGACGATGAATACCGTTTAAAAACTCACCTGATTTTTGCGCTTCGGCAGTCGACAAATCATATTTACCTGCACCACCATGTGTATCTACATAGCGATAAGGTTTGTCTTTTGCATTCAGTCGAGTCAACAACTGAAGCAATAAAACGTGCTTCATGACATCGGCAAAGTTGCCTGCGTGGTAAGAGTGACGGTAATTCATGTTTCAATTATTCCTAAGATCAATTGCTATTTTAACATGAAAAACTATTTCGTTCAGAAACGATTATTGAACTAAAATAGCGGACCTTTTTTTACCACACTATCGAGAATTGAAAAAATGGAAGCAGTTATCATCCCAGGGGATTGGAATGTTGATCAAATCTTAGATGATTTAGATCAACATGGCTTTAGTATTGTTGACGATGCTTACTCTAGCGAATATCAACATGCAGTGAGTCAAGAATGCTTAAGCCACTTAAACGAATTTCGTAATGCAGCCATTCAAAATGGTGTCGTTAACAACATCCGTAGTGATCATATTCTTTGGTTACAACCTGAATTTCAAATTTCCCACCGACACATCCAAACACTTCAACAATTTTCCCAAATTTTAAACCGCGCGTTTTATTTAGGCATCAAAGATGTCGAAGCACATTTCGCTTGCTATCACGCGGGTGAGTTTTATGCTCTGCACCGTGACAACCCTCAAGATAAAAATGGCCGGATGATTTCCAGTGTGTATTATTTACATGGACAATGGCAGACGGACTGGGGCGGTGAACTACGCCTGCAGGACAAACATGGCCAGTGGCATATTATCCAGCCAAAACCAAACCGAATGGCGCTGTTCCAGAGCGATTTATTACATGAAGTTTTAATCTCTAAACAGCAACGTCTATCTATTACCGCCTGGCTAAGAAGTGATACCTCACTGCTCTAAGACGCGCTGCCGCTTTAAATTTTAATTTTTAACCTCATATAGCCATTATTGAGAAATGAGGATTGCGTTGATGCGATTAACAACCAAACAGATTATTCAACGTCTGGGTGAAACTGACCAATTGTATTTAAAAGGCAATACGCCGGAATTAACGCTTGAACGTGCTGATCTTCGTTTACAGCTGGTGACTTTAAGTGAACTGCGCCAGGAACAGCGACATTTCCTGCAAGAAGCCGTAGTGTTGCTGGAACAAGGCCGGGTAGAATTTGAAGAAATGCCGCTGCGCATGTATATCAACCTATCTTTGCATCTAGCCAAGGCCTATATGATGTTCTTTGAATTGACTAAAGAGCACCATTTTGCCCTGATTACCCAGCAAATTTTAAAGCCAATGGCCAGTTATGAGCATGGTGATATTTATTTCTTCCTGGCCTATGCCAGTGCCAGTAAAAATGAGCCAGCCCTGACTCGCCACTGGTTAGGTAAGTACACCAACACTGCCGAATTTGAGCTGGAATTATTACAGCAGCATCATGCATTTAATGATTATCGTCAGCACGAATGGTTTAACAAAATATTAAAAAGCAAAATGCATTAAGCCAAAGAATAAAACGCCTCAGATGAGGCGTTTTTTAATGCAAGTTATATCGTCTTACTCTAAATACCAGAAGAACACAGAAAAAATGATCAGGCAGGTTGACGTCTATAAGCGTCCATGTGCAGTTGCTGATTCAGTTCATCGACCCAAATTGCCCAATCATCATCTTGTACCAAATGGCTAATCAATAAAGAACGCTGGGCTTTATTCCAGAATGGCGCATCATGCAAGGACAGCCCTGCTGGCAGTTGATGGGTGCGTACATACAATTCAATAGCCGCAGGACTATTGGCGAGACCGAGCTGAGAAAACAAGAGCTCTAAGGATGGTTGGTTCTTTGCGAGCATCGCGCCCTCCTTATATCAGATAAATTGTAATTATTTATAGATCTAACTTATAAGATAAGACAAAAAAAACCTAGTCCTTTGACTAGGTTTGTTGTTTCTTTTTGTATGAATGCATTTAAACGCTTTGTTTGTCGCTTTCCACATGTAAAAGCTGATTTAACTTGTCAATAATGACAATCCATTCATCATCTTGGTGCCAATGTTCACGCAAGAAGGCACTTTGCCCCTCACTCCAGAATTCGGCATCTGGCAATGCGACTTCAGATGGTAATTGATGGGTATCGGTAAACTGAGTAATTGAGGCTTCATCAGAAGGCAAACCCAATTGTTCAAATAATAATTCTAAAGTTAACTGTTGTTCCGTAAGCATAAATAGACTCCATCGTAGCGTTAAATTATGAGCGTGTTGAGATTCGAATTCTTAGGTTGATTTATGGCTGGGTATGTCACAGGAACCTGAACCCTCTGCCTCAATATGTAATTGTTCATTTAACACATCGACAAAAATGGCCCAGTCATCATCTTTCTTCCAGTGACTGATCAGAAAGTCATGCTGTGATTTACTCCAAAAAGGAGCTTTATGCAGTGGCACATCCATACCAATTTGATGCGTGCTAATAAACTCGTCAATCGCTTCCGGACTCGAATCCAGACCCAATTGTTCAAAGAAAAGTTCGAAGGTGGCGCGTTGCTCTAACATCTGAACCTCCATCTTTTTATCTATAATCTTGTTTCTACCTTAGAGGGCTCATAGCGAAAACTCAGTTGTCTCTCCTTCACAGCTTGTTATTTTTTGTTGATTAAAGTGAGTGATACAAAAAAAGCACCCCAAATGGAGTGCTTTTTCAACTTAATCTGAAAAGATCAAATTATTTAAGCATGTCAGCAATTGCTGCGCGCTCTTCTTCAAGTTCATTCAACGTGAAGTTGATACGCTCTTGACTGAATTCGTCGATTTCTAGACCTTGAACGATTTTGTATTCACCGTTTTCAGTCGTTACAGGGAAACCGAACATTACGCCTTCAGGGATACCGTAAGAACCGTCAGAAGGAATACCCATCGTTACCCATTCGCCATTTGTGCCAAGAGCCCAATCGCGCATATGGTCGATTGCAGCGTTAGCAGCAGAAGCAGCAGAAGACAAACCACGTGCTTCGATGATCGCAGCACCACGTTTACCAACAGTCGGAAGGAATGTATTTGCATTCCATTCTTGGTCGTTGATCATGTCTTTAACGCTTTCGCCGTTAATTGTTGCAAAACGGTAGTCAGCATACATGGTTGGAGAGTGGTTACCCCAAACTGTAAGATTTTTGATGTCTTTAACCGCTTTACCAGTTTTAGCAGCAATTTGAGATGCAGCACGGTTGTGGTCAAGACGTAACATTGCAGTGAAGTTTTTCGCTGGAAGATCTGGAGCAGATTTCATTGCGATGTAAGCATTCGTGTTTGCAGGGTTACCAACAACTAGAACTTTAACGTCACGGCTCGCCACTTCGTTCAATGCTTGACCTTGACCGATGAAGATTTCACCGTTCACTTTAAGCAGGTCAGCACGTTCCATACCTGGACCACGTGGACGTGAACCAACTAGAAGCGCGTAGTCAGCATCTTTGAATGCAACTTTAGGATCATCAGTACCGATCATGTCTTCTAGTAATGGGAATGCACAATCTTGAAGCTCCATCATTACGCCTTTAAGCGCTTGTTGAGCTTTCTCAAAAGGAACTTCGAGCAATTGCAAAATCACTGGTTGATCTTTACCTAGCATTTCGCCGCTTGCGATACGGAATAATAGGCTGTAACCAATTTGACCTGCAGCGCCAGTAACGGCAACACGAACTGCTTGCTTCATCTAATTATCTCCAATTGAGGATATTCAATGCGATTAAATAGTTAGTATTTAATCTAATAATCGTAAACGCGAAAGATTGTACTCCAATCCTTTGCCAGATGCATATAAAAGAGGACGGATTTCACCTAAAGTCTGATAGGAAATATAAATTAAATCGGCAAAAAAGCTCAGTATGTTCCTTTTATTGTGACAGTTTTTGGGCATGTATTAATAATGTTGGCAGGACAGGATTTGTAATTGCCATTGGGGCGATAACAGACCTTGATCGAGGTAAGCACGCTAGCTGACTGAGTCTGCTGGCAGTTGAATCGCAAGGCATTGCCCGGTAATTGCGGATTAATTTTCAGGAATTTGGCTCGCAATGTATCGACAGAAATCGTGATATTTTCCTGTTCCGTTAGTTCCGCAGGCACTTTAAGACGATCTGCATAATTGATAATCGTCCGGAAATACTGACTGGCATTCATCGGCACGCAGCCACCGATATTGCGCCATAAAATTGTCCGGGTATTGTCATCCGGCATGATCCTGGCCACTACCTTGGACTGCAGTGGTGACAGTTTCGCAGAGCTATTGGTCGTGCAATTTTGTGATGTGGTCTGAGGATATAAGCCGGAGATATTCAGCGAATAACCTTCCAGACATTTTCGCTTCTTGGCATATTCCGGGTACAAGCTACATAAGGCCGGGACCATTTGTACATCCATGACATAGTCTGTTGGTGCAGCAAAGGCTGCCTGACTGCTGGCCAATACTACAAGCGCAACCGATCCAGCCCAGACTCGACGATCCTTCATTATTTTCATGAATAAATCACCATCCCCCAATAATTTTAATTTTATTGTGTATTACGTAATGGTATCAGTTGCATGCGTTTACCCACTGACTGTGCCCCCTGTCCTAACAAGATACCGTAATGCGTGGCATTGGTCATGACATGTTTCACATAATCTCGGGTTTCAAGTAAAGGAATACTTTCAGTATATTGATCTGCGGCAATCCCCTGAAATTCTGGCTGCCAGCGGCGGGCACGGTTTGGGCCAGCATTATAACCTGCCGTTGCCAGCACCGGACTATCGCTGAGCTGACGCTGAATCGTAGATAAATAGAATGTTCCGTAGCGAATATTGGTATTCATATCGGTGAGTGCCGCCGGGTTATAAGCTTCACCCATTTGACGTGCCACCAGCTTGGCCGTGTCCGGCATAATCTGCATCAGACCACCCGCACCTACATGTGAACGTGCCACAGTATTGAAACGGCTTTCCTGACGCATCAACCCGTAGGCCCAGGCTGGATCTATGCCGGCATTACGACTATGGCTGACCACGTAATTCTGATGCGGCATTGGAAAACGATAATTGTAGTTATGTTTGTTCGCGGTACGGTCGGCAGCATAAATGGCCCGATCATGCCAACCCATGTCCATGGCACGCTTTGCCGCAGCCAGCAACAGGTCATCATCTTTCTTCAGATAAGCCTGACGTACTGCCCAGTTCCATTCACGGTTAATGTAGTTCTCTGGGGCGCTGATATTACGTAAAGTGAAAGCACGGCGGAAATGAATATCCTGATTCAAGCGCTGCATAGCCTGATTGGATGGCTGTGCCGGGGTTGGTGTACTCGCGGTCACCTGCCCCAGCTTGTCGCGTGCCAAAAGATTGTGATAGTCATCTCCGATCGCCAGCTTACGATAAATACTTTCTGCTGCCTGCTTGGAAGCACGGTCAGCACGTTGTTCACTAGCACGAGCCAGCCAATATTGCCAGCGATCTTCCTGCTTCTGGTTGACGCTCATGCTGTCAATCGCACGAATCAGGCTTTCCCAGGCACTAAAACGAATCGCCTGACGCGCATAAATCTCGGCTTCTTCCGGGCTAAATGGCAGACCATAGCTGGCATCTAGCGCATTTAACACTTCCCGGTTGAAGTTGTTTTTCATGACTGTGGTACCACCGATATAACCGACAGCACGATATAAGGCGCGTTGTACCTGTACTGGTGTACCTTCGGCAGTCCGTTTGACGATAGACAAAGCTGAGTCCAAATCGCTATCGGCCAGACGTCCCAGCGCATAAATCAGATAGGCATGCTCCGCCGCAGTACTTTTAGGCGCAGACCACAAATAATTAGTGGGATTGGCTTGAATCGAATTTAGTTGTGCCAGAGACAGATTTAGACCAATGCCTTGCGCTGTCGCAATGGCCTGACCTGACTGTCCGGCACGAAGTTGTCCCCAGAGTCGCTGCTGACGGTCTTCTGCCGTCATAAGTGGACTGGATAGCATCATCCGGCCCAAACCGGTACAAGATTCAGGCTGGCTATTGGTAGTTAACCAGACTTCTTTAAACTCGGCATAGACCAGTTCATCGCCAGCTTTGGCGCGCACTTGTGCCACTGCACAGGCTTCGGCAGGATCAGCATTGGTTACATAAGGCAATACCGGTTGGGCAGTGCCAAAGTCTGCCATTTTTACTTTTTCTTCGACATAGTCCGCTGCCAGCTTTTCAGCCATGGCGGATTGAGGGTAACGCTGGGCAAAGCTGATAATCTGGCTGACAGGCTGCATGGCAAGATTCTGGTTTAAAATCCAGTATTCCGGATAATAGCCCAAGGCATCATTCTGCATAGACAGACGATATTGCTGTAACAGTTCAATATTGCCTGCATTGGCTGCACGCAAGGCATCATTAAATTGTTCTTCTGCTGCCTGTGTACTCGCTGAACAGATACATGCCACACTTAAAGTAATTAATTTATAGTATTTATACATAGTTTTAGTGTGTTTCAACATCCCTTTGCCTTCTATCATCGATTTTGTGCTTTGCCCATGTTGCATATCATAAGAGCTAGTTTGAAGATTATAACCAACTCTATTGTTCAGTTATGTAACCTTATGATTAAGCAATATTAATCTACAGACAATTTTTGCCCATAAATCAATATTTTTCCACAGTTAATTTGGGCTATAAGTTTAAGCGACTTTCCTGCTAAAATATGCGCCTTTCCAAGATTTCAGTCCGTGAATTGAATTTTTATTCACCTGTTTGATGCATCAATCAGGCTGTTCGTTCACTCTTTCAACGTATTACCTTGTAGGAGCCTACATGACGGTTCAAACCTTCATTCCGAATGGTGCCCCAGCTGCCTCAGAAAACACTGTTACCCAGCCAGCGCACACCCCTGTTAGCGATGCTTCAGTCAAAAAACTGTACATCGAAACACAAGGGTGTCAGATGAATGAGTACGACAGTCACCGTATGGCAGACCTGTTAGGCGATTCTCATGGCTATGTGCTGACCAACGATCCTAAAGATGCCGATATTCTGCTGATGAATACCTGCTCGATCCGTGAAAAAGCCCAAGAAAAAGTGTTTTCCGAGCTGGGTCGCTGGCGCAAACTGAAAGACAAGAATCCGGATCTGATTATCGGGGTTGGCGGCTGTGTGGCGTCTCAGGAAGGCGACAACATCCAGAAACGTGCCAATTATGTCGATATGATTTTTGGCCCGCAAACTCTGCACCGCTTGCCACAAATGCTGGATCAGCATTTTGACCAGATCGAAAAACCGAAAAAAGAAAAAATCAAACTGGTAGATATCTCCTTCCCGGATATCGAAAAATTCGACTTTCTGCCTGAACCGCGTGTTGAGGGCTATAAAGCCTTTGTTTCGATCATGGAAGGCTGTTCAAAATATTGTTCGTTCTGCGTGGTGCCTTATACCCGTGGTGAAGAAGTGTCTCGCCCACTGGATGATGTACTGGCTGAAATTGCGGGTCTGGCAGAAAAAGGCGTGCGTGAAATTTCCCTGCTGGGTCAAAACGTCAATGGCTATCGTGGTGAAACATTCGAAGGCAATATCTGTACTTTTGCCGATCTGTTGCGTTTAGTCGCGGATATTCCGGGCATTGGCCGGATTCGTTATACCACTTCGCATCCACTGGAATTTAATGACGACCTGATCCAGTGTTATCGTGACCTGCCACAAATGGTTTCACATCTGCATCTGCCGGTACAAAGCGGTTCCAATGATGTGTTGCAAGCCATGAAGCGTAACCATACGATTGATGTTTACATCGAAAAGATTAAAAAGTTACGTGCAGTTCGCCCTGACATGCACCTATCTTCAGACTTTATCATTGGTTTCCCGGGTGAAACAGGTGAAAACTTTGAAGAGACTTATCAGTTTATTCAGGATCTAGATTTCGACCACTCTTATAGTTTTATCTATTCAAAACGCCCGGGTACGCCTGCGGCAGAACTGGAAGATACGATCTCTGAAGATGTGAAAAAAGAACGTCTGGCTAAAGTTCAGCAATGGATTAAGCGTTCAAGCATTGACAAGACGGATGCCATGCTCGGGTCTATCCAGCGTGTACTGATCGAAAAAGTTTCTGATAAAGATCCGAATATTCTGGTCGGTACGGCGGACAATACCCGTTATGTCAACTTTATTGGTGACCCTGCCTGGGTAGGCCGCTTTGCCGAGATTGAAATTACCGAAATTAAAACTTTGAATTTAGTTTATGGTGAGCTCTTGAATCTTGAGCCTGACGTGGCGTAATGTAGAGCATATAACGCACACTTCATAAGGAACACTCTTGACTGCAGCGATTCGACGTACAGTAGCTTTTCCTGGAATTTCGATGGACCGTATACAAGCCATGTTAGGTGCCTATAACGGCCATTTGAAGCAAATTGAACAACGTTTAGACGTCAAAATCTCCCATCGTGGAGAAAGTTTTATTATTGATGGTGGAATCGATGCCGTTGAGAGAGCCGAAATGCTCTTGCAACGTCTTCATGAAGAATCTGAACATAGTCAGCAGATTAGTGCAGATACTTTACATCTGATGATTCAGGGCAGCCAGACTGACCGCGAGCTTCAGCAAGATCTGGATGATCAGGAACATACGGGGCTGGACAATGTGTGGCTGCAAACCCGTAAAGGCCGGATCAATCCGCGTGGTGCCAACCAGAAACGTTATGTACAGCGCATTCTGCAAAGTGATATTTCTTTTGGTATTGGCCCTGCCGGTACAGGTAAAACCTATCTCGCCGTTGCAGCTGCAGTGGATATGCTGGAACGCAATGAAATCCAACGTATCCTGTTAGTCCGTCCTGCGGTTGAAGCCGGTGAAAAACTTGGTTTCTTGCCGGGGGATTTATCCCAGAAAATCGATCCGTACTTACGTCCCTTGTATGACGCGCTGTATGAAATGCTTGGATTTGAAAAAGTGGCCAAGTTGATCGAACGTCAAGTGATTGAAGTCGCTCCGCTTGCTTATATGCGTGGCCGTACCCTGAATCATTCTTTCGTGATTCTGGATGAAGCGCAGAACACTACCCCAGAACAGATGAAGATGTTCCTGACCCGTTTAGGTTTTGGCTCACGTGCTGTGATTACGGGCGACGTAACTCAGGTGGATTTACCGCGTGGTCAGCAATCCGGTCTGTCACATGCCTTGCGCGTGATTGATAAAATTCCTGAAATTCATATCACCCGTTTCCATTCGCGTGATGTGGTACGTCATCAGCTGGTACAGAAAATTGTCGAAGCCTACGAAGGTTGGGACAGTGAACAGCAGCGTTTAAGTGCTGAAGCACGTGCCGAACGTAAAGCACGTCAGGAAGCCTTGATCGCTGAAAATGATGCTGCGGCAGACGCACAGCATTAAGCTTTAAACTTAAGGATTTGTGTTGAAACTTAGTCTTTCCTTACAACAGGACTTTCAGTCGCCTGAACTGGTACTGAAGCGGGCCTACATTAAAAAAGTTGTAGAAACCACTTTACGTCATATCGGCACTCAGAGTAATTGCGAAATCGGAATTGCCTGTGTCGATAATGACGAAAGTCATAAACTGAATCTGGAATATCGAGGCAAGGACAAACCGACCAATGTACTGTCTTTCCCGAGTGAGCTTCCAGATGAAATGGCGCAGTTTCTGGATGCATTTCCCATTGGTGATCTGGTGATCTGTATTCCTGTGGTATTACGTGAAGCGAGTGAACAGGGCAAAGCGCCTTTGACTCACTTTACCCATATGCTGGTTCATGGCACCTTGCACTTAATGGGCTATGATCATGAAACTTCAGATGAAGATGCAGAAGAAATGGAAGGCATTGAAATCGAAATTCTGGCCAAGCTGGGCTTTGAAAATCCTTATCTGGAACAAAACTAAAATTTCTTCATAAAAAAAGCGGGCCAAGGCTCGCTTTTTTTATTGTTTACCCTCACCCCAACCCTCTCCCATAAGGAGAGGGAGTTTTAATACCTATAGCTCAATGATAGTTCTCCCTCCCTTTGGGAGGGAGTTAGAGGGAGGGTTTACAAATGAATAAATAGTCTAACGCACCTCAAACTCTGCTTCAGCCGGGTCAAAACGCCAGGTACGAATCACCCGCAGTTCGGAAATTTCTTTCATTTTGCTATCGAAAGCACCAAATGGGGCTGCCTTACGCACGGAAGCTTTGGCTGCTTCGTCCAGCATGGCATGTCCTGAACTGTCAATCAGCCGAATGGCACGAATTCCGCCATTCTGGTTCAGGATCACCATCAGCCGCACTTCCCCTGCCAGATTCTGTTGTTTCGCTGCTTCCGGATAGTAGCGGTTCCCATAGAATTCCACCTTCTCGCGGAACTTTTCCAGATAGGCGGCCGAAACATCCTGCTTGGCCTGAATCCCATCTACAGTTTTAATTTTTTGCTGACGACTGAAATTTTGTTGACGCTGTAAATATTGCGCTTCCAGACTGGCGACCATGGCCGCTTTGGCCTGAAACTGGCTCTGTAATTGCTCCTGCATTTTTTTACGCTGATTTTCTTCCGCCTGCTTTTGCCAACTCAAGGTGGTCATCAGGACTTTTTCTTCAAAACTGAGTTCCTGTTGCTGTTGCAGCATATCTAGACTTTCTTGCAGTTCTTCACCTGCATGTTGCTCCATTAACGGCGATGGCATATCACTCGACATGCGATGAGCTTCTCTAAACTGGCCGGAACCCTGCTGGTCCGTTTGGGCCAGAAAATCAGCATGCTCAATTTTTTCATCAGTTTGGCGCAAGCTGACCGCGATTTCTTTGGTACTGGTATCCCGATCTTGCGGCATACCAAATTCCAGTGTCAGCACGATCAAATGCAGAATGCCTGCGGCAAGCAACGCACTGCTAAACACTGGATCTTTCCACCAAGTTCTGACCAGAGGCATGAGTATCATCGTTTTTTCACATTCGCCTAAACTCAATAATGAGTTCAGCTCCCCAAAAAAGTATTTGAAAGATTAAAAATAAACGGATTCGTCATTTATCTTTTTAAAATGCCAAATCCATCAAATCTTCAACGTTACATAACTAAAACTATAAAAATGGTGCTATTTATTTTGCTAAACTTCAAGCATGAACGCTTGTATTTTTCATACAATTCGACAAGATACATCCCGAGTCAAAAATAAAGTTGCCAGGACGCTTCAGTATGCAAACGCTAATTTCCAATATTTCCAACCGAATCCGCCAAGTGTATCAGAGGGCGGAAGGATTTATTGAAGATGAGCGTGAATTTCCCTTATCGCAAGTCTTCCTGAATGCAACTTTTCAGCGCTTTGTCACAGATAATGTCGATGCATTGAAAGACTTACATGCAGATTTACATGAAGACTGGCTGCGTTTATATGCAACACTAGATTATAAAGGCTTGATTGTCACTTTATCGGTTGATTTGAAACTGGTACAGATGGAACTGAATAAAACTACCCAGTTGATCGTGTTCGAGCAAATTAGTGATACTCAGCTGATTGAAGCCAAATATCCGAATATGCTGTATAAACTGGGCGTGCGTTTTGGCCTGTTTTTCTATCAACGTGTCTTGCATAAAGATCCTTTGGGAATGATTCTGGAAAAATTGGGTGTAATTAAAGTCATCGATGACTTGCTCTATCTGGATTTAAATCGCTGGTTAGGCAAAAGCCGATCGGTCATTGATACCTTGGGCAAAGTTCATGTGAATCACGCAGTACTTCGTGAAGCCGAACTGGTGGTGATTGGTAATGTCAATCTGGCCGCCCTGTTTAGAAAACTCTCCCAAGATCAGGAAGAAAACTGGGATGAAGACGAGATGGATGACAACCGGGTCACCCCCATCAAACAGAAAGATCCTTCTTAAATCATGCCAAACGTAGTTTTTGAACAAAAGTTCCATAAAACTACATGAAATATACATTTTTGGCAGAAATATCCCTTCAATTTCCATATTTTGCCCAAATAATAAAGGGTCCAATAAGTGATATGTTTTGCCAATTGAATCAATATAGGAAAATAACTGATGGCGAAGACTGTATTCAAAATTTTAGTGATGACCACGGGTCTGAGCAGCGCAATACTGTTCACTGGTATTTCTAGCCAGGCTTTTGCCATGACTCCTTTCCAGGCCAGTTATCAATTTAGCTATAATGGCAAGAATATGGGTTCTGCAACACGGACTCTAAGTAAATCTGGCAATAACTGGACGTATGTCTTTGCTGCAAAAGCCGGGGGGATTGCCTCTGCAACCGAAACCAGCCGCTTTACTTTTAATAATGGCAAGATCGGCTCAAGCAGTTTCAGTCGCAGCAGTAAAGTACTGGTGCATAACAATACCATGAGTATTAATTTCAATCCTTCCAGCAAAAGCATCAGTACCAAGAAAGACGATGAGAAACGTTCTTTTGCCTGGAGAGCAGATGTTCTGGATGAGTTGAATGCGGAATTGCAGATCCGTGAAGATTTAAAAAATTCAGGTCTGAAAGCAAATTACTATATCGCTGATGCCAAAGAAGTTGAAGGCCGTAAGTTTGTCAAACAGGGTTCAGAGACTATAAGCACCAAATACGGATCCTTTAATACCATTAAAGTGGTGATGAAACACAGCAAACCAGGTCGTGAAACCATTTTCTGGCTGGCACCAAAACTTGACTATCTTCCAGTCAAAGTTTCGCATGTCGACAAGAAAACCTCCTATGGTTTACTGTTAACTGACTATAAAGGTGCAAGCAACTAAGTTTTTGGCGAATTTCACTTGATTTTTTCCGGGTGCTTTTTACAATACGCTTTTGCTTGAAAAAGCACCTGCTCTTGAGGATTCTCCCGTGCATGCACTAGAACAGAAAATCTTGGCTGAAGGCATCGTCCTCTCTGAAGAAGTTTTGAAAGTAGACTCTTTCTTAAACCATCAGATTGATCCAGTCATGATGCAACTGATTGGTCAAGAATTTGCGCGTCTGTTTAAGGATGCTGGTATTACCAAAATTATTACGATTGAAGCATCAGGTATTGCACCTGCCGTAATGGCCGGCCTAGAGCTTGGCGTACCTGTAATCTTTGCACGTAAATACCAGTCTCTCACCCTGAAAGATGATTTATATCGTTCTAAAGTCTTTTCATTTACCAAACAGACTGAAAGCACGATCGCGATTTCAAATAAACACATCAGCTTAACCGATAAGGTTTTAGTGATCGATGATTTCCTGGCTAATGGTCAAGCGGCTTTAGGTCTTGCAGACCTGATCCACCAGGCAAATGCAGAAGTAGTCGGTATTGGCATTGTGATTGAAAAATCATTCCAGCCAGGTCGTGACCTGCTGCTTGAAAAAGGCTACCGTGTGGAATCGCTGGCACGCGTGAAGTCTTTGGCAAATGGTACAGTTGAATTCATTCGCGACTAAACTCGCTAATGAATTTTAAAAGAGCGCTGATGCGCTCTTTTTTTATTGCGTTTTTCTGATGATATAAATTTAAAATATCCGGAACTCAGCTATAGCTCAGCCTAAGTTCTTATTTATTCTTCCAGATTTGATCCTAGATAAATGACTTAATCTTAAGCTCCAGACTATTCAATTTCTGAAATAGAGAATGTCATTAAATAAGTACTTTTTTATCCGATGAATAAACAACAATTTATGTGGATGTTATTATAAAATAAAGAGGCCTAACTATCTGCCAATAGTTAGACCTGTGTTCACCTCAAAAAAAGAGTTTATTTAACAGTCACAGTGATACTACCGCTATTCACAGCACCGATAGCGGTAGTTGTGATGCTGTTGTTAATAGCAGTTTGAGTTCCTTCTGCAATAGCACTGACTGATGCATCAATAGCACCTGCATTATAAGCAATATTCGCTACACTATAATTGCTTAAAGTTTCATTGATTTCCTCACTATAGTTGGTACTCAGTGTTGAACTCGCAACTTCCGAGATATCTGAACTATCCCCAATCTCTGATAGCTCCTCTAGAGTTTCAGAATTATTAGTTGCACTCGTTACTGCACTGTAGTCGTAGTTATCCGTTGCATCTGATATGTCTGATACCACCTTATTGTAGCTACCCTGCTCAATACTGATACTACCGGTATTCGCAGCACCAATCGCAGTAGTTTCAATTGTACCTTCAATTGAACTAATGGCTTCTGGTGCTTCTCTTGTAGCTTCTGCAATTGCTTCTAAATCGACGCTTGCATCAACATCACCTGTATTCACTGCAAGATTCAAAGCAGAACCATTTTCAACCTGCTGAGAAATAGAATCCAGGGTAGCTTGCAAGCCTGTATCTACGGTGACGTCAGTAGGTGTTTCATCTCCTTGGGCGTATGCCATACCTGTACCAGACAGAAAGGCGACGGATAAAGCGATTGTTTTGATTGTGTTTTTCATCGTTGTTCTTCCTACTTTTGTTTTGAAGTACCTCTCGCTAAGTACTCCTTCTTATAATGGGAGCGAGCCCATTTTTAAATATTTTTAATCACGTTGCATGCTAGACCAGTAATTTTCGACCACATCAGGATTGACCTCCCATAGCGTTGTAGTTTTTTCATCTTCTTGTTCTTTATCAGCCTTTTCTTGAGTATCTTTTTCTTCATTCTTTTCATTTGAAGAAGGTTGACGCTGCTTCTTGCTGATATATTTAATCAAGTCCTGTTTACTCATTTCAGGCTCTGCTTCAGGGTTTTGAATCACCTCAGACTCTTTCTGTTTAGGTGGTTTTGTATCTTTGCTCGGAGAGTTGGTTGACTTATTTTTTTCATTGAATGAGTCTCCCTGGCTTGAGACTGACTCCTGAACAGCACTGCTTGAAGCAGTACTATTTTGTTGGTGGTTTTTCTTGTATTTATGCAGCGCAACAGAACTTCGGGTTAAGTTTAATTGACCGAACTCTGGCGGTATCTGCGCACGACAGCTTTCAAATACGGCGGGTGGGACAACCTGACTCAGCAATTCAAAAGTGGCCAGATTCAACATTTGTCGCAAGGCAAAATTAGTTGCCTCGCGTTCTCCTTTTCCAATCTGAATGTTTAAGAGTGTACGACCAGCGAATCTGCCTGCACTTAAGCCATAATCCTGTGCAGCAATTTGCTTCTGCAATGAAACATTGCCCACGACTTTACTGCTGCGGGTATCTGTCAGAGATAAATCCAGACCGACCATAATCCGGGTTTGACTATAATTCGGGCCGACACCGGCGATTTGCATATCAAAACCACCACCCGGAATAAAATCAAGACTGTTAATACTGCCTGTCACATAATAATCAGAAGCCTGGATTTGTCTTGGATCACGAATGCCCCACTTGGCTTCGCTTTCGATAATCCGGGGATCACGCCGGTTCATTAAGCTCACCCCCGCCTGAAACAAGGCAGATTGCACCATATCTCCCGCACCTTGGGTCACCATTTTTCCGCTACCACCATTGGTAACTACATCCTTACCAGTTTGATCCAGAATTGCCCCTACGGAGAAACTCACGTCACTACGTAATTGTCCTTTTAGGCAGGATAAAGCCATATCAAAAGGGGTAAAAATATCGGTAATTGGGGGACCTTGCACCAGGCTAACTGGCTTCTTGTTTGAGGGTGCTAAACCTGTGCAGCCTGTTAAAAAAGAACTAAAAAGGACGGTGACACTTACGAAAGATAAATATCTTCTGGTCGAGGAGAAATTCAACATTGTGATTCTCCTGGTCTGTTACTTAAATTAAGACAGCGCTGAGGATTTTGGTTGGTATTTGAATTGACTGGTGCTTCATTCAGCAATTCACTCGTAATATCAATATTGTTGTCTGCACCCTCTACATTGATATTGTTGGTCGGGGTATTTACCGTCCCGATGGAAGTGGTTGAGGTGCTATGAACGGTGGTTTTACCTAATCCGGAATAATAGTCTGACTCCTTGAGTTCGATCAGATTGGCTTGAACTAGATTCTCATTGGAACGGGCACTGGATGATTTCCAACGCTGAGTCCACTCATCAGAGGTGGCATAAGCGTTACTCAGAAAAAATAAACCTAATAAACCCAGATTGATAACTAATATTCTCA
This sequence comes from Acinetobacter lwoffii, assembly GCF_024129735.1. Taxonomy (GTDB): domain Bacteria; phylum Pseudomonadota; class Gammaproteobacteria; order Pseudomonadales; family Moraxellaceae; genus Acinetobacter; species Acinetobacter lwoffii_H. Next base: position 50,902 of record NZ_JAMXXK010000012.1, on the reverse strand, counting down.
TAATCTTAATATCCTCTGACTTAAGATATTTATTTAATTTTTCATTTAAGTAAGATTAAATTTATCTGAAAAATATTAAATCACATAAAATTATAAAATGTAAAACTTATCCCTATTCACTTATTTTTTTTGTTTTATTTAAAAATATAAATTATTGTTTTTATTAAATTAATATATATTTGTTTATTATTTGTGATTTGTAAGAAATCATTATATAAATTTTTTTGAATATAAAATTCATCCAAAAAACTTGATTAAGATAATATATTTTTTATATTTTAAAAGTCGTAAATTTTTATTTTATTAGAACTTCTATTTAATAAGGATAAATGTCACGATTTATTTAAAATATAATTAATCAATTACAATGAAGGTGACTTATAAAGAAACGCCAATATTCAGATGTATTTTGGCTGAAAACTTGAATAGACCTGATAAGAACTCGTTTACATATTTTTCGACTTCCCTTCCTTTTTCATTTCGAATCCAGAAATGGCCTACCTAAGATCGCAATATTTAGACTGATGAGAGAAGAACATTTCTGATGATCTTGAGATTTGCCATTTCCTCAATGACAGGTTAAGAATTGCGTTAATCAACCAAGAAGGCATATATTTACAGCTGAAATACAATGTTTTAGCGTGAACTCAACTAGAATCAAGTGAGTATGCAATGTTTCTGATTTGCGAATTCAAAACTTATCTAGTGTGTTGTTGTATGTTATGAATAAGTGCTGATCAGGGCACACATCCTATTCCCGACAAACCTAAAACAAGCACATCTCAATCCTTGATGGAACAATCTATGCAATGTCCTAAATGTGGCTCAGCTGATATCGAACAGCGCGATCATGAACAGAATTTAAAGAAAATTGGCGGCATTCTCATGAGTTCAGCGGGTGCAACTGCAGGGACTGTGGGTGGCGCTGCTTCAGGTGCATCGATTGGCGCTGCAATTGGTACAGTAGCCGGACCTTTAGGTGTGATTGTCGGCGGAACCGTAGGCACTTTTGTCGGTGCAATCAGTGTCGGGATTACCGGCGGTGTGGTCGGTAATTTTCTGGGGAAAAAAGCCGGGGTTTCTGTCGACCGTAATCTGTTTCAGGATTATCAATGTCTGAAATGCAAATACAGATTTAGTCAAAAAGATCAAAAAGATCAAAAAGATCAAAAAGATCAAAAAGATCAAAAAGAAGCCTAATAAAATTCAGGAAATGAAGTTCATTCTTCATTTCCTGTGAGTGCTTGTCAGACTCGATTGAGTTTCAGTACCACTTCACCTAAACGCTTGCCTTGTACTTCACACAGAATTTTTTCATCCTGACTCAGGCCCTGATCATGCCGTGGGCCGCTGACATGACTAGCGCCATAAGGCGTACCACCAGTTTTGGTATTCGAGAGTGCCGGTGTTGCGTTACTAAGCCCCATGATCATCATGCCATGATGGAACAACGGCGGCAGCATGGTCAGCAAAGTACTTTCCTGTCCGCCATGCATGGAACCTGATGCCGTAAACACGCAAGCCGGTTTACCGTGTAGCGCTCCATTCAGCCACAGACTCGTGGTCTGATCCCAAAAATATTTCATTTCAGAGGCCATATTGCCAAAACGGGTCGGTGAACCAAGCGCCAGGCCGGCACATTGCGCCAGATCGTCCAGAGTACAGTAAATATCCCCTTCCGCCGGAATACTCGGTTCAGCGACTTTTACCATGCTGGATATATTTGGAACTGTCCTGATTTTTACTGCCACGCCTGCCGCTTCAATTCCATTGGCAATCAGATGCGCCATTTCTTTGGTTGAGCCATATTTGCTGTAATATAAAACAAGGACATAAGGTTGCATCATGGTTCTTATTCATTACTTAAAAAAATAAAACTATACGATACTTTGCAAGTTTTTTGGTTAAGCTGATGGTGAAAATTCATGATGATTAAAAAAATTGAGATTGGATGCAGATGATTGTTAAGTATTTAAAGAAATTACCTTTCTATGAAAAACACTGGTTTCAATTTGTTTTATTTGTACTTCGACGCTTTGAAGCAGACCGCTGTCGCGAACAGGCAGGTTCCCTGACCTACACTACCCTGTTTGCGGTGGTGCCGATGCTGACGGTTTTTCTGGTAATTATCTCTTCCATTAAAGCGCTGGAACCTGCGCGGCAGCAATTGCAACAACTGATCTATAGTAATTTTTTACCCAAAACTACAATTGCCTTTGATAAGGCCCTGAATGCCTTTACCGATAAATCCAGCAATCTCACCATCATTGGTATTCTGTTCTTGTTTGTGACGACAGTATTGATGCTCAGCAGTATCGAAACGGTGTTTAACCGCATTTGGCGCGTGACTGAAACGCGGGGCGGAATTATGGGCTTTATGCGTTACTGGACCATCATTTCGCTCGGGCCGATTTTACTCGGCAGTGCATTTGTGATTTCTTCGACCGTGGCATCCATGAGCATTCTCAGCAATAACTTTGCCGGTTATGAGCTTGATGGCGCTTTTGTCCTATGGGCGATTTCCTTTTCTTTGACTGTACTCGGATTTTTCATTTTGAACTGGACTATCCCGAATCGCAGTGTACCGCTTAAATCTGCCTTTATTGCCGGTCTGTTTAGTGCCGTGGTGTTTGAGCTACTGAAAAACCTGTTCGGCTATATCATGTCGAACTTCACCAGTTATGAAATTGTCTATGGTGCCTTCGCCGCCGTGCCGATTTTCCTGCTCTGGATTTATCTGTCGTGGATTATTGTGTTATTGGGGGTTGAAATCAGTTATGCCTTGACGGCTTTTGAATCTGGGCAGGACAATAAACGCCATCCCATCGTCATGCTGCTGGATTTGTTAGAGCTCTTTTATAAAAAACAGAAGACCGGTGAAAGTATCAGTGAAGCACAAGCGCTTGAAGTCTTGGGCAGAGATGAAATTGGCCGCTGGCCGAGCTATGTCGCCATGTTTGAAAAGCAGAATCTGATTAAACGCACCGATGAGAATGAATATGTGCTGGTTCGTGATCTGGATCAGGTCAGCTTCTGGAATTTTTATCTGCAATTACCCTATCCACTGCCACGCAAAAACCATCTCACTAATGCCCAGACTGATGATATCTGGATGCAAAATTTCTCACCTAGATTACAGGAAACCGATCAATATCTGGAAGAAAAGCTCAGTTTTCCATTGTCCGAACTGTTCCGACATAAATAAAAAAATCCTCTCGCTTGAGAGGATTTTTTAAATATTATAGGTGGATTTCCAACAAATAAGCGCACCCACGCTTACCAAGCCTGTCCCGATCCAGAAATTGAGTTCGGGTCTGACATCCAGAATCAGCATTGACATGACCAAAGAAAGAATCGGCATAAAATAGGTGGCTAAAATCAGCACCTTGATATTGCCGAACTGCATACTCTGATTCCATTTACTATAGGCGATGCCAATCAGACTACCCACCACCGCAATTCCCAGCCATAGCTTGAATGAGGGCATGATAAAAGGTTCATTTAATCCTAAATGTAAGAGCCATAAGCTGATTACAGCGACCAAAAAGAAAATCGGTACACCATTTTGTCCGCGGCCGTAGGTTCTGGTCAGAACGCAATAGCAAGGCCATAACAAAGCGCCGAGAAAGGCAAAGCCATAAGCCCAAGGATTTTCAGCTAAAACCTGCATAAACTTCGGCAGATTAGTGATTTCTGGATTGACCACCAGCATCAGTCCCATCACAGCGAGCAGAAAGCCTGGAATCACCCAGAGGCGGGCCTGCAACTGTCGGGCAAAAATCGAAAAAACAATCATCAAGGGTGGCCACAGATAATTGATCATGGCAATCAGCATCACCTGTTCACGATTATCCGACCATGCCACAGCAACCAGAAATAGAATCTCATAAGCCACAAATAAAGCGCCACAACCGAGCAGATAACGCTTGGACATTTGCGTGATTTTTGGAAAGCCGGTGAACGCAAAAATCGCCAGACTGCTAAAACTATAAATTAAAGCAATCCCCTGCACTGCACTTGTAGATTCAGTAATCAGTTTCACTACGGCGACCAGACTGGCCCAGATCAGAATAGAAGACAGACCAATCCAGGTCGCTAAATTTACAGACCAGATTTTCATGCTTGCTCTTGAATGCTTTTATTGATATTCGGTTTTTTCAGCCATCCCTGCAAACTCACTAGAATCACACCCAGCATGACCATACAGGTGCCGATAATAAAATTGATTTCGATGTGTTCATCCAGAATCAGTACGCCGAACAGCATGCCGAATACAGGGGTCAAAAAGGAAAATACCCCTAGACGCGATGCCAGATAATGCTTCAGCATCCAGAACCAGATCAGATAACTGGCAAAGGAAATCAGCATGGTATGAAAAACCAGACTGGAAATAGACAACACCGTCCATTGAATGGCTGCTTGTCCAGTCAGAACAGCCAGAGGCAATAACAGCATTCCACCTATCAATAATTGATAGAACAAAGTCTGGGTTGCAGGTGCTTCAGCCAGCCGGCTCAGACGTACACTGACTGTGGTGGCTGCCCAGAATACGCCGCCAAGCAAAGCCAGAAAATCTCCCCACAAGGCATCAGTTTGTAAAGTTGATTCTGTCTGTGGACGTAACAGAAAGCTGACTACAATTCCGCTAAAGGCAAGAAATATTCCGCCCCATTGCACAGAAGACAAACGCTCTGCCGGCAATTTCCAGTGTAAACCCAAAGCCACAAAAATCGGCGCGGTATAAAGTAAAACAATCGTATGCGAGGCTGAGGTATAACGCAGTGCCTCACCAATCAGATAGAATTCGGTTGCAAACAACACACCGACTAGTAATCCTGCAGGTAAATAGCGTGCATTCCAGAGTTGACGGCGCACGCTCTGCTGAATCAGGGGATAAACCATCAGCGCAGATAAGGCTGAACGCAAGGCAATTTGCATCAGGGCTGAAATATCACTGGCGGCCCATTTCAATACCACCTGTTGTAAACCCCACAACATACACAATACAAACATGATGGCAGATGCTTTGGCATCTAATGCCTGACGCTGGCTCACATACGGTCCTGTTGCTCATTTGGAAGGTACACTATAAAAGTGTCAGAAATAAAAGATATACTTCAAAGTAGACAAATGATGGTGTTATTCAGGCAATTTCGGTGATGCATAAAAAAATCCAAGCAGATTCAGCTTCGCTCAAGCAACTTCCGACCCATGATCTGATTAAAGCACCGCTCTGGCTCAGTTTCAGGGAGGATCCCGCGCAATCTTTTTATCCGCTGCATGGCCATGCCTGGGGAGAATTTGTCTATGCTTTTCATGGCGTGATGGAAGTGAATATTAATCATATAAATTATGTGACACCTTCACCTCACGGCATCTGGCTCCCGCCAAATTTAGAACATCGTGGTCTGAACCGTACCGCAGTTTCTCATGGCACCCTGTATGTGCATGAATCACTATGCAGCCAACTGCCCACCCAACCCGGCATCCTGCTCAGTGCACCTCTGGTCACCGCTTTATTCACCCACCTGAAACAACTGCATCAGCAAGACCATCCAGCACTCGAGAATTCAGTTGAATATCAGCGTCTGCTACAGGTGCTGCTCGATCAGCTCCAGCAAGCCCAACTGGTCAGCAGTTATTTACCGCATTCAGAACATGCATTGCTGAAACAGATTTTAGATTATTTATATCAGCATCCGGCAGATCAGAGCTCGCTGCAGCAACTGGCCGAACGCGTCAATTTAACCGAGCGGACGCTAGCCCGATACAGCCAGAAAGAATTGGGAATGTCACTACATGAATGGCGGCAACGCCTGAAAGTGATGCAGGCCATGTCTTTATTAAATGCAGCGCATAGTGTCGAGAGCATTGCCTTTGATCTGGGCTATGCCAATGCCTCGGCATTTATCAGCATGTTTAAACGCTGGATGGGAAGCACCCCAGATCAGTTTCGCAAGCGTTATACTGTTAATGAATAAAATGATGCATATGAAAAAGGAGCCCATTGGCTCCTTTAATTTAAAATCTTGGTTATTTCACAAAAGTCATCCAGACATAATCCTGAACCTGCCCCTTCAGCGTCATTTTCAGTTGATCGCCTGAATGCAATGCCGCAACGCCTGCCGGGGTACCGGTCATCACCACATCGCCTTCTTCCAAAGTAAAGACCTGACTGATGTCAGCCAGCAACGTCGCAATATCAAATATCAATAATGCAGTATCGCCTTTTTGACGCAGCTCATCATTGACTTCGAGTGTGTAATGCACATCTTTCCAGTCCGTGACTACATCGGCGACAGGCACCCAGTCCGACAACAAACAAGAACCATCAAAGGCTTTGGCACGTTCCCAAGACTGGCCTTTTTTCTTGAGATCATCCTGTAAATCACGCAAAGTTAAGTCCAGACCTAAAGTCACCGCACCCACAGCTTTAAGTGCTTTCAGAGGATCGCTTTCTTTGCTTAAAGTCCGGTCAATACGCAAGCTGAGTTCACATTCATAATGACAATTGCCCCATTCCGGATTCCATTCAATGCCTGCTTCGAGCGAACTTAAGGCACTCGGTGGCTTGATAAACAATACCGGACGATCAGGGATCGCATTGCCGAGTTCTTTGGCATGATCGGCATAACTGCGACCCACACAAACGATTTTGGATGGACGTGTGCTCATGATCAAAACTTCCCTTTTCCTTTTATAGATATCTGAATTATTTTTTAAATGTATGCTCGAACATACTCTGTTCAGTGGCGTCCTTAAATGCACGCTTCGGCACAATAACCACGGTACGGTTTTTCAATTCCAGCATATAAGTCAGTTTACCAACAGCAAAATTCTGCACTTCGCTATATGGCACCAGCTTGCTACGATCATTGGTAAAAATTTCCGCATAGTCCTGATACAAATCAATACCCTGTTCGCTTTTACCAAACTGATATTTAACAAACTGGCGTTTAAACATCATCGGCAGGAACCAGTAACGCATGATGCCTTGCAGGATCAGGAAGAATGCACCCAAAGCCACGTAATAACGTCCAACGCCATCAAAGCCCATCGAGAAACCCCAGATGATGATCCCGATACTGACCAAAGGGGTCAGAAAACGTGAAATCTGCTTCTTGCCAAACGTCGCCAAGGCAAAACCATCCTGAGATTCTTCTAAAGTCAGAAAATAACGGGTCGATAAAGTCGGTGCTGACTCAGTCATAGCATCACATCAAAAATAAAATCTTGCCCAATACTATACCAAAATATCCACAGCGCTTATGGCCTGTCGCATCAATTACATAACTTTGCTTTGGAAATATGTGCATTTGGTTTTAAATAAATAGCAATTAAAAAAAAAATACACAACAGGATGTTGAATGAAAGGATTAAAGCAATGCATGCTCATCGGTGTTTGTTTGGCAGCTTCTGCTCCAGCACTGGCCAAGATTATTCCTTGGAATGCCGAACTGCCGAGCAGTCTGAGTGCTTATCAGGGCAATGCCCAGCAACTGGCAGAGTTAACCGGCGAGCGGATTCTGATTTATGCACATCCAACCAGTAAAACCCAGCTTCCCACCTTAAACAGTAATGCAGCCAGCAAGACACAGTTTTATAGTGCGGCTGTGGTATTACCGGTAGCTGAAGCTCAGGTCGAAAAATTGCTGCGCCATTATCCGAATTATGTCGGCCTGTTTCCGACCTTAAAGTCGGCCAAAGTGCTGGAGCAGCAGGGTTCGATTCAGCAGGTTAAATATCAGGTTCATATCCCGACCCCGATTCCAGTCTTGAACTTTAAAGAAACCGTAGTGATGCAGCATCATCTGGGTGAAAACAGCATCAGCACCTTAATTATTGATGCGCCAATTCCCTATGGTGCGGGAAAACTGGAATGGTTTGCACTGGGTCCGCATAAAACGCTGGTGACTGTCACCCAATGGGGCGACCTGAATCAGCCCAAAGGCTTTTTATTCAGTAAAATCCTGAATGCGCTGCCTGAAGCCAAACTCGGCATTCCGCCGAGTACCAATGCATTTCTACTGGAAGCACTACAACAGCGCTTTGAAACCGATCATACAGCGGCACTAGCAACTCCAATTCCGCAGATGAGATTCAACCCTCAACAGCTACAAAAAATTGCCCAGATCAGCCAAAAATCAGGGCAACCGGTCAGTTTCATTTTACCGAGCTATCAGGTCAAAGAAGGAAAAGCCTCAGAAAATTTAAGATTTAGCAGCACCTATCAATATTTTGCGCATCCGGTCGAAAAATTGCGACCGTGGTTAGCGGCTGAAGCGACGCAGCAGCTTTTTCCTCGGCAGATCAAGAAAGTCGAACTGAATCCGGTCAATACTCAGAATATAGATGCCAACTATAAGGTGTCGGTGGGTTTGGGCGTGATTCAGATCCCGTTTAATTTTAAGATGCATTTTTACCAACCTGATTCCCTGCAAAACCAGTTCAATGCCAATGGCGGTGACTTGAAGTTTGTGAAAGGTGGTATGCGCTTATTGCCGCAGTCACAAGGTACCTTATTTCAAATCACCAGCAGTATGAAAATTCACGATCAGGCGCCGTTCTTATTAAGAGCCATGCGTAGCATGCCCTATCATGATATTTTACCAGCAGTGGGTGGTAATACCGTTTATGCACTGAAAGTGCAGCAAAAATTAAGATGAGCAGGAAGCAGAGAGTTATTGGTTTTTTATATGAAAAATAGTTAAAAATCACAGACGTAAAAAAACCGCATCAACGTGCGGTTTTTTCAGAATTCTTATCAAGATTGGTGCGCTCAGAGAGATTCGAACTCCCGACCCCTTAGTTCGTAGCCAAGTGCTCTATCCAGCTGAGCTATGAGCGCGACGTCTTGATGGGGTGCATTATACGAGCTTTTTCAGTCTTGTTAAGTGTTTTTTAATAAAATCACAACTGAATGTACAGTAATTAAACGATGTATCAAAATTTATAGTTTTCTGCTGAAAATTTCTGCGGATTTAGAGCTAAAAACACTTAATTAATTCAATCAAGAGGCTTGTATTTTCCAAAAATTCCATCACTACGCAATGGGTCAGCCTTAAGTATTCTTAACCAGGTATTCAGCCAGAATAGAATTCAAATATAAAACGACCATCATCCTTGTACACTTTATCACTCGCCTATTGTTCCAGTCTTTACTTCTCCTGCCCTTTGATAATGCGTAAACACAATACCATTTGAGCTGGCCAGATGATCTATCAATTGAAAAGCGGCGGGTATTGATTCATGGCTAAACAGGCGTTTGCCAACACCGAGTATAATTGGAAAAGTCAGCAGACGAAGTTCGTCCACAAGCTCATATTTGAAAAGTGTCTGTACCACTGCAGCACTACCATACACGCGAATATCCCCCTCTCCCGATGCTTTAAGATTGATTATCTCATCAATGCTTTTCAGAAAAAGGGTATTTTGCCAGTCGGAATGCTCCAGACTAGTAGAAAGAATATATTTATTGACGTCATTGATTCCCGGCCAGTCTTCAGTATGTGTGGGCCAGTAAGATTCAAAAATCTGAAAAGTATGTTTCCCTAAAAGAATATCGGAGGGCTGCATCCATTTTTGCATAATGACATCAAATGCCGGATCAGGTTCCGCATTAAAATACGGCGCCACCCAGCCACCATATTGAAAGCCACCAGATATATCTTCTTCTGGGCCGCCGGGCCCCTGCATCACGCCATCGAGGGTCAAAAATTCCTGGACAATGATTTTTCTCATCACGACTGCCTTTATTTTTATTCACTCGCCTGAGACTTATTTTTAGCATGTGTTGTCTGGTGTTTCTGTAAATTTTAGGCACAAAAAAACCGCAACATGTGCGGTTAATTGTTCAAGTTGGTGCGCTCAGAGAGATTCGAACTCCCGACCCCTTAGTTCGTAGCCAAGTGCTCTATCCAGCTGAGCTATGAGCGCGTAACTTGTCTGCCTCGGTTGGCAATACGTTTTTTCTGCTTAACTTACTTGGTGCGCTCAGAGAGATTCGAACTCCCGACCCCTTAGTTCGTAGCCAAGTGCTCTATCCAGCTGAGCTATGAGCGCGCGACATAAGTAAGCGTGGCGGTGAGAGAGGGATTCGAACCCTCGATACAGTTACCCGTATGCGTCCTTAGCAGGGACGTGGTTTCAGCCACTCACCCATCTCACCGTAACGTGCGGCCATAATACAAATTTCGGCATGGCACTGCAAGCGCAGCATCAAAAAAAAGTGCATATTTTTGCTCGTTTAAATACTTTTTAAGCAATTCCTCGATTTTTCGCGCATTTTGATGGCAAAAAAACTGCATAAATTTCCAGTTATCGAAAATTAACAGAAAATTGAAAACTTAAATGGATTATTGCAATCATTTACGTGCAGTCTGCGCACACATGTTTTATGCTAAACCTATCTCCTAAGATAAATTTAAAGACATGATGAAAAACTGGGTCGATCCTGAAGCAAAAGCTGAAGCCGAACGTTATGACAACCCTATCCCTAGCCGCACGCTCATTTTAGAAACCATCGAAAAGAACAATGCCCAGTCCCATGCAGACCTGGTCGAACATTTTGAAATTGCAGATCAAAAAAGTATTGATGCCCTGAGCCATCGTTTAATTGCGATGGTGCGTGACGGGCAACTGATGAAAGACGGCTACAAGTTTCAGATTGCCGTCGAGCAACCTGAATCCGAAGCGACGGTTTATATCAATTCCCGAGGGATGGGAACTGCCAACATTTCCGGCCAGGATGACCTATTATTGGCTGAGCGTGAACTGCGTCTGGTCTTTAATGGTGACCGCGTTAAAGTGCGTCAGACTTCGGTAGACCGTAAAGGTAAGGCCTGGGGCTATATTACTGAAGTTGTGCAGCATCGTGTCAAACAGATCATTGGTAAAGTGTCAGAGTATGATGGTGAATACTTTATCCAGCCAGCCAACCCGAATGCACATCAGCCAATCACCCTTGAAAAAGAACTGATCGAACATGCCCAGGTCAATCTGGGTGACTCGATTCGTGTGGCGATTGATACCTATCCGACCCGTGAAGAATTCGCGACTGGGCATATTGTGCAGTCCATGGCAGACAAGGCCGATACTGAAATCATCATTCCACAAACCATTTTAGAATATGGTTTGCCTTATGAATTCCCGGAAGAAGTTGTTAAAGAAGCCGAGAGCTTTAAAGAACCAACGGCCAAAGACCATGAAGGTCGTGTGGATCTGCGTGATTTAGCCTTAGTTACTATTGACGGTGAAGATGCACGTGACTTTGATGATGCCGTTTATGCCGAAAAACGTCCCGGCGGTGGTTATCGTGTAGTCGTAGCCATTGCCGATGTCAGCCATTATGTGCGTCCAGGCAAACCGCTGGATGATGAAGCGCAGGAACGCGGGACGTCAGTCTACTTCCCGCACTTTGTTTTACCGATGCTGCCTGAAGCATTGTCGAATGGCCTGTGTTCGTTAAATCCGAATGTTGACCGCCTATGTATGGTCTGTGATTTAAAACTGTCACGTGCTGGCCGTGTTACCGGTTTTGAGTTCTATCCATCTGTTATGCATTCCAAGGCACGTTTGACCTATGATCAGGTCGCACAGTATCTGGAAGGTGACAGTCAAGCCATTACCGAAGACCGTGAAGTTCGCAAGTCGATCAACACCCTGTTCCAGCTTTATCAAGTTCTTAAAAGTTTACGTGCTGAACGCCATGCCATGGAATTTGAAACCGTCGAAACTTACATGACCTTCGACGAACTGGGCGGAATTAAAGAAATTTTGCCGCGTAGCCGTAATGATGCGCATAAGCTGATTGAAGAATGTATGTTGCTGGCCAACGTGGCAGCCGCAGAATATGCATTGAAAAATGAAATGCCAATGTTGTACCGTGTGCATGAGCCACCAGAGTTCTCACGTATCCAGAAAGTCCGTGACTTCGTCAAGCTGCTGGGTTTGAATTTCCCGGAACAGCCGACTCAGAAAGATTATCAGGCGGTGATTGAAGCGACCAAAGAACGGATTGATGCACCAAGTATTCATGCCGTGTTATTACGCTCCATGATGCAGGCTTACTATGGTGCGAGTAATGCAGGCCATTATGGTCTGGCTTATGAAGCCTATACACATTTCACTTCACCAATTCGCCGTTATCCGGATTTGTTATTGCATCGTGCAATCAAAGCACATTTAAATAACAAGCCATCTCCGCTTTCAGGCGGTGCTTTAGATGAAGCTGGTGACCATTTCTCTGCCACAGAACGTCGTGCAGATGAAGCGTCGCGCTCGGTGACGACCTGGTTGAAATGTCATTATATGCAGCAGCATCTGGGCGAAGAATTTGTCGGCATTATTAGTGCAACGGCAGAATTTGGCCTGTTTGTCACGTTAAAAGATCTGTATGTCGATGGTATGGTGCATGTCAGCCAGCTAGGTGATGACTTCTTTGTCTTTGATCAAAGCAGCCAGAATCTGATCGGCCAGAACCGTGGTCAGGTCTTTGGTCTGGGTGATGAAGTCAAAATCAAGGTTGCCGGTGTCAATCTGGAAGAACGTAAGATCGATTTTGAACTGGTGCAACAACTCAGTCATGCCGGCCGTGCAGTTCGTGCCCGTGCACCGCGCGTGAGTGAGAAAAAACCAGTATCACGTCCAGCAGCGACAGAAGAAGTGTTTGGCAATAATGAACGTGAATCTAAATCCAACTTGAGCGCCGATGGAGAACAACCCATACGACGCAAAAAAGGAAAAGGAAAACCCAGCTCTTACAGTAAAAAGTCTGCTAAACCATCTGCAGGAAAGTCTGAAGCAAAGGTTAAAGATAAAGTAAAGAAAAAGGCCAAGGTCAAAAAGAAAAAGTCGAATGCAAAAGCCAAGACTGAATAATTTTTGACGGTTTAAAAAGAGTGCTACGGCGCTCTTTTTTTTATACCTTATCCAAAATAAATACGATTAGAATAAAAATGTTCACCGCATCGAATCATCATCTTAGATCACGTACCTGCCCTCTTTTTATCTAAAACTGAGGAAAACCGTATAACCTCTTGATCCATACTCAATCAGTGAAATTCAAAGATCTGCAAAGACATATTTCCTATTTCTTTGAAACAGACTATGGAATTCTGCCTATTCTTAAACTATCTGTTTCGAAGTTTCAGCGAGCAACACCAATCAGTTGAACTATAACTCAACATTAGCAAAAGTAGCTTGGACATCATTGTGAACGAGATTGAATAAATCTCGATACCTCCTGCTTCAGAATAAATCACCGGTCAAGCTTGATTTCTCGATCAAGAAGCCTTACTTCTAGAACTAACACTGAAAATTAATTTGGCAGACCGACATGACTTTAGAAAAGGCAACTTTGCCTGTTCCACAATTTGATCAGATTACGCTGGCTGAGCTAAAACAAAAAATTGAAAGCTGTATCGCTGAAGGGCAAAAGTTCCTGAATGACCTCACCGAAACGCCTACTACAGTACAGGAGCAGCTAACCACACTGGAACATGTCGACACGCTTGAAAATAATATGAGTGAGTCTTGGGGCATCCTGTCGCATTTAAATGCCGTGATGAACAATGCCGAAACCCGTGATGTCTATCAAGCACTCTTACCGGGACTTAGCGAATACTATACGCAACTGGGTCAACATACGGCCTTGTATCAGACCTATCAGCATATTTATGATGCGTCGATTTATAGTGAACTGCCGGCAGCGCAGCAAAGCGCCATTAAACTGGCCTTACGTGACTTTAAATTATCTGGGGTGGCGTTAGAGGGTGAAGCGAAAAAACGTTATGCGGAAATTTCGGCACGTCTGTCCCAATTATCTTCCGACTTCTCCAACCATGTGCTAGATGCGACTCAGGCCTATTTCAGACCGCTGAATGAAGATGAGTTAGCGGGTCTATCTTCAAATAATATTGAGCTGTTAAAACAATATGGTCAGCAACGTGAGCTGGATCAACCGGTGGCTACGCTGGATTTCCCGTCTTATCTGGCGATCATGACCCATTCAGAAAATCGCCCTCTGCGTGAAGAACTCTATAAAGCTTATACCACGCGTGCGTCAGATCAGGCTGAACAGAGCGAGTTTGACAATACTGCACTGATCGAAGAAATTCTCAGTTTGCGTCTGGAAATGGCAAAACTGCTTGGCTTTAATAATTATGCGGAATTGTCCTTAGCCAGCAAAATGGCACCAAGTGTAGAGGCCGTAGACGAATTCTTGCGTGATCTGGCAGAGCATGCCCGCGCGCCAGCAGAGAAAGAAATTGCAGAACTGAAAGCGATTGCTGCTGAAGATGGCATCCGTGATCTGCAACCGTGGGACAGTGGCTATTATTCTGAAAAGCTGAAAATGCAGCAATTTAACCTGTCACAGGAAGCGCTTAAACCTTACTTCCCTGCACCGAAAATCCTGCAAGGCCTGTTCAGTATTGTGAACCGTCTGTATGGCATTCAAGTCATTGAACGTGAAGCTCCGGTATGGCATTCGGATGCACGTTATTTTGAACTGGAAGATCAGGGTCAGGTGATTGGCGGCTTCTATTTTGACCTGTATGCACGCCAAGGCAAACGTGGCGGTGCCTGGATGAGTGGTTTCCGTTCCCGTATGCAGACCAGTGATGGCCTGCAAAAACCGATTTGCTATATGGTCGGTAACTTTACCCCACCCGTCGGCAATCGCCCTGCGCTCTTGACCCATGATGAAGTCATCACCTTGTTCCATGAATTCGGCCATGGCCTGCATCATATGCTGACAGAAGTGGACAATATTGCCGTGGCAGGTACCCATGGCGTGGCGTGGGATGCCGTTGAGCTGCCAAGCCAGTTTATGGAATTCTGGGCATGGGATCAGGAAAGTCTGGATCTGCTCAGCGAGCACATCGAAACTCAAGAATCCCTACCGGCTGAACTGCTCAAGGCCTTGCTCGATGCACGTTTCTTCCAGTCTGGCATGCAAACCCTGCGCCAGCTGGAATTTGCTCTATTTGACCTGAGTATCCACCGAGCCAATCCCGCTTTAAATGCAGCACAGGTTCAGGCTACTCTGAATGAGATCCGTGAAAAATATGCGGTTCTACCGACCACCGACTATAACCGTTTCCAGCACAGCTTCAGTCATATTTTTGCCGGTGGTTATGCAGCAGGATATTATTCCTATAAATGGGCCGAAGTTTTGGCCAGTGATGCTTTCGACCGCTTTGAAGATGAAGGTATTTTTAATACCACTACCGGAAAGCAGTTTCGGGAAAATATCCTCGCAGTTGGCGGAAAAGACACAGCACTTGACGCATTTATCAATTTCCGCGGACGCGAGCCAAAAATAGATGCATTGCTGCGTCATCAAGGTTGGACGAACCCCTCTAAAAACGCTTAAACTAGCTTTTTAAGTTGATCACAAGGTGAGTATGATGACCATTAAACGTCGTTTCATTGCAGGCGCAAAATGTCCAAAATGTCAGGCGTTAGATCGCGTCGTCATGCTGACCTCTGGTGAAGATGAATGGATCGAATGTATTGAATGTGGTTATGAAGAAAATCGTCCCACGCATGTTGATCAACCAGAAATACCAGCTGTTCCAGATGAAGTTGGCGTGATTCAGTTTAAACCTCGTTCAAAATAAAAACATCAAGGTTCAAGCTATGTCAGTAGAACAAAGAAATAACCCCAAACTTTTAATGGGGATTATGGGGGCTTTAGTTACTGTCGTTGCATTGGTATTGCTATATCAGTGGTTGAATGCCTCTTCCGGTGAAGCGGAACGCATACATCAGGAAGATATCGCGGCTGTTCCGGCAGCAAAACCTGCGGCGAAAACTGAAGAAGATACGGCGGCAGCGAAAGCAGCTGAGGCGATCGAAGCTAAAGCACTGGTATCAGATCAGCTGTTAGATGCACCAGTGCCGGAGAATGCCAGTTTGGCCAAAGAAGAAGTGGCTAAATTAGATGATATCCAAGTTCAGCTCAATGAACAAAAAGCCACACTGGATGCGCAGCATAGCGATGCCGACCAGTTGATCCAACTGAAAGAGGAACAGATCAAGTTACTTGAAGCACAACTTGCTCAAAGCCAGTAAATCTCGACAGCATTTCAGCTAGAATATCGTCAGATCTTCTAGCTCAGTTGTTTCCATGTCTGCCCCAGCCGCTCCGCATCTGCTTAAAGCCATTCTGTTACTGACCTGCTCTGCTTTTCTCTTTTCAGTCATGGGCGTGTGTATCCGTTATGCCTCGGCAACGGTTGATAATGCCACCGTGGTCTTCTTTCGCAATTTTGTCGGGCTGTTTATTTTCCTGCCCTTCATTTTCAATAAGGGCATTGATTTTTTCAAAACTAAAAAACTATGGATGCACACCTGGCGCGCAGTGGTCGGCCTGACTGCCATGTACGGCTTTTTCTATGCCATCGCGCATTTAAAACTCTCCAATGCCATGGTCTTCACCTACTCTTCCCCTATTTTTATTCCGCTGATTGCCTGGCTATTTCTTAAGGAAAAAATCACAGCAAGCATGTTAGTTGCGGCTCTGATTGGTTTCGTCGGGGTACTCTGTGTTGCCAAACCGGATTCGGGTTTAATTAACCTGATGTCAGTCATTGGTTTAAGTGCGAGTTTTCTGGCGGCGATGGCGTTTGTCACGGTTCGGGCACTGACCAAAACCGAGTCTCCGGAAAAAATCGTATTTTATTTCTGTTTTATTGGCACCCTGATTTCCGTGATTCCGATGTTTTGGCTATGGCGACCTTATACCCTGACAGAACTCAGCTATCTGATTACTGCCGGCATTCTGGCCAATTTTAGCCAACTATTTATGTCCAATGCCTACAAGCTGGCTCCGGCAGGACAAATTGGGCCAGTCAACTATGTGGCGATTTTCTTTGCCGGCATGTGGGGCTTTCTGTTCTGGCAGGAAGTTCCGGACCTCTATAGCCTAATCGGGCTGGGGCTGATTTTCTGTGCGATTCTACTGTGTAGCCCGATACTGCAAAAGCGCCTGAATTCTTCGAAGATTTGATCAAGATTCGAAATCAAAGCAATAAAAAAGCACCCGTAGGTGCTGTTTTATTGCTTTTCTTTTATTGATACCAGCCGAACAGCTTAAAGATATAAGGCACATAGGCAATAATCAGCATCGCAGGCAGCAATACTATTACCGGCAAAATCCAGCGTTCATAACGGTAGTAGAAAGACAGGTGTCGTACTTCTGCATCCGCTTCGGCCACTTCGGCATCACCAATCGACTGTCTGGCCAGTAAATGATTCAGCGCAACCGGTGGCGTCACATAACCCAGTTCAAAACCAATCAGGGTAATCATCCAGAAATGTACCGGATGAATACCGTATTGGTAAGCCACTGGAGCCACGGTTGCCGAGATCAGAATCACCGCACCGAATGGATCCATGATCATCCCGACAAAAATCATTAAGCCGACAATCAGTGAAATCACCAGAATGGTACTACTGATATCGGTCGGGAAGGCTTCCATAATTTCCATACGTTCTAGCAAGCCACCCACACTCACCGAAAGTGCCATCAGGATGACCAGAGCACCAATATGTCCCACGGTCTCACTGGTCGAAATATGCATGGACTTCCAGAAACCGACATGACGCAAAATTTCAGTCGCTTTTGAACGCTGCACAGCATGATCAACAACCAGCTCTTTGCCTGGTTGTTCGCTATGTTCAGCTTCACGATATTCTGCATTGGCCGCGGCACCGGCTGTCGCCAGTTCAGGTGTCGATCTTGAGTTTAAAGTTGCGGTCAAGGTTTCATCCCAATGCCCCACTGCCGGCAACGGCGCAGGTTCATGGCGTAACTTATCGAACAGGACAATCATCAGCAGAATGACTGGCATCATCACCGGTGCGGTAAATTCATTCAGGTCAGTCGACAAGGCATATTTATAGAATAACCAGATCAAAATGAAAATCACGATATATGGAATAATCGCCATGAAGGCACGACCGGATTGAGGAGCAGCCACAGTAGGCGCAGCAATGCGGAATTTGTTTTCTGCAAAGAACAGGGAAATTACCAGGAATAAAGTCGAGCTGAGCAGGAAGACATAAATCCCGTAGTGATACAGTAAGTCGGTGGTCACTTCTTTATTGAGTGATGCCACGACGACAATCAGCAAGCAAGGACGTAAGACTACGCCCATTGAGCCGGACATTGCGGTGGCTGCCAGTGCAAACTGACGGCGTCCACCCGCATTCCAGACTTCCTTATAAATAATCGCACCTGCGGCAATTACAAAAATCCCTGATGCTCCGGTATAGGCAGTCGGTAATGCAGCTGCCAGCAAGATTAGCCAGGTCAGGGTTTCAGGTGCCAAATTCCAGGGACGCAGAATGTTCAGGAACATGTCCACGACACGGGTCTGTTTCAGCAACATACCGGCCCAGATAAACAAGGCCAGATTCAGGAAGATACTAGAAAACTCTACCAATTGACCGAGGTAAATCCCCTGTCCCATTGGATAGTCCATAAAGAAAGTGAAATTTATTCCGGTCGTAATGGCCATATAGGCATATAGCGGTACACTCAGAAAGGCCAGACCAAAACTGCCGCCCTCACGCGTTGGTTTTGGTTGTTTGATCACCTGATACAAGCTGATCAATGTGAGGGTGCTGAACAGAATCATCCACAACCAGTAGATGTATTTCATCTCTCCCATCGGCACGCCCGAGTTCAATACGGACTGATATTGGCTATAGGATGAAAATGCCAGGAAAGCATTAGCAACCAGCATGGCGACCGAATAAACTTTAAAGTCGATACGTGTGCTCGGGCTACGTAAACCAATATGATGAGTTTTTAGGGTGGCACTGATCGCAGCAAAGACCACCATGATAACCAAGAGCAAAGCCCGGTTTTCTGTACCAAACTTGAAGATACCAAAGAAAGAGGTTTCAAACGTCCGATAAGCCCGAATACTTGGATGAGCTTCCACATGTTGAATGGCTTTATCATAGAACAGGTAGGATTCTTCACAGACCTGCTGTGCCTGTAACACCGCAGCACGGACATCCGCTTCCGAACGCACCCCGAAGAAATCGGCATATTCATCGGCTGCATCGGCTTTCATCTGCTGCTGAACACGCTGATCAACATTGATATTGCGTTCACATTGTGGACGCGTCGGTTCAGCCCTTAGAAATGAATATTGCATTGCGGTTGCCGGATCGCCGTAAATACGCTCCCCCATACGCAGCAACTGGCCGTGAATCATTTCCCCGGTGCCAATAATCAAAGTGAGCAAAAGTAAAACCAGCACGACGAAGGTCGAGATCCACTCTGTCCATATATAACGCAACAGACCTAATCCTGATCTGTTTTGATCATTATTTTGCATGTGTATTCCTATTTTTATTTTAGCGGCCTGATGCTTGGTCTAGGACGCTGATCTTCCCTTCTGCCTAGAAAATTCCTTTTCAAAGGTCAGGATCTTTATTCTATGTTTTGACTTTGCATGAAAATTGGCACAATAAAAATGACAATTTATATTTTCTTTTTGTATTTTCTGCCAAGTAAATTATTTATCTCTGCACTTTAATTATCCCGAAAATAATTGCTCACAATATAGATCAGCGCCAGAATCACGCCCCAAATCACCCCAAGTAAATGTGCCTCAACCAAAACCGGACTGCCAATCAGCTGCGCCGTCCCGACATTGCCAATGGTGTTTTCCCAGACCAGTTTGGCAAAGATCAAAAATAACACTAACGCCGCAAAGCCGCGTTCCCGCTTATACAGCAAATGTACACAGGCTACGGCGACATAGGCACCATGCAGCACGCCCGACAGACCCGCATAAGCTTCAATATTGGGCAAGAAAAAATAAAAACTTAAACTGATCAACGGCGGCAAAATCAGCAAAATGGCACAGAAATGCCAGACCGTGGCGCGTGGAAAAATAAAAGGTAAACAGATAAAGGCGAGAATATTCAGAAAATAATGGATCCAGCCCACATGTACCCAGTGCGCCGTCCAGAGTCGCCAGAATTCACCCAGCAGACTTTCTTGCCAGTAAATGAAATGATCGTGAAAAATTTGCAGACATGCAGAGAGAGAGACAAAAGCCGCTAGAAAAATAATTTTTCGTCGAAAATGTTGATCTAGCATCGGCCTGTTGTCCTCCCTGACCATCTAATTTGACTTCATCCCTGAAGCTTCATGCATAGTATCTGCATTACAGATCCGCACTGAACAGATCATCGAGCTCGGAAGAACTGTCGGATTCATCCCAGAAACGTTGCATGCCATCATCGCCACTACGTATACCAGTATTTTCTGTCCAGTAACGATCTGATATGCCACTGACCATAATCGCGGCCATGCTGTCAATCAGCTTGAATTGCGGATTTACCGGTTTTTCCTCCGTACGGGCCTGAGCAAAGGTTTTCAAGGCATCCCGAACTTTGGCATCATCGCCACTGGCCTGAGCCGCTACGGCATACAAGGCATGAGATAAACGTACACCTTTTTGCTCACCAATTTGTGTAGATTGTTTTAATGTTTGGTAAGGGTCAGGCTTGCCTTCCCCTGCGCCTGGCAACAAAGTCCAGATCACCGCACGGGTGGCATTCGGCGCACCCCAGAATTTCGCGTTATCCAGACACACCATGCCACGCTCGACCACGGCAGCAATATCTTTCGGTACATGCACTGCACCACCCGAGTTAATATCATTGGTCATAGCCTGCAAGCCACTGAGCATACCCAACAGATAAACCGTTTGCTCGATATCACTGTTCATGCGTGGGCATTCTTCACCCAGGGCTTTTTGGTATTTCTTTTCATAACGGCTCTGGAACAGTTGATAACCGGTATATTGACGCTGTGCTGCCAGTGCCGCCCAGCGCTTCTGCTCGATTCGGGCATCTTGAGCTTCTGCCACCTGATTGGTTTTTGAAGCACGTAAATAGCGTAACTCGGCTTCCAGCGCTTTTTGCTCGGCACAAATACCGGCAGCCGAATACATCAGCACGGCCACCCGTGTTGGATCCGCCCCCATTTCTTTGGTCGCCATAATGGCCGGCGTTAAAGAATTCCCTGAATTACACACCATTTCAGCATCATCCATCGCTAAAATCGGCGGTACAATATGGTTTTCGGTGAAACCCAGTGCAACATTGGCACCGGTTTTAATGACCTGAGAACACCCCGTCAAAACTGTTGTTGTTATTGCAATGGTCGCCATACCTTGGCATATTTTACGGACGTCTGACATTTTCCTGTCCTCTATAATTGTGATTATGTCCATCTTTCTGCTAAAGATATCAGAAGCATTTTGTGAATAAAAGAGTATTTACTCTAATTTAGACGAGACACTTTGCCATTAAATAGCCGCGCTGCAATTGACTGTATTTAGAAGAATACCAAATTTTGGGCAAAAAAAAGTAGCATTGCGACGGTTCAGCACATGCTACTTATTAACTGTACAAGCAGAAAAATAATAAACCCTGCTTGATTAAGATGAAAATTTATCCTTCAACACTGTCCCGAGTCGTCCGATCACCAGCGTTAAAACAATCGCTACGATCAGAAACATCCATACTGGAAATTCCATTAAGGTCTCCCGTAGTTGCTGTTGGTGAGTTAAATGTACAGGCTAAAAATAAAACATAGGGAATAAATTGTCAGACAATTTCTCTAAGTCATGGATTAACCTTGATTTCTGTCTGACAATAAAAATAGGAATTTGGTCTAAATATTTGTTTTATGAGCATTTTAATTAAATCATTAAAATGCGTTTGTTTTACAACTAAATTAATTTAGTCAATAATTTTAAGGATTTCCATTGTTTGAAGGGCAATTGATCACACCAGATCAATAAAGGTCGCGCCTTGGCATGCTGAAAATACACCACAATATACGCCTGATGATCAATTACGTGACTAATACATACCCGACGGGTCGGTCGTGCTTTGGTAGTCAATGACCATTCACGTCCATTCAGATATTCAAACTGCTCAATCTGTGGTGTCTTGCGGTAAAACAGCTGATAAATCACCAAGCCTATGACAGCGCACACTGCCCAAAGTGCAATCGGCAATAACTGATACAACAGATACATCAGCAGTGCAAAAATAAAAAGCTGAAACGCCAATGCACAGAGACTGCGTTTCAGCTTAAAGCAACGATTATCCATGAACGTAAAATTTAAGCTTCTTGATAAAATCTTTTAGTTCAGGACGCGGCGGCTCAGACACTTCCATAAACCAGTCCAGCAAATCCGGGTCTTCCTGCTCAACCAGCTCTGCAAACATCTGTTTTTCGAAAGGCTCAGCATTCAGGTAATGGTTTTTTACGTAGGGATCAAAATATACATCCAGTTCTTTTAGACCACGACGCGCACGATAAATCACTTTGCGCTCTTCTAAGCTGATGTCATCAGTCATCGAATTTCCCCAACTCGTTATAAACCCGAATAGTTTACCTGAAGCGCTGGCTGAATTTCGAGGGATTTCATAGAAATGACCAAAAGCATCAGCAGATTGAAGTCATTTGAACATTCCGCTCATTGCTGCTGATCTTGGCATGGCCTAAGTTAAACCAAACAGATCAAAATAAGGAATAACAAGATGCAATCTGCAGCCATTCGCCCACTCGCTCCGATGCTGCCGCGCCAACTCTTTACTGCCGAACATGAGGCTTTTCGCGAGACGGTACGTAAATTTTATGAGAAAGAAGTCATTCCACATACCGAGCGTTATGAAAGCCAGCAGCATGTAGATCGAGAGCTATGGAATAAAGCCGGTGAGCTTGGATTGCTCTGCGCTACCATGCCTGAGGAATATGGCGGATCTGGCGTAGACCGGTTGTATAGCATGATTTTGATTGAGGAACAGGCCTATGCCGGAGATTCAGCGACTGGGTTTTCGCTACATTCGGATATCGTCGCCAATTATCTGCTGAACTTTGGCAGTGAAGCTCAAAAACAGCAATGGCTGCCGAAAATGGCGTCTGGAGAGGTCGTCACCGCAATCGCCATGACCGAACCGGGAACTGGCTCTGACCTGCAAGCAGTGCGGACATCTGCTGTATTGGATGGCGACGACTATGTGATTAATGGTTCCAAGATTTTTATTACCAATGGCTATCTTTGCGATATGACGATTGTGGTATGTAAAACGGGCAATAATGACAAAGGTTCGGCCAATCTGTCATTGATTATAGTCGAAGCCGACCAAGCTGGATTTAGTAAAGGCAAGCCGCTGAATAAAATTGGCATGAAAGGTCAAGATACCTGTGAACTGTTCTTTGACAATGTTCGGGTTCCGAAAGAAAACCTGCTCGGTCCGGAAGGCATGGGTTTCATGATGCTAATGAAAGAACTAGCTTGGGAACGCCTGATTGTAGCGATTATCTGTCAGGCAGGTGCTGAAGCCGCTTTTGCCCACACAGTAAAATATACCAAGGAACGTCAGGCTTTTGGCAAGAGCATCAGCCATTTTCAAAATACCCGCTTTAAACTGGCAGAACTACGTACCGAGATCGATGTGTGCCGGGCTTATCTGGATCGCTGTATGCAGCTGCAACTCAAGCATGAACTAGGCGTAGATGCCGCTGCTGCGGCCAAATACAAGATTTCAGAAATATATAGTAAAGTCGTAGATGAATGTCTGCAATTGCATGGCGGCTATGGTTATATGCTGGAATATCCGATTGCCCGTGCCTATATCGACAACCGTGCCAACCGGATTTATGCGGGTACCAATGAAATTATGAAAGAACTCATCGCACGTTCACTTTAAAATGGATGCATAAAAAAGGAGTCTCTCAGGACTCCTTTTTCTGTATGCAAAGATATAACTTTAAGAAACCAGACGCGGTTTATGCTTTAAAGCATTACTGTTTTTTCTAAATTTCAGTACACCATCTTCAAACGAAGCCTGTTTGAGCTCCTTACGGTCTGCCAGATAATTATTGCTGACTTTCCACGGAGCCTGTTTGCCTTGCTTTGGCATGACGTCTGCAGCCCGGGCAATATAACCCGAACTGAGACTACCCATGACGGTATCCTGAAGCAATTCACTCTGATCTCCCTGAGGAATTACCTGTGCATAACCTTGCTGATCCATATAGTTCAACAGACGGCAAATATATTCTGCTGCAATGTCGACTTTAAGCGTCCAGGAGGCATTGATATAGCCAATAATCAGCGCCATATTCGGTATGTCACTGACCATGATACCTCTATACAGCATATGCTGAGAGGTATCGATAGGCTGACCATCCATCGTCGCCTGAATCCCGCCAAGAATTTGAATATTCAGACCGGTGGCAGAAACAATAATATCAGCATCCAGATGTTGACCTGATTTCAGCTGAATTCCCGTTTCGGTAAAGGTTTCTATCTGATCCGTTGCAACCGATGCCTGTCCTTCACGTAAAATTTTGAACAGATCTCCATCCGGCACCACACAAAGACGTTGATCCCAAGGTTCATAATTCGGGGTAAAGTGCTTCATATCCACTTTACCTTTCAGCTGGAATTGCACCGATTTAAGCAAAAGCGATTTTAATAATTTTGGCTGTTTCTGTGCCAAAGCGTAAATCCCGCGCTGCATGCCGATATTACGCGCACGTGTCAGCTTATAGGCGACCTCCTCAGGCAGATATTTACGCATTTTTGAATAAATAAAATCGACCGAGGGTACAGAGGCAATATAAGTCGGTGAGCGTTGCAACATGGTCACATGTCCTGCTCCGCCTTTAACCATCGCAGGAACCAAGGTAATCGCGGTCGCACCACTGCCAATAATCACTACCTTTTTGCCTTGATAGTTTAAATTTTCCGGCCAATGTTGCGGATGAATAAATTCACCTTGGAATACAGTTTGATTAGCAAATTCCGGCTGAAAACCCTGATCATAATTATAATAACCGGTACAACCCAGTATAAAGTTGGCGATCCAGATCTGCTTCTTACCGTGTGCATCCTCGATCTCTACTGACCATTTGCAGGTCGCAGAATCATAATCAGCACTTAAGACACGATGCTGAAAATGGATTTTCGGCTGAAGCTTAAATTCCTCTACCACTTCAGTGAGATAGTTTTTGATGGATGCGCCATCTGCAAGCACACTTTCTTTCTTCCAGGGTTTAAAATTAAAGCCAAAAGTCGACATATCCGAATCGGAACGAATTCCCGGATATTTAAACAGATCCCAAGTTCCGCCAATACTTTCACGACGTTCGATGATGTCAAAAGAGCGTTGTGGACAATGTTTAGAAAGATGCGCTGCCAGACCAATCCCCGAGATCCCCGCACCCACAATTAGAATATCTACCTGCTTTTCCATGTTGTTTTTTTTACCTAAGCGATGCTATCTGTTTTTATTAAATCACAAAACTGACAATACACAATGTCAAGTTTATTAAAAAGCCGCTATTTTTTTATCTTTTGAGGCCAGATCCAGTTATACGAGATTAAAAGTCAGACTAAATTAAAATATACAGACAATAAAAAAGGCCGGTTTATTCAACCGACCTTTTCGA
Source organism: Acinetobacter lwoffii (assembly GCF_024129735.1). Taxonomy (GTDB): domain Bacteria; phylum Pseudomonadota; class Gammaproteobacteria; order Pseudomonadales; family Moraxellaceae; genus Acinetobacter; species Acinetobacter lwoffii_H. The sequence goes on along the minus strand of NZ_JAMXXK010000012.1, from coordinate 25,392 downwards.
ACAACTTGCGTTATTCTTCACGAAATTAGTTAACTTCGCGATCTACTAGCTCAACGTAAGCCATCGGTGCAGCATCACCTGCACGGAAGCCCGCTTTAAGAACACGTAGATAACCGCCGTTACGCTCTTTGTAACGAGGGCCAAGAACGGTAAATAATTTACCAACAGTTGCTGCTGAACGAGTACGAGCAAACGCCAAACGACGGTTTGCTACTGTATCGTTTTTAGCTAAAGTGATTAAAGGCTCAGCTACACGACGTAACTCTTTTGCTTTAGGCACAGTTGTTTTGATCAACTCGTGCTCGAACAAAGAGTTAGCCATGTTTTGGAACATCGCTTTACGATGACTGCTTGTACGGCCTAATTTCACACCACTATTACGATGACGCATGGTGATAGTCCTACTTAATTAACGGCTACGATAGGCGAAACGATCGTCCATACGGAGACTAGCCGGTGGCCAGTTCTCTAAACGCATGCCGAGTTGTAAGCCTTTAGAAGCCAGAACATCTTTGATCTCAGTAAGCGATTTTTTACCCAAGTTAGGAGTTTTAAGCAACTCAACTTCGGTACGCTGTACAAGATCACCAATGTAGTAAATGTTTTCTGCTTTCAAACAGTTAGCAGAACGAACAGTTAGCTCTAGATCATCTACTGGGCGAAGCAAGATTGGGTCAACTTCTTCACGAGGCTCTTGAGCAACAGGTGCTTGATCTTTCTGAAGGTCAACGAAGATCGCAATTTGTTGCTGCAAAATAGTTGCAGCTTTGCGGATCGCTTCTTCAGGATCTACAGTACCATTGGTTTCAAGATCAATGATCAGTTTATCAAGGTCAGTACGTTGTTCTACACGCGCGTTTTCCACGGTGTATGAAACACGTTTGATTGGGCTGTAAGACGCATCTAACTGCAAGCGACCCACTGGGCGAGTTTCGCCTTCAGGGAAGCGTGAATCAGAAGTCTCGTAGCCACGACCTTGAGCCACTTTCAGACGCATTTTCAATGAGCCTGAGGCACTTAAAGTACCGATCAAATGTTCAGGGTTAACCACTTCAACATTATGAGGTAAACGAAGGTCAGCCGCAGTTACGTCGCCTGCACCTTGTTTCTCTAATGTCAAATATGCTTCATTTTGATCGAACAGCTTAATCGACAATCCTTTTAGGTTCAGCAAGAGCTCGACGATGTCCTGCTGCAAGCCTTCCAAAGTACTGTACTCGTGCTCGACCCCTTCAATCTCAACTTCTACCACAGCTGCGCCAGGTAGAGAAGAAAGAAGGATGCGACGTAAAGCATTACCAAGAGTATGACCAAAGCCACGCTCTAATGGTTCTAGAATAACTTTTGCCGAGGTCCCGCTTGCCGCTTCGACCTTGATCGCTTGCGGAGTTAGAAACTCATTTGCAGTACGCGTCATATTGCTTCCTCAAGGATTATTTAGAATACAATTCTACAATCAAGCTTTCGTTGATTTCAGCAGGTAAATCAGAACGATCCGGTGCAGCTTTGAACGTACCTTCTAATTTAGAATGGTCAATTTCCATCCAAGAAGGCATGCCACGTTGAGTAGCTAATTCAATTGCGTTTTTGATACGTAATTGTTGCTTAGCGCCTTCGTGAACTGCGATCACATCACCCGCTTTAACTTGGATAGACGCAATGTTAACACGACGGCCATTCAAAGTGATGCTACGGTGAGATACTAACTGACGAGCTTCTGCACGAGTAGAACCGAAACCCATACGATAAACAACGTTATCAAGACGGCTTTCAAGTAGCTTCAACAGGTTTTCACCAGTTGCGCCTTTAACACGAGCAGCTTCTTTATAGTAGTTACTAAATTGACGCTCTAAAACACCGTACATGCGACGTACTTTTTGTTTTTCACGTAATTGTAGTGAGTACTCAGATTGTTTACCACCACGAGCCCCGCCGTGTTGGCCAGGAACTTTCGCATGTTTTTTTGTCTTAACATCAAACGGTTTAACGCCTGATTTAAGTTGCAGGTCTGTCCCTTCGCGACGAGAGAGTTTGCATTTTGGACCAATATAACGAGCCATGAATGTTTCTCCTTACACGCGACGTTTTTTAGGTGGACGGCAACCGTTGTGCGGGATTGGCGTCACATCGGTAATGCTGTTAATTTTATAACCCACTGCACCTAAAGCACGAACCGCAGATTCACGACCAGGACCAGGACCTTTTACAAGGACGTCCAAGTTTTTCAAACCGTAGTCTAAAGCAGCTTTACCAGCAACTTCAGCAGCTACCTGAGCAGCGAACGGAGTTGATTTACGTGATCCACGGAAGCCTTGTCCACCTGAAGTGGCCCAAGCCAGTGCATTACCTTGACGATCGGTAATAGTCACAATGGTGTTATTAAAAGAAGCGTGAATGTGTGCGACACCTTCAGAGACGGTACGAGTGACCTTCTTGCGTGCGCGAGTATCTTTAGCCATCTTTTAGCTTCCAGAAATCTTATTTCTTAATAGGTTTGCGCGGACCTTTACGGGTACGAGCGTTAGTTTTGGTGCGTTGACCGCGGACAGGCAAGCTGCGACGATGACGAAGACCGCGGTAGCAGCCTAAATCCATTAAACGTTTAATGTTCATGGAAATTTCGCGACGTAAATCACCTTCGGTCGGAACCTTAGCAACTTCTGCACGAATCGCATCAAGCTGAGCGTCATCTAATTCACGGATCTTAGTAGTTGGAGCAATACCAGCAGCAGCTAAGATAGCTTTTGAAGTATGGCGACCAATACCAAAGATATACGTTAGAGAGATAACAGCGTGCTTGTTATCCGGAATGTTTACACCGGCAATACGAGCCATTCAATTTTCTCCAAAAAGGCAGTAGATAATCAACCGCCCCACAAAAATCTTGAGGGGCGGATAATAACCTAATTCGCCTACAGAAATCAACAGGTCTTAATCAGATTAACCTTGACGCTGCTTATGACGAGGTTCTGCGCTACAAATTACGCGGATAACCCCATTACGACGGATAACTTTACAGCTACCACAAATTTTCTTAACAGAAGCTTGTACTTTCATGATGAAACCTCAAGTGCGCTTATCCCTTAGGATGAGCAGTCGTTTTTCTCATTAACGTTTGATTATCGTATTGGTGCGAAGTAAGGTGTGATTGCAGCTGAGCCATAAAGTCCATCACCACTACCACAACAATCAGCAAAGAGGTACCACCCAAATAGAATGGAATACCAAATGAACTTTGCAATACCATCGGCATCAAACAAATGACGGTGATGTAAATCGCGCCAATAAACGTCAAACGATTGAGAATATGATCTAAGTAACGAGCAGTTTGCTCACCTGGACGTATACCAGGCACGTAAGCTCCGCTGCGTTTCAAGTTCTCTGACACTTCTTTAGGACTAAATACCAGTGCTGTATAGAAGTAACAGAAAAAGATAATTAACGCACCAAAGAGCACCAAATACAACGGCTGACCAGGCGACAACACCAATGCTACATCTTGCAGGCTACGCTTAATAAATCCAGCATTTGGATCTGCACTACCCACCCACTGACCTAAGCTCGCAGGGAACAAAAGCAATGAGCTGGCAAAAATTGCCGGAATCACACCCGCCATATTAATTTTTAATGGCAAATGTGTCTGCTGTGCAGTAAATACACGACGACCTTGTTGTTTTTGAGCATAGTTTACCGGAATACGACGTTGCGCTTTCTCGATAAACACGATCGCTGCCAAAACACCCAGAGATAACAAACCAAAAATTACCAAGCCAATCAGGCTGGTCTGGCCATTATCTACAGAGGAGAAAGATTGCATAATCAGATTAGGCAATCCGGCAACAATACCCGCGAAGATGATCATGGAAATACCATTTCCCACCCCACGCTCGGTAATCTGTTCACCCAACCACATCAAGAACATGGTCCCCGCAACCAGTGAGGTTACTGCAGGAACATAAAAAGCCAAACCAGTATTCAGGGTAATCCCCTGACTGATCAGGCCTGCACACATACCTATCGCCTGTACCAGCGCTAAGAATAATGTACCTTGTCGTGTGTATTGATTAATTTTACGTTTGCCTTGCTCGCCTTCTTTCTTTAAAGCTTCCAGCGAAGGAACCACAGTTGACATCAACTGCACGATAATCGACGCAGAGATGTATGGCATGATCCCGAGAGCAAGAATAGACATTCGTTCTAATGCACCACCAGAGAACATGTTAAACAAACCAAGGATGGTACCTTGGTTTGCATTAAACAAGTTTTCTAACGCAGCATTATTGATGCCTGGTACTGGAATATGCGCTCCTAGTCGAAACACCAACAACGCACCAATGAGAAACATCATTCGACGAATAATTTCACGGTATTTCACATGAAATGGTTGGCCTTTCATCATGTTGACATGACCTGAAGAACTAGGAGTCATAGACACTGGGGATTACTCCTCGACTTTGCCGCCAGCAGCTTCAACAGCAGCTTTAGCGCCTTTAGTCAATGCAACACCTTGAACAGTGAATGCACGAGTAATTTCACCAGAAAGTACGATACGAGCACGGATCATGTCTTTACGTACAACGTTCGCAGCTTTTAAAGTTTCAAGAGACACGATGTCGCCTTCAACTTTAGCAAGCTCAGATAAACGTACTTCAGCAGTTTTCAAAGCCAATTGGCTAGTGAAGCCGAATTTAGGCAAACGACGGTAAAGTGCTGTTTGACCGCCTTCGAAACCTGGACGAGTACCACCGCTCTTACGTGAGTTTTGACCTTTGACACCACGGCCACCGGTCTTACCAACGCCAGAACCGATACCACGGCCTAAACGAAGGTTGTCACGTTTAGCACCTTCTGCAGGTGCAATTGTATTTAAACGCAGAGTCATGGCTTATTCCTCTACACTAACCATATAGTAGACTTGGTTGATCATACCACGGTTAGAAGGTGTGTCTAACACTTCTACAGTATGACCAATACGACGCAGACCTAAACCTTGCAGGCTAAGCTTGTGATTTTTCAAGCGGTGCGATGCAGATTTAGTCTGGGTAACTTTAATCGTTTTCATGATTGATTACCCTTGAATTTGTTCTACTGAAAGACCACGTTTCGCAGCAACCTTTTCAGGAGTAGTCATATCACGCAAACCATTGAAAGTTGCGTTTACTACGTTAGCAGCGTTAGTAGAACCACGGCATTTAGTCAACACGTTACGTACGCCTACAGCTTCTAGAACTGCACGCATAGCGCCACCAGCAATTACACCTGTACCTTCAGAGGCAGGCTGCATGAATACGCGGCTAGCGCCGTGACGTGCATGAATTGGGTGCTGTAACGTACCATCAACAAGGTCAACAGTAATCATATTGCGACGAGCAGCTTCAAGTGCTTTAGAGATAGCAGCTGGAACTTCACGTGCTTTACCACGACCAAAACCTACGCGACCATTACCATCACCCACAACAGTTAATGCTGTGAAAGAGAAGATACGACCACCCTTAACAACTTTGGCTACACGATCAACGGCAACCAGCTTTTCAACAAGACCTTCGTTTTGTTCAACTTTAGCCATGATTAGAACTCCAAGCCGTTTTCACGAGCAGCATCAGCCAAGGCTTTGATACGACCATGATATTTAAAACCAGAACGGTCAAATGCAACTTTAGTAACACCAGCTGCTTTAGCGCGTTCTGCGATTAAAGCACCTACTTTTTGAGCTGCTTCAACGTTACCAGTTGTACCCGCACGTAGAGTAGCGTCTAAAGTAGAAGCTTGCGCTAATACTTTGCCACCATCTGCAGAGATAACTTGAGCATAGATGTGACGCGGAGTGCGGTTTACACACAAACGAGTCGCACCCAATGCACGGATGTGCAAGCGTGTGCTTTTCGCACGACGCAAACGGGATTGTTTCTTTTCGTTCATAAGAACCTCGCGCCTTATTTCTTCTTAGCTTCTTTACGAAGTACAACTTCGTCAGAATAACGAACACCTTTGCCTTTATATGGCTCTGGTGGACGGTAACCACGGATATCTGCAGCAACCTGTCCTAAAGCTGCTTTATCAGCAGACTTAAGAATGATTTCAGTTGCAGTTGGAGTTTCAGCAGTTACACCTGCAGGAAGTGCATAATCGATCGGGTGAGAGAAACCAAGGTTAAGATGAACAACGTCACCTTTAACCGCAGCTTTATAACCAACACCGATAAGCTGTAACTTACGTTCGAAACCTTCGCTAACACCTTTTACAAGGTTGTTAAGCACAGCGCGAGCAGTACCAGCTTGCATCCAAGCGTCTTTCGACTCTTGTACTGGAGCAATAGCTAGAATACCGTCTTCCTGTTTAAGCTCGACCAGCGCATGCAGGTTGAAAGACAATGTACCTTTAGTGCCTTTCACTTCGACCTGCCGGCCGTTCTGAGTAACTGTTACACCGTTAGGTACAGTTACTGGGGCTTTAGCCACACGAGACATGAGGAATCACCTATTAAGAAACAAAAGCAATAACTTCACCACCAACGCCTGCAGCACGTGCAGCGCGATCAGTCATGATGCCTTTGCTTGTAGAAACAATTGCAATACCTAAACCTTGCTTAACGCTCGGAAGTGCATCTTTACCGCGATACTGACGTAGACCTGGCCGGCTTACGCGCTTCACAGTTTCGATAACTGGTTTGCCTTCGAAATACTTTAAAGTCAAAGTAAGAGTTGGTTTGCCTTCAGCATCCGCAACTTCTACGTTTGAAATATAACCTTCTTGTTGAAGTAAGTTAGCAATTGCTACCTTCAACTTAGAATTAGGCATAGAAACAGTTTGTTTCTTTGCCATTTGTGCGTTACGAACACGTGTTAGCATGTCGGCAACGGTATCTTGCATACTCATCTATAGTGCTCCTTACCAGCTTGCCTTAACAACGCCAGGTACATCACCTTGCATTACTGTTTCACGTAATTTGTTACGGCTTAAACCGAACTTACGGAAGTAACCATGAGGACGACCAGTTAAACCACAACGGTTACGTAGACGTACTGGAGATGCATTACGTGGTAATGCTTGTAATTTCATCATCGCTTCGAAACGTTCTTCGTCTGATGCATTTACGTTTGCAATAACAGCTTTTAATTCAGCACGTTTTGCAGCGTATTTAGCAACAGTAGCTTCGCGTTTCAATTCGCGATTAATCATACCTTTCTTAGCCATATCGACCTCTTATTTGAACGGGAAGCCGAATGCACGCATAAGCGCACGGCCTTCGTCATCGGTGCGAGCAGTCGTAGTAATGGTAATATCCATACCACGAATACGATCAATCTTGTCAAAATCGATTTCAGGGAACATGATTTGTTCCTTAAGACCCATTGAGTAGTTACCACGACCGTCGAATGATTTCGCAGAGAAACCACGGAAGTCACGGATACGAGGGATCGCAATCGAGATCAAACGGTCCAAGAATTCGTACATACGTTCGCCGCGTAAAGTAACTTTACAACCGATCGGCCAACCATCACGGATTTTAAAACCAGCGATTGATTTACGAGCTAACGTAAGTACTGGTTTTTGACCAGCGATAGCTTGCATATCTGAAAGAGCACCATCAAGGAGTTTTTTGTCGGCAGCAGCTGCGCCAACACCCATATTGATCGTGATTTTAGTGATGCGAGGAATCTCCATCACATTCTTAACGCCCAATACTTCTTGTAATTGAGCTTTAAGTTCGTCGTTGTAACGTGTTTTAAGTCTGGCCATGGCCTATATCAACCTATTACTTCGCTACCGCCACTGATTCACCATTTGATTTGAATACGCGAGTTTTCACGCCATCAATCACTTGGTAACCAACACGGTCAGCCTTTTGGGTTGTAGCATTAAAAACTGCCACGTTTGAAATATGAAGCGAAGCTTCCTGAGTTACAACGCTACCTTCAGCGCCTGTAGCACGGTTCGGCTTCTGATGCTTCTTCACCAAGTTAAGGCCTTCAACCTTAACACGGTCATTAGAAACAGACAGAACAGTACCCTGTTTGCCTTTTTCTTTACCTGCGATCACAATTACTTGATCGCCTTTTTTAATCTTAGCCATGATCGCCTCTTATAGAACTTCAGGAGCCAATGAAATAATTTTCATGAACTGTTCAGTACGAAGTTCACGAGTCACTGGTCCGAAAATACGAGTTGCAATCGGCGCTTTGTTGTTGTTCAAAATAACAGCAGCGTTATCGTCGAAACGAATCACTGAACCGTCTGCACGACGGATACCGAATTTTGTACGAACCACAACCGCATTCATCACGTCACCTTTTTTAACACGTGCGCGTGGAATTGCTTCTTTTACAGTAACTTTAATAATGTCGCCAACAGAAGCATAACGACGATGCGAGCCACCAAGTACTTTAATACATTGTACGCGGCGTGCACCACTGTTGTCTGCTACGTCGAGCATAGTTTCGGTCTGAATCATTGCCCTACTCCAAAACCGAGCAACACCGGTCGAAATTTCGAAAGGCTCAAAGAGTACTCGAAATTGACCGATGATGCAACAAGAACGTTAATTACTCAGCAGCTGCTTCAACAACTTCAACTAGAGTCCAAGACTTAGTTTTAGAAATTGGGCGGCTTTCTTTAATGGTTACAACATCACCAGCTTTCGCTGTGTTGTTCTCATCATGAGCATGTAATTTTGTTGAACGGCGGATTAATTTGCCATACAACGGGTGTTGAACTTGGCGTTCAATAAGAACAACGATAGATTTATCCATCTTGTCGCTTACAACTTTGCCAGTTAACGTGCGGACTGTTTTATCACTCATTGTCCGTTCCCCTGTTTTTCGGTAAGGAGGGTCTTAATACGAGCAATCGTCTGACGAGTAAGTGCAACTTCATGCGATTTACCCAATTGACCAGTTGCTTTCGCCATACGAAGACGGAATTGGTTAAGCTGTTGCTCATCAAGCAAAGCTGTCAACTCTTCTACCGACTTTTCACGTAGATCTTTAGTTTTCATTACATTACCGTCCGAGTCACGATAGCGGTTTTAAACGGAAGCTTAGCTGCTGCAAGCGTAAACGCTTCGCGAGCCAATTCTTCGTTAACACCATCAATTTCGTACAAGACTTTACCTGGTTTGATTTGGCAAACCCAATATTCCACAGAACCTTTACCTTTACCCATACGCACTTCAAGAGGCTTAGAAGTAATCGGCTTGTCCGGGAATACACGGATAAAGATCTTACCACCACGCTTAATACGACGGCTAATTGTACGACGCGCTGCTTCAATTTGACGCGCAGTCATTTGACCACGTTCAACTGATTTAAGTGCAATAGTACCGAAAGATACTGTGCTACCGCGGTGTGCTAGACCAGTGTTACGGCCTTTCTGCACTTTACGGAATTTAGTACGCTTAGGTTGCAACATGGATTATTCTCCTTTTTCAGCAGAACGATCATTGCGACGACCACGACGCTCTTGACCTTCACCACGACCACGACCGCGTTTAGCTGGACGCTCTTCTGCTGGAGCTGGGTTCATGACTTGTTTCATGCCGCCCAAGATCTCACCACGGAAGATCCAAACTTTAACACCGATCGTACCGTAAGTAGTCTCAGCACGCATAGTCGCATAGTCGATATCTGCACGAAGCGTATGTAGAGGTACACGACCTTCACGATACCACTCAGTACGAGCAATCTCAGCACCACCTAAACGGCCTGAAACTTCTACTTTGATACCTTTAGCACCAGCACGCATTGTGTTTTGAACCGCACGCTTCATAGCACGACGGAACATTACACGTTTTTCTAATTGAGAAGCGATAGCTTCAGCAACTAGACGCGCGTCTAAGTCTGGACGATCAATTTCATTGATACTTACTTGCGCAGGAACACCCATGATAGATGTTAATTCGCGTTGTAGTTTCTCAATATCTTCGCCTTTTTTACCGATTACGATACCTGGACGAGCAGTGCTAATAGTTACTTTAGCAGCGCCTGTAGGACGCTCGATAAGAATGTTGCTGATCATCGCGTTTTTAAGTTTTTTGATCAAAAACTCACGAACTTGAAGATCTTTAAGCAAGTATTCAGCGTATTGTTTCGGATTCGCATACCAGTTAGCGTTATGACGTTTCACAACACCTAGGCGGATACCGATTGGATGAACCTTCTGACCCATATCAAACCCCTACCTTAACGGTGATGTGACAAGTACGCTTAGTAATACGATCTGCACGGCCTTTAGCACGTGGCATAATACGTTTCAGGCTCATGCCTTCATCAACGTAGATCGTAGAAACTTTAAGGTCGTCTACATCTAAACTGTTATTGTGTTCAGCGTTTGCAATCGCAGATTCCAACGCTTTCTTAACTAGAACTGCAGCTTTTTTGTTGCTGAAGTTAAGGATGTTAAGAGCGTGCGCAACAGATTTGCCGCGGATAAGATCTGCAACCAAACGAGCTTTTTGTGCCGAGATAGCGGCACCGCGTAATTTAGCAGTTACTTCCATCATAGCACCCATTAACGTTTAGATTTCTTGTCAACACCGTGACCGCGATAGGTACGAGTTGGTGCAAATTCACCAAGCTTGTGACCAACCATGTGCTCAGAAACGATCACAGGAACGTGGTTACGGCCATTGTGTACAGAAATTGTTAAACCAACAAAATCCGGGAGGATCATCGAACGACGCGACCAAGTTTTGATCGGCTTACGGTTATTAGCCGCGATAGCCGCTTCAACCTTAGCGAACAAGTGCGCATCGACGAATGGGCCTTTTTTCAGAGAACGAGGCATTGTCAGATTCCTTTACTTGTTACTTAACGCGACGGTCGCGAATAATCATCTTAGTCGTACGCTTATTGGTACGTGTCTTGTACCCTTTAGCTTTTTGACCCCATGGGCTTACAGGTTGAATACCTTTGTTACGCCCTTCACCACCACCATGTGGATGGTCAACTGGGTTCATCGCCATACCACGAACGGTAGGACGAACACCACGCCAGCGTGATGCACCAGCTTTACCTAGTGAACGAAGGTTGCTTTCTGAGTTAGATACTTCACCTAACACAGCACGGCATTCAACGTGAATTTTACGCATCTCGCCTGAACGCAGACGAACGATAGCGTAAGAACCGTCACGACCCAACAGCTGAACTGAAGTACCAGCTGAACGAGCTAACTGCGCGCCTTTACCGATTTTAAGTTCGATGTTGTGAAGAGTAGAACCGATAGGCATGTTGCGAAGCGGCAAGCAGTTACCTGGACGAATTGGAGCATCGTTACCAGACTGTACTTTATCGCCAGCGCGAAGGCCTTTAGGAGCGATGATATAACGACGCTCACCGTCAGCATACAATACAAGTGCAATGTGTGCAGTACGGTTAGGATCGTATTCGATACGCTCTACAGTTGCAGGAATACCATCTTTGTTACGTTTAAAGTCAACTAGACGGTAGTGCTGCTTGTGACCGCCACCAACGTGACGAGTCGTGATGTGACCGTTGTTATTACGGCCGCCAGTACGTTTTTTAGCTTCAACCAACGGAGAGTATGGTGCGCCTTTGTGAAGGTGATCGTGAACCACTTTCTCTACAAAGCGACGTCCTGGAGACGTTGGCTTACATTTTTGAATAGGCATAATTCTCGTCCTTATTCCGCTGTGCTTTCAGCGGTATCGCCCAAGTCAGCCATTTCAACATCTTGGCCAGCTTTCAGGGTGACGTATGCTTTTTTAACATCAGAACGACGTCCTAATGTTTTACCAAAGCGTTTAGACTTACCTTTAGTGATAGTCGTGTTAACTTTAACAACTTCCACACCAAAGAGTTGTTCCACTGCTTTTTTGATTTCAAGCTTGTTTGCATTTAATGCAACTTTAAACACTTGAACACCAGCAGTTTCACCTAAAACTTGTGCTTTTTCTGAGAATACAGGTCCTTGCAGGACTTGATAGATACGTTCGTTGTTCATCCGAGTTCTACCTCAATTTTCTTAGCAGCAGCTACAGACATAACAACTTTGTCGAACGCAATCAAGCTAACCGGATCGATTGCAGCAGCATCAACCACATCAACGTGTGGAATGTTGCGCGCAGCAAGATACAGGTTCTCATCAACAGCATCAGTAACGATCAATGCGCGAGTCGCATTCAAGTCGTTAAGTTTTGCAAGCAATTCTTTAGTTTTTGGAGCTGCAACAGCAAACTCTTCAACTAAAACTAGGCGATCTTGACGAACAAGTTCAGCTAGGATGCATTGCATAGCACCGCGGTACATTTTACGGTTTACTTTTTGAGACCAGTCTTGTGGACGAGCAGCAAAAGTTTTACCACCGCCAACCCAGATTGGGCTACGAATAGAACCAGCACGAGCGCGGCCAGTACCTTTTTGACGGAATGGCTTGCGACCACCACCAGAAACGTCTGCACGTGATTTCTGAGCTTTTGAACCTTGACGGCCACCAGCTAAATAAGCTGTAACCACTTGGTGAACAAGAGCTTCATTAAATTCACGACCGAACGCAACTTCTGATAATTCAACAGCAGAGCCGGAAACAGTATTTAAATTCACGTTATTTCCCCTCAGGCCTTGATCGTAGGACGAACGATTACGTCGCCACCAGTAGCACCAGGAACCGCGCCTTTAACAACTAGAACTGAACGTTCTGTGTCGATAGCAACGATCTCAAGACCCTGTGTAGTTACGCGTTCAGCACCTAAATGGCCAGCCATTTTTTTGCCTTTGAATACGCGACCAGGAGTCTGGTTTTGACCAGTAGAACCTAAAACACGGTGAGAAACTGAGTTACCGTGAGTTGCATCTTGCGTACGGAAGTTCCAACGCTTAACACCACCTTGGAAACCTTTACCTTTAGATTGACCAGTTACGTCAACAACTTGACCAACTTGGAACAATTCAACGGTAAGCGTACCACCAACTTCACGACCTTCAAGATCAGCTTCTGTAGCACGGAATTCTTGAACTAGACGACCAGCTGCAACACCCGCTTTCGCGAAGTGGCCTTTCTGAGCGTTAGTTACGCGAGATTCGCGACGTTCACCAGTAGTGATTTGAATCGCTTGATAACCATCAGTTTCAAGCGTTTTGATTTGAGTGATGCGGTTAGGATCAACCTCAATCACTGTAACAGGCACAGAAACACCAGCATCTGTAAAGATACGTGTCATACCGCACTTGCGACCGACTAAACCAATAGCCATGTGCATAAACCTCTAAAAAAGCGGCCTAATTAACTTAGAGTGTTAATTAACCCGAAAGCCTTAACCCAATGCGATCTGAACATCAACACCAGCTGCAAGATCTAACTTCATCAATGCATCTACAGTTTTGTCTGTAGGTTGAACGATGTCGATCAAACGCTTGTAAGTACGGATTTCGTACTGGTCACGCGCGTCTTTGTTTACGTGTGGTGATGTTAAAACGTTAAAACGTTCAATGCGTGTTGGCATTGGAATTGGACCACACACTTGTGCGCCAGTACGTTTTGCGGTTTCTACGATTTCTTGAGCTGATTGATCAATCAGGCGATGATCAAAAGACTTAAGACGGATACGAATTCTCTGGTTAGACATACCAGTAAACTCCAAGCCAAATATATAAAGAATCACTCTTGACGCATCTCACCCCACTTTATATGGGCAAGTGTCAAGAGCAGTGAAATATCACTAAGGTCATGATCGATGCCACGACTGTAACGATAGTTAACTACTTTATTCGCAGTTAACCCCCTTCCTATTGAAGGGTCGCTTATTATAGCCATTGTTTAATGCATAAGCAAATCTCTTTTATGGTTTTATCCAAGTTTTCAATTTATGACTTAAAACAATAGTTTATTGTTTAAATATTAGGCAGTTTTTGCCAAAACATATTCTATAGCACGATTTAACATCTGATTTCCTTCAATAAATTTTTGCTTCGTGGTTTTTTTTAATTCAAATAAATTTTGCACATATTTTCCTGAAAATTGCGCAAGCTCTTCTTCATTTTCCAAAAACAATGCCAGGGTTTCCGGCGTGATTTCAGGATGAAACTGGAAGCCCAATACATTTCTGCCCAACTGGTACATCTGATTACGACAGGCTTCATTTTCTGCCAGATGGACTGCACCTTTGGGCAATTCAAATGTTTCATTGTGCCATTGCAGAATATTAAACTGCTCCGGCAAGCTAAAACACGTCTCTGGTAGATTCGCCACTCTGTGCACCGTGGTCCACCCCAATTCTTGTTCTGGATTGCGACTAACACCTGCACCCAAAGCATTTGCAATCAACTGCCCACCCAGACACAGGCCAATTGCCGGTTTACCATGCGAAAGATAGCGACGCAACCAGCGTTTTTCTATTTTTAACCAAGGGAAATTTGCTTCATCATTCACACTCATGGTTCCCCCCATAATGATCAGCAAATCCACCTCTTCCACTGCAGGCAGCGCCTCGATCTCCAGCGGCCGATCCACGGGTAAAGCAAAAAATTCAGTCGCGGTAATGTGCGCCTGATGCTGCTTTAAAAATTCATAACAACTACCAAAACCTTCACCAGCAATATGCTGAAAATAATGCACTTTTAAATGCGACTTCATGCTCCTCAACCTATTTTTTTAGCTATATAGATTTAGGTTTTGCAAAAATGAAGCCAACTTTTTATAAGACTTGTTGTTTTTAAACAATTCACAACGTAACTGGCAGTGAGTCACAGATTCTCTTAAGCTAGAGTAATATTTGATTACATTTGAGCGCATTCACGTGAAACAAGACTCTCAAACTCGCCTGATTCATGCACCACGAAAGGCTCCTCAAGCGATTTCCACCATTCAACCTCCCCTCTATCGTGCATCGACCATTATCTTTAACAATACCGATGCCCTGTTTAATCGCCATTGGACCGATGACTATGACTATAGTTATGGCACGCATGGCACGCCTACGACCTTTACGCTGGGCGATAACATCGCACAGCTCGAAGGTGGTTTATATCACCTGCTCGCACCGAGTGGTTTATCCGCGATTAATCTCGTGAATTCTTGCTTTTTAAGCCAAGGAGATGAGGTTTGGGTGGCTGACAATATCTATGGTCCAAACATGGAGCATTTACGCAATATGGAAAAGCGTTATGGAATTACGGTTAAGGTCTACAATCCCATAGAGCTTGATACATTTCAGCCTACAGATAAAGCCAAACTGATCTGGCTCGAGGCTGCTGGCTCAGTCACCTTGGAATTTCCGGATCTGGCTGGTTTAGTGAAAAAAGCTCAGGCACACAATATTCTTACTGCGCTGGATAATACCTGGGGCGCAGGTCTGGCTTTTGATGCCTTTGATTTTAGTGAAGAGCATTTAAGTGTAGATATGACAGTACATGCACTGACCAAATATCCAAGCGGCGGTGGTGATATCCTGATGGGCTCAGTGGTTACGCGAGATAAGACCCTGCATCACAAACTGTTCCGTGCGCATGCCATTCAGGGCATTAGTGTTTCTGGTGATGATGTGGCACAGATACAACGTAGTCTGGCTTCGATGCAACTGCGATATCAACATCAATCCAACAGTGCGCTTACATTAATGACATGGCTTAAACAGCAAACCGAGTTTGTGCAAGTACTTCATCCTTCAGATCCGGACAGTGCAGGCCATCAGTACTGGAAAGAAATTTGCAAGCAAGGTGATAGTGCCGGCCTGGTCAGCGTGATCTTTGACAGCACATACGTAATGCAGGATATCCGGAATTTCTGTGATAGCTTAAAACTGTTTAAGCTTGGCTTTAGTTGGGGTGGCCCTGTCAGTCTGGTCATGCTATATAACTTAAAAGACATGCGTGTGCTGGAACATTCACACTTAAAAGACGGCTTGCTGGTTCGTTTCTGTATTGGACTGGAATATCCGGAAGATTTGATTCAAGATATTCAGCATGCACTAGAACAAATGAAAAAACTTAAAAACGAATAATAAATAACAGGAAAAGCTATGGGTAGACCAATTGTTATTGCTAAAAAAACTGCGGATACCACACAGGATATTGTGCTGCATTCCCAACTTGCCAATCGACATGGCTTGATTGCAGGTGCCACTGGTACCGGAAAGACTGTGACTTTAAAAGTATTGGCGGAGAGCTTTTCTCGAATTGGTGTGCCTGTATTCCTCGCCGATGCTAAAGGCGATGTGTCCAGCCTGGCCAAAGCAGGTGAAAGCAACCCAAAATTTGATGAACGGATTAAAAGTCTCAATATCGAATCCATTCCTTTTGCAGCTTCACCAGTGGTGTTTTGGGATTTATTTGGCGAACAGGGCCATCCAATTCGCACCACAATCTCAGAAATTGGTCCGTTGCTCCTGGCTCAAATGCTGAATCTGAATGATACCCAGGAAGGTGTTTTATCTGCCGTGTTTCGGATTGCCGATGATCAGGGCTTCCTGTTGATCGACTTTAAAGACCTGAAAGCGATGTTGAGTTATGTCTCTAAGCATGCGGCTGACTTTAAAGCTGAATATGGCAATTTATCTCCTGCCAGTCTTGGCGCGATTCAACGTAACTTGTTGGCACTGGCTGACCAAGGTGGTGACCAGTTTTTTGGCGAGCCGGCGCTGGATCTGATGGACTTTTTGCAGACGGATAGTCAGGGCCGTGGCAATATCAATTTGTTGGCGGCTGACAAGCTGATGAACACGCCTAAGCTGTATGCCACCTTCTTGCTCTGGATGCTCTCCGAGTTGTTTGAACAGCTTCCCGAAGTTGGCGATCTGGAAAAACCGAAACTGGTGTTTTTCTTTGATGAAGCCCATCTCTTGTTTGATAATGCTAGCCCTGCCCTGCAAGATAAAATTGAGCAGGTGGTGCGCCTGATTCGCTCTAAAGGCGTGGGAATTTATTTTGTCACACAAAATCCGTTGGACTTGCCGGAAAGTGTCTTAGGCCAGCTCGGCAATCGGGTTCAGCATGCTTTGCGGGCTTTCACTCCCAAAGATCAAAAAGCAGTGAAAACCGCAGCAGAGACTTTCCGAGCCAATCCTGAATTTAAAGTCGATCAGGTGATTACCGAACTCGCTGTCGGTGAAGCCCTAATTAGCTGCCTGGATGAAAAAGGCATTCCACAAATTGTAGAGCGTGGCTGGGTCATGCCGCCGCATTCATCCTTTACACCGATCTCGCTTGAAGAACGCAAGGCTCTTATGCAGCAAAGTATTGTCGCCGGTATTTATGAGCAGCCAGTCGATCGGGATAGCGCCCATGAAATGCTGCAAAACAAGGTCGCAGAACGCCAGCAACAGGCTCAGGCCGCCGAACTTGCCAAACAGCAAAGCAAGGAACAGGAAGCTCTTGCCAAGCAGCAAATTAAAGAACAGGAACGTCTGGCACGAGAACAGCAAAAAGAAGCTGAACGCGCAGCCAAGCAACGAGAAAAACTGACTCAGGATATTGTCGGCACCTTTGCCAAAAGTGCTGCCCGTAGCCTGGGCGGGAGTACTGGGCAGAAAATTGTGCGCGGCTTACTGGGTTCGCTGTTTGGCCGCAAATAATCCCCCTCCTTTTCCGATCATCATCACACTTTTTATGGGATATTTTTATATCCCGTAATTTTTTTATGGTTTTATGACTATGCGCTATTGTAAAGCCATTTTAAAAGATGTAATTTAAATACATCTTTTAAAAAACACCTGTAGACGGCTCTAATGACTCCACAACATATTGAACTTGTACAAGCGACTGTTCCTGTTTTACGTGAAAACGGCGTAGCACTTACCACGTATTTCTATAACCGCATGCTGAAAAACCATCCAGAGTTGAAAAACACCTTCAACATGGATCATCAAAGTACTGGCCGTCAACCACGTGCCTTGGCTGCCGCAGTACTTGCCTATGCCGAAAACATTACCAATCCGGGCGTTTTGGCCAAAGCCATCGAACGCATTACCACTAAACATGTCAGCCTGGATATTCAACCGGATCAATATGCGATTGTCGGTGAGAATCTGTTGCACTCGATCAGCGAAGTTTTAGATGTACCCATGGACTCAGACCTGATTGCAGCCTGGAAAGAAGCGTATATGCAACTGGCAGATATTTTGATTGGTGTGGAAAAATCTAAATATGCCACCCTAGCTTCTGAAAATGGTGGCTGGGCGGGCTGGCGCGAATTTGAAGTAGCAGCAGTCAATGATACCGACGCAGGTAAAATCTTTACACTTAAAGCTAAAGATGGTGCAGCGATTGCAAGTGCTGAAGCCGGTGAACATATTTCAGTACGTGTACAGGTGCCTGAACAGCACATTCGTCAACCACAACAGTTTAGCTTTGATCAGGCTCAAAACGAGCAATATCAAATTACTGTGAAAGCGGAAGAAAATCCAACCGCATTCTCGGTTGCACAGACACTGATCGACCACTACAAAGTTGGTGATGTAGTTGAAGTGTCTGCCCCGCTCAAGCTTTAATTGCAAAAACGGTTTAGACTAGCATCAGATTCTGATTAAAAGCTCCATTCGTGGAGCTTTTAACATTCAATTCTTTCATTTTCTAGCTGTTGACGTTATGCAACTCAATAAATTCACTGACTATGCGCTTCGGATTCTGATGTATGTCGCACAGCCACGTGATCTCCCCTATACCATTGCAGAACTTGCCGAGCGATTACAGGTTTCACAAAATCATGCCATGAAAATCGTGCATTTTATGGCGAAACAGGAGTGGCTGATTACCACACGTGGTAAAGGTGGCGGCATACGTTTAAATCCGGCCAGCCTGAACCTCCAGCTGGGACAGATTGTGCGGATCCTGCAACGCGACAGCAATGTAGTGGAATGCAATAGCCCACCCTGCGTATTACGTCCGACCTGTGGTTTAAAAGGTATTTTAGATGATGCGGTGGAACAGTTTTATAGCAGTCTGGACCAATATGTGCTTAAAGATGCGATTAGGCCACGAAATGCGCGTTTCAGTACAAATTCTCCGATCGGCCTGATTAATCTTTAAAGTCTTCCGGGTCAGGTCTTGTGACTTATTCTTGCGGCAAAGTTCGCTTGCCTGTGCGACTTCCTTTATAATGTTTCATTGTAGATCATTTATTGAAGTTGAGTTATGCACCACAGCAGAGGAAAATCCAAAAACAGTAAGACAGCCCATGCGCCTAAGCAAAAGATCAGCTACGAGAAAAAAGTTGATTCTGCCATTACTGAATATTCTGTGCGCGCACTCAACTGGCTACGCAAAGCCGAATTTTTAATGAGTGCACCCAAACTCAGTCTTTGTGTAGAAGATACAGGCTATGAAATTGCTTTTGCCGGCCGCTCGAATGCGGGTAAGTCTAGTGCGATTAATGCCCTGACCAACCAGAAACAGTTGGCACGTGCATCGAAAAAACCTGGCCGTACCCAGATGATCAACTTTTTCAGCCTGGGTAATCCGGATCAGCGTCTGGTCGACTTACCCGGTTATGGTTATGCGGCTGTGCCTGAAAAAATGAAACTGGTCTGGCAAAAAGAACTGGAAAATTACCTGATTCACCGTCAAAGCTTGCAAGGCCTGGTATTGTTGATGGATATCCGTCATCCCCTGCAACACTTTGATGTAATGATGCTGGAATGGGCTTATTCCCGCCAGTTGTTCGTGCATGTGTTATTGACCAAATCTGACAAACTAAACCGTGGTCCTGCATCCAAAGCCTTGCAGGAAGTCAAAGCGGCATTGAAAAAGATGAAGCTGGATTTCTCGATTCAACTGTTTTCCTCCATGAACAAACAAGGTTTAGAAGAACTGGCCAGCGTCATGGGTGGCCGTTTGAACTTTACCTTAGATCAAGCATCTGAATATGATCTGGACAGCATTCCGGAAGCATCAGCGCATGATTTAAATGAATCTGATGAACCGCTTGAAGAGCTCGAGCTTAGTGAAGCTGATTCTGAGCATGCTGAAGTATCGATGCATGCTTTAAATGAAGCTGAAGAACCGCTGGAATTGCTTGAGCAGGATCAATCCGAGCTTAAAGCGGCAGATGAGCTAAATCAGAATAAGCGTTCAGCGGATTAAGACCATATCACCTAAATGATCTGTGATCATTCTTGATTTATTAAAACTCAACGTACAAATAAAAAAGCAGGTCAAATACCTGCTTTTTTTTATTTTTTTAAATGTTTTAGCTATCTGTAGCTTGAAGATCGGGTTCACGCGTATGCCGGTCCACCACCACGCTGATCATCATATCTCCCTGAACATTCACCACTGTACGTACGGTATCCAGTAAACGGTCGATCGGCAACAGAATGGCAATTGCCTCGGCAGGCAAACCTACCGATTGCAAGACCATAATCATAGTCACCATACCGGCACTCGGAATCCCCGGTGCACCTAAGGATGCAATCATCGCAGTCGCGCAGACCACCAGTTGCTGCCCCAGACTCAGATCCAGCCCCATTAAATTGGCAATAAACAGAGCTGCAGCTGCTTCATACAGCGCCGTACCATCCATATTTAACTGGGTCCCAAGTGGAATTACAAAGCCTGCGGTATGTGGGCGTACCCCTAAATTTTCCTGTGCGCATTTCATCGACAGGGGCATGGTGGCCGAACTGGAACTGGTGGCAAAGGCAGTAATCAAGGCAGCACGTGTGCCTTTAAAGAACGTGACCGGATCCATCTTGCCGAAAATCCATAGCAATAAAGGCAAGACCACGATGCCATGAAAAATCGTCGTACCGGTGACTACCGCAGCGAATTCAGCCAGACGACTAAGAACCGAAACATCTTCAGTGGCAATTAATTTGGCCAATAAGGCAAAAATACCGAGTGGTGCCAGTTTCATCACCCAGCCAATCATTAACATCATGATCTCGAAAAACTGGTGACTCAGCTTGCGTACAGTACGGAATTTATCTCCCCCTGCGACCAGTGCTACACCAACAAATAGCGCAAAGACTACCACCGCCAAGACATTGCCATCGGCAAAGGCTTTAAACGGATTGATCAGGGTATTTTGAATAAAGTTGGTAAAGAAAGAAGATGGCGTGAGCGTATCCGGTGTTTGATGTTGTGCCATGGCATCCTGGAACATCAGTACATCGACGCCTTTGCCCACATCAAACAGATGCGCACACGCCAGACCTAAAATGAGCGCCAAGGTGGTGGTGGTCACACAACACATCAGGGTAATTTTCCAGGTACGGCTCAGTTGCCCACCCGCCTGCAGATTCGATACACCGACCACGATTGAGCTAAAAATCAGCGGCACTAACAGCATTTTTAACAAGCCAATAAAAATACTGCTGACAATACCGATGCCATATAAGCTGATATCAAAAAATGAGGTCTGCGGAAATATCGTCAGTAGAAATCCAAACAGTACCCCCAATACGGCGGCAATTAGAATTTGCGTATTTAAGCTCATCTTTTCATGCATTTTTAATATTGATCTTAAGCCGCACTATGCCATGCAGTGTCTATAGAATCGAGTAATATTTTATAAACGCGGTGTAAGGACATGGCATCGACTGGCCATTTTCATCCAGCTTAAAAACAAAAAAACCGAATCTGAGATTCGGCTTTTTGAGCAAGAAAAAATTATTGCGTCTCGATTTCACGCAAACGGATCAGGCCTTCCTGAGTCGTACTGCAGACCAGCTCACCGTTCTGCCACATCCGGCCAAAATTCAGGCCGCGTGAACTGGCGCTTTGGGTGGCATCCATATCGTAAAGCATCCATTCATCTGCACGGAACGGTTTATGGAAGTACATGGCATGGTCAATACTGGCACATTGTAAACTTGGCGAGATATAGCTCAGACCATGTGGACGAAGCGCCGTGGTCATCAAGGTAAAGTCGGAATAGAAAGCAGCAATGGCCTGATGCAAAGAGATCTGATCAACTTCTGCAGCAATACGGTCATGCGTACGGATATAGTGCGCATAAGACGGTGCTTCAGGTTGAGGCTGGAATGGATTTTGCGGATTGACCGGGCGAATTTCCACATGACGATCACGGGTGAAAGACGCACGGACATTTTCCGGAATAAACTCGATCATTTGTTTGATCAGTTCTGCTTCATTTTTCAGGCTTTCTGCTGGCGGATATTCAGGCCCTGAAATCTGATAATTCAAACCTTCTTCCGGCTCTGCAAAAGACACCATACACATGAAAATAGTCCGGCCATGCTGAATTGCACGAACCTGGCGACTGATAAAGCTTTTACCGTCACGGATCCGTTCTACTTCATAAATAATGGGTGCATTGACATCACCACCAAACAGGAAATAGGCATGTAATGAATGCGCCGGACGGTCTGTAGTATAAGAGGCTGCGCGGAGTGCCTGCCCCAAAACCTGACCGCCAAATACGCGCTTGCCTACCAGATTACGGCTGATTCCCCGGAAAATGTTTTCTTCTAACTTTTCTAAGCTGAGCAGCTCGACCAGTTCCTGTGTTAAGGCATTCATAAGCAACCTACGTAATATTGGAGATATCCAAAATGGAAAAACAGATCTAAATAACGAATCTGGAATATTCTGCCACAAAATCAGAACGAAACTCTAAAGTTTGCATGACTGTTCTGTCATACTGATGTCATAAGTGACTAGGAAAAGCACCTGCTTTCACGCTAAAATTGAAGCACTTCTGTTGAAGTTGTTAAAAAAAGATATATGGTTTCGCTTTAGAAACCCGCAAAATAAATCCCCCTCAGAAGTCCTGTGGTTTTGGTCAGTAAAATTAGGAGCAGCTATGTCCAAGAATGGCTTTGGTCAAATGTATCGCAAGCTTTCAAGTAAGTTACTTGATCTTGTGGTTACCCCTCATGTTCTTGGGGAAGTACCAAGTGAAGTGACAGCGCCTGAATCTGATCAGACTGCAACAGACTCGCGAAAGCTGGTCTGCTACGTTTTACAGAACCATTCGCGCAGTAATGCACTGGTGGTCGATGCAGAAACGCGCCGTTTAAAATTACCGGCTGCCCTTGATCCAATGCAGATCGGCAACAACAAAGAAAAAGCATCAGTACTGTTTCTGCAACATCATGATGAAAACAACCTGTTGAGTTCTCCCCCGCATGCTTTCCCGCCGCGCCTGTTACGTCTGATTGAAATCCTGGAACAGCATCCTGAGCTGGATGTCGAACTGGTTCCGGTAACAGTACTTTGGGGACGTGAACCTGAGAAAGAAGATTCCTGGTTTAAGCTTTTATTTACCGATACTTGGTCTACGCCAAGCCGGGTCAAACAACTGGTCAATATCGGCCTGCATGGTCGCCAGTCTTATTTAGAGTTTCATGAACCGCAATCTTTACGCACCTTGATTAACTTTGCCAAAGAGACGCATCCAAATTCAGCGCCAGCAACTTATATTGTCAGCACTTTAAATGATTACCTGGATGGTCAGCGTGAAGTCATTCTCGGGCCGGATCTGTCCGACCGCCGTAATGTGATGCATGGTCTGATCAAGTCGCCAGATGTACAGGCGGCGATTCGCAATGACAGTATTCGCAGCAAAATCTCGATGCTGGAGTCTGAACGTCGCGCCATCGGTTATCTGAACGAAATCGTTTCCGACTATTCTCATTCTACCGTACGTTTTGCCGATAAAGCCCTGACCCGCTTATGGACCCAGCTTTATGATGGTGTGGAAGTGCATAATTTCAGTACCGTGCGTGAACTGGCCAAGGATTATGAAATTGTCTATACCCCATGTCACCGTAGTCACATCGACTATTTGTTATTGTCTTATGTGATCTATCGTCGTGGCTTGATGGTGCCGTATATCGCTGCGGGCGATAACCTGAATATGCCTTTTGTCGGTCAAATTTTACGCGGTGGTGGTGCCTTCTTTATTCGCCGTACCTTCCGCGGCAATGCGCTCTATACCACAGTGTTTAAAGAATATCTGTATAGCGTCCTGTCACGTAATACCCCGCTGGAATATTTTATTGAAGGTGGCCGTTCACGTACCGGTCGTTTGCTTCCGCCAAAAACCGGGATGCTGGCGATGACCGTGCATGGTCATTTACGTGGCAAATCTAAACCGATCGTATTTTTGCCGACCTATATCGGCTATGAACGCCTGATGGAAGGTGGCACTTATGTCGGTGAAATGAGTGGCAAGCCGAAAGAGGCAGAGTCTATTTTTGGAATTTTGAAAACTCTGCGCAAGATTGAACGTATTTTTGGCAAGGTACACCTGAACTTCGGGAACCCTGTATTTTTGGATGATATTCTGAAACAGCATGGCGCAGAAAATATCAAGATCGAAAAGAATGATGATCCGATTCCACAAGCGGTTTCTGATGCAGTGAATAGCGCTGCGCAGGCCATTCTGGAAAATATCAACAGTGCGGTCGTAATCAATCCGGTATCGATATTGTCTTTAATCTTGCTGGCTACGCCAAAACATACGCTGGATGAAGAGATCTGTATCAAGCAGCTGGACACCTATCGCACCTTGCTGGAAGCTCTACCTTATGACGAGCGCATGCAGGTGACGCCGCTTTCTGGCAAGGAAATTATTGCCTATGCAATGAAGCTGAAACTGATCAAGCGGGTCAAGCATGTACTGGGCGATATCATTGCCATTGAAGATAATCAGGCAGTTCTGCTGACGTATTTCCGCAATAATATTGTGCACACCTTTGTGCTGCCATCTTTAATTGCAGCCTTGGTTGAACATAACGGTACCATTCGCCGTCATGATGTCGTGAATATCAGCAGTACCCTGTATCCATTCCTTAAAGCCGAACTGTTCTTAAAATGGCATGAAGATGAAATTCAGGATCAAGTGAATGCGCATATTGACAGCTTAATTGCCTCGAAACTGATTACACAAGATGGTGAAAACCTGATTGCACCGGCACCGAATACAGAAGCGCATCATCAGCTTGAAATTCTGGCTGCGCCCGTAACTCAAAGTCTGGAACGTTATTACATGACTTTGGCACTGATTACCCAACGCGGTTCTGGCAATATCTCAACCCGTCAGGTGGAAGAACTCAGTTATCTGGTTGGGCAGCGCCTGTCTGTGTTGTATGAGTTTAACTCGCCAGAGTTCTTCGACAAAGCCCTGTTCCAGAGCTTCATTAAAGTCCTAACCCAAAAAGGTTATCTATGTACCAATGAAGACAATGCCATTATCTTTGATGAACAACTGACCAATGTAGCGCAATATGCGGATCTGGTACTGGATGAAGTGAAGTTGCAGATGCTACATCACATCACCGATTTTACGGATGAAGAACTGAAAGAAGCTTTGGATGCAGTTGCGGCTGAACAAGCCAAGAAACGCGCGAAGCGGAAAAAGAAGTAAGGCTTTTTATTCCCTCTCCTTTCAGGCATAGGTATCTACACATCTATGAGATACCTAATGCCATTGTGGCTATCTCATTGAGTTCATCTATTGAATATTCCGAGAGCAGTTGAA
>NZ_JAMXXK010000011.1 GCF_024129735.1 Acinetobacter lwoffii | reverse complement strand
GCTTGAAAATCATTTCAAAGCCTTTGATTTAGTGTTCTTTTATATCAATAATGGATTCGTTTAATGCCAGCATACTTTTTGAAACACCACCGAATTTTGAACCCTCTAAAGGAGTAACTTTAGTTTTTGATATTTCATCCTGATATTTACGATTGACCCATTTTAGCCCTAGATCCCAATTCTGGATTTGTGTATTCAGGCCTAAAACAGTCTCGTCACTGAAAGGGGTATTGAGCGCTGAACTACGCGCACCGCTGGATAGTGTAGTTTGTGTTTCTACCCAAGGTGCATGTGGGTTTTCACGTGACAGTTTGTAGAGCAAATCATTTTGAATTTCATTCAGTTCTGTACCTAACGTTTGCTGACCATAGTAGCGATTCCACCCAGCGGATAAATGCAATTGATCATTACTAAAGGGTTTGTAAGAGAAACGACTACGAGGGGCAATATTGATATTACTACTTAAAGAGTCATAATCAGCACGAACACCAAAGCGTGTTGAAATTTGATCATTCCATTGAATATTGTCTTCAATAAATATATTTAGGCGATCTTGCTGGGCTTGAATATCACCAGCTTTGTACAGAGTGCCACCAGCGATATATTGTCCATTCCAACCATTTATCGTTAGTTTATCATCACAATATAGGTCACTTTGAAGGCAGGTAGTATCTTTGCCAAGTTCTTTTAAGTTGATCTTTGTCGCGAGTAAAACATCCTCGGCTCGTTTCCACTCAACATGAGCATGGCTATAACCCGCACCTAGAGTCATGTTGTGTTGGGATTGACCAACTTTAAATGGGTCTATATTGGCTTGTAGGTCGTAAGAGAGAACGTCTTGGAGTTGTTTGATTTCTCCCATGATGGCGCCTTCTCGAACAACATCGGTATTATTCCAATCTTTACTTCCTTCGGCGTAGTACCAATGCATACTGTAGTTATTATCTGCAATGCGTTGTGTCGCCGAGTTTTGGAAATTAAGTTTATGTACGAGAGTACCTAGATTGAATTGGTGTTCGAGTTCAGAGAATAATGTAAGTGTTTCGGTTTCAGTGGTACTTCCCGAATCACGATTGCTGTCCACATAGCTCAAACTGTCCAGCAATCCATAATCCAAACCAAACTTCGCTTTGGTTGAGGCGTTTGGTGTATAAAATAATGTTGCACCAAGATTTGAGATATGTCGTTCTTGATCAATTGTTTTAGGTGTTTCAAAGCCACTTTTGACTGGGATGATAGACTCTCTTTGAGAAGCATAAGCATTAAAGCCCCAATCATTCGAGAGCTTCCCATAAATATTGGTGCTTACACCTTGTTTGGTATATTCCTTTTGGTAGTCATCTGTAGGTTCTTCAAATTTACTTTCTTCTAAAGGTGAAATTGAGTTGTAGCGAGCCCAATCACTTTCAGTGTAATCGTAAGTGATAGAACCGTGAATTTTACCTATCTCTGTTTGCGGTGCGCATATTTTAGCATTTATAACACCACCTGTGAATTGACCATAAGCGGCAGACACATTGCTATCTAATACTTCAAGCTCACAAAGTAGGTCAGTGTTCACTGCCATAGCTTGTGCGCCAGTCCCAATATCTTGAAACGTATTTGTGTTTGAATTTGCTGGATTAATAAGTAGGTTGTTGGAAACACCATTCACAATGAAATTGTTTTGGAAGGTTTGTGCACCATTAATTGAGATTTCGGCAGGTTTAATTTCACCTTGAGAACCTGCTGCAAGTTGTGACTGACTAAACTGCACATTCGGATTCACTTTTAAAAAATCGGTAATGTTCTTTGAGCTATTCGGCGTCTTTTCTAAATCTTCTTTTGAATAAATGGTTTTTCCAACTTCATTTTCTTGCTGAGCTTCGATAATAATTGTGTTGAACTTAACCGTAGCTTCCTTGAGGATGGATTCTTGATAATTTGATTCTTCTGCAAAACTAGATGTTGATAAAGCTGTTAGAACCGCAATAGAAAGTGGGGAATAAGCAAAACGCATGAGAAGGGTTAAATCTGCGAAAGATAATGGAAGTGATTATCATTAACTTAGAGTAGGTAATCAATAGTAATGAGAATTATTTTCATTAATTAATTGATAAAAGTGTAGGACTTGAGCAGCTTAAGATGCTGATCAAAGAAATATAAAGAAGAGAAAAAATAGATGGCGTCCCTACGGGGATTCGAACCCCGGTTACCGCCGTGAAAGGGCGATGTCCTAGGCCTCTAGACGATAGGGACGTTTAGAAGATGGCGGTATCTTATTGATCCGCCACCAGAGTGTCAAGCAGGTGAGGTGCGAGTTTGTTTAAAATATAGCAAAACAGTTCAGCGGTCTTCTGCGTATCATATAATGCAGAATGGGCTTCTTTGCCATCAAACTCAATCCCAGCCTGAATACAGGATTTTGCCAGTACGGTCTGACCAAACATCACCGCACTTAAAGTCACTGTATCGAAGACAGAAAAACTATGAAACGGGTTCTGGTTTTTGGTTCCGGTACGCGCAATCGCGGCCTGAAGAAAACCTAAATCGAAATGTGCATTGTGTCCGACTAAAACTGCATGGGTACAATTTTGCTGGCGACGCACTTCATTCACCGATTTAAAAATGCGCTTGAGTGCAGTTTTTTCATCTTCGGCCATTGCGATTCGCATTGGATTCGAAGGATCGATCCCAATAAACTCCAGCGAACGTCGGTCGAGATTTGCCCCTTCGAAAGGATTGATATGTGCATGGTAAGCTTGACCCGGCACAAATTGACCCTCCTCATTATAAACAATCGGAATGGCCGCAATTTCCAGCAATGCATCAGTCTGCGCATTAAAACCTGCAGTCTCGACATCGACAACTACAGGTAAGAATCCACGAAAACGTTGACCAATGATTGGGAGCGTTTCATTTGTCACACTTTTCTCCATTGAATGGTTTTACCAGCATACAGTGGGATAATCTGTTCACCATCCAGATAGTCTAAACTTTCAGGAATTATTTGATCTTCTTTGATCAGGGTAATTGTGCTGGTATTACGTGGTAGGCCATAGAAGTCTGCTCCAAAGTGGCTGGCAAAACCTTCCAGGCGTTCAATTTTACCCACTTGATCAAATGCCTGAGCATACAGCTCAATAGCAGTCGGCGCACTATAACATCCTGCACAGCCACACGCATTTTCTTTTGCATTTTTTGAATGCGGCGCGCTATCTGTTCCCAGGAAAAATTTAGGATTACCGCTGGTTGCGACTTCCAGCAAAGTTTGCTGATGCGTTTGACGTTTTAAAATCGGCAAGCAGTAGAAATGCGGCTTGATCCCACCAACCAGCATGTCATTGCGGTTAAACAATAAATGTTGCGGCGTAATGGTTGCAGCGACATTACGGTCTTGCTCAAGTACAAAGTTTGCTGCTTCGCTGGTGGTGATGTGTTCGAGCACCAGTTTCAGCTTGGGAAATTGTCTGAGTAAGGGAGCCAGCACTTCATCCAGGAAACGCTTTTCACGGTCAAAAATATCGACATGATTATGCGTCACTTCACCATGTAGCAATAAAGGCACTTGGTGTTCTTCAAGCTGTTCAATTACGCCGTAGACTTTGCTCATATCGCTCACACCACTATCGGAGTTGGTGGTCGCACCCGCAGGATAGAGCTTGATGGCATTGACATGCGCAGATTCTTTGATCTTTTTAACTTCGCTTGCCGGGGTGTTGTCAGTGAAATACAGCACCATACGCGGGTCGAAATTTACCCCTTCAGGCACATGTGCCATGATACGTTCACGGTAGGCATTGGCTTCTTCGACAGTTTTAACGGGTGGCACCAGATTTGGCATGCAAATGGCGCGAGAAAACTGCTTGGCTAAATCGGGAACGGTACGTTGAAGTGCTAAACCATCACGCAGGTGAACGTGCCAATCATCTGGCTGGAGAATCGTAATCGTATTCAAGGCAAATTCAGTCGAACAAATAAAACAAATGATAATCCATCTATAGTAAAAATGGTAACGAGAAAGCGCTACAAAATAAGGGATATGTATAAATTAATTTTAAAAAGTATGTTATTTTAAAATTAATAAAAAAATTACATAAATACTTGGCAATGGAATACAAGTACAATCTAGCGAAATTGCAAGATGATAAAGAAGACATAGAACAACTGATTACACGGCAAAGCCAGCGTGTAGGCCCGGTCTTCCCTCAAAATCTGGAACAAGAATTCTGGACCAAAAATCTGGAACGCGCCCGCAAACATGTCGAAAAATATGTGTGGGCTGGAGTACTAGCCTATTTCCTTTTTTTGGTGGTGATGATTCCCACAGATTACTGGAGCATCAGCAAAGAATATTTCGTACATGATTTTGTCCTGTGTATGTTGGGCTTGCTCAATGGCGGCGTGTCGCTAATTATCTTTTATATGTTCTCGTGCTTACCCAAGATCAAGCGCTTTTTTCCTCAGGCTTCGATGCTGTTGGTATTCTGGGTACAGGTGTCAATTTCATGTATCACCATGTCGATTAAAACTGATGCCTTGCAGCATCAATCCATGGCGATAGTCACGATCGTATATATCCTGGGTTATATTCTGACCGGTATTAAACCGATTCAGATGCTGGTCACCGGATTACTCGCTGCGGCAACTACTATTCTTGTATTGTTTAGCCTTTCAGTTGAATTTAATCCTATGGTTTTTGGACGGATTTTAATTGGAAGTTGCTTGCTGGGTTATGTGATTAGCCATATGATTTTTGCCCGTGAGCGTGTGATTTTTCTCTATAGTATTCGCGCCAGAATCAGTGAGCAGATCCAGCGTATTCATACCAACGAATTATTACATTTGAGTCAGTATGATGAACTGACCAAGATTTCCAATCGACGCACCTTTGATGAGACACTGGAGGTCCATTTCGAACGTGCACGCCGTGAAGAAACGGCTTTGGCGATTCTGTTTATCGATGTGGATTTCTTTAAAAATTACAACGATTTTTATGGACATCAGAAAGGTGATGATGTCATTTCGACGATTGCCAAAACCATCAAGAATGCGATCCGTCATATGGACTTTGTCGCACGTTATGGCGGGGAGGAGTTTGTAGTGCTCTTGCCAGAAACGGATGCACATGGTGCTTATGCAGTGGCTTCAAATATTTTTAAGGCGATTGACCGTCTGGAAATCCCGCATGAAAAATCCTCGGTTGCGAAACATATCACCATCAGTTTAGGCATTACCGTCTATCGTGGTGAGGAAGATATTGATAAGGATGCATTGTTGGGAATCGCGGATCAGGCGCTATATCGTGCCAAACAGCTTGGACGCAACCAGATTTATTATCAGTCTATTCGATCAGTCAATTCAGATATTGCAAATGGCTAGAGATTATTAAAATGAATAAAACAATCATCAATAAAAAACCGCGCTCAGGGCGCGGTTTTTTGCTTAAGACAAAACTTAGTTTTTGTCTTTCAGTTGTGGCACTGCAGATGCAGAACCGACTGCCAGTAAACCAGTTTCTGTATAGATGCCCAGTTTCGCACGTGTATCCGTGATATCCAGGTTACGCATAGTCAACTGACCGATACGATCCATCGGCGAGAACATAGAATCACCTTTCTCCATAGTTAAACGCTCAGCTTCATAAGTGAGGTTAGGAGATTCAGTGTTCATAATGGTGTAATCATTACCACGACGAAGTTCGATTGTTACTGTGCCAGTAACTGCTTTAGCGACCCAACGCTGTGCAGTTTCACGTAGCATAAGCGCTTGAGAATCGAACCAGCGACCTTGGTACAGCAAACGACCTAAACGTAAACCGTTAATGCGGTATTGTTCAATCGTATCTTCGTTATGAATACCCGTTACCAGACGCTCATAAGCGATGTGAAGCAGCGCCATACCCGGAGCTTCATAGATACCGCGAGATTTCGCTTCGATGATACGGTTTTCGATTTGATCCGACATACCTAGACCGTGACGGCCACCGATGCGGTTCGCTTCAAGAATAAATTCAACTGGATCTTCAATGCGTTGACCGTTGATAGCAACCGGGAAGCCTTCTTCAAAAGTAATCGATACTTCTTCAGCTTTTACTTCTACGTCATCTTTCCAGAACGCAACGCCCATGATTGGCTCAACGATTTTGATGCCTGCATTCAGGTATTCAAGATCTTTAGCTTCGTGCGTCGCACCCAGCATGTTTGAGTCAGTTGAATAAGCTTTTTCTTTTGACATTTTATAGTCAAAACCATTGTCGATCAGGAACTGTGACATTTCTGCACGTCCGCCCAGCTCGTCAATGAAAGTTTGGTCTAACCAAGGCTTGTAGATTTTAAGCGCAGGATTGGTCAATAAACCATAACGGTAGAAACGTTCAATGTCGTTGCCTTTATAAGTCGAACCGTCACCCCAGATGTTAACGTCATCTTCTTTCATGGCAGTGACAAGCATGGTGCCAGTTACTGCACGACCCAATGGCGTCGTGTTGAAATAAGGCATACCACCTGTAGAAATATGGAACGCGCCACATTGAATTGCAGCAATACCTTCTAATGCAAGCTGTAAACGGCAGTCGATTAAACGTGCTTTTACTGCGCCATAAGCTTCAGCTTTTTTTGGAATCGCATCGTAATCGTCTTCGTCTGGCTGACCCAAGTTAGCTGTGTAAGCATAAGGTTCAGCGCCTTTTTGTTTCATCCACAAAAGAGCAGCAGAAGTATCTAGACCACCAGAGAAGGCAATACCAACTTTTTTACCTACTGGGACATTCTGCAAGATAGTTGCATTATCAGACATTGTTCATCCTAATGATATGAAATAGGCACGCCAGAATTGGTGGCCTGAAAAAATACATATTGCATCAATTGTATCATTAATTTATTTAGGTTTGCTTTAGAAAAGAAAAACTCGTTTTAAAAT
Organism: Acinetobacter lwoffii; assembly: GCF_024129735.1. Classification (GTDB taxonomy): domain Bacteria; phylum Pseudomonadota; class Gammaproteobacteria; order Pseudomonadales; family Moraxellaceae; genus Acinetobacter; species Acinetobacter lwoffii_H. Next base: position 64,907 of record NZ_JAMXXK010000011.1, on the reverse strand, counting down.
CTCTATTCAATAGGCTTAAATAATCATAAATCGCACGATTTTCACCAGAATCCTGCTGAAAACGGAAGAAATTGGTTATATTCAGCCGAATAAAGTTAAAAATCAGATAAAACAGGAATAAAAGCATGGCGACTCGCATCCCACCTTTACCTAATTTAAATCCTAAAGCTAAGAATGAAACGCTGGCACTGTTGCATGGGATTTATGCCGGCCTGATTGGTTTTAGTACAGTGCTGTTTTTATATCTTGAATATCAGCAATCCAGTATTTCCATGCTGAGTTTAGGTGTGGTGCTGCTGCTTTTAGGCTTGCTGATGTTTTTTAATATACAGGCCAGTATCAAGGTCAAGCAGGGCAATGGTTCAGGGCGGACATTATCCAGAGTGATGGCAATCCTCATGCTGTTCAGTTTTCCGATTGGGACAGTATTGGGTGCGATTGCATTATGGAAATCCAGCGCACGACAATGGCAGAACTAATTCGTCATGTATAGAGTGAGCTGGTTTCGAAGATTGATGTTTGTGCCTGAAAATGCTGAACTCAGGGTCATAAAAAGCTTCTGAAAATCAGTTAAAGTAAGGGAATGACTTGCTCAGCCAAATATAATCAGGGATTTGTTATGACCACGACGCGCTATGCCAACATTTTAAAGCCACTGCATTTGGGTTTTACCACCATTAAAAACCGGGTGGTGATGGGGTCGATGCATACTGGTCTGGAAGACCGCTTCTATAACTATCCTAAACTGGCAGCGTATTTTGGCGAACGAGCAAAGGGTGGCGTAGGTCTGCTGATTACAGGGGGAATATCGCCAAACCGTCAGGGCTGGTTGTTGCCGGCGGGCGGTACCATGAATACCTTGGGGGATATTGCGCCGCATCGTCTGGTGACACATGCAGTGCATAAGCATGGTGCTAAAATTCTTTTACAGATTCTGCATGCCGGACGTTATGGCTATCAGCCTTTTGTGGTTTCGGCCAGCCCGATCAAATCACCAATTTCTCCTTTTAAACCGCGTGAAATGTCAGATAAACAGATCCTGAATACCATTCAGGATTATGTGAAAACTGCCATCATTGCCAAAAAGGCTGGCTATGATGGCGTGGAAATCATGGGTTCTGAAGGCTATTTGCTGAATCAGTTTTTAAGTCGTCATGTCAATCAGCGTAACGACCGTTGGGGCGGCCCGATTGAAAACCGGATGCGTTTTGCCGTAGAAATTGTTAAAGCGATTCGCGCTGAAATTGGTGAGAAATTTATTATCTGTTTCCGTTTGTCACTTCTCGATTTGGTACATGATGGCAATACCATGCAGGAAGTGATTACCGTAGCTAAAGCTTTGGAAAAGGCAGGAATTACTTTGCTCAATACCGGGATTGGCTGGCATGAAGCACGTATTCCAACTATTGTGACTTCCGTGCCTCGAGCTGCTTTTGTCGATTACACGGCTGAAGTTAAGAAACATGTTTCGGTGCCGGTGATTGCATCTAACCGGATCAATATGCCAGACACTGCCGAAGCAATTCTGGCTTCTGGTCAGGCAGATATGGTGCAGATGGCACGTCCACTTTTGGCAGATGCGTTCTGGGTCAATAAAACTGCAACCAATCGTGTTGATGAAATCAATACCTGTATTGCCTGTAATCAGGCTTGTCTGGATCATACCTTTAAAAACCAGCGCGCAACCTGTCTGGTCAATCCGCGTGCCGCTTATGAAACCGAACTGGTCTATGTCAAAACCAAAAAACCGAAAAGTATTGCAGTGATTGGTGGTGGTGTTGCAGGTCTGTCAGCGGCTACTGTCGCAGCCAGTCGCGGGCATGATGTCACTTTGTTTGAGGCCAGTCATGAAGTAGGCGGGCAGTTCAATCTGGCTAAAGTGATTCCGGGGAAAGAAGAATTTCACGAAACGATTCGTTATTTTAAAGTGCAGCTAGAAAAAACTGGAGTTGATCTGCGTCTCAATACCCGAGTCAACCGCGAGCAGTTGGAGCGTGAGGGTTTTGATGAGGTGATTGTGGCTACAGGGGTTGTGCCGCGTGCCTTGAATATCGAAGGCAGTCAGGCACCACAAGTATTATCTTATGCAGAAGTGCTACGTGGCGCACCTGTCGGTGATCGTGTTGCGGTCATTGGCGCAGGCGGGATCGGTTTTGATGTGTCCGAGTTTTTATTAAAGCCACCGCATCAAATACAGCCGCAACCTGTGGATGAGTGGAAGCGTGAATGGGGTGTAGATTCTCATCCAGATTATCTGACTGAAGGCGGGTTACAGCGTGCTGAAGTAGAACCTCCAGTACGGGAAATTTATCTATTACAACGTAAAAAGACACCGCTTGGCGCAGGACTAGGCAAGACTTCAGGCTGGGTACATCGTGCCCAGTTAAAAAAACATGCCGTGCGGATGTTGCGCGGTGTGCAATATAAATCTGTCACGGATGAAGGCTTATGGATTGAGGTAGATGGCCATGCTCAATTATTGCGTGTGGATACCATTGTGGTATGTGCAGGTCAGGAATCGGTAAAAGACCTGATGCCGAGTGCTGGGGAAAATACCTTGGCGCAGTATCATATTATTGGCGGTGCAAAACTGGCTGCTGAACTCGATGCCAAGCGCGCCATTCGTGAGGGAGCGGAATTAGCAGCAAAACTGTAAGGATTTGATGAAACTATATGCAGTTGATTGCATTCACTGTAATTTTCACTTGTCAGCCGGACAAAAGCTCCGTATTATTGCGCCCATGGAAGCGTGGCAGAGCGGTTTAATGCACCGGTCTTGAAAACCGACGAGGGTGTGAGTCCTCCGTGAGTTCGAATCTCACCGCTTCCGCCAAATTTTAAAAATCCAGTCTATTTGACTGGGTTTTTTTATGTCTCAATATTTTTCAGTTGTTGATCCACTTGATAAGGCAGTTAATTCCTCTCATCATTCTCTGCTGAGTTAAATACAACTTAAGATCATTTCAATATTAAAAACTTTGATTGAAAATACCCAGGTTAGCTTTGATTTCGGGTGATTTTTAGCTGAATAAACCGCTTTTTATAGAAGTTTCGCTAAATTTTATTGCCAAAAATCTAATTTATTTATATGATGGCGGCCAAGGAAGCGTGGCAGAGCGGTTTAATGCACCGGTCTTGAAAACCGACGAGGGTGTGAGTCCTCCGTGAGTTCGAATCTCACCGCTTCCGCCAAATTTTAAAAACCCCAGTCGAAAGATTGGGGTTTTTCTTTTTAGGCTACAGATCTTGAATATTAAATTCTTCAGTCCTGAACTTAATTCATAAAATCTTGAAAAATGGACGTATCGGCCAAATATAGAGTCAGAGGCGTCAACGCGCTATCATACGCCCAAGCATCATATGGATCTCATTATGAAAATTGTCGCAGATGAAAATCTGGCATTTACCGATTATTTCTTTTCCGAATTTGGTGACATTCAACATTGTGCAGGGCGAACCTTAAGCGCAGATGATGTCAAAGATGCCGATAGCTTGCTGGTACGTTCAGTGACTCAGGTCAATGAAGTACTGCTACAGAATAGTTCGATCAAATTTGTGGGCAGTGCCACCATTGGTACAGATCATTTGGATATTGCTGCATTAGAACAACATGGGATTCAGTGGAGTAATGCAGCCGGCTGTAATGCGCAAGCAGTGGCTGAATATGTCATTACCGCATTATTGCAGGTACGTCCTGAATTACTCGATGCCAATACGACATTTACCCTGGGTATTGTCGGTTTGGGTAATGTCGGCACCCGGTTGGCCTACATGGCGAAGCTCTTGGGCTGGCGCGTGATCGGTTGCGATCCTTTTGTGCAAAGAGAGCAGGTTGATCAAGTCGAATTTCATGAACTGCTGCAGCAGGCGGACGCCGTTTCAATTCATGTCCCTTTAACCAAAACAGGCATATATCCAACCTATCATTTATTTAATGCTACTGCGTTGGCAAAAATGCAGCCTGACGCGATCCTGATTAACTCAGCGCGTGGGCCAGTGATTGAAGAAACTGCCTTAATTCAAGATATTAAAGCGACACAACGCCCCGTAATTTTGGATGTTTTTGAACACGAACCGCTGATTTCAGCAGAACTTCTGGATCTGGTGACTTTGGTGACTCCGCATATTGCCGGCTATAGCCTGGAAGGCAAGGCACGTGGTACCCAGATGATTTACGAAGCTTTTTGTCAAACTTTCGGTTTTGCAGCCAATAAACAGTTTGAATCCCAGCTGCCTATCTGTGAGCAGTTTTTTCAGGGGCAGGATTTAAAAATGGCATTGCAACAGCATTTATCCCAAATTTATGACATTGCTCGTGATGATGCCAATCTACGTGCCTGTCTCAAAGAAGGCAAAATCGATCAGCAGGCATTTGATCATTTACGTAAAACCTATCCGCTGCGTCGTGAGTGGGCAGCACATGGTGGGCCGAAGGCATGACGATGACGTATCAACCCACTTGTGACCTTCAAGCCATGCGTGCACGGGCGACCTTATATCGTCAAATCCGTCAATTTTTCGCTGAGCGGGATGTATTAGAGGTGGAAACACCGATTTTGTCTCAAGCCGGTGTGACCGATGTGCATTTAGCCTCGGTACAGGCACAGCGCCATGTGCTGGGTAAACTGAATACGCATTATTTGCAGACCTCACCCGAATTTGCTATGAAGCGCTTATTGGCCAGTGGTAGTGGACCCATTTACCAAATCTGTAAGGTCTTCCGCAATGATGAGCATGGACGCAAGCACAATAGCGAATTCACCATGCTGGAATGGTATCGCCCGGGATTTAGTTTAAAAGATCTGATGTTTGAAGTATCGGATTTGCTGAATGTGACTTTGAAAGCACGTTTTGGCGAAATCCGTCCGACCATTCTAAGCTATAAACATGCTTTCATGGATCGTCTGGATCTCAATCCACTTCAAGCCACTTTACAGGAACTGAAAGATTGCTGCCGCCGCGTTGGTCTTAATCTGGATCTGGGAAATGACCGTCTTGGCTATATCGACTTGTTATTTTCACATATGGTTGAACCTAGTCTGGGTTTTGATACTGCAGTATTCCTGACTGATTTCCCCCCTGAAATGGCATCACTGGCCAAAACCCGAACCGATGAAGATGGTGAACTGGTCGCCGCACGTTTTGAATTGTATATCGAAGGTTTAGAATTGGCCAATGCCTATGATGAGCTGATTGATGCCGACGTATTGCGTTCGCGCTTTGAGGCGGATAATGCAGAACGGGCCAAGCTGGGCTTGCATGTCATGCCGATCGATAAATATCTATTGGCAGCTTTACCGAATATGCCGGAATGTTCTGGAATTGCCCTTGGAATTGACCGTTTGTTGATGATTGCAACCAATCAAATGAAACTGGAGCAAGTGATTACTTTTCCGGCAGATATTTCCTGATGGTACTGATCCAATATTTCTTAATTCCTTTTGTGATAAAGAGAAATTAAGCTATTAAAAAAGCACCCGAGGGTGCTTTTTTATTATTCAATCGCTACGGTTTGTTGTGCTTTGAGTTCACCGAGTGCCTGAATCCGTCGTTCAATCAGCATTTCACCAATATCCGGACCCTGAATATCGGCAGGCAGGTCTTGTGCCTTGATGGCGCGTACGGTTTGCATGGCATCGAGGACATATTGTGCTTGTGGATAAGCACGATCTTCCAGACCTAGACGGCCACGTGAATCACATTCACACGCCTGGACGAAAGCTTCGACACGTTCAGGGCGACGTAACACATCCAGACGTTGCAATAATCGCCATAAGGTTCCCGGCTTAAGATTGAAGGCCTGATGGCATTTCAGATGCTCTTTGCACACCGCCAAAGCCAGCTGCTTGGTATACGTCGGCACTTTTAAACGGTCACACAGTTCATTCACTGGCTTGATGCCACGCTCTTCATGCATGATATGTCGCGGTAATTCTTCAACCGGCGTTAAAGCTTTTCCTAAGTCATGCACTAAAACGGCAAAACGTACATCCAGGCTATAATTTTGACGACATGCCTGCTGCAAGGACATCATCGTGTGAATGCCGCAGTCAATTTCCGGATGATATTCAGGTCGTTGCGGAATGCCATATAAGGCGTCAATCTCAGGGAAGAGTACCTTTAAAGCACCACACTCGCGTAATACTTCAAAATACACATCAGCATGACGTTCGGATAATGCACGGGAAGTTTCTTTCCAAACGCGTTCCGGTGTCAAGGCATTTAATTCACCCGATTCAGTCAAGCGTTGCATTAACGCCAAAGTTTCATCGGCAATCACAAAGCCTGCACTGGTATAACGGGCAGCAAAACGGGCAATGCGTAGCACGCGTAATGGATCTTCGACAAAAGCATCGGAAACATGACGTAGAATCCGCTTTTCCAGATCCTGTTGACCACCATAAGGATCATAAACCTGGCCGGCATCATCCATGGCCATGGCATTAATGGTCAGATCGCGACGAATCAGATCCTGCTCTAGCGTAACGCTGACATCGGTATGAAACTCAAAACCATGATAACCGGTGCCAGATTTACGTTCGGTACGCGCCAGTGCATATTCTTCTTTTGTTTGGGGATGTAGAAAAACAGGGAAATCTTTGCCTACGGGCTGATAGCCTAAGTCAAGCATTTGCGCGGGAGTTGCACCAACAACCACATAATCTTTTTCGTGATAGGGGTGTCCGAGCAAATGATCTCGAACTGCGCCGCCTACTAAATAAACTTGCATGAAAAAACCTCTATTCTTACAAGCATCATGCTACAGAATAGAGGTTTTCTCAAGTTAAGAAACGAGGCTGATGCGTCGTTATCTTGTCATTGGCTTAAAGTGCATCTTGTTCCGCTTGCTGGATTTCTGCAACAGTCAGTGCAGTCATGTTGATCACACGACGCGTAGTCGCAGTCGGCGTCAAAATGTGCACAGGTTTTGCAGCACCTAGAAGAATTGGACCAATCGTTACGTTGTTGCCTGAAGTTGCTTTTAACAGGTTAAACGAGATATTGGCTGCATCCAGATTTGGCATGATCAGCAAGTTTGCAGAGCCTTTGAAACGTGAATTCGGGAATGCAAACTGACGAATGTTTTCATCCAGAGCAGCATCACCGTGCATTTCACCTTCAACTTCCAGCTCGGGCGCGATTTCAGACAAGATGTCATATACCTTACGCATTTTTTGCGCGCTGGCATCATGCTGGTCTGAACCGAAGCTTGAGTGAGAAAGCAGGGCAATACGTGGCGTCATACCAAAACGGCGAACTTCTTCAGCAGCTAGAATCGTCATTTCAGCTAGCTGCTCAGCCGTTGGATTGGTGTTGACATAGGTATCGGCAATGAACAGGTTACGGTCTTCAAGCATCAAGGCATTCAGGGTAAAGAAGGTATTATGACCATCTTTCTTGCCAATGATGTTGCTGACGAAGTCCAGGTGAATGTCATAGCTTGAATACGTACCACACAGCATACCATCTGCCATGCCATGTTTCACAAGCATCGCTGCGATCAGGGTAGAGCGGCGACGTGCTTCACGCTGTGCGTATTCAGGCGTTACACCCTTGCGCTGCATGATGTTGTAGTAATCATCTGCAAACATTTCATAGTTGGGGTTCTTTTCCTGATCAACAATCGTGATATTCACGCCATCTTCAAGACGTAGACCCAATTTTTTGATGTTGGCTTCAATTACCGCTGGGCGACCCACCAGAATTGGAATTGCCAAACCATCATCTACCGCAATTTGAACTGCGCGAAGTACACGCAGGTCTTCACCTTCCGCATAAGCAATACGTTTAGGATCAGATTTGGCTTGTTCGAAAATCGGTTTCATCATGAATGCAGAGTTGTAGACAAACTCAGACAAACGTTGACGATAATGCGAGAAATCCGTGATTGGACGTGTTGCCACGCCAGAATCCATGGCTGCTTGTGCAACAGCAGGTGCGATTTCTAGAATCAAACGTTGATCCAGTGGTCCCGGAATCAGGTATTCACGGCCAAATGATGCAGATTTTTCACCATAAGTCGCCGCATCAGCTTCAACGTGTGCCATACGCGCGATCGCGTGGACACAGGCAATTTTCATTTCTTCGTTAATGGTGGTTGCACCAACGTCCAGTGCACCACGGAAGATGTACGGGAAGCACAGTGCGTTATTCACCTGGTTCGGATAGTCAGAACGGCCAGTTGCCATGATCACGTCATCACGTACTTCATGCGCATGTTCAGGCAGAATTTCTGGATCCGGGTTTGCCAAGGCAAAGATGATCGGATCTTCAGCCATGACCTTGACCATTTCTTTGGTCAAAATGCCCGCAGCAGAAAGACCGAGGAACATGTCTGCACCCGCAATCACGTCACCGAGCTGAGTGGCTTCGATGTCTTGTACATAGGCTTTCTTGGATTCATCCAGGCCTTCACGATGCGTAGTCAGCAGACCGCGTGAATCGGCAACGATGATATTCTCTTTTTTAGCACCCAGAGCACAAAGCAGATTCAAACAAGACAGTGCAGCAGCACCCGCGCCTGAAGCCACGATCTTGATATCTTCAATTTTTTTGCCGTTGATTTGTAACGCATTGAGGAGCGCAGAACCGACAATGATCGAAGTACCGTGCTGATCATCATGGAATACCGGAATATTCATGCGTTCACGCAGTTTTTGCTCGATATAGAAACACTCTGGCGCCTTGATATCTTCAAGGTTAATCCCGCCGAAAGTCGGTTCTAATGCAGCGACAATATCCACAATCTTGTCTGGATCATTTTCAGCAATTTCGATATCGAATACATCAACGCCAGCGAATTTTTTGAATAATACGCCTTTACCTTCCATCACTGGTTTAGAAGCCAAAGGACCAATATTACCCAGGCCAAGCACGGCAGTACCGTTGGTCACGACAGCAACCAGGTTGCCACGAGCCGTATACAATGCAGCAGTTGAAGGATCGCGTTCAATCTCAAGACATGGTGCAGCTACGCCAGGCGAGTAAGCAAGGGCCAAGTCACGTTGGTTGACCAATTGTTTGCTTGGTGTAACGCTGATTTTCCCCGGGGTAGGAAACTCGTGATAGTAAAGGGCCTGTTGCTTTAAAGATTGTTCGTCCATCAGTCTCTCGATCGTTGTAAAGATTACCCGGTCAGCGGGCAAAGAATTTATTTATGTTCCTGAATATACCATTTGTTAGCCAGTTCGGACAGACAAAGACGGCCGTTTTTCCAACAAACTTATTGTGGTGGGGTATGGACTTAGACTTGGGATATATAAGTCTGATGCGTCTTGTCTCGCACTAAATAAGCGGTTGCATCCTGCTCAGGAAGCGGTTTGGAAAATAAGTAACCTTGGGCAATATCACAGTCTAAATCACGTAGATATTCTAGCTGCTCTTCAGTCTCGATGCCTTCCGCGACCACGGTCATGCCCATGGCTTTACCCATGGCCACCATAGCACTGACAATGGCTGCCTGTTTGTTTTCCCCAATCTTGCAAACAAAACTGCGATCAATTTTTAGAGTATCAATCGGAAAATCAGCAAGATAGGAGAGAGAGGAATAACCTGTACCAAAATCATCCAGAGCAATATGAATATGTCGCTGTTTAATCTCATTCAACAGATTTTTGACCGCTTCCGAATTTTCGATTAAAGAAGATTCAGTAATTTCCAGTTCCAGGCTGGCGCCAGAAATATGGTTATCTGCAATGGCTTGGTCCAAATCATCGAGCAATTGACCACGGCGCAATTGCTGTGCCACGATATTGACTGATACACAAATATGATTAAAGCCCAGATCATTCCATTGGCGAATCTGTTTAGCGGCCTGCTGGATCACTAGACGGCCAATGTCTGAAATCAGGCTGGTCTGTTCAGCTAAAGGGATAAACAGCCCTGGCACAATAATGCCTTTTTCTGGATGATTCCAGCGAATCAGCGCTTCAAAGCCATAAATGCTTTGATCGCTGAAATTTATTTTTGGCTGATAATACACAACCAGTTCATTATTCTGGATCGCTTTACGCAAATCCCGTTCCAGAAAAACCCCTTTGTTCTGTAACGCATTATTGTCACTGGAATAAAAGTGAATAGTATTACCGCCAAGATTTTTGGCTTCGTTCAATGCCTGTTCTGCGCAGTTATTTAAATAATCCAGCTGACGGCCATGATCCGGATAAAATGCCACACCCATGGATAGGGTAATCACATGATCCTGACCGTAAATATTAAACGGTCTGCTAAAGGCCTGAGCAATGCGTTCACAATGGTGCTGAACTGAAGGGCGAATATGCGAAATTTCATAGAGAATCGCAAAATCATCTCCATTTAGATGTGCCACAAATAGCGCTTCTGCATTGGTCATCCGCAGCCGCTGCGCCACCTGGCGTAAAAGTTCATCACCGCCGTTATTGGACAGGTATTCATTTAATGGCCGGAAACGGTCGATGTTAAGCCGAATCACAGCCATCTCTTTAATCGAGTCTTTTTGCGAAACTAGATATTGATGCAGCTGATAATTATAATAAAAGCGGTTCGGTAAGTCAGTCAGCGTGTCATAATTTTCCAGATAGGACAGGCGCTGTTCCTGTAATTTACGTTCAGTCAGATCTGATACGATACCAATATAATGAGTAATCCTGCCTTCATCATCAGTCACGGCATTAATATGCAGCCATAAGGTCGACTCTTTACCAGACAGAAATTTTGCATAAACCTCTCCATCATAAGAACCAATCTTTTGAATCTGTTTGACAATATTGGCCTGAAAAGTACGTTGCTGGGATTTATTTTGCACTGCAATATCAAATAAGGATTTACCGATAATCTCGTCACGCTCAAAACCGCTCAAGTATTCGTAGTGAGGATTGACATCGATATAATCTAATTCAGGATTCAGAATGAAAATCCCTTCCGCAGCCTGTTCCAGTACACTGGCCACCAGCTTTAAACGTTCTTGAGACAGACGTTCCTGCTGGATATCACGACGGATGCCCACCATACGCAAGGGTTTTTTATTTTTAGGATCACGACTGATCACCCGGCCAATATCATGTACCCAACTCCAGCCACCTTCACTGAGCTTGATCCGGTAAGTGGCATCATAGCGTTCAATCTGGCCACGCAGATGCTGCTTCATATTGCGCTTAAAATAGGCCAGATCTTCAGGGTGAATCAGATACTGTAATTGCAGATGATGATCTTTGGAATCGCGCAGAATCTTTTCGTCTTTATGATTGGTTAAGGTGATGCTGCGCTCTTGAATATTCCAGTCCCATGGCCGAATACCGGCAATTTCATGTGCAAGTTTTAGATTCTGCTGCTGATTCTTCAGATCATGATTGATCTGTTCAATATCATAGGTACGTTCCCGTACTTTTTGCTCCAGCAATTGGTTACTGAGCTGTAATTGCTGTTCAATATCTTTGGATTTATTGACTTCAGTTTTGAGTTGCTGGCACAGTTCATCAGTCCAATGCACTTGCTGTTCTGCATTTTTCACCAAAATATCATTTTCCGCATACAGACGTGAGGTGCGGCTGTGAATTCGATAACTACTTGTCGCGCACAGCAGAATCACTATGAGCGCAAAGTTTAAGGCCAGACCAAAAAAGGGATTGGAATGACCGACATGGTCAAGCTGCGACAGTAAAAAAGGGAATAAGGACGGCAAAAAGACCAGACAAAAATAGCTCAGTTTCTGGGTCAGGTAGGTCAGGCCAAATGCTTGGCTTACAATCAGCAACAAGGCAGACAAGGTCAGTGCTTCAATATCTTCAAATACAGGATTGGCCTGCGGCAAATAGTAATAAATTGTATAAATACCGGCCGCGATACAGCTTCCGACTGCAAGGCTCTGCATCTGTAACCAGCGGTGCGCGCTTTTCTGATTATATTGTTCGGGTTTGAAATACAGCGTATTCACCAGCCAGCATATGCTGACCAGAAGTTCTGTCAGAATAAACCAGGTATTAAAATACGTATTAGAAGGACTATATTGAATGTGATAAATACAAAAAATATAGAGGCAAATCACCATGATACTGAGCAAAAAATAGCGACTATGGCGAAGCGTATTCGCAATTTGAGCATCATGCAAATGCTGCTGAATATAGTCGTCCTGATTATCAACCATGTGATTCAATGCCTGTATTCATCCTAAACGGTTTTCGTCCTTGTGCATTGTTGTTATAAAAACCCCAGGAAATGTGTGAAATCAATTAATAAGTATTTGTTATTCTTTAGTCGAGATTAGATGTCTTAAAAATAAAAATCAACAAAATTAAAGACAAATTTTTACCCATCCGATGAACTAAAGCACATAATTCAAAATTGACAGGGCAACAACAGGAGCAGTTTCGGTACGTAGTACACGCTCGCCGATACACCAGTTGAGAAAACCTTTCTGGTTTGCGGCACTAATTTCTGCCTCACTCAAGCCACCTTCGGGGCCAATCAGCAGGGCAAGATCTAAAGTCGCATCTGCCAGTACATCTGTTTCATCTTTATTGGGTGCTAAAACCAGTTTGGTGTTCGGAAGTTCAGTATCCAGCCATTTTTCAAGTGACATGGGCGCTAAAATTTCAGGCACAATGTTTAGACCACATTGTTCACAAGCCGCAATAGCAATGCCTTGCCAGTGATCCAGCTTTTTCTGGTCGCGATCATACTTTAAACGCATTTCACAACGATCCGAAGTCAGCAGCTGAATTTCGGAAACGCCCAGTTCGACTGCTTTCTGAATCGCATAATCCATACGGTCGCCTTTACTCATCACCTGACCGAGCAAAGCCTGGAACTTTGGTGTGCGATTGGCAGGATTAAATGCATTGACCGAGACGGTGGCTGATTTTTTAGCAACCTCGGTTAAAGTCACGTCATATTCGCCACCCTGTCCATTGAACAGGGTCGCGCTTTCACCGACTTGCGCGCGTAAAACCTTTACCCAATGATGAAATACAGTTTCCGTAAGCTCAAGGCTGACATCAACAGTTAAATCAGCATCTATATAAAAACGTGGCATTGATCGTTCTACTCAAAAAATCGGTGAAATAAAGGGCTTAAGCTAAACCAAGATCGGTGACTAGCTGACGGGTCGGGTCAGTAGTATTCATGGTGTAAAAATGCAAACTTGGTGCACCACCTGCAAGCAGACGCTCACAGAATTTAACTACAACTTCATGGCCAAAGGCTTTAATGCTGGCAGTATCGTCACCATAAGTTGCCAGTTGCTTACGAATCCAGCGTGGAATCTCAGCGCCAGTACCATCAGCAAAGCGAATCAGATTGCTGGCATTGGTAATTGGCATGATGCCTGGCGCAACTGGAATATCGATTCCTGCTTTCTGGATACGATCTACAAAATAGAAATAAGCATCTGGATTGAAGAAGAACTGAGTTAAAGCAGCATTGGCACCTGTATTGACTTTATCAACAAAGTGCTGAATGTCTTTGTCAAAGCTTTCAGCCTGAGGATGCATTTCCGGATAAGCTGCGACTTCAATCTTAAAATGATCGCCTGAATGTTCGCGGATAAAGCGAACCAGATCAGCTGCATAAGGTAATTCGCCCAAACCCACTTGGCCTGAAGGCAAGTCACCACGCAGGGCAACAATACGGTCAATGCCTTGAGATTTGTACAGATCTAGAAGTTCAGCAATACGCGCTTTGTCATCGCCAATACAAGACAGGTGAGGGGCAACAGGTGCACCTTTGCCATTAAAGTCATTGATAGTAGACAGGGTGCGTTCACGAGTGGAACCACCAGCACCATAGGTCACAGAGAAGAATTCTGGATTTAAGAGTTGTAACTCTTGATGTACAACCTTGAGTTTTTCCGCACCTACATCAGTTTTGGTCGGGAAAAATTCAAATGAAATTGGAATCTGTTTAGACATGTTCAAATCCTTTTTATAAATACTTGTAATTTTGGATTGCCCTCATCCTAACCTTCTCCCAAAGGGAGAAGGGACTTCCATTACGATAGTTAAAGTCTTTAAAACTTACCCTCTAACTATTTTCACAATAGAAGTTTCCCTCTCCTTTTAGGAGAGGGCTAGGGAGAGGTAAAAACAAAAATTAGTATTTATAAGCATCAGACTTGAATGGACCTTCAACTTGAACACCCAAGTAATCCGCTTGTTCTTGAGTCAGTTGAGTCAAGACACCACCGAAACCAGCAACCATCGCAGCAGCAACTTCTTCATCTAATTTCTTAGGAAGAAGTTCTACACGAATTTGTGCAGCTTTTTCAGATTCTGGAAGATCAGCAAATTTCTCAGCGAATAAATGCATTTGACCCAATACCTGGTTGGCAAATGAACCATCCATAATACGTGATGGGTGACCAGTCGCATTACCAAGGTTCACCAAACGGCCTTCAGAAAGAAGGATCAGGTAATCATTTTCATTTTCTGAACGATACACCTGGTGTACTTGAGGTTTAACTTCAACCCACTTGTAGCCACGTAGGTAAGCTGTATCAATTTCAGTATCAAAGTGACCGATGTTACAAACAACTGCGCCAGCTTTTAATGAATCAAGCATTGCAGCGTCACATACGTGGTAGTTACCTGTTGTAGTTACGATAAGGTCAGTGTTTTGAAGAAGGTCAACATTGATGTCTTCTTTCTTGCCAGTTTGCACGCCATTTTTGTATGGAGATACAACTTCGTAACCGTCCATGCATGCTTGCATTGCGCAGATTGGATCAACTTCAGTTACGCGTACAATCATGCCTTCTTGACGAAGGGATTGCGCAGAACCTTTACCTACGTCACCATAACCGATCACAAGTGCACGACGGCCAGATAAAAGCATATCTGTACCACGTTTGATTGCATCGTTCAGTGAGTGACGGCAACCGTATTTGTTGTCGTTTTTAGACTTGGTTACTGAATCGTTTACGTTGATTGCAGGAACTTTTAAAGTGCCATCACGAAGCATTTCATACAGACGTTGAACACCTGTCGTTGTTTCTTCAGTTACACCGTGAATTTTTTCAATCACTTCTGGGTATTTTTCGTGAACAAGTAGCGTTAAATCACCGCCATCGTCCAGAATCATGTTGGCATCCCAAGGCGTGCCATTTACATTGATTTGTTGTTCAAGACACCACATGTATTCTTCTTCAGTTTCACCTTTCCAGGCAAACACAGGAATGCCTGCAGCAGCGATAGCAGCAGCAGCATGGTCTTGAGTTGAGAAGATGTTACATGAAGTCCAGCGAACTTCTGCGCCTAATTCAACCAGTGTTTCAATAAGAACAGCTGTTTGAATGGTCATGTGGATACAGCCGAGAATTTTCGCGCCTGCAAGTGGTTTTGCTGCTGAATAGCGTTTACGCAGACCCATTAGGGCTGGCATTTCAGCTTCAGCAAGTTTGATTTCTTTACGGCCGTAATCAGCAAGTGAAATATCAGCAACTTTGTAATCTGTAAATGAAGCAGTAACCGCGTTCATCAGGATCTCCTAGGAAAAAATAGATTGGATCGTTCTGTTCGCGGATGCCGTTGTTGATCAGAACGAATGTCTGACCGATGGTCGAGCCTAGCGATTTTACATTTAGTGCCTGTAAAACGTCGCAGCATCCCTCGACTAGCGCAGTATTGTACTTGGAAATTGATTTTGTTCCAATCCTAAATTGATTAATATCTGACTAATAAGAAAATTTTGAGAATAAACTATGACTGATGGTTTTGAGTATGCAATCAAAGACTGGGCTGAAATTAAGGATAATTATGAGAATGGCAATTTAATTATTGGTAATGGGGCGAGTGTTGCTTTGCATCAAAAATTTCGTTTTGATTCTTTAAAAGAAGAGGCTGAAAAATTAAGACTTTTTAATGATGATATATCTAAACTTTTTATTGAGTTTGATACATCTGATTTTGAATTAATTTTACGATTGGTTTGGCATGCGAAGTTAATAAATAAGCATTTGGGAATAGTTGATCAAAAACTTGATTCAGCTTACGAAAATATAAAACAAGCTCTTATTAAAGTGGTGAAGGAAGTTCATTGTGAACATTCTGATATCGCGGATCAATTACCTCAGCTATATCAATTTACAAAACAATTTAGAACAGTAGTCTCCCTTAATTACGATTTAATCCTGTATTGGATTTTAATGTATGGAAATAGAAATGAAGATGGGCATAGATTTAAAGATTGTTTTCAAGGTAGCGGGTTATTTAGAAATAATTGGCAAGATTTGAGAAATCCTATTCGTAAGGAAAAAGAAGTAACTTTGAGTCTTTATCAACATGGTAATTTATCTATTTTCAGAGATGCAAAAAATACCGAAACTAAAGTTCAAAGAGGGGATTTTGAGGGTTTGTTAGAAGTTATTACTTCACAATGGGAAGATAATAAAATTCCTTTATTTGTTGCCGAGGGTACGGGAACTAAAAAGCTTGAATCTATAAAAAGTAGTTCCTATTTGAGTACTATTTTCTATGAAGTTCTACCAGATTTAATAACTCAAAAAGCTAATTTAGTCATTTATGGCTGGAGCTTAGGCAAGCAGGAATCACATTTGGTAAAGCAGATATTTAAGAACAAACAATCAGGTAAGGTGGCTATTTCTATATTTCAAAATAATCAGGAAGAGTGCCATCGAATTTATCGGCTTATAAAAAATGAAAAAGTAGCTCCAAATATCGAAATAGAATTTTTTGACAGCCAAAGTTCAGGTTGTTGGAATAATCCTTAAAAAAAAGCCCATCATCTGATGGGCTTTTTTTTACTTATTTAGCTTCAGCAGCATCTGCTTTTTGAGTCCAGAACTCAGCCTGTTCTTCATTGCCATCTACGCCTAAACCATTGGCATAAATAAATGCAAGATCACGCATCGCCTGAACTTCGCCCCATTCCGCAGCCTGTTTTACCAAAGCAATCGATTTTTCGACGTCTTTTTCAATTACATCGCCACGACGGTAAAAACCTGCCAGCTCCAAAGTCGCAGCAGGGTGCTTCTCGATATTGGCCTTGCTTAACCAGTAATAGGCTAACTCAAAGTGAGCTTTGGATTCTTCAGGATCTTTTTCTGCTAACTCTTTGGCATAAACGGTATAACCTTCACCTAACCAGTACATTGCATCCACCAGCCCGCCGTTGGCAGCTTTCAACGCCCATTCTTCAGCAAGAATGATGTCATCATCATGCTCGCTTTGCATATACAGTTCAGCCAGTTCAAATTGCGCTTCAGCATTGCCGGCTAAGGCAAGATTGGTCAGGGCAGCAGGGGGAGAAACACGCTGGGTCATATCAACATCTCAAAAATATTGTGTGTAGACTAAAAGGTTTAAAGCAAAAAAGCCAATCCGAAAGTCAGCTTTTTAAAGAGATTGGTCAATCAAATGATTAGATCAAGCAAAGAATCCCTGAGATCGAGGCGATGAACACACAGAACATTACGATCACTTTAATTCTACTTGCCAGATAACTCAGGCTTAAGCCGACCACCAGTGCTGCAAAAGTCAGACTACCCAGCCAGTAACTGATCATATTGCTGATAGCTCCTGTACACAGGCACAGAATCAGGGCGAGTATGAGCAATACCCAACCGAGAATAGTCGCAAGTTGTGTTTTTGCAGGGTTGAGTTCTGTGTCAAAAATTTGTTTTTGATGTTTGGACATCGACGTTGCAAGCGCAAAGAAACCCAGTGAAGTTAAAGCCCAAATCAGTAAGAAAAACATCATGACTGATTCTCCTTGAGAGCAACCTTGGCTTTTTTAGGCGACAAGCCTTTATGGTTTTTCACTTTTTTAAATGAAAACCAGAACAAGATCGCAAGTACCCACATCGCCAGATCAAAAGAAGCAATGACCCATTGACCATGCATAATGGTGTTCCAGATCGCTTGACCACCCGTCATAAAGTTCACAATTGGCAGCAAGGCAAATGCAGCAGTGGCGAGCAGTAATAGTTCCAGCCAGGCCTGATGATGAGTGCGAATCATGGCATACAGTAAAGTCAGCAACCAGACAATAAAGAAGCTACGAATTTCCCAGTTCAAACGCATGTTCATGTCTGCCGGAATAAAACGGTTGGCATAGAAATAGGCAGCACAGGCAATAGGTAAACCAATAATGGCAGCGATATTGGTGACTTCCACAAGACGATATCCAAACGATTTATAACCTTGCTTCTGTTGCTGCGGTGCACGTTTAACACACCATAGAATCAAGCCGGTGGCAATCATCAAGGTGCCGACTACGCCAGACAGAAACAATAACCAGCGTAAAGCCAGATCTACGCCCCGTGCTTCATGCAGTGTGGTGAACACGTTATAGATACCATTTGCGACTGAAGGCATTTTCAGTGTGGTTTGATCCGGCTCTAAATCACCAGTCACACCATTGAAAGCAAGGCTCAGATAAATATTGCGATAAGCTACGCTGACTCCGTTTAAGGCACGAAGTTCAATTTCAGCTTTTACGGTATTTGGCTGGATGATGGTTATCGTACCCACTGAATTATTTTTCCATTCTTTTTCGGCTGTTGCCAAGATCGGAGTCAGATCGGTTAATGGTGCAGGAGGTACAGCTTGTATTTCATCACGAGAGCGGCGACCTTCACTGCGTGCAGACATTTCACCGCGCTCGCTACGATTTTCTCTCTCAGCTTGCGGTCGACGTTCTTTACTCTCACTACGGCCTTCACGGGATTCAGCTTGAATACTGGTGTTCTGAATCAAACTTTTACGTTGATCCTGAAGGAAAGCACCACGATTTTCATAAATCTGGTTTACGCCCCAGGGCATGAGGGTAAAGAGTAATAGTAATAAGCCACTGAAGGTAATCATGAGATGAAAGGGCAGGGCAAATGCCGCAGTAGCATTATGTGCATCCAACCAAGAACGCTGACCTTTGCCGGGACGGAAAGTAAAAAAATCCTTGAAAATTTTCTTATGGGTAATGACACCGCTGATGATCGCCACCAACATGAGCAGGGTCGCAATGCCGACAATCCAGCGCGCCCAGATTCTTGGCAAACCGTACAATTCAAAGTGGAAACGGTATAGGAAGGAACCGCCACGTGTTTCACGCGCTTGCAAAACTTCGCCCGTGGCGCTGTCAATCGTCACGCGGGTACCACCACGACGGGCACGCGGATCTTCGCCGGCACTACGAATAGTCAGGGTGGTGGTATTTTGGCGTGAATGGGGAAGCTGGATCGCCCAGCTGCCGGCATCCGGATGGTGCTGTTGCAGATAAGCCAGTGCAACACGGGTTTGTTCGATTTGAGTCTTTGGTGGAACTGACTGATGAAATTCCGGTTTCATCCAGACGGTAATTTCGTTCTGGAAAAAGCTTAAGGTTCCGGTCAAGAAAATCGCATATAAAAGCCAGCCTAAAATCAGACTGGCCCAAGTATGCAACCACGACATCGACTGGCGTGGACCTTCGGGTTTTGCATCTACTCTCATCTCAATTTCCTAAAAGCTTATAGGCGATATAGAGTAAAACACCGGGAATCGCGATCCCGAGCGTAGCTTTGAGCGTCTTATTCACCATAAATACCCAGATAAATGCAGCAGCATTCAAGCTAAAGCCAATCAGGGTGGCGGACATGGCTGCACTGCTTCCACTGTCGATAAAAAGCTGGGCAATCAAGATCGTTGCCAGTGTAGCCAGTAGATAACCGCCAGCACCCGCCAGAATAAAGCGATATAAAATCATCCCACGATAAGCCAGCATATTTGCTTTGACTTTATTTTTGCTTGATGGTTTCGGTGCAGTAACTGTTCCAGTCGCTATGGCTTGCATATTCGGACTATTCATCATCGAAAATTCTATTTACAAATTTATGAACTAATTAATGATAATGATAACAATTATTGTTTATATTTTAAATATGGGTTGCTGAACTATTTATATGAAAAATAAGTAAAACTGGAAGTTAGGTTAAAAAAGAGAGGGGGAAGGGAATTAAAAAAGATCAAAATGTAAGGCTTGAAAATAAAAACAGCGGCTCGAAGGCCGCTGTCTAAACTTCATTTATTCACGATTAGTCTTGCTGAATACCTGCAACTACCCAGTCCTGATTTGAACCTGCTGGTTTGGTGAAATGCCAGATTTCTGCAAACGGTTGTGGCAAGCTGTTCAAGTCTTCGCTTACCGTACCGGTAAAGCGTACGCTGACAATATATTGGCCATTGTCAGTCGATGAGTCGACAACCATCGCATTTAGATTTGAAAACTCGGCAACATCCTGATCCTGATTGCTCATGATGTCGTTATACATCGACTGATAAAGATCAGGGGTCAAGTAACGCTGAATTTCAGAAATGTTGCTTGCTGTATTCATAGACTGGATATGGTTAAAACGCTGACGCGCTACACGCAAGAATGCTGCAGGTTCAGTGCCATCCGGTAACTGGCTACCACTTTGGGTATAAGCTGCACCAAAAGGCGCGTTATTTACCGGAGCAGAACCGAACGGAGCATTGTTGCTTGACGTTTGACCACCCACATTCTGACCAAAAATATTGGTACTGTCACCACCGCGAGGTGCAGTCGGTGCCTGACCAAAAGGTGCTGTATTACCAGCACCGCTATTTGGTGCGTATGGGTTAGAAGCTACTTTTTTTTTTGCGCCCATCTTACGGAAAATGAAGAAGGCAACAGCAGCAGCAAGAAGGATCCAGATCCAGCCTGGAATACCACCTTTTTCCTCTTCGGCTTGAGCAGCCTGAGCTTCAGATGCTGCTACACTTTGATCATCCGCCAAGGCATTGGCAGCAACTGCACCAATCGCAGCACCGGCTACACCCGCGGCAACCATGCCGCCGACACCCGGACCGGATTTTTGCTGGGTTGCAGCACCGGCAACTGGCGCTTGTTGAGCAGGCGCAGCTTGACGAGGTTGTTGATAAGATTGAGTAGGTTGTGCAGAACGTTGCATGCCGTGACTTTTACCGCCACCGGCACGTTTTGCTTCAGCTGCAAAAGGCGCAACCAATAAAACTGCTGTCAAGATACCTGTGATCAAACTGCGCTGTCGAACTTCCATTCATTTTTCCTATGAGAATAAAACCTGTTTGTACAGTCTATTTATATAGGCTTTATGTGGAATTTCAATCAAAAATCTGTATTTTTTTGCTCTTTGTACGAAATGAGCCGGTTTACAGTTAATTGAGTTCATCACTCAGCGCCATTGCCTCGCTCAAGGCTTCATGTAAACGCGCAACTGCAATAATTTGCACGCCCTCGATGGATTTTTGCGGTGCATTGCCGCGAGGGACAATAATGTATTTAAAACCATGTTTAATCGCTTCTTTCAGCCGTTCCTGACCGTTCGGCACAGGGCGAATCTCTCCAGACAGTCCGACTTCCCCAAAAACCGCCAGCTGTTGCGGTAAGGCTTTGCCACGAATGCTGGAAGCGCAGGCGAGAAGTACCGCCAGATCCGAACCTGTTTCGGTGATTTTCAAACCACCGACGATATTGACATAAACATCCTGGCCGGAGGTTTGCACACCACCATGCCGATGCATGACTGCAAGGAGCATATTTAGACGGTTCTGATCCAAACCGAGCGCTACGCGTCTTGGTTGGCCATGTGCATCATCGACCAGTGCCTGAACCTCAACCAGTAGCGGGCGCGTACCTTCGCGGCTGATCATTACAATCGAACCGGGAATCGCTTCATCATAACGGCTTAAAAAGATGGCTGAAGGATTGGAAACTTCGCGCAGACCTTTATCGGTCATGCCGAACACACCGAGCTCATTGACCGCACCAAAACGGTTTTTGACCGCTCGGATCATCCGGTAACGTGAATCCGACTGGCCTTCAAAATACAGCACACAGTCCACCATATGTTCCAGTACACGTGGGCCGGCCAGTGCGCCTTCTTTGGTTACATGACCGACCAGAAACAAAGACGTGCCACTATTTTTGGCAAAACGGGTCAACAAGGCCGCTGATTCACGAATTTGTGAGACACCACCTGGTGCAGATTGCAGGGTTTCGGTGTACAGGGTTTGGATCGAGTCCAGGATTGCCACCGCAGGACTTTGCTGGGCCAGTACTTCACAAATACGTTCGACGCAGGTTTCTGCCATGACTTTGAGCTGGTCGGTCGGCAGATCCAGACGCTGGGCACGTAAAGCCACCTGAGACAAGGATTCCTCACCGGTCACATACAGGGCCGGATTTTTGGCAGATGCCATGTGTGTGGCTGTTTGTAGCAAGATGGTAGATTTACCAATCCCGGGATCACCGCCGATCAGGACCACCGACCCGGTTACCAGTCCGCCGCCCAAGACCCGGTCAAATTCGCTGATACCCGTTGGTAGACGGGTTTCATGAGAGACTGAGACCTGATTTAAAGTCGTGATGCTGGACGCCTGGCCTGCATATCCACCACCGATTTTTGGCTGGGCGCGATGCGTCACTGCCGGTGCAATGGTCACCTCAACCAGGCTGTTCCATTCCCCGCATTCAGAACACTGCCCCGACCATTTTGGATGATCGGCACCACACTGTTCACAACGATACACACTTTTTGCTTTAGCCATATTTGAAGATGTAGCGATTGAAATTGAGTGACAGCATAGCGGTGAATGCTATAGAAAACCAAGCCTTTCACCTGAAAAATCATGGTTTTTACGACAAGGCTTGTCGTTTTTATTTATGCTGATTTGAATGCTATGCGTCAACGCCGTCTATAATGCCCATCTTGTTATGCTGGAATGGAACAGATCTTGTCACAATTGCTGAAACATATTGATGCGATCGCACGTGAAAAAAACCGTGATGTGCTGTTTGTGCATTTTGATCATTATGTACATCCAGATCGGGACGCAAACTCGGTTCGCCAAATGTTGATCGGCTGGCTAGAGCAACAGGGCATTGTCTATATGCCGTGTTTAGGTGTGGATCAAACCGTCCATAGTGAAATCTACCTGGGTGGTCTTTATCTGGATGTACCTTTTGATCTGCATCATAAAACCTATCAAAAATTGAGTGGATATCTGGAAGATGAACAGGGCAATATGAAAATTAAAGGCATTCAGTTTTTTGTTTTATCTTTAGGACTAGCGTTGGAGCTTGAATCTGAGTGGGACAAGCTGGCTTGTAGTGGTTTACGTTGCTAAATTTTCATGATGAAGAAAGAATGGAAAAGATGAAGCATAAAAAGCCACGATTAACGTGGCTTTTTACTATTTGAATTGAGTAGTTAAATAATAACTTATCAATTAATAAAGTTCACCAGATTTACGTCTTGCAATGAAGTCTTTGGATTCTTTGGCAATGACGCCAGACAGTAATAATAATGCGATTAAGTTCGGAACCGCCATCAGGCCGTTAAATGTATCGGCGAATAGCCAGACCAGATCCAGTGTTGCAATACAGCCGATAAACACTGAGGCAATATAAATAATGCGATAGGGCAAAACGAATTTTTCGCCAAGTAAATAGCTGGTACATTTTTCGCCATAGTAGCTCCAGCCCAAAATGGTGGAATAAGCGAAGAAAATGATCCCGAAAGTCACCACCCAGCCGCCAATACCAGGTAGCAGCTTGTCGAATACACCGATAGTCAGTACCGCACCGGTTTGATCTCCGAATGAATTACCGGTCATGATATAACCCATCACCAGAACAATACCGGTAATTGAACAGACAATAATGGTATCAATGAAGGTACCGGTCATAGACACCAGACCTTGACGGGCTGGATGATCGGTTTTTGCCGCTGCAGCAGCAATCGGCGCAGAACCCATGCCGGCTTCGTTGGAGAATACACCACGTGCCACACCATAACGAATCGCCGCACCAATTGCACCGCCCACTGCGGCTTCTCCAGTAAAGGCATAGGTGAAGATGATTTTAAGCGCAGGAACGACCAGTTCAAGATTATTAAAAATGATAATTAATCCCCCTGCCACATAGCCTATAGCCATAATAGGAACAATCAGTGACGCTGCTCTGGAAATCGATTTAATCCCGCCCAAAATCACCAGTGCCGAAAAGGCAGTAATAATAATACCGGTCATCCAGGTTTCGATGCCCAAGCTGTTTTGCACTGCCAATGCTACGGTATTGGACTGTACGGAGCTGCCGATCCCAAAAGAAGCCAGAGTTCCGAACAAGGCAAAAATCAGCGCCAGCCATTTCCATTTCAGACCCCGCTCGATGTAGTACATCGGACCACCGGACATTTCACCTTTCTCATTTTTGACTCGGTATTTGACTGCCAGAACACCTTCGCCATATTTGGTCGCCATACCAAACAGGGCAGTCATCCACATCCAGAACACGGCGCCCGGACCACCGAGGACACAGGCAGTGGCTACGCCGGCAATGTTACCGGTACCAATCGTGGCAGAGAGTGCGGTCATCAATGAAGCAAATTGGGAAATGTCCCCTGAATGGTCAGGGTGCTTGCCAAAGACCTGTTTGAAGGCTAGGGGCAACATGCGGAACTGCCAGAACAATAAACGGAAGGTAAGGAAAATCCCGGTACCAACAATTAGTACCAGCATATAAGGGCCCCAGACCCAGCCGCTTAAAGTTTCCATTAAACTTTGTAAATTTTGCATAAAATTCTTCTTATTGATCCATGTCTGTGTAGTTCGAGGTATTGATTAAAAAGCAATTGCTATGCCAGATACATTCATCCTGAATGCATAAATTGACTGAATAGTGTTCTATTTTTTACACAGTTTTAAAAATTTGACAAGAAATTACTGGAATATCGCAGGTCAAAAATAAAGCAGAAGTGTAACCGTAGAGCGATATAAGAAAAATAAATTAACTTCTTCAATTAATCAGGAAATACAAATGATGCAAATTTTATTTTTGTATTCAGCATTTTTTACGTTAATTTGTCGCGAGTAAAACTCAAAGTTGTAATTAATAATGTCAGAAAAATATAACAATTCGTCGGCAGAGCACGGTGAATTAAAGCGGAGTTTGTCCAATCGGCACCTACAGTTAATTGCCATTGGGGGCGCCATCGGAACCGGCCTGTTTATGGGTTCGGGTAAAACCATCAGTCTCGCAGGTCCTTCGATTCTGGTGATCTATATGATCATCGGTTTTATGGTCTTTCTGGTGATGCGTGCATTGGGTGAGTTGTTGCTCTCCAATTTACAATATAAATCATTTATTGATTTTGCCACGGATCTGATCGGGCCTTGGGCCGGATACTTTGTCGGCTGGACCTACTGGCTGTGCTGGATCACCATCGGGATCGCAGATCTGTCAGCCATTATTTACTATCTGCAATTCTTCAATAATGGCTTGCCCTTTAGCCCTGAAGAAGGCGTCATGATCAGTGTTGCCGCGATTGTGTTTATCATGGGGCTGAATCTGGTCACGGTAAAACTGTTTGGTGAAATGGAATTCTGGTTTGCCCTGGTCAAAATTATCGCCATTGTGGTGCTGATTGCTGTTGGTCTGTGGATGGTGTTTACTGGCTTTACCAATGATGTTGGTACGGTCGCATCCTTTAGTCATATCTGGGAGCATGGCGGTTTGTTCCCAACGGGTGCCATGGGCTTTCTGGCCGGTTTCCAGATTGCCATCTTTGCCTTTGTGGGGGTGGAACTGGTGGGGACTACCGCGGCTGAAACCAAAGATCCGGAAAAGAACCTGCCAAAAGCGGTGAACTCTATTCCGATCCGTATCATTATTTTCTATGTATTGGCACTGCTCATTGTGATGTCAGTAACTCCATGGAACCAGATTGACCCGAATGTTTCGCCCTTTGTAAACCTGTTCAGTCAGGCTGGCATTGCAGCGGCTGCGATTATCATGAACCTGGTGGTATTGTCCTCGGTGATGTCATCGATGAACAGTGGCGTATTCTCAACCAGTCGTATGCTGTTTGGCCTGTCGCGTGAAGAGCAGGCACCGGTTGCCTTTGGTCGCTTGAACCGTCGCGCAGTGCCTGCAAATGCCCTATATTTTTCTGCCGTGTGTTTGTTGTTGGGTGCAGCACTTCAGTATTTTGTTCCGGATACCGTTCGAGCCTTTACCTTGGCCACGACTTTATCCACGATTCTGTTTATTTGTGTCTGGATCATCATTATCTGGAGCTATATCGTGTATTACAAAACACGTCCAGAACTACATGCTAAATCGACCTTTAAGTTGCCAGGCGGTCTGGTGACCTGTTGGATCGTGATTATCTTCTTCCTGAGCATGATCGTGGTTTTGGCGCTGGAAGAGGATACTCGCCAGGCACTGATGATCAGCCCGATCTGGTTTATCCTGTTAATCATTGGATATTTTGGTTTCTATAAACAGAAACATAAATAAACCTTATCAATAAAAACGTCAGCGATCTGCTGGCGTTTTTTTTTGTCTAAAGATACTCTCTAGCGTTTAACGCTTGGGTCATGCCGAATGATCGCGTTATACTTCATCGAAACTATTACATTAGGTGGTCAGATGCGCCAAGTCATTTGCTACATCAGTATCTTAGCGACAGGTCTTGCTCTTGCAGGTTGTGGACAGTCAGGTGCTTTGCACTTGCCGAATGATCCGAATTACGACAAGCGTGCCAAGTATTTGTTATACAAAAATACTGAAACTGAGCCTAAAGCGTCCGATGAAGAACGAGAGGCACCTGTGCAACAACAGTTTGCTGCACCTACCGATTCAGACGTTAAAACCACACCATAACGCTTTCACAGAAAGGATACCTTCATGAGTTTCACCCGCATTAAAGGGGTATTGCACGCTGAGCAATGTTCATTACAACAGCTCGCGGAGCAATTTGGCACACCACTCTATGTTTATTCTAAAGCCACTTTGGAAAAGCATTTTTTAGATATGGACCGTGCTTTTGATTTTATCGACCATCAAATCTGTTTTGCGGTAAAGTCCAACTCTAATCTTGCGGTATTGAATGTATTGGCCAAAGAGGGTGCCGGTTTTGATATTGTGACCGGTGGTGAATTGGCGCGTGTGCTGAAAGCCGGTGGTGAGCCTTCGAAAATCGTATTTTCGGGCCTGGGTAAATCTGAAGCGGATATCAAAAAAGCTTTAGAAGTCGGGATTGCATGCTTCAACGTCGAATCGTATGCTGAGCTGGATCGTATCCAGAAAGTTGCGGCTGAATTAAATGTCAAAGCACCGATTTCATTGCGCGTGAATCCGGATGTCGATGCCAAAACCCATCCTTATATTTCAACCGGCTTAAAAGAAAATAAATTCGGTATTCCATCGGATAGCGTGTTCGAAACCTATCAATATGCAGCGTCATTGCCAAATCTGGATGTGGTCGGGATTGACTGCCATATTGGTTCACAGCTGACTGAAACCCAGCCATTTGTGGATGCACTGGATCGTGTCATTGTCATGATCGACCAGTTAAAAGAGCTGGGTATCCATCTTAAACACATCGATATCGGTGGTGGTCTGGGTGTGACGTATAAAGATGAAACCCCGCCGTCGGTTGAAGAATATGCCAATGCGCTGCGTCCAGCTTTAGAAAAACTGGGCCTGAAAGTGTATATGGAACCGGGACGTAGTATTTCTGCCAATGCTGGTGTGTTACTGACTAAAGTAGATCTATTAAAACCGACCAATCATCGTAATTTCGCGATCATTGATGCAGCGATGAATGACCTGATTCGCCCTGCGTTATATGAAGCATGGATGGACATTCAATCTGTTACACCTCGTACCGATGTCGAAAGCAAAGAATGGGATGTCGTGGGCGCAATTTGTGAAACTGGTGATTTCCTAGGTAAAGA
Organism: Acinetobacter lwoffii; assembly: GCF_024129735.1. Taxonomy (GTDB): domain Bacteria; phylum Pseudomonadota; class Gammaproteobacteria; order Pseudomonadales; family Moraxellaceae; genus Acinetobacter; species Acinetobacter lwoffii_H. The sequence continues at coordinate 37,200 of NZ_JAMXXK010000011.1, read as the reverse complement.
GCGTGAGCTTGCGATCAAGGAAAATGATGTGCTGGCAGTGCTGGGCGCGGGTGCATACGGTTTTGTGATGAGTTCAAACTATAACAGTCGTGGTCGTGCTGCTGAGGTGATGGTCGATGCTGATCAGGCGCATTTGATTCGTGAACGTGAAACCATTGAATCACTCTGGGAACGTGAGCGTTTATTGCCTTAAGGATAAATCAGGATGTTATTAGAATTTACCAAGATGCATGGTCTAGGCAATGACTTTATGGTGGTTGATCTGATCAGCCAGCGTGCTTATCTGGATACTTTGACCATTCAGCGTTTGGCCAACCGTAACTTCGGCATTGGTTTTGATCAACTCTTGGTGGTTGAGCCACCCGATGTACCAAGTGCAGACTTTAAATACCGGATTTTTAATGCCGATGGTTCGGAAGTGGAGCAATGTGGCAATGGCGTGCGCTGTTTTGCCAAATTTGTGCATGATCGTCAGCTCACGACCAAAACCAAAATCAAGGTACAAACCAAATCTGGTATTGTAGAGCCGGAATTGGGTGCGAATGGTTGGGTACGGGTCAATATGGGCTATCCAAAATTTTTGCCTCAGGAAATTCCATTTGTAGCTGATGCGCCGGAGAGCCTGTATGACATCGATCTTGCTGGCGGTGAAAAGCTGACCATTGATGTGGTCAATATGGGGAATCCACATGCGGTGACAATCGTGCCGGATGTGATTGCTGCCGATGTCGCACGTATTGGTCCACAAGTTGAATCACATGCGCGCTTCCCGGCACGAGTCAATGCTGGCTTTATGCAGATTATTGATGAAAAACATGCACGTTTACGTGTGTACGAGCGTGGTGTAGGCGAGACCTTGGCTTGTGGTACAGGTGCCTGTGCTGCCGCAATTTCAGGTATGCGCCGTGGTCTGCTTTCGAGTAAAGTTGAAGTTGAGCTGGCAGGCGGCAAGTTGCAAATTGAGTGGGAAGAAGGTGATGTGGTCTGGATGACTGGACCAACGGCGACCGTATATGAAGGGCGTCTGGATTTACGTTATTTCCAGGGTTAAGCGGTATTACTTTGAAACAAGCCTATCCATGAGATAGGCTTTTTGCTTTCTATTTTATTGATCTAATTCTGCTTGCAGGTCTGCCATCATTTGTTCATACGTGGCTTCAAATATCATTCGATCGCCACCAATGCTGTAGAAACTTGGAATGATAAAAGTCACTAGATTGCTAAATTCAGGGTTGGCATAAAGCATGTCTACAAATACTTCAATTTGATCATCTTGAATGCCAAAGCTTGAGGCAATTTTTTCAAATTCAGGATAGAAGTCTTGGATATTATCTGGATTAAAGCGCTTTTGTAACTCCTTTAATTCATTGGTGAGTTCTTCGACCTGTAGGCTGTTCAAATTAAAAGATGCTGCAATTTTTTCAAATGAATGCATTTTATACTCGCTATGAAATCGTTTTTATGTCATGTTTTTTGGTAAGTGATTTGATATTAGCAAAAGCTGATCAGAATTTATCTTATAAAATGAATTTTAAATGATTGATTTTTTAGATACAAAATATAGATAGATGTAATATTGAGAAAGGTGGATTGGTGTAGGAAGGTTTATATTAATGGATGCAACACAATTATTATCCATCTGGCTAAAAGAACGTGAAATTCAAAACCAGTCCAAACATACCTTGCAAGCCTATGAACGTGATGTCTCGGATTTTTTAGAATTTTGCCAGCATGAACAGCTCAATTTAAATGATGTAGAAGCTACCGATTTACGCCAGTTTCTGGCTGAGAAAGTGGAACAGCATCAGCTCAGTCCTAGCAGCCTGCAACGTATGCTTTCGGCTATTCGCCAGTTTATGAAATGGGCCGAGCAGGCTCAGCATATGGCTTTTAATCCGGCGGATGATTTTCAGTTAAAACGTCAATCGCGTCCTTTGCCCGGCATGGTGGATATTGAAACCATCAACCAGATTATTGATCAGCCTGCACCTGAAACTGAGGCACAGCAGCAAATGTGGCTTCGGGACAAAGCGATGTTAGAATTGCTTTATTCCAGTGGGCTGCGTCTGGCAGAACTGCAAAGCCTGAGAATTAAAGATATTGATTTCAACCGGCAGTTATTACGCATTACTGGTAAAGGCAATAAAACCCGGATAGTGCCTTTCGGTTCCAAGGCCAAAGACAGCGTGATGGCTTGGTTGCAAGTCTATCCCTTATGGAATGGCGATTTTGTACCGGAGGCGAATGTATTTATTACCCAGAAAGGCAATCCGCTCGGTGCACGACAAATTGAAAATCGGGTCAAGTTTCAGGCGCAGCGCGCAGGCGTGAATGTAGATTTACATCCGCATTTGTTAAGACATTGTTTTGCGAGTCACATGTTATCGAATAGCCGGGACTTACGAGCCGTGCAGGAAATGCTGGGACACAGTAATTTAACCACCACGCAAATTTATACCCATGTTGATTTTGACCATCTGGCCCAGATTTATGATCAGGCCCATCCGCGTGCGCAGCATAAAGAAGATTGATCATGTGCCCAGTTTTAAAGAATAAAAATCATGAAAATTGTATTTTTGGCACAAAACTTTCATATATAAACCTTAAAATGGAATTGAACTGAACATTGGCGTTCGGGTAAGCATTTCACTATTGTCTTATTCGTTAAATGCGCCATTTCAGGTATAACAATAACTAGTATTTAATATTTAAAATGAAATATTGCTGAGTAGAGTCTCAGCATTTGACCGATGGGAGGTGACATGGACACACTGGTAATTGCAGATATAGAGCAAAAATATGCACAGTTAAGTGAAGCTCAAAAAGAAATGTTTGCAGGTTATGGTCTGCGACAAATCAAGCATTTTGTGGACATTAGCTTACCCAATCTTGAAGCGACCTTACCTGAAGGCGCCATCATTCAAGGGATTAATGCCGATGGAAAAGTTCAGGCCTTTAATGCGGCGACTAGGCAATACTATTTATGGATTTCTGATTTGCAATGGCAATTGTCGAATCGTGCGACCCAGGCAGTCGATTTAAAAGAAGATGCGATTGCAATTTGGCAAATTTTTGAATTGGCAGGCTATGAGCTGGTAGATTTAAGCCATGTACATCGTGATTTTTTAGCACAAGAAACTGAGTAAATTCTGAAGCATCCACATAACATAAAAATAAGATTCAGTCCTGTGATTTGGCTTTGCTCAAGAGGAAAAGGTTGTCTTCTATAGGCAACCTTTTCTTATAGTAGAACTTTCAATCTATGCGCTTGCAGCACATGTTATGGTTTAAGCAAGCATACGATTATGCAAATCTTAAATTAAGAACATAGCGTCGTTGTCTAAAATCAGTTTGCCTATAAATCTTCTAAAGGCAGCTGGAAACTCTGTTTAATAATCTGACTCGGTAAATCTGTTTTGACACTGGTAATACCATTTTTTTTTGTCAGATGGGTCGACTGAAATTTACGGTAACTTTCCAGATCAGGCACCACAACTTTCAACATGGCATCGCTCTCTCCCAAAATAATGTAGCACTCCATCACTTGCGGCAATTCTTTCATCGCCTCAATAAAGGTATCAATGGTTTCGGCATCCTGACCGACCAGCCAGATGCGCGAAAATAAAATCAGCTGAAAACCAATTTTTTGTTGGTCGACAATAGTCGTGTAATTCTGAATGACGCCTGCATCTTCCAGTAATTTTACCCGGCGTAAACAGGACGAAGGTGAAAGTCCGATTTCACGTGCCAGATCATTATTCTGAATACGGCCATTGGCTTGTAAATGTCGAATGATATTTTTATCAATTCGATCAAGTTTTACCCGCACAGACTTGGTGGATATTTTCATAAATTAGAATAATATTCGAAAAATAATACTTATTATAAAATAAATTGAAAGCCAATTTTGTAAAAAATCGCAGATACTTATTTCACTTTCTGGAGTTTGAAAGGAAAAGGAAATGTCTGTATTTGTACTCTTTGCACTGACCGTGCTTCCCCTGATTTTTACGCCTGGACCCGATATGTTATTTATCCTGTCTCAAGTGATGGGTAAAGATGCAAAAGCAGGCATGATGGCAACCTTAGGGGTGTGTTGCGGTTATCTGGTGCATTCGATCCTTGTGGCACTCGGAATTGCGGCTATTATTGTCTCTTTTCCGGTGCTGTTTGAAACGATTCGCTGGCTCGGGATTGCTTATCTGCTGTATTTGGCATTTAGTTTACTTAAATCGGTATTCAGTAAAAACGCGCTGAACATTGAGAAAAAGACCTCAGCCAATCCGATTAAAAAAGGTTTTTTTACTGCGCTGTTAAATCCGAAAGGCATGTTGATTTATTTTGCGATTTTGCCGCAGTTTATTGATAAATCAGCCAATACTGTCAGCCAAGGTTTGATCCTGTCCTTTATTTTTATCAGTCTGATTTTTGTAGTGTATTGTAGCTTAAGTATTTTGTTCAGCAAAATCAGCCAAAAAACCCAAATGGATGAACGTAAACAAAAATGGGTAGATGGAACTTCTGGTGGTTTACTGGCACTTGCCGCAAGCTGGTTAATCATTAATTAATCGGATTGCAAAGAAGCATACTGTTCGCAGTATGCTTTTTTTATAATTGTGAAGATTTGAAATTAAATATTCACTTTGTCGGCGTAGAATTCAATGCGCTGGTTTATTATTTGGTCAATTTGTCTTTATATTAGGTTTAATTCGCTCTCAAAAAGAATTCTGTCCAAAATGACAAAAGCTGACATACGTATATCCCGGCTGTTTTGCTGCAAGCTGCTTTAAATCAATTTAAATTAAATGTGATCAATCAAAACTTCTGATGTGATTAATCAGATAAAAAAATAATATAAATCAATGGTTAAATTTTAAGTAAATATTGATACATTTCATTGTAATAAAACGATAACAATTAATTGTGAACGCATCGTTCAGGGAAAATTACGCATTTTTACACCTCTTTGTTGAATTGTGACTTGACCGAAATGCCGTACACATTGCAAGATAGGGCACCTAAAAAAATTTAAGTGAAGAGTTACACTAACTTTTCTCAACATTTACATTTGCTAAAACAGCCGAGGATTACATGAAGGCTCTTGTTGCTGTAAAACGTGTGGTTGATGCCAACGTTAAAGTTCGTGTTAAACCGGACAACAGTGGTGTTGACTTAACTAACGTTAAAATGTCAATTAATCCATTCTGTGAAATCGCAGTGGAAGAAGCGGTTCGTTTAAAAGAAAAAGGAACTGTTTCAGAAATCATTGTTGTTTCTATTGGTCCTAAAGAAGCCCAAGAACAAATCCGTTCTGCAATGGCGCTTGGTGCTGACCGCGGTATCCTGGTTGAAGCTGATGACAGCCAACTGGGTGCGCTGGAAATCGCTAAAATTCTGAAAGGCGTTGTTGACGCTGAGCAACCACAATTGATCCTTCTAGGTAAGCAAGCAATTGATGATGACTCGAATCAGGTTGGTCAGATGCTTGGCGCTCTAATGGGTGCAGGTCAAGGTACATTCGCTTCTGAAGTAAAAGTAGATGGCGACAAAGTACAAGTAACACGTGAAGTAGACGGCGGTTTACAAACTGTTGAACTGACACTTCCAGCAATCATTACCACTGACTTGCGTTTGAACGAGCCACGTTATGCGGCACTTCCAAACATCATGAAAGCGCGTAAAAAACCGCTGGATACCAAGTCACCTGCAGATTTCGGTGTAAACCCTGCAACTAAACTGAAAACAGTGAAAGTTGAATCACCTGCAGAGCGTAAAGCTGGCGTACAAGTGAAGTCTGTAGACGAACTTGTAGAAAAATTGAAAAACGAAGCGAAAGTGATCTAATACAGAAGGATAAAAATCATGAGTATTTTAGTTATCGCTGAGCACGACAACAAAGCATTAAACGCTGCTACTTTAAACGTTGTTGCTGCAGCGCAAAAAATCGGTGGTGATATCACTGTATTGGTTGCTGGTTCTGGCGCTCAGGCAGTTGCTGACCAGGCGGCTAAAGTTGCAGGCGTAAGCAAAGTATTACTTGCTGATGACGCTGCTTATGCAAACCAATTGGCTGAAAACGTAGCTAAACTTGTTGCTGAATTAGGTAAAGGCTATACACATATCCTTGCTGCTTCTACAACAACTGGTAAAAACATTTTGCCACGTGCAGCTGCGCTTCTTGACGTAAGCATGATCACTGACATCATCGCGGTAGATGGTCCTAAGACTTTCAAACGTCCGATCTATGCAGGTAACGCAATTGCGACTGTAGAATCAGGCGAAAACATCGTATTGGCGACTGTTCGTGGTACAGCATTTGATGCTGTAGCTGCTGAGGGTGGTTCTGCTGCTGTTGAAGCTGCTGCGTCTACGGGTGATGCGGGTATTTCTAAGTTTATCAACGAAGAAATCGTAAAATCTGAACGTCCTGAACTGACAGCTGCGCGTATTGTGGTTTCTGGTGGTCGTGGTGTTGGTTCTGGTGAGAACTATCACAAAATCCTTGATCCATTGGCTGACAAGCTTGGTGCTGCTCAAGGTGCATCACGTGCTGCGGTAGATGCCGGCTTCGTACCAAACGATATGCAAGTTGGTCAAACGGGTAAAATCGTTGCACCTGATCTGTATATCGCTGTAGGTATCTCTGGTGCGATTCAGCATTTGGCAGGTATGAAAGAATCTAAAGTGATCGTTGCGATCAACAAAGACGAAGAAGCGCCAATCAATGCAGTCGCTGACTACTGGTTAGTCGGTGACCTGAACACTGTTATTCCTGAATTGGTTTCTAAAATCTAATTCCTGAACACAGTTTAAAAGACGCTCTTGCGCAGGCAGTGAAAGCAATGCTTTACTGTTTTGTCCAAGGGCGTTTTTTTATGCAAAAATTTTAAAAATACTCGACAGTCGAAACTAGAGTATTTCATTTGCATGAAAAGTGATAAAATCCCGGTTTGCTTTTTCTCCTGTTTTTAATCATGTCCTTTTCCAAAGCCGCCCATATCCTGTTTATTAGTTTTTTGCTGATTGCGCTTTATCTGGGTATTTGTATTCATACTGCCCTGAATGCACCAGCTTCGGTAACTCAGTATTTATTTAGTGAATCAGGCGCTTTTGAAGTCATGAGTCCATGGTTATGGTACTTGCTGGCAGTGCTGTGTTTGCTTAATGTTGAAATCAAACCTAATACCCGAGTGTTTACGGCTATAGCAGCGACATTGTTGGGATTACGGGAAATGGATTTCCATAAGCAGGTGTTTGAAATGAGTTTTATCAAAACGAATTTCTATCGCAGTGCTGAAATTCCGCTTATGGATAAGCTGCTCGGATTTATTTTATTGCTCGGGATTGTTTTTGTCTTTCTGGTACTGGCGAAAAAGCTGGTTCAAACCATACGAAACATGAAAAATTCTTTGAATATTGCACATTTTTTTATCTTTCTCACCATTGCCTGTGGCGGACTAAGCAAGGTGCTCGATCGCACGACTTCAACCCTGAAAGATGAATTCGGCATCCAATTGGTGCCGCATACTCAAATCATGATTATGACCATTGAGGAAGGGGTAGAAATGTTATTGCCAGTTTTATTGGTTGTGGCTGTGCTGAGCTATCGTAAAGTACTGAACCAGGCACAATAAAAATATAGAAAAAATGATAAGGATGCGCCAGTTGATTGGCGCATTTTGTTTTTGTAGTACTGTATTTCTCAAAATTTTGGGTATTCAAAAATCCTGTCTGGATGCGCTAATTTTCGGTTTTGAAATAACAAGAAAATGATCACTAAAATGAAGATAATTAACAAGGTTAAGCTGAATATTTCGACACAAAAATACAAGTGTTTATGCTATAATTTAGGGCTGTATTTTAGTTTTTAACTCAGTCGTTTGAGTTAATGATTTTGCTAGTTTTACGACATATAAATACAAGCCAAAATTGGCTTGTAGAATAAGGAGTATGCATGAGCGTATCGGAAATTAGACCGATTGCCATTGAGGATGAACTTAAAAGCTCATATCTCGATTATGCGATGAGCGTGATTGTGTCACGTGCATTGCCCGATGTACGAGATGGTTTAAAACCTGTTCATCGTCGTGTGCTTTTCGCAATGCACGAATTAGGCAATGACTATAACAAAGCTTATAAAAAGTCTGCACGTGTAGTCGGTGACGTGATTGGTAAATATCACCCGCATGGTGATTTTGCCGTATACGAAACCATTGTACGTATGGCGCAAGATTTCAGCTTGCGTTACCAATTGGTTGATGGTCAAGGTAACTTCGGTTCGGTCGATGGCGACAGCGCAGCAGCAATGCGTTATACCGAAGTACGTATGCGTAAACTGACCCACGAACTGTTAGCGGATCTTGAAAAAGATACCGTCGAGTGGGAAGACAACTACGATGGCTCTGAGCGTATTCCTCAAGTCATGCCAACCCGTGTTCCGAACTTGTTGATTAATGGTGTCACTGGTATTGCAGTCGGTATGGCGACCAATATGGCGCCGCATAACATGACTGAAGTTGTGAATGCGTGTCTGGCCTATGCCAATGATCCTCAAATCAGCATTGAAGGATTGATGGAACATATTTCTGGTCCGGATTTCCCGACAGGCGGTATCATTTACGGTAAATCAGGCATCGTCGATGCATATCGTACCGGTAAGGGCCGTTTGCATATTCGTGGTAAGTACCATTTCGAAGAAGATCCGAAAAATGGCCGTACCACGATTGTCTTCACTGAAATTCCATATCAGGTCAATAAAGCAAAAACCATTGAGCGTATTGCTGAACTGGTCAAAGAGAAAAAACTGGAAGGCATTTCAGAGCTTCGTGACGAGTCTGACAAAGACGGTATGCGTATCGCGATTGACCTGAAGCGCGGTGAAAACGCTGAAGTGATCGTGAACAACCTGTTCCAGAACACGCAACTTGAAAACTCTTTCAGCATCAACATGGTTTGTCTGGACAATGGCCAACCAAAATTGATGAACCTGAAAGACATCATTGCGGCATTTATCCGTCACCGTCAGGAAGTGGTCACGCGTCGTACCATGTTCGAATTACGCAAAGCGCGTGAACGTGGGCATATCTTGGAAGGTTTAACCGTTGCCCTGGCGAATATTGATGCCATCATCGAAACCATTAAGAGTTCTGCGAATCCGGCTGAAGCGCGGGAGCGTTTGCAGGCAGGTGAATGGGCAGGTGGCGGTGTTTTGGCATTGCTGGAAAAAGCCGGTTCAGTTTCTGTTCGTCCGGATGAGATTGAAGGTGAAGACCCAAGTCGCCCGTTTGGTTTGGATGGCGAGATTTATCGTCTGTCTCCAACCCAGGTGAATGCAATTATGGAACTTCGCTTGCATCGTTTAACTGGTCTGGAACAAGACAAGTTACATGCTGAATATAGTGAAATCCTGTCACAAATTGCTGAACTGACTGCAATTTTGAATGACTTTAATCTGTTGATGAGTGTCATTCGTGAAGAGCTGGCATTAATTCTTCAGCAGTATGGCGATGCGCGTAAAACGTCGATTGTCGAGTCACGTATCGATTTCTCTCGTGAAGATCTGATTCCTGAAGAGCAAATGGTGCTGACGGTATCGAAATCAGGTTATGCGAAAACTCAACCATTGTCTGATTACGCTGCACAGCGTCGTGGTGGCCGTGGTAAGTCTGCGACCAGCATGAAAGAAGATGATTACATTCAACATCTGATTGTGACGTCAAGTCATGCGACGGTACTTTGCTTTACCAACGTTGGTAAGGTCTACCGTCTGAAAGTCTATGAAGTGCCGCAAGCCTCACGTGGTGCCAAAGGTCGCCCAATGGTGAATTTGTTGCCACTGGATGAAAACGAGACCATTACCGCGATTTTGCCTGTGATTGACGCGCCGAAGAAATTCAAGGAACGTCTGGCTGCCTTCAAGGCATTTGTCAAAGCCAATGCAGCGCAGTTGCAAGCCAATGAAGTGATCAATGCTCATTTTGCCGAGCTTGAAGCAGCGCTGACAGAATCTGAAGATGGTGCGGATGATATTTCTGATGCATTGCGTATTCAATTGAAACAGTTGGGCTTGGAGCTTTCTGCAACAGATCTTGATGATGACATCATCAATGACTTTGCTCAGCAGGCTGAAGCGGTACGTAAAAACTTCTATGTGTTTATGGCAACCGAATACGGTACGATTAAACGTGTAGAGCTTGAGCAGTTCTCGAATGTTCGTTCAAACGGTTTACGTGCGATTGAGTTGAATGGTGACGATACCCTCATTGGTGTGGCGATTACTGATGGCGAACAGCAAATCATGTTGTTCTCGAATGAAGGTAAAGCTATTCGCTTCGCAGAGACTGATGTACGTTCAATGGGGCGTTCTGCCAAAGGTGTACGCGGTATGCGCGTGACCATTGGTGCAGCTGCACAGCTAGAAGAAAATGACGAAACTGAGATCGAGTCTGATGACGAAGATGGTTCAGATTCAGCATTGATTAGCCGAATCGTATCACTGGTTGTTGTACCTGAAACTGGCGAAGTACTGTGTGCATCTGAAAATGGTTATGGTAAACGTACTCCAGTAGACGACTTCCCGACCAAGAAACGTGGCGGTAAGGGCGTGATTGCGATCAAGACCTCTGAACGTAATGGTCAATTGGTGGGCGCTGTTGCCATTGATGCGTCTAAAGAACTGATGCTGATTTCAGATGGCGGTACGCTGGTTCGTACCCGTGCATCTGAAGTGGCGCAAACTGGTCGTAACGCACAGGGTGTTCGTCTGATCCGCTTAGGTAATGAGGAATTGCTGGTCGGTGTGGTTTCAATCGAAGCTGTTGAAGAAGATGAGTTTGTTGAAGCGATTGAAAGCGAAGACGCTTTAGTGGCAGAAACAGATTCAGCAGCTGAAACTGAGCAAGTTGAAAAAGATGGTGAAAATTCAGTAGAAGAATAAGTTTTTTACTGATAAAAAGGGCGCTTCGGCGTCCTTTTTTATAAACCTTGACCGCATAAGGGTAAGCGATGAAAACCAAATTAATGTTGTTAGCAGCAGCGGTTGCATTGAGTGGCTGTAATTCAATGGACAATATTCCGAATCCGAGTCCTGAACAGGAAAAGGCGGCACAGCTAGCCTATGAGGATTTGCGTGACGGGAAATATGACGAGTTTTTGGATCAGTTAGAACCGCAGTTGCAAACCCAGTTTAAGGATAATGAAAAGCTGATGAAACGCTTTTCACGTTCAATTCCTCAAGGTGAATACAAGTCTAAGACTTTAATGACCAAAGAGATTGAAGAAGCAACCAATCAACCGGGACAATATAAGGTCAGCTATGAAATTTCCTATCCGGAGAATCTGGTTCAGTATGATGTGAGTTTTGACAAGCCGAATGGCAGCAACAAGATTCGCAATTTCAATATTCAGGTCTTTGGTGAGTCGAGTAAATAAGTGGAATAGGAGCATTACTATAATGCTCTATCTGCTTTGATGAATAGGAATTAAACGTCGATAAGCCAGGAAAAAACACAAGCTGCCGATCATTCCAAGATAGAGCAGTTTAGGCAAGACCAGTGCAGTAGGCACACCCATCTGATTGAGTTGAATAAACATCTGCACAATTTGGGTGGAAGGCAGGATTTCGCCAACGACTTGCATCCAGATGGGCATGGCGGCATGCGGCCAGGCCGCACCAGATAAAAAGAACAGTGGAATGGAAGTGAATACAATCACATGACCCGCACGTTCTGGCAGATCCAGAAAACTGGCAAATAGACAGGTCATGCCAATTATCGTGTAGATAAAAACCGGAACAGCCAGTAGCATTCCAAGCAGGTTGCCACCGCGCGGATAATCAAATAGCCAGAAGCTAAAGCCGAATAAATAGAAACATCCCAGACAGCCAATGGTGAAGACCGCTAAACACATACCAATGAACGCATTTGCGTTTAATTCTACTTTTCTTTCCCGATATACCAAAATCAGCATACTCAAACCTAAAAGAATGGTTTGGTGGATAATTAAAGGTGCAACCGCAGGAAAGACATAGCTGCCATAGCCGGACAGCGGATTAAATAAAGGAATTTGATGCACAGAAAGGGCAGGTGAAAAATCCGAGACCTCACCAAAGCGTTCAGTGTAGTCTGCCAAAGTTTGCTCAACCGATGTGGCTAAGCCCAGACCAATTTGTTTGGTCACTAAAAAGTTGGCTGTACTTAAATACAGTCCAATGCCACCTGTTTCACCATGCCTTAAGCTTTGCGATAAATTGTCCGGCAGCAGTAAAATGCCATCGGCTTTTTGAGATTCCACCCATTGTTTGGCTTCGGCAAAATTTCCGGTAATCGCCTGAATTTCGACATTGGGGCTTTGTGCCACCTGACCAATAATGCGGGTACTTAAGCTACTTTGTTCTTCATCGACAATAATAATCGGTAAGGCTTCAGCCTGCTGTGCCTGATAAGCGGTTGGATAAAAAAAGCTGTAAAACAAGACGGATAGAATCAGCGTGGTAAAGATCGTGCCGTGACTGACGATATCTTTAAAGCTTTGTAGATAGTAAAACCAAAGGGATTTCATGGTGTTGCTCCTTTGGCGATTTTTTTAAGAAACAGATAAGCCAGCAGAGCGTAGACTAGGGCATAGATCAGCAGCATTAATCCAGCTTGCAGTGAAATATGCAATGGACTACCAATCACCCATTGTTCAGTTTGTAATTTGGCATAGGGCGTGAACGGAATAATATTGGACCAGAACTGGGTGAATAGGGGCGCATTATTTAAAGGTAAGGTCACACCGGCAAAACTTAAAGATGAACCACCATAGACCGCAATGATGCCAAAAGATTTACTTAAATCTTTGGTTGCCAGAACCACTGCACTGCTTAAAAATGCATAAGCGCTATATAGCAGAAATTGTGCCGATAGAATCAGAGCGAGCGAGCCGGCAACAAACCAGCCGCGAATTTCAATCAGCCAGAACATCCAGATCCAGGTCCATAGACTAAAAATAGCCACATAGACCAGGTTCTTAGACAGTAATGCCATCCAGATGGATGAGTTGCTAATCCAGCTTGTTAAGGTCTGCCGCTTCAGTTCCTGACCGACGGAAAATGCCACACAACAACACAGCAGTAAATGCAGAATTGCCGGAATGACATAGAGTTCCAGATAGAATTCATAATTCAGTTGTGGATTATACAGCGGCGATATTTTGATATGCGGTGACGGTGCTTCGAGAGAAGGCAGCCGGTTGCCCAGATATTGCTGTCCGCTAAATTCAGCCAGTGCTTGCAGGGTACTGACCAGCATGGCAGAGGAAATGGTATTTCCGATACTGAAATAACTCTGGTTAAAGGCAATACTGATGTCAGCATCCCGGGCACGAACCAGACGTTGCTCGGCACCGCTGGGAATATGGATATAACCCCAAATTTTATTTTGATTTAACAGGCGCTCAATTTCAGCTGTTTGTTCCGACACCGTAGCAATTTTAAGAGTATGATTCAGCGCCACATGCTGATAAATGCTTTGACTCAGCGCACTCTGGTCTTGATCAATAATCGCAATCGGTAAATGATCCGGTTTCCCTTGAGCAAACATGCTGCTGAATAAAATAATCACCAGTGCAGGTGCGAGCGTGACCAGACACAGATCCCATTTTTCGCGGAGCAGATAGCGCAGTTCGCGCCATATACCCGTCCACATTATCGGGTCTCTTTCAGTTTAAATAACACGCTCATCCCAACTTTCAGTTCAGGAATCGCTGGTGTGGGCACAAGATGCAGCTTAAAACTTCGCACATCATAACCGCCGGTTTGGCGTGTGGTCTTAATGGTGGCAAATTCACCTTCAGCACTGATCTGCTTGATTTTAAAAGTGGCGGTTTTATCTAGGGCGGGAATATAACCTTCAATACTGCTCATTTTCTGAAACGGGGCATATTGGTCTTCACGAATATTCAGGCTCACCCACATTTGATCTTCAATCAGGCTGACCACAGGGACTGCGGTGGCTACCAGCTCCGAGACTTTGCCATAGGTTTTAGATACCGTTCCGTTTACAGGTGCTACTAATTGGGTTTCTGCTTCTAAAGCATTGGCTTCATCCAGCGCAGCCTGGGCAATATCTACCTGTGCATCGGCGGAACTCTTTTGCTGCGAAGTGCTGCCACGTTTGGCACGTGCATATTGCTGATACGCCGCCTCTGTCATTTGCGCCGCTGATTGACTGGCTGCATACAATTCATCACGGCGCTGGCGTGAAATCACACCTTCCTTCAATAAATTTGCACCACGCTCATAAGAAACTTTGGCTAAATTTTGCTGTGCTTTCAGCGCTTGCCAGTTGGCATACAGACTGGCGATATTTTCTTCCTGCGAGCCACGTTCAGCAGTCGATTGTAAGGCCAGCGCAGATTGTAAAGCCGCTGCGGCTTGCTGTTTTTTGGCCTGAATTTCCGGGCTGTTTAAGCGCACCAGCACATCGCCTTTTTTGACCTGCTGACCTTCTTCTACATAAATTTCTTCAATACGGCTTGGCACTTTGGTCGCCACCTGAACCGTTTCAGCTTCTACACGACCCTGCAATTCAAGCGGAGCCGGTTGGTAGCTTTTCCATAATCCAAATGCGATGACTGCCAGCAGAACTGGAATCAGGGCGAGCAATAAATATTTTTTCTTTTTAGCGATTTCAGGAGCTTGTTGTTGCTCGGTCGAAGTCGTCGCGTTGTTTTCTATTTCAGTTTTTGTTTCTACCTGTTGCGCAGGCGATTTTTCTGTATCGCTGGATGAAGCCGCTTCATTCACAGGATCATTGGTTTTTTGATCTTCGTTCATGTTCGGCTCCATTAGCGAATATAGTGAGTGTTGGTATGTTGGATGTAGTTCGGAAATTCTGCAATCGAGCCATGGCTTTGTAATAGGGTGGCCAGTGACATCACATATTTATAGGCATTCAAGGCAGTTTCAGCTCGTAGTCCGCTCAGCATATTTTGTGCATCGATGACCTGTGTGGCGGTGCCCATATCTTCTTTAAAGGACAATTCTTGGATGCGTAAATTTTCCTGTGCGGCTTTCAAGTTTTGTGCCAGAAGCGCATCACTTTGCTGTGCGCTGAGTGCTTCGCTATAAGATTTATAGATCAAATTTTCAATTTCCTGCTGGGTGCGTGCAGTGAGTAATTCTGTAGCAGAGCGTTTGAGTTCGGCAGCCTGAATATTTTTGTTTTTATCAATTCCGGAAAACAGGTTATAACGTGCGGCAACTCCGACAATCCAGTTTTCATTTTGATCCAGACTATATTCACCAAAAGCAAAAACATTCGGTTTTTTTGCCGCTTGCTGGGCTTTGACATTGGCTTGGGCCAATTGGGTATCCAGCTGCATTTTTTGAATCAACGCAGAGTTCTGACTAAAGGTTTTCAGCAGATGATTTAAGGCCTGTGGCTCGGTTTTATTGACAAATAAAGGCGTCGAAAGTTCGGTGATGCTACTTTCCTGAAGCAGATTATTCAGCTGGAACAGGGCAGCATTCAAATTGGCCTGCGTATTTTGCTGACTGCGCTCGGCATTATTGCGTGCCACTTCAAACTGCATGCGCTGGCCTTTACTGATAAAACCTTGCTGTTCCATCTTTAAGGCATTGCGATAATGCTGTTGCATGGCATTCAAGTTAAATAGTGCTGCTGCATGCAGTTGCTTTTGGAGTTGTACATTAAAATAACTTTGAATCAGTTCAAAACGCTGCGTGTCTTGCTGCTGTTTGTTGCTGAGCTGACTACGACCGACCTGAATATTGGCGATTTCTTTGGCGCTGCTTGTCAGTCCACCGGTATAAAGCGGCATCATAACTGAAACCGTTGGGCGAATCACCTGATCATCCAGCACGACATTCGCACTATCAGGAATTAAGCCCACCCCATTTTGAATAGGTTGTCTTAGACTATTTTTTAGCGGGTCAGCCAGATCACCTAAGTTCAGTTCATCAATTCTATTATTTACACCATCCGTTAAGGATTGCTCTAAATTATTTTTTAATGCACCTAAAGGCAGATCGAGTTCATTATGAAAGGCATACGCACGAACATTCAGATCGACACGCGGCAGACCTACGCCTTTTACTGCTTCAGCTTCAAGTTTTGAAGCCTGCTCCAGACTTTGATAGGCTTGGCTGCTATAAGAGTTTTGCAATAACTGACGTTCAGCGTCCTGAAAGCTGATGCTCTGCGCATGAGCAAAGCTGCCATACATCATCGATGCAAGCAGATTTAACCCCCAGACAAGCTGTCTTTTATTTTTCTTTAAGTTCATAAAGTCGCTAAACTGATTTAAAGCCGATAATGTTATCCGGCTAGTATAAATCAAAGGTTTGCAGATAGAACTAGTGTAAAGTTATAGTATTGTTTCTTTTACATCTGTATTTCAAATACTTATCGGCTGTTTTTAATGGAATATCTAGAATCAAAAAATGGCTTAATCTTGAATATTTTCAATTGTGAGTGCAAAGATGATAAAAACAGCAGGCTAAAATACTGGTCAATTTATCTTGTGAATCTACATTGATTTTTTGACTCTATCTTGACTCATAGATTGAAATAATTTTGTGCAAGACCCTGCCAGATATGGTTAAATGCCATCATTTTATTGTGTTTCACTCTGAAAGGAAAAATCATGCGCGCGTACAACTTCTGTGCTGGTCCTGCTGCATTACCGACTGCCGTACTTGAAAAAGCTCAAGCTGAAATGCTTGACTGGCACGGCAAAGGTCTTTCGATCATGGAAATGAGCCACCGTAGTGCCGACTATGTTGCCATGGCTGAAAAAGCGGAAGCAGACTTACGTAAACTCATGAATATTCCTGAGAACTACAAAGTATTGTTCTTGCAGGGTGGGGCATCATTACAGTTCTCGGCAATTCCATTGAACCTGCTTGGCAAAAACAACAAAGCAGACTATATCGATA
Source organism: Acinetobacter lwoffii (assembly GCF_024129735.1). Taxonomy (GTDB): domain Bacteria; phylum Pseudomonadota; class Gammaproteobacteria; order Pseudomonadales; family Moraxellaceae; genus Acinetobacter; species Acinetobacter lwoffii_H. Next base: position 20,261 of record NZ_JAMXXK010000011.1, on the reverse strand, counting down.
CCGGTATCTGGTCTGAAAAAGCCTTGAAAGAAGCGCAGCGTTATGGCGATATCAATGTTGTAAAAGCAGGTATCCAAATTGATGGCAAATATGCGATCAGTGCACAAAGCGAATGGAATCTTTCTGATGATGCAGCTTATGTGCATTATGCCGATAATGAAACCATTGGCGGTCTGCAATTTGCTTCAATTCCTGAAACAAACAAGCCATTAGTTTGCGATTATTCATCTAGTATTTTATCTGCGCCAGTAGATGTCTCTAAATTTGGTTTGATCTATGCGGGTGCGCAAAAGAATATCGGGCCTGCTGGTTTAACGCTGGTGATCATTCGTGAAGATTTACTTGATCAAGCTAAACCTGAAATTCCAAGCATCTTGAAATATTCAGATCAAGCGAAAAATGGCTCAATGGTTAACACACCATCAACTTATGCATGGTACTTGTCTGGTCTGGTGTTTGAGTGGTTGCTAGAAAATGGCGGTGTAGATGCCATGCACAAAGTGAACCTTGAGAAAGCTAACTTGCTTTATGGTTATATCGATCAAAGCGATTTTTATGCGAATCCGATTGCAAAAGCAAACCGTTCGATCATGAACGTACCATTTACTTTGGCCAATGCTGATCTTGAGAAACAGTTCCTGAAAGAAGCTGAAGCGCAGCATTTATTGAATCTTGCTGGTCACCGTTCGGTTGGCGGTATGCGCGCAAGTATTTATAATGCCGTGCCTTTAGAGGGCGTGCAGGCATTGGTGAACTTTATGGATGACTTTGCCAAACGCAATGGTTAATTCCTGAAACGAAAAAACCCAGCACAGGCTGGGTTTTTTATGAATACAATAATTTTAGAAAATAAAAGTATGCAGGATGAATCCGCAGATCAGCATCCCCAACATGAAAAAAAGGCAGGACATCATATCAATATTATAGCGGGAGCTAAGATGATGCTCGACCTGTTGTAATGTTTCTTCTTGCACGATTTTCATAGATATTTATTGTCCGATCTATTTATCGTTAATACTAATTTGTTGTGAGTATTTTTATCATAAAAAATTGATTAAATAAAGTACATTTTTAATTAAAGAGCATAAATTTCATTTTTATTTAAATATTAGATTTGTATGACAACAGATTATTTATATGAGAAATCAATCGCTTATTTTTACAAGGTTTTTAGGGTTATTTTAAATATTTAAAATGAATTTATTTGAATTTAAAAATGTGGATAACTCGGTTTTTAATGAATTTAAATAGATTATTAAGCCAGAAAATATGTATAAAAAATAATCAAAAATTAAAATGACAAATAAGGATATAGATGGATTAAAAGAAGATACCCATCAAAATGAATATCTTCTTTTTCTGTTTGAACTTAGGCCGCTTTTCTATAAATATTGGCCTGAATCCACAAGTTGCCACGAATATACTGGCCAATCTGGAAGTCTCTGTACTGGTCATTCCGCGTTGCAATCCGGATCAAGGTCGCAGGCTGGCCTTCATCATGAATGAGAGTGACATCATAAAGGGTATAGTCCTGACCCATAAACTGCATAGTCGTTTTACCGACAATATTGCCCTGGAACCAGGCTTCATCTTCCTGACCCATGGTTTCGCCGTATAGATAAGCTACCATTTTAGAAAAATCTACGGTTACAGGTTCTTTATCTTCTTCGCACTGCGGCTGCCAGGCATCAATCTGTTCCTGCAAATTATCCGGTGCTACACCATTATTGGCAGCCAGAATATCATTCAAGGCACGGTGGTGCTTGATCGAAGCCGGATCATCAACCACCAGATGCTCATGATCTGCGACCGCTTCAAGTTCATAGGCCCAGCCATTCAGATTCACCACATAGGACTGGTCTTTTTCATAATGCGGATGATTGACGCTATACAGGTTATCGAAAGCGTAAATAATATTATTAGCACCCAGATTCAGGCGCAATACAGCCTGAGTATTGGATTTACAGCTAATAATCCGGTCAATCGTGGCTTTCACCTGATAAGGACTGTCAAAGCACGGAAATGCAGTTTTTACTGCTTGAGGTTTGTTGTTTTCGACGGCAATCACTTGACTCAACTGTACCGCAGCTTTGCTCGGTCCCTGAATCAGCCAGGTCTCTGCATCCATATCACATTCTTGTGTACAAAGGCCCATCGGCATGATTGGTTCATCAAGAGCTTTGCCTAACCACTGTGGAACATCTGTGCCAGGGTTGTCGGTGAGCAAGGTCCAATGTTCGACATGACTACCGAAATTTTGATCATCAATGGTGATGATCTCTGGGCTATTCTGATTTTTCATATGCACAATTGATCTTGGATGATGTATTTATAGTTAATCGAGGGTCATTGCGATTTTTCAAGTCAATCGAATGAATTTTAAAATTAAAATGCCAGTCAAATGAAGTCAATTTTTTTTCTCGCGTGAATCATGCCAGTTTTACCGGGCACATACTTTTTAAAATATTGATGACAGATGCAATGAAAATGGAGCGATTTAATCATCAACCTGATCACTGCAATTTGCTAGAATAACCATGATTTATACCTTAATGGGAAGCCCTGTGTTGCCATTCAAACTTTGGGTCGATGCCGATGCATTGCCCCGTATTCTGCGAGATGTGATTATTCGTGCTTCGGATCGCTATCAGCTAGAAGTCACTTTTGTTGCCAACCAACCAGTCGGAATAACTCCTTCGATCAGAATTAATTCAATTCAGGTGATGAGTGGGGCGGATGCTGCGGATAAAGAGATTATTCTGCGCATGAAAGAGCATGATATTGTCATGACCCAAGATATTCCTTTGGCTGCGGAAGTGATTGAAAAAGGCGGAATTGCGATTCATCCCCGTGGTGAAATTTATACTACGGCCAATGTCAAAGCGCGCTTACATCTGCGCGATTTTATGGACAGCTTACGCGGAGCGGGCGTGCAAACGGGCGGTCCGCCACCGATTTCAGAACGGGATAAACGCGAATTTTCCAGCGCACTCGATCAGACCATCCAAAAACAAAAACGTAAAACTTCCGCGCTTTAAGCCTTATTCAGAGTGACTCGCATGCCCACACAAACCAATATGATTGCCACCTATCTTTTATTGGTTTTTATCTGGGCGACGACACCGCTAGCTATTGTCTGGAGTGTGACGGATTTGCATCCGCTCTGGGCTTTGGCATTGCGTTTCTTTTTGGCTTTGCCTTTTGCATTTGCCTTGTTGTGGCTATTTAAAACCCGTTTTCCCTTAGATAAATTATCCATGCACAGTTACCTGGCTGGCGCATGCAGTTTTATCGGCTCACAGATTTTCACTTATCTGGCCACGGATTATCTGAGTTCAGGCATTATTGCCCTGATGTTCGGACTGGCGCCGATTATTACCGGTTTAATTGGCCGTTTTGTATTTCAGCTTAAGCTCTATCCTTCGCAGTGGGGTGGTATGGCGATTGCCTTGCTGGGTCTGGGCATTATCTGTGTCGGTGGCAAAGATCAGCATATTCAGCCGATTGGCATAGGCCTGATGTTGCTCAGTGTTTTTATTTACTGTGTTTCGATGTTCTGGGTGAAAAAAGTTAATGCACCTCTCGAACCTATGGCACAAGCGGCCGGTTCTATTGCTGTTTCAGCGGTCATGGCCTGTACCATGTTGCCATTTATCTGGCAATTTGCACCAACCCAGATCCCACAGGCACAATCGCTAATTGGACTCAGTTATGCTGTAATCATGGCTTCCCTGATTGCGATGTTCTGTTATTTTAAACTGGTGCAGAAAATCAAGGCGACCACTTTGTCATTGACCACCGTATTGACGCCGATGCTGGCCTTATTTGTCGGGGTGATTCTGAATGATGAAAAATTATCGGGTGGAGCAGTCTTTGGCGTCGTTATCTTACTGGCTGGTTTGTTGTTATATTTTTCCAGAGAAATTAAAGCGAGCTATAACGCTCGCCTTTCATCACCCAGCAGCACTGACTAAAGCAGTAATTTAGACAAAATGAGCCTTGACGCATTCACCCAGTTTGACACGGTCTTGTGGATGCATAGTAATAAAATAAGCACCAGTCCGATATTTGCCATTTTCTTCTTCGCGACTGTAGGCCACCTGAGCGGTTGCTGCAATATGGAAGAAATTTTCTGGATGACTCAAAGTCACGTGCAGATAGGTGCCTTCAGCGATAGGGCGCTCATTAAAGAAGCTAAAACCGGTTTCCGAAAAATTCACCTGTTCCGGTACAGGTAACATGCTTTGTACAATTGCGTCATACAAAGAACCGGTAATAAGGTTTAACTTTTGATTAAATAAGGATAAGATTCGAGCAATTTGTTGATCTTTTTCAGATAATTGTTCTAATTCGTAGTTAACCGCATGATCAAATTGATCTAGTTCTGCAAGTAGTAGAAAATAGCGGGGCAACACGAAGTTAGGATCGTAAGGATCATTCAAGGCAACATCATCGGAAATAATCTGATAATTAATTCGTAAGGCAGCATCGATTCGAGACATGACGCGTCTTTCCGTAAATCCGTTTGGATGCTGTACATTTTCCATAATTTATTACCTCGGACTAGATGGTTATGTTCAAACCAATCTCGCTGTATATAGGGTTGAAATATACTCGCGCACGGCGTAGTAACCACTTCATTTCTTTTATCGCGTTGGTCTCAATGATCGGCCTCACACTCGGTGTGGCAGTCCTTATTACAGTCTTGTCTGTGATGAATGGTTTTGACCGAGAGTTAAAGAATCGTGTCTTAGGAATGATACCTCAAGCGACTGTTTCCTCCACACAAATTTTAACAAATTGGCCAGAACTTGCAAAACAAATTGAAGGGCATGAACATGTCCAGGGAGTCGCACCTTTTACTCAATTACAAGGCATGCTGACCGCACAGGGTCAGGTCGCCGGCATTATGGTCAGTGGGATCGAACCCGAGTATGAGAAAAAAGTTTCGATCATACAAAACCATATGGTTGAGGGCAGTATCGACAGCCTGAAAAAAGGTGAATTTGGTATTGTTTTGGGCAAGCAAATGACCGATGCCATGGGTGTGGGTTTAAATGACAATATTACTCTGGTTCTGCCAGAAGCCACCCCATCACCAGCTGGTGTTGTCCCGCGTTTCAAGCGTTTTAAAGTGGTGGGAATCTTCAGTATTGGTGCTGAAGTTGACTCGATGATGGGTTATATCGCTTTAAATGATGCCTCGACCTTGCTGCGTCTACCGGATGGTGCGCAGGGGGTACGTATGAAGCTGGACGATATTTTCCTGGCGCCACAAGTATCTCAGGAAATCGTGCGTGATTTGCCGGGGAATTTCTATGCTTCGGACTGGACTTATACCCATGGTAATCTGTTCAGTGCGATTCAGATGGAAAAAGCCATGGTCAGCCTGCTTTTATTCCTAATCGTTCTAGTCGCGGCATTTAATATTGTGTCTTCGCTGGTGATGGTGGTGACGGATAAAAAATCGGACATTGCCATTTTAAGGACTCTGGGTGCTTCACCTGCCACCATTACCAAAATTTTCATGGTGCAAGGTACCGTGATTGGGGTGATTGGAACCTGCGCAGGGGCCATCCTCGGGATTATTGCGGCCACCAGTATTAGTGGCTTTATTGGCTGGCTCAACAATACTTTAGGCCTGAATATGTTTGATGCCTATTTTATTAATTACTTACCTTCATATCTGCGCTGGCAGGATGTTCTAGTGATTGTAGGCTTGTCACTGGCCCTTAGTTTTGTCGCGACAATTTATCCGGCTTTACGTGCAGCAAAAATTCAACCGGCAGAGGCATTGCGTTATGAGTAATCTGATTTTAGATGCCCAGAATATTCACAAGTCCTTTACCGATGGCAAAGCCACTGTCGATGTGATTCGCGGCTTGTCGCTACAAGTGAAAGCAGGTGAGTTTGTCTCAATTGTGGGTTCGAGTGGTTCAGGCAAAAGTACCTTATTACATGTTCTGGGTGGATTAGATCGTCCGACTTCGGGTCAGGTCATGGTGAATGGCCGCCGTTTTGATACCTTGTCTGAAGCAGAACGCGGTTATGTGCGGAATGAGCATTTGGGTTTTGTTTACCAGTTTCATCACCTGTTGCCAGAATTTACGGCACTGGAAAATGTGGCCATGCCGCTGATGTTACGCGACAACATGAAGTTTAAGGAAGCCAAACAGCAGGCTGAATATTTACTGGAACGTGTTGGTCTTTCGCATCGTCTGACTCACAAGCCGGGTGAATTATCCGGAGGTGAACGTCAGCGTGTAGCTTTGGCGCGTGCAGTGGTGGGTAAACCTAAACTGATGATGGCCGATGAACCGACCGGAAATCTGGATCGCAAGACTGCAGCAAAGATTTTTGAACTGCTGACCGAATTGCAACGTGAGTTCAATATGGCGATGCTGATTGTGACGCATGATGAACAGCTAGCCCATGCAGCAGATCGGATTTTACATATGCAGGATGGTCTCTGGATTGAACCATAAATAACGAGAATATTCGCATTTGATTGAAGCTCACTCCGGTGGGCTTTATTATTGGGCAAAATAATAACAAGACAGAATAAGATTCAATGTTGCAGTGGCTATGTATTGGCTGGATTTTAGGCCTTGCCTGTATGGGGAAAAGTTTCCTGTCTGTTCAACTGAGCGGGACGGTAGTTTTGATCGTTGCGCTGTTGTGGTATATGGTTTGCCATAAATTAAAGTTCATTTCGAATACACCGCTGCGAAGCTTGTTGATCACTGGATCAAGCCTGCTTTTAGGACTGTTTTTAGGCCACGCTTATGCCAATCTGCAATTGGTTGAACGTTTATCCAAGCGAGAGCACGAGGTCTCTGAAAAAGAAATCGTGGTGTATATTAAAGAGCTGAATAAACTGGGCGATCAGAATATCCAGCAAGCCTTGCATGTGCTTAATCCTGATGGCAATACAGTTAAGTGGATGGGTTTTCTGCCAGTTTCAGATCCTACCACATCCAGTTTGGTAAATGATGAAACCAAACAGCAGACTCTTGAACTGGGACACTATTATTTATTACAAGGCCAGATTCGGCCTAGCCATAGTTATGCCACACCAGGTGCCTTTGATGCAGAAAAGTGGGCATTACAGCAAAATGTTATGGCCGGTTTCCGAATCAAGAGCATTCAGGAGTTGCAACTGCAACAACTCTATACGCTAGGTCATGCTCAACATTTCCGTCAGCAACAAAAGTTGAATCAGCGATTTTTGCTCTGGGTAGAACAACAGCGACTGGCCTTAAGAGAGTTTGTGGCCAGACAACCCGTACAGCAGAAAGGCTTGTTACTGGCTCTATTAAGTGGTGATGAAAGTCTCTTGGATCAAGCGACGGAACAGCAATTCCAGCGTTTTGGCATGAGTCATTTACTGGCGATTTCCGGACCGCATGTGCTGATCTTTGCTTTTATCGTCTGTGGCACCTTGCAATATCTGATTTCAAGGTACGCACCGCAGATTTATCTGAAATGGCCAAGGCAGTATTTTTTGAGTCTGCCTTTTTTGTTATGTGTATTACTGTATTGTGCCTTTGTCGGTTTTGAGATTCCGGCGCTACGCACTTTACTGATTTGTGTGATTGTAACTTTAACCTTGCTGCTCAGGCAAAGTGTGCAGCCATTAAAACTGCTGATTTTAAGTGCTGCCTTATTATTGCTCTTTGATCCTTTTAGCATTTTGTCGGCCGCATTCTGGCTGTCTTATGGAGCCTGTTTTGTCTTGCTGCGAATCTATCAAACCATTCAGCAGCAACCGAATCAAACAATACAAACAGCATTACAACTGCTGTATTTTGCAATGAAAGTTTTAGTGGAGTCGCAGTGGAAAATTTTTCTGGCCCTGTTTCCCTTAATGATGCTGTTTTTTAAGCAGGTGGCTTGGATTACCCCGCTAAGCAACCTGGTAGCCATCCCGTGGATTGGCCTGCTGATAGTTCCCGTAGATATTCTGGCGGCTTTATTATTTTTCATCTCTGAACCACTTTCGAGTCTGCTGTTTCAGCTCAATGATATTTTTATTCATATACTGCTGGCATTTCTAGATCTGCTTGATCGGCTGTTTGCACCGCAACTGATTCCTGTGGCCATGAATGTCTGGATGATTGCTCTATGTATTTTGGGCTTATTAATTGTCTTTTTGCCGCGTGGCTTAGTGCCCAAAAGCTGGACAGCACTTGCCTGTGTACCACTGTGCATTCCTCAACTTAATCAGCATGCATTTCAGCTGTCTGTTCTGGATGTCGGGCAGGGACAGGCCATCTTCATTCGGGAAGGGCAAAAGAGCATGATGATCGACATGGGTGGTTATTATAATGAAGAAAAATTCAGTATTGGTCGACAAGTGATTAGGCCGTTTCTATCTGTGCAAGGTGTTGGGGAACTGGATCAACTGATTTTGACCCATCTGGATCAGGACCATAGCGGTGCATATCACAGCATTAAAGATCAACTAAACATCCGACAAGTGTCATCCAATCAGATGCCTGAAACAGCTGCTTCTTCAAGCTTTCAGTTTTGTTATGCAGGACAGCAATGGCAATGGTCTGAGACGATTAACTTTAAAATTCTGGCACCTCGGCAGCAGCAGTTAAATATGCCAAACTTCAATAAAAATGACCGCTCTTGTGTGGTATATCTGCAAATCAAAAATGCCGGACCGTATCAAAACTTTTTACTGATGGGCGATGCGGGCTGGGAGACTGAATATCAGCTGCTCCAAGACTATCCCGAACTTCAGGTCGATGTGCTGGTACTCGGCCATCATGGCAGTCAGCACAGTTCAGCCTATCAATTTTTAGAAGTTTTGCAGCCTAAACTGGCGATTGCCTCGGCTGGGAAATTTAACCGTTATGGCCACCCGAGCCAACTGACGCAGCAACGGTTAAAAGCTCTTAATATTCCATTATTGACCACGGCAGAACAGGGGAGTGTGCACTTCCAGCAACAAGGCTCAAAACTGGTGCTTTCTGCCGAACGACATGGATGGCAGTGGTTGTATCGTCAGCCTTTAAGTGACTGATTCCAATATGGGCGAAACTTCATGTAGTTCTTGTGTTCTCAACGCATTTACTTTGTTCAGGGCTTGTTCATGTTCAAGTTTATAGAGATTTCCTAAGTCTTGATGCGCATTAAAACGTTTATAACTCCAGTGATAATGTTCCGGATGGCGACGAATTAAATTTTCAATACTATTGATAATGACTTGCGTGCCTTGATTGGCATTGCCACTATAAATTTTTTCATCAACCGTTTCGATAAAGATATCGAATCCATCATCAGTATTACGCAAGGCATATAAAAACAGGGCACGCGCTTTGGTCTTTTGAATCAGTTTAGCACTCAAATTACTCGTGGCCAAAGGCACGCCGAAATAGGGAATATATTCACCACCGATATTCGGGGTATGATCCGGCAGGATGACCGTAGTGCCGCCTTGTTTTAAGGCCTTAAAAATCTGACGGACGCCAGATTCATCGGTCGGCACCAGATGTGCCTGTTCGCGGCTACGCGCAGCCCGTACAAACTGATCCGCTGCCTGATTTTTTACAGGTTTATACATAATAGTCATGGAGGTAAACTGGGCAACATAGGCATTCATAATTTCCCAGGTACCAAAATGTGGCACGATTAACACTAGGCCTTTATTTTGTGCAATGGCATCATGAAGTAGATCTTCGCCAATAACGCGATGAACGCGTTTAAGATTTTTCTGATTGCTTGAGCCCCAAATAGTAAAGAACTCGAAATATGACATTAATTCATTGCGAACCGCAGCACGGTTAATCTGTTCACGTTCCTGATTAGACAGTTCTGAAAGACTGATTTCAAGGTTGAGACGAATGACTTCCGAAGTTTTAGTGACTTTAAAACTGTTCACAATAAAGGCCAGAATACGGGCCATCCAGCGAGAAACCGGAAGCGGTTGGCGGCTAATGTATTTGAGTAATCCGTAAGCTGAATTCCGTGAGCCCTGTTTCGTCATTGATTTCGTCTAAGTACAAAAAAAAGAGAACAAAATTTATTATAGGCGAAAACGTTTTGTTTAGACAGAATTACCCGATTCAGTGTATATAATGGATTCAATATAAATCAATTTATTGGATTATTTATGTCCGATTGGCCACCAAAACCTGAAAATCAAATACAAAATACGCAACAGCCAGTTCAACCGACTGGTCCGGAATGGAAATTGCTTGAAAAAGCAGTTTTAGCTTCGGTAGAAGAACAGCGCCGTGCGCGCCGTTGGGGAATTTTCTTTAAATTCCTGACTTTTGCTTATCTGCTTGTGGTTATTCTGGCATTGGGCAAGAGCTGTAGTTCAGTCTCGTCAGATGCCAGCGCTGGTGCGGGTTCTCATATTGCAGTCGTGGATATTGTGGGTACGATTGCAGCCGACAAGCAGAGTGTCAACAGTAGCAATACCATCAAATCATTGAAAAAAGCCTTTGAAAATAAACAAAGCAAAGCAGTGGTACTAAATATCAACTCACCTGGCGGTTCACCGGTACAGTCGGATGAGATCTGGCAGGAAATTCAGTATCTGAAAAAACAGCATCCTGGGAAAAAACTGTATGCCGTGATTGGCGATACGGGGGCTTCAGGTGCTTATTATATTGCTTCAGCCGCGGATGAAATTATTGTCAATCCATCGAGTCTGGTTGGTTCAATTGGGGTAATCATGCCGAATTATGGTGTGACTAATCTATTGCAAAAGTTAGGCGTTGAAGATCGCACCATGACTTCAGGTGAAAATAAAGCTCTGTTGTCTATGACTCAGCCTGTTGATCCTGCACAAAAAGCCCATGTACAGGGTGTGCTAGATAATGTGCATGGTCACTTTATTAATGCAGTGAAACAGGGGCGTGGTAATAAATTGAAATCTAATGATCCTGCCATTTTCTCTGGTTTGTTCTGGACCGGTGATCAGGCGGTGAAATTAGGAATTGCGGATCGTATCGGTAGCTTAAATACTTTGAAACGTGAACTGAAAACTGAAAAAGCGTTGAATTACACCATTGAATATAGTCCATTTGAATCAGTCTTGGGTCGTATGGGTTCATCGATTGGGGATGGAATTGCTTCTTCGGTTGCACAGAAGCTTCAGTCAGAAAATAGCACGACACTGCAATGAAACCATTGATTCATTTCGCGCACGCCAATGGCGTGCCATCCAAAGTCTATCAAAAGCTGTTTGATGGATTACAAGATGATTACGATGTTATCTATGTGCCGCTTTTAGGGCCAGACAAGCGTTATCCGGTTGATAACCATTGGAAAAGCCTGACCCAGCAAGTGATTGACAGTATTGTACGTCAGTCACATGGGCGACCTGTCATTGGTCTGGGGCATTCTTTGGGATCTGTGTTAACTCTGCAGGCGGCTTTGCAGCGTCCGGAACTGTTTTCACAAATGATCATGCTGGACCCGCCGATGATTATGGGCAAAGAAGCCTTTGCCTTGCATATTGCGAAAACTTTTCGCTTAAAAGCATTGGATAAAATGTCTCCGGCCGGTCTGTCCAAACGCCGTCGTGACCATTGGGATTCACGTGAACAAGCCGCTGAATTGCTGCGCCCTAAAGGTTTTTATCAGGATTTTGATGCAGATTGCTTCCAAGCTTATATTGACCATGCCTTGCAGGATGATCCCATCCGGGGTGGGGTAGAACTCACTATTCCTAAAATGGATGAGGTCGCAGTCTTTAGAACCAATCCGTCACTATGGTGGTTGCCTCAGGCAAAACCCAAAATTCCTGTGCATTTAGTTGTGGCTAAGAAAGGTCCATTTCTGGCCCGCAAGTTCCCGCAGCAAGTGCAAAAGAAATTTGGTATTCCTTTTACCGTGGTGGATGGTGGACATATGTTCCCATTGGAACAACCTGATCAAGTAGCTGGCTTGGTCAAACAGCTGATTCAGCAACAGTCTGCTTGAATTATTGAATATATTGGAAATAAAAAAACGCATCCGAGGATGCGTTTTTTTATATCTAAATTTTTTTAGAACTTGCAGAATTGAACAGGCGCTTGCATTTTCTCATTTCGATATAACACACCATCTTTAGTATGTTGAATCGTTCCGCTACAAATCCATTCTACGACTTGTGGATAGATCACATGCTCGAGGCTATGCACACGTGTTGCCAAACTTTCTACCGTATCATGATGAGAAACCTTGAGAACACCTTGGGCAAGCGCTTGGCCTGCATCCAGTTCAGCCGTAACATAATGCACCGTACAACCGTGCAGAACATCACCGGTATTGAGTACACGCTGATGCGTATGCATGCCTTTATAATTAGGCAGCAGGGAAGGATGAATATTCAACATTTTTCCTTCCCAGGCTTTCACAAATTTTTCACTTAAAATTCGCATAAAGCCGGCAAGCACGACCAGATCCACATCCCAGTCCAAAAGCTGTTGATGCATCACATCATCAAAAGCTTCACGACTTGGATATTGCTTGTGTTCAATAACTGCAGTCTGAATGCCTGCGTGTTGTGCACGCGATAAAGCAAAGGCTTCAGGTTTATTGGAAATTACGCCCACAATTTGCCCTGAAAGATTGGCATCAATCAAGGCTTGCAGATTTGATCCACTACCTGAAACAAGTACAGCAATTTTAATCATGCGAAATTACGCGAAGATCACACGAATTTTTTCGTCTGCACCTGCAACCGATTCAGCATTGTCTTGAATCTGACCCATCGCCCATGCTTTTTCGCCAAGCTGGTTGAGTAATTCAACAGTTTTGTCTGCATCTGCTGCATTAACAACCAGCACCATGCCGACGCCACAGTTAAAAGTACGGTACATTTCAAACTGTTCTACGCCGCCTTCGCGTTGTAGAAGCTTAAATAGCTCAGGCCATTCCCAAGAAGATTCATTTACCAATGCTTGAGCACCGTTTGGAAGTACGCGAGGTAAGTTACCCGGTAAACCACCACCAGTGATGTGTGCCATCGCATGTACATCAACGTATTTTAACAGTTCAAGAATTGGTTTCACATAAATGCGTGTTGGTTCCATTGCAGCATCTGCAAGTGGGCGACCATCCACGATTTGATTTAGATCAACGTTTTTCACGTCTAAAATTTTACGAAGCAGTGAGTAGCCGTTTGAGTGCGCACCTGAAGAAGCTACACCAATTAAAACGTCACCCGCTTTGACTTTAGAGCCATCAATAATTTTGCTTTGCTCAACAACACCGACACAGAAACCTGCAAGATCGTAATCTTCGCCTTCATACATGCCTGGCATTTCAGCAGTTTCACCGCCAACTAATGCACAGCCAGCAAGTTCACAACCAGCGCCAATACCAGTGACTACATTTGCAGCAACATCAACATTTAAGTGACCAGTTGCATAATAATCAAGGAAGAACAGTGGCTCAGCACCACAGACAAGAAGGTCATTCACGCACATTGCAACCAGGTCTTGACCAATTGTGTCATGACGGTTCAAATTCAGTGCCAGACGTAATTTTGTACCAACACCATCTGTGCCAGATACGAGAACAGGTTCTTCATAACCTTTAGGAATTTTACAAAGTGCACCAAAGCCACCTAGACCGCCCATAACTTCGGGACGTGAGGTACGCTTAGCGACAGATTTGATACGATCGACTAACGCGTCGCCCGCCTCAATGTCGACACCTGCATCTTTGTAGCTTAAACCAGTGTTTGGGGTAGAAGTTGAGTTGCTCATAATGAAGTCTCCGCATTCGCGGGTGCGATTATAACCTGAATATGTAAAACTCTTATGGTATTTGTGGCCTAAAATGCTATCTTTATTAAAATATTTTAATTTTTAGAATGATTAATAGAGAAAAGGCAAGATTCTATGGTCGATCGTACTTTACGGCGCATTCTTATACTTGCTGGTATAGCATTGATACTTTGGGTTTTATATCTGCTTAAACCAGTTGTAGTTCCTTTTGTTGCAGCTTTTCTAATTGCTTATTTATTTAGCCCCTTGGTTAATGTTTTGCACCGCATTGGGCTGGCTCGATGGCTCTCGATCAGTATCGTATTTATCGGGATTGGGATCGTGGTTACATTGGTGATGTGGTATCTGGTGCCACTAGTCTGGCAGCAGCTGATGTATGCGCGTGATAGCATTCCGGCCGGGATTCACTGGATCAATTACACGTTCCTACCTTGGCTTTCCGATAGCTTTAATCTGGTTCCGATGGAGATCGATACTGACCAGATTTCCTCAGTAGTAATGGACTATGTCCAGACCAATTATAGTGCTGACAGTATTCAGGCAATGCTGCTGAAACTGGCACAATCTGGTCTGAACTTTATCCAGATTGGTGGCACGATTGTCCTGATTCCGATTATTGCCTTTTATTTCTTGCTGGATTGGGATCGTATGTTAGACAGCTTACGCCGTCTAATTCCCCGTCCTTATGAAAAAACAACCTTAACTATTGTGAGTGAATGTCATAGTGTGTTAGGTGCCTTTGTTAAAGGTCAGTTCCTAGTCATGGTTCTGCTGGGCGTAGTCTATGCAGTGGGACTGCAACTGATTGGCCTAGAGATTGGCCTGATCATTGGGATGATTGCCGGATTGTGCAGTATCATTCCGTATCTTGGTTTTGCGGTTGGAATTATTGCCGCAGTCATTGCAACCTTTTTCCAATTTGGAATCGACTGGTGGCAACTGGTATTGGTCGGGATTGTCTTTATGGTCGGGCAGGCCGTCGAAGGCTATATTCTGCAACCGTTCTTGCTAGGTGATAAAATCGGTCTTTCTCCTGTAGCTGTAGTGTTTGCAGTTCTGGCAGGTGCACAACTGGCCGGTTTCTTGGGCATGCTGATTGCCTTACCGGTGGCAGCCGTGATTGTGGTACTGCTGCGGCATATCCGTGAGTATTATGAACATACGCCATTTTATGGTGATCGGGCTGTTATCATACAAGATGCCTCTACCGGTTCAATCAATATTGAAACAGCAGACTTAGATGTTGATATTGAAATGAAAAAGCCACAGAAAAAACCGCTGCAAGCAGAGGAGAACTCAAGTAAAATTCACGATCCACATCGTAAAGACTCATAAGGCCAAAAAATCGTATGCGTCAATTGCAGTTAGATATAGAACCTCAGCTCGATGCCCGAATCAGTGATTTTTCAGGGCCGGGTTGGGGGCATGTCATTGATGCTGTCCGTCAATTACATGCAGGCCTGATCAACCAATTTTATGTCTATGGGGGAGCCGGTACAGGTAAAAGTCATTTGTTGTCTGCCATCTGTGACTCTTATCTGGAAGTAGGTAAATCTGCAATTCAGGTATCTTTGCTTGAGCTTTTAGATGCACCGACTGAGGCGATTACTTCTCTAGATCGTTTTGATCTGGTAGCACTTGATGATATCGAAGCGATTAGTGGCGTACCCCATTGGCAACGCGCAGTATTTCACTTGATTAATTATAATAATGAAGGTGGTGGGCAGTTGGTGTTTTCGTCACGTTTTGCACCTATCGAACTCAAACTCGAATTGCCAGATTTACAATCCCGTCTCACGCAGGCGGTCAGTACCCGTGTTCCGAGTGGCAGTTTGTATGCTGATCGCTATGCGCTGGTTTCCTCGGTACTCGATCGTCGTGGGATCCATTTAGACCCTCAAATCTTTGACTATTTACTAAGCCATGGGCCACATCAAACTTCAGTGCTGCTTCAAAGATTAGAGCAGATTATTCAATTGCTTAAAGGGGAAAAATTGAAAGTCAGCAATGCTAATCTGCGGCAGATATATGCCTTGATTGACGAATATCGGTAAAATATAAAAATTCTTGAGTAATTACTCAGTCTATGACACAGTAAGGCAAAATAATTCGCTGTTGCAAGGATTCTGCAACTTTAGAAGAAAAAGAAAGAAATAAAAATTAAGGAGAAGGTTATGCTCAAGAAGAGCATAGGCATAGCTTTGCTATGTATAGCGGGGCAGTCGTATAGTGCAGATATTATTGTAACCACTACAGAAGATATTGAAAAAGATGACAAGGAATGTTCACTTCGAGAAGCTGTTGAGTATGTTAACCGTGGCTTAGCTAAATCAGGTTTTATGGGGTGTGGTGGGGAGAACTCATCCAGTACCATTATTTTAAAAGAAAAAAATACCTATGTGTTGAACCAGCATATCGCGATTAAAAAATCTCTTACCATCCGTGCGGTCGCAGAAAGTGATGGCGAATTCAGTACGGATGAAAAAGCATTAGGCTTGCATAATGCTCATATTCAAATGAAAGGTACTGATAACCTTTTCCGGATCAACAGTACAGATACATTGGTTCAGGTAAATTTGAAAGAACTGGATCTTGAAGGCTGTGGTAAAACCAGTTGTGCTGAACAAGGTGGCCTAATTTATAATAAAGGTCAGCTAATTCTAGAATATAACCGTCTATTTAATGCTGCTGCCAACTTGGGTGGGGCAATTTATAATGCTGGCAAGTTTGGTCAGAACTTAACAAGCCGTGCACAAATTAAAAATAGTCTGATCGAAAATAATAAAGCCCAACGAGGCGGGATCCTGTATAGTGAGCTACCTGCTTTCCTCATTTATCAAAGTGTACTTAAAAATAATCAGACACTGGATAATTCCGCGACCAATATTTATAGCGCGGGACAGTTTGCTGACTCCAGTAAAGATCAAGGTATTAGTGGGGAGGTATTAAGTAGTACGATACTAAAAAATAAGGGTGTACTCATTAATGTCCTGGACGGGATGGGATTGAATAATCTCACCATAGTTGACAATGAAAATACTGCTTTAAATATCCATGCACCGTATGGAAGAGCTTATGTAGCGAATAGTATTATTTTAAGAAATGGTACACAGGATTGCCAAATTATCACTGGTGATAAGTCTGTGTCGCAAAATAATCTGCTGACAGCCTCGTGTGGTGTAGGGGATGCCGTCGCGCCGAACCAGTTCTGGAATGGTACACGACTTTTTGCTGAATCCTCAGATAAAAGTGAAGGTATTTGTCAGACCCTACAAGAAAATAATAATGCCATACTTTGTCCATATAGCGTTCCTAAAGGACAATTTCTCGGTTATATGCGCCCACGAATTTTGTTGAACTATATCCTTGTGAGTGAATCACCGATTGTGAATAGAGGCACAGGATTGAGTTTAGCAAATCCAACGGTAGCATGTGAAGCGGCAGATCAGCGCGGGATCAACCGTTTGATGGATAATCTGTTTTGTGATCGTGGTGCTGTTGAAATCACGATACCAATCTCAGGCAGTCTGGTGGGACAAGATCTGTTAAAGGGTGAAATTGCCAAGTTTTCAATTGAATCTTATCTGGGAGATAGTGATTTAATTCCAAAAGAACAGTGTAATGCCATTGTTGGTCAGAATCCGACGGGGGAGCCTTGGCAAGATGGCTGTTTGAAAGTGGTACAAACCAAAACAGCTTCCAAGGGTAAAACAATCATCGATATTCATGGCAATGTCGTTTATACCCCGGATTCTACCTGGCATGGAGCAGATATTTTCGAACTACAAGTGGTGACCTCATCGACACGGTTTAATAAAAGTAAACCTTATTTGACTATTACTACTCAAATTGTTCAGGAGCCAAAAAATGAAATGGAAGACAAAGCAGTCAAAACTTCAGGCGGCTCATGGGGTGGTGGTGGGCTACTGATTTTACTCGGATTAATAGGTTTACGCCGTGGATTAAAAGATTAAGGAAAAATCATGAAAAATTATAAAAAAGGACTGCTTGCGGCCATGATTTTATCTGCCATGAGTTTGATGGCAGCCGAAGATAAAACGATATATGTAACTACTTTTGCTGATGAAGATGGCGAGAATAATAATGCCTGTTCTTTGCGAGAAGCCATTAAAACTGCAAAACTGGATAAATCTTATGGCGGATGTAATGTAGGACGTACGCTTCGATTGGATGGTTCAGCTGCAGATGTGATTCAGCTTGAAGCAGGCGAGTACAAATTAGATAAAGAGCTGATCGTAGAGTCAGCGCTCAAAATTTATGGGAAAACTCCGCTTAACTATGCTAGTCGTAGTCCGATTACGCTGTTATATCCAACCCGGGAGGCTTTAAAAAGTACTATTTCAGGCCAGGGGAAAACCAGATTATTTAATAGTATGGCCAGCCAATCCAGTCTGGAAATTCATCATCTGATCTTAAAGGATGGCTATGCAGCAATAAATACCTTGGATAAGGGTAATGGCGGTACTTTTTATGTAGCTGGGCCTTTAAGTATTAATACCAGTGAAATAGTAAATTCCCGAGCAGCTGCAGAAGGTGGGGCGATTTATAGTGTAGCAATGAATACGGAAAGGAATATTGTCATTCAGGATTCTTTGATTCAAAAAAATCAGGCGAGTTCATATGGTAGTGTTTTGGCGATGGACTGTCAGGGAAATTTAGGGACAACTCAAACCAATGTGAAAATTAATTCCAGTAGTATTGTTAAAAACGGTTCAGACACTACTAACAGTATTATTGATTTTTGTGGCTATGCCACAGTAGAAATTGTTAACTCTACTATTGCGAAGAATACTGCAAGTACCACAGGACATATTGTGCGTATGACGAATGAAGTTAATCGTCCGCTCAGTAAATTCTCCAGTTTAACTGCATTAAGTAATACTATTGTTGAAAATATAGCCCAATCTACTTTATTTTATGACAATACCGGTTTTAGGTATTTTAATTTCAATGTTTTAGCCTTTAACCAAGGCCTGTCTTGTGAATATGCCTTAAATCAGGGAAATCCAACCAAGCCACAACGCGTTGAATTTTCAACAATTCGAAATGCAATTCAAACGACTGGACCATCACGTTGCGTATTGCCAGAATTAGACGAAAATACTACTTCAAATAATCTTGATGTCTCTAACAATATAATCAGCAGTTTATTAACAAATTATATTGAGCCTGCTATTGATAATCGCTATTTAGGGCTATATTACCCGCGTGATAATCAGACCGCAACGGATTTGGTAGATATCGGAGTGAGTGGCTGTATTGAACAAGACCAGCGTGGTATTGATCGTGTGATTGGATCCACATTAACATTTGATCCAAGTGCAAAAAATACCTGTGAGATCGGCTCAGTTGAAATCCGACGTTTGACTGCAGCCGATATTACGGACTTGCAAAATAAGAGTTTGGTAGGACTCAATGACTTTTATCAGGAGAATATAGATGATCTCGAAGAAATCATTGCTGATAAAAATACTCCAGAAAATGAGCTTCCTGGTTTAAAGGAAGAATTGAAAAGTTATCAGGATTTACTTAAATATACCAAGCAATATCAGAAATATCGTGCAATCTATATTAATCCTTTTATCTTGGCTATGCCTCAAGAAACTCTAACCAATGATAAGATTCAAATTAAAGCCTTAAATTCACAAAATTATGAGGTCAGTGTAAAAACTTTAGGTGTTGGTAAGTTAATTGGTACTGGTAATTCGACCACTGTGGAAGGAAATCCAAATGATCCAAATCTTAAATGTGAGTGGAAACCTGATTTAAACCGGATCATGATGTATCGCACTGATGGTAAGCAGACCAGTTCGGTTGATATGGAGTTCTGTAGTTATACCCTTAAAGACCGGGCTACAGGTGCGAGCAGTGCTGGCCTCTTAAGAGCAGCTTTTAACAACATTGCACCAATTGCAAAAGATGATGAATATCAGCTTAGTCCAGAGAATAATCTTACAGTGACGGTAAATCCGCTTGAAAATGATAGTGATGATGGGGATGGGCCTCTACCATCAGGAAAGTCGGCTTTTTATCAAGATAAAGATGGAAAAGAGATCCCGATTCATATTGTTAAGCTGCCTGCGGGAGTTTCACTGAAGGCAGAGCGACAAGGAGCCTGTCCTGACACCTATCAAAATCAGACCTGTTATGGGGGACAGCTGACATTTAGTGTAAAAAATAATTTAAGCCAGGCAAATTACAGCATGGATTATGCGATTTTCGATGCTGATGAAAAAATGTCAGAAAAAGCGACAATCTTGTTACGTAATACAGTTAAAAATACGAATACGTCCTCAAGTGGTGGTGGGGCAATTGGAATGTGGGGGCTACTAGGATTATTAGGGCTTGCAGGTTATCGCCGCTTAAGAAAATAAAATATGATTGAAACATCAAAAAAGCCTCCATATGGAGTAATGCCAGTCAGTTAAGCAGACATTAGAAAAATGTAGTAAAAATGAGTGTATGCCAATACGCTCATTTTTTTTATGACTTTATCTGAAA
>NZ_JAMXXK010000010.1 GCF_024129735.1 Acinetobacter lwoffii | reverse complement strand
GTACTTTAGCAAGTTGTTCAAAATCCTGTCGCACAACAGGTTTAATTAGCTCATGAAATACGGTATTCTGATGTGACAAAACCTGAATCCTAGTCGTTAAAGTGTTTGTTTACACTCATATTTTAACTGTTAGGACTCAGGTTTTTTTATTTAAAGCAAACTATGGGACAGCAGTGATCTTGCGATTCCTTTTTTATTTTAAAGATAATGGATTAGATCATTCCTTAACAGGCCTTAGCGCTGGGCTGAACAGTACGAGGCAGTTCACGACGCAGAATTTTGCCTACTGCAGACTTTGGTAGTTCGGACACAAATTCAATGTATTTCGGCAATTTATAACTGGTCAGTTGCTGCTTCAGATAAGTCATGATTTCATCTTGGGTTAGAGTTTCATCCTGTTTCACAATAAATGCCTTGGGTACCTGTCCAGATTTTTCATCATCAATACCAATCACTGCACATTCCAGTATCTTAGGGTGTTTGGACAGTACGCCTTCCAGCTCATTGGGATAAACATTAAATCCGGACACCAGAATCATGTCTTTTTTTCGGTCCAGAATGGTGATATAGCCCTGCTCGTCCATACAACCGATATCACCTGTCAGGAAGAATCCATCTTTGGTAAATACCTGTGCTGTTGCTTCGGCTTGCTGCCAGTATCCTTTCATCACCTGTGGACCACGTATGGCTATTTCTCCAGCCTGATTAAGCTCTACAGGTTTTCCTTCATCATTCAGAATCAGAATTTCAGTCCCTGCCAATGGCAAGCCAATCGTGCCACTAAATCGCCGGCTTAAAGGCGGGTTAAAAGTTGCAGTGGGTGAGGTTTCAGAAAGTCCATAACCTTCATAAATCTGGCAGCCTGTGACCTCATACCATAACTCTGCCGTATTTTTCAGAATAGATGCTCCCCCGCCGGTTGTGGTTTTTAGGTTTGAATGATCCAGTTCACGAAAACGTGAATGATGCGCCAAAGCATTAAACATGGTATTCACCCCGGGGAAAACGGTCGGTGGATGTTTCTGGTATTGATCCACCAAAGCATCCAGATCTCTCGGATTAGGAATCAGGACATTGGCGAAACCTCGGCTTAAACCATAACTGAACAGGCAGATGGTAAATCCATAAATGTGATACAGCGGCAAGGCACAGAATACATATTCATTTTCAGCGGCATAGCGGTCACCAAAATGGCTGATAAACACGGTACTGTTCTGGGCGATATTAAATAGAATATTGCGATGGCTCAGTTCTGCGCCTTTAGAAACACCTGTGGTACCTCCCGTGTATTGCAGAATGACCGTATCTTCCTGATACTGTACAGGCGGTTCAAAATCAATAATCTCTACCTGATTTATTGACTGCCTAAAGTCAGAAAATTGTTTATCCTGATATTGTGCTGCCTGACTATAAATAGCACTTGGCTGCTCTTGAATAAAATCCAGCGGATGCGTTGAAATGACATATTTGAGTTGAGGACATTCATCTAGTGCTGTTAATTGCTCCAAAGTCTGTCCCAAGATAATCAAGGCTTCTGTACCTGAATCCTGTAGCTGATGATAGAGCTCGCGCTGGGTGTACATGGGGTTGACATTGACCAGCACATAACCCGCACGAATAATGGCAAAGGTCGCAATTGGATACTGAATAATATTGGGTAACATCACCGCAATACGGCTGCCAGCAGTCAGCCCAAGACTCTGTAAATAGCTTGCCAGTTTCTGGCTATAGACATCGATATCGTGATAGCTGAATTTACGATCCAGATAGATAAATGCAGTTTTATCCTGAAATTTCAGCAGATTCTCAGCAATTGTCGTGCTCAGGGTTTTCTCAGGATCTGGCCGGGTAAACTCCGGATTGATATTCCACTTTTTATATTCTTCCATCCATAGTTGACTGCTCATGACTATACTCCTGTCCTGGATTTACATTTATTTGTATTATTTAAACCATAAGATTTTGATTTTAATTACATATTTTTAAACCACTTTCTGCTGTCTCGATTCAACATACTGATAGTGATAACCGCTACGAATAAAATGCTGATTTTTATCCCTAAATGAATGAGCATAATCCGGCCAGACCAAAGTCAGCTGGCGACTGACCGGGTCCAGATACCAGCTTTTACAGCTTTCCGATAACCAGACACTACCTTGCGAAAGCTGCTGTAGATCCTGCATATAGCTATTTTCAGCCTCTTGATCTGCTTCAAAGACCTGAATCTGTTCCTGCTCAAAAAACTGCAAGGCATCCAGTACCAGATCAAACTGGGTTTCCAGAAAATAAAGCGCTGAATTATGCCCACTGCCTGTATTTGGCCCATTCAGGATGAACAGGTTTGGAAAGTTGTGTACGGTCGTTGACTGATAACCCTGCATACCGCTGGACCATTGCTGCTCCAGGCTTAAACCCTGTTTACCCACCACCTTTGCGGCATAGGGTGGACGTGCCGCTTCAAATCCTGTCGCAAATACGATGATATCTGCAGAAAATTTATTTCCAGCCTGGCTTAATACACCGTCTTTCATAACTTCTGCCAATGCTGAGTCTTCAAGTGTGACATTTGGTTTTAGAAAAGTCGGATAATAATCATTAGAAAGCAATAAGCGCTTACAACCAGGTTCATAATTCGGCGTAAGTTTGCGCTGTAATTCAGGATCTGAAATCTGATGTTTTAAGAATTGCAGGCAGTTTTTCTTGACCCGCTCAATCTGGCTTTTCAGATTACGGCGCTGGGCAAAATTGTATTCATTGCCCCAAAACAAGGAATGTCTTAAGGCTGTCATACTGTCCGGATCTTTGCGAAAAAGCTGTTTTTCTGACTCAGAATAAGGTCGGTCTGGTCGGGGCAAAATATAGGGCGCACTACGTTGCAAGACAGTCAGGCTTTTGGCAGTTTTTGCAATTTCCGGCACAAGCTGGATGGCAGAAGCACTAGAACCCACCACAACGACATGTTGATTTTCCAGATTCAGCTCGTGGTTCCAGCGCGCGGAATGCATCACTTGGCCTTCAAATTCTTCCAGCCCCGGAATTTTCGGGAGATGCTCATCTGCCAGATGCCCGGTTGCAGTCATTAAAAAATCTGCCTGATACGGGCCTTTGGAGGTCTGAATTTCCCAGATGCGTTCTTTGGCATTCCAGCTGGCTTTTTCCAGCAACGTATGAAAATCAATATGTGGACGAATCTGCTCCTGATCACAGCACTGAATTAAATAGCGCTGGATTTCTGCCCCTTGCGGAAAGATGCGTGACCAGTCCGGATTTTTAATAAAAGAAAAAGAATATAAATGGGAGGGTACGTCACAGGCGACACCGGGATAGGTATTGTCACGCCAGGTTCCACCCACTTCTGCGGCACGTTCTATGATTTTAAAATCGTGAATGTCCTGCTGTTTCAGACGGATTGCCATGCCCAAACCACCAAAACCGCTGCCTACGATTAAAATTTTGTTGCGCTGTACTGGAGCTTGCATTATTTTTCTCCTGTTTTAAGGCATCGACGGCTGGATTTTTTGATTGGCCGGATACTGCTGTGGATGCTGGCTAAACTGGTTCACCAGTTGCACCACCTCTGCTGGCGCTTCGACATAGAGCACATGTCCTGAAGAAATTTCGATATAGCGACTGTTCGAAATTGAAGCAAACAGCAGTTTAGCTTGCGCTACAGGCACCATGCGGTCTTCACGGCAAGCCACAATCAACGTCTCTGCACGAATCTCAGGCAAGATCGATGTAATATCAATGCGATAATTCAGTTCACGCTGTTTGGCTGCATCTTGGGAAGGTTTGACAAAGCGTGCCAGATCCAACACCTGCTGTTCGCTTCGTGCAGACAGATAATCATCGCTATACAGGCAATAATTGACAAAATGCGGCAAGGCCGCAGATTGTTCAGTAAATAATTGCTGCCAAATGACAGTACGTAGTTGTTGCACCGAGCTGGTTTTGGCCCAACCGGCTAACAGGATCAAACGCGCTACGCGCTGTTTTAAACTGGCTGCTACTTGTGCAGCAATCACTGCACCGAGTGAATAGCCGACCACTGTAATGGTTTCATCTTCTGCAACCACATGCTGAATCAGTGCTTCAACTTGTTGGCTAAAATCGGTCACCTTTAGATCAGCTTTATCGGGGGTATGTAAATCAATGGATAAAACCCGTTGATGAATACCCAGCATCGGAAAAATATAACTGAAATGCTTGTCGGTATTTCCACCGGTGCCATGAATCAGAATAATGGTGGGAAATGCAGAACGCTGTCCGACTTCATGAAAAGTAAGCTGCAGATCAGCATAAGGACACTGTTGAGTAATCATGTCTAAATCCATATAGACTCCTGATCTTGTTATTTTATGGTTTATTCAATACCGAAGAATAACTCTCAATATTTGAATGAGGTTAGGATGCAAAAATTATTAAAAAAAGACCCACGACACGAGTATCGTGGGTCAAAAGCTTTAATCGAATTTAAACTCTTCAGGTTCAAGTAAAAACAGGCTTTCACCACCCGCTTGAATATTGGCAAGGTGGGTTGAAGTTCTTGGCAAAATACGTGCAAAGAAGAATTGTGCCGTTTTGATCTTGGCTGCATAGAAGGGATCAGTATTGCCTTCTTCAATTTTCTGCTGTGCCGTAATCGCCATTTTCAGCCACAAATAAGCGGACACGACATAACCAGAGAAATATAGGTAGTCAACTGATGCTGCCCCAATTTGATTGGCAGACTGTTGAGCCTGTTCCTGAATGGTTTTAGTTAATTCCAGCCATTGTTCAGTCAACTGGCTGACTTGTGCAACTTGCTGGCTCAACTGGACATCTTGCTGATGTTCTTTTACAAAGCCCTGAATTTCATCGGTTAATGCGGTCAGCAGACCCAGCTTTGAGCCCAGCACTTTACGTGCCAGCAAGTCAATGGACTGAATTTCAGTGGTTCCTTCGTAGAGGCTGGCAATACGTGCATCACGGGCAATCTGTTCCATGCCATGTTCAGCAATATAACCGTGACCACCGAAAACCTGCATACCATGTTTAGCCGCTTCTATGCCGGTTTCAGTCATTAATGCTTTGGCAATAGGGGTTAATAATGCTAGACGGTCTTCAGCTGCTTTCTTTTCTTCCGGGCTGTCAGTGGCTTCAGCGATATCGGCATAGGTCGCCAGATAATATGCAAGTGCACGTGAACCTTCTGCAAACACCTTTTGAGTCAGCAGCATATTGCGTACTGCCGGATGCACGATAATCGGATCTGCAGGCTGGTTTGGCGCTTTCGCACCTTCCAGTGAACGCATGGCCAGACGGTCTTTGGCATAAGCCAATGCACCCTGATAAGAAGATTCTGCTGCTGCCAAGCCTTGAATGGCTGTACCGATACGTGCCGAGTTCATAAAGGTAAACATGCAGTTCAGGCCGCGATTTTCAGGCCCGATCAGGAAACCTTTGGCATTATCAAAATTCAGCACACAGGTCGCGTTACCGTGAATGCCCATCTTGTGTTCAAGAGCGCTACATACCACGCCATTACGGGAAGCCACATTACCAGCTTCATCCAGATTGTATTTCGGCACAATAAACAGCGAAATACCTTTGGTTCCCGCAGGTGCATCTGGCAAACGTGCCAATACGATATGCACGATATTTTCAGCCAGATCATGTTCACCGGCTGAGATAAAGATTTTCTCGCCACTGATGCTATAGCTGCCGTCTTCATTTGGCACTGCTTTGGTACGGATTAAACCTAGGTCAGAACCGGCATGAGATTCAGTCAAGCACATGGTTCCAGTCCAGCGGCCTGCAATTAAAGGTACCAGAAACTTCTGTTTCTGTTCATCGCTACCGTGGTGCTCTAAAGTACGCATGGCACCATGGGACAGGCCTGGGTACATGCCCCAAGACCAGTTCGTTGCGGTAATAATTTCAGAAATGGCAATACGGTATAAGGTCGGGAAGCCCTGACCGCCATATGCTTCGTCACCAGTTAATGAGGTAAAGCCGAGTTCTACATATTTGTCATAAGCTGCTTTAAACCCATCCGGGGTGGTTACGACGCCATCCTGCAAACGGCAACCCTGCTGGTCGCCTGTCGCATTAATCGGTAGAAGTTCGTTTTGGCAAAAGTCCGCAGCGACTTCCAGATATTGCTCCATAATATCCATAGAAACCTTGTCTGCGAATTTTGCATAGCCCTGATATTTCTGTTCAACGTTTAACAGGTCTTCCAGCACAAACTTCATGTCTTTTAATGGTGCAATATAATTTCTCATCGTAATTCCCTTGTATGAGTTCTAATTTATATATTTATGACAATTAATTTCATAATACGAAATTATGTTTTAAATCCACTATAATATAATTTAAAGAATAAAATCTAGTCATTCGATGAAATTTCCCATTTAAAAATAAAAAATATACAGAATGAAAAAAAGCCATTCATGGTGGAATGGCTTTTCTATACAGCGACTGCACTAAGGCTGATTAACGTGGAAAAAATTGAGCTAAACGCTGATGAACGATCTGCTCTGCCTCCTGCATAATATTTTCAATCAGCGTCTGACAAGTCGGAATGTCATGAATCAATCCCATCACTTGACCTGCAGTCAGTACACCAGCATCAATATCTCCATTTTCTAAAGCGAGCTTGCCTTTTAAGCCACTAACATAAGGCCGAATTTGTTCAAATTGCAGATTTGGATCTTCACTCATTTTAACCACTAGATCAGATACCGCATTTTTGGCAACACGGGCGGTATTTCGGAACTGTCGATACAGCAGATGTGTCGCCCTTTCATCATTATCGACATAGAACTGCTTGATATTTGGATGGATCGGCGCTTCCTGAGTGGCACAAAAGCGTGTACCCATATTGATGCCTTCAGCCCCCAAAGCCAATGCTGCCACCAAACCACGACCATCGGCAAAACCGCCACTGGCCACAATCGGCACAGTAAGCTGATCTGCTGCCGCAGGAATCAGGATCAGACCAGGAATATCATCTTCACCCGGATGCCCGGCACATTCAAAACCGTCAATCGAGATCACGTCCGCGCCGATTCTTTGTGCTGAAAGTGCATGACGAACGGAAGTACATTTATGAATGACAATAATGCCATGCTGCTTAAACATCTCAATATGTTCATGAGGCTTGTTGCCTGCTGTTTCTACGATCTTGATACCGCTTTCAATGATCGCCTGTCGGTATTCTGCATATGGCGGCGGATTCACAGCGGGCAATAAAGTCAGATTGACCGCAAAAGGCTGATCGGTCATTTCTCGGCAGCGTGCAATTTCCTTGACCAAGGCTTCAGGCGTCGGTTGAGTCAATGCCGTTAATGTTCCCAAACCACCTGCATTAGATACGGCACTGGCCATTTCTGCGGTACCGACCCACATCATGCCGCCCTGAATAATTGGATAGCGAATGCCTAAAAGCTCGGTAATACGGGTCTGAATTTTCATAAATGCTCTCCTTAGCATCCGGTAAATTGTGCAGGGCGTTTTTCGACAAAAGCCTGGACACCTTCTTTATAGTCCTGACTGCTCAGAGCCAGATATTGCAGGTTTTGTTCCAGCTCCAGTTGCTGGTCTATGTTATTTTCAGCACTGCGTTGCAAGGCCTGTTTGGTTAAAGCCAGCGCATAAGTCGGCTGTTGAGATAATCGGTGTGCAATGTCGTCGATATAAGCATCAAATTCTGTATCTGGAAGCATTTTCCAGATCATGCCCATTTCAGCGGCCTCTTTGGCATGCACCGGTTCCCCCAGAAAAGTAAGTGCCATGGCACGTGCATAACCGATTAAACGTGGCAACATCCAGGTGCCACCGGCATCAGGAATCAAGCCAATTTTAGAAAAGGCCTGAATAAATCGGGCACTTTCCTTGGCAATGACCAGATCACAGGCCAGCGCGATATTGGCACCTGCACCAGCAGCCACACCATTCACTGCTGCGATTACCGGTTTGGGACTCTGGCGGATCAGATTAATCAAGGGATTATAGTATTTGGCCAGCGAGCCTTGCGGTGGCAAAGGCACATTGCCGAGCTGTCCAGCACGTTCTTTTAAATCCTGTCCCGCTGAAAACGCCCGGCCTTTGCCGCGAATCACAATCACTCGAATATCCGGATCTGTATTCCAGTTTTTCAGCACCTGCTGCACTTCCTCATGCATTTGCCGGTTAAAACTGTTGAGTGAATCCGGACGGTTAAAGCTTAAGGTTGCGACGCCTTGCTGAACCTGAGTTTGAATCGTTTCCCACATCATCAATTTCCTTATTTTTTTGCCTGTATCCCTACAATTAATAGCCTTTATTGACATCTACCTGATGGCACAAATCCAGCCCGAGATTTAAGCGTCGGTCATTTTCCAGAATCTGTTCCACTACCACAGACATGGGTGCATGTGAGGCGACATGTGGCGTAACTACGATCTTTTCATGCTGCCAGAATGGATTATCCTGAGTTAAAGGCTCTTCTTCAAATACATCAAGGATTGCACCACGTAAGTGGCCGGAATCCAGTGCATTGAGTAGATCCTGCTCGATTAAATGCTGGCCTCGCCCGACATGAATTAATGCCGCCTGTTCAGGTAACTGCTGAAATAATTCAGCAGAAAGAATGCCGGTATTCTCTTCAGTAAGTGGTAGCAGATTAATCAGGATCTGGCTGTGGGCCAGGAACTCGGAAAGCTGTTCTTGGCCTACATAGCTTTTGACCTGAGCAATCTCTTTTGGGGAATTGGACCACCCAGACACCTGATAGCCCATGTCGGCAAAACGTTTTGCCGCATAACCGCCCATATGGCCAAGGCCCATAATCCCGATCTGGATATGATGGCTATAACTTTGACGATACTGTTTCCATAGCTGCTGCTTTTGCTGCTGGATCATGCAGTCAAAATAACGCTGGAAATACAGCACGCCCCAGAGCAGATAATCAAACATGCCTTTTTGATGATGTGGATCCAGTACCCGACATACTGACTGGTCAGATCTAATCTCGTTTAAATTTAAATGTTCGACCCCCGCAGCAATCGAATGAATCAGACCAAGTTCTGGAAGTTGCCGGAGTTTTTCCAGATCTGGAAACCACGAAGCTGCTGTGGTCGCCTGTTCAGCTTCCGGGCTGTCCAGTGTACAAAAACTGCCCTCAGGCGCATATTTCTGAAAAGACTTCACCAGAATGGCCTCAATATTCGGCATAGTACTGGAAATCACGATCATGATGCATACTCCGTATATTGATGCTCAATCAGGGATAACGCAGCCTGCCAGGCACGCTGTAAAATCGGTTCAACTAAGGGACTGGCGAACTGCTTGGCAGTTTTAATTCGGACTTCTTCTGCTGGATAATGCAGTTCGGCACCGCCACTTAAGGCCTTCACCTGCGCCTGACAGGCACGCTCCAGGAAATAGATTTCATGAAAAGCCCGTGCAATGGTTTCCCCAGCTGTTAAAAGTCCGTGATTACGTAAAATCATGGCGCGATGGCCGCCCAGGTCCTGAATCAGGCGTTCCTGTTCATCTGTTGACAATGCAACGCCCTCATATTCGTGATAGGCCACATGCTGATAAAACTTCATGGCGTGCTGGGAAATGGGAAGAAGTCCGTGTTTCTGTGCAGAAACTGCTATGCCATCTGCGGTATGCGTATGAATAACACAGTTCAGATGAGCATGTGCTTCATGAATTGCGGAGTGGATGACGAAGCCAGCCATATTCACCGGCTTGTCCTGTTCATAGCTTTCTACGACCTGCCCTTCGTGATTAATCTTTACCAGCGTTGAGGCACGCATTTTTTCAAATGCGACACCATATTGGTTAATCAGAAAACAGTCTGGTTGATCTGGGACTCTTAGACTGATGTGGGTATCAATCAGGTCAGTCATCCGATAATGCGCAATAATGCGATAAAGCGCTGCCAGTTCACAGCGTGCCTGCCATTCAGCATCTGTGACGAGATTTTTTATTGTCATCATTCCATCCTGGAAAAATATAGCATTTCGATCACTATCTGTTATATCATAATTTTGGAAAAACAGAATATTATTTCATAAGGCGAAATAAATCATTACAAGGAGTTGATATGCCAATATCACAATTAAACGGACTTGAATATCTCACCGCAATTAAAAATGGGGAAATTCCCAGTTCAGCCATGAGTGAAATTATTCCCATGCGTCTGACCTTGGTGCGCGAAAACTATGTGGAATATGAGGTGCGTCCTGATCAGCGCCATTACAATTTACAGGGTGGAATTCATGGCGGCTTTTGTGCAACGGTTCTAGATAGTGCCACTGGCGCTGCCGTGCATACGACAGTAGATGCAGGTGTCAGTTTCTCGACCATTGACCTGAATGTAAAAATGCTGAAAGCGATGAAAAACGGCGAAACCTATACAGCTATTGGTGAAGTCATCCGGATCGGGCGTAATGTACTGACCTCAGAAGGCCGAATTATCGATAAAGAAGGTAAAGTTTATGCTTTTGGTTCAGCGACTTTATTAGTCACTGCCCGTAAGTAAATCATTACAGTGATGTAATCAATCCCTGCATGTGCAGGGATTTTTATTTTGAAAGAAAAATCCCAATAAAAAATGCCATGCATATCATAGATACATGACATTTAGGCGATGACTAAAACTGTTATGCAGCTTCAGGGTTCTCAATCACCATTGCCAAGCCTTGACCCAGACCAATACACAAGCTGATCACAGCATATTTTTTACCGGTACGCTGTAACTGCCGCGCCACTGTTAATGCCAAGCGTGCGCCCGAACAGCCTAGTGGATGACCAATGGCAATCGCACCACCATTTGGATTGACACGCGGATCATCCAAAGCGACATCCAGACCTTTCAGGCAAGATAATACCTGACTGGCAAAGGCTTCATTAATCTCAATTATGTCCATATCGTCCAGAGTTAAACCAGCCCGTTGTACTGCCTTTTTAATCGCTTCAATTGGGCCTGCACCCATGATGCGCGGCTCAATGCCGGCTGCTGCAGAAGACAGGATACGCGCCAAAGGTTTTAAGCCATACTGTTCCTGAACTTTTTCACTGCCGATAATCAGTGCTGCAGCGCCGTCATTGATTCCTGATGCATTACCTGCTGTTACTACACCACCTTCAAATAGCGGTTTTAACTTGGATAAAGCTTCAAATGTTGAAGAAGCACGCGGATGTTCATCTTCTGTGACTTGTTTAGGCGGTAATTTGCGTCCTTGAGAAACTTCAATCGGGGTAATTTCACCTGCAAAGAAACCTGCTTCTTTCGCTACCTGATATTTTGCCTGTGATGCAGCGGCAAAGGTATCAGCCTGTTCACGGCTAATACCGAATTCTTCAGCCACGTTATCACCTGTTTCAGGCATGCTGTGCGCGCCAAACTGATCCGTAAATTTACGGTTCGGGAAACGGGTACCAATCGTGGTGTCATAAATTTTGGCATCACGTGAATACGCGCTTTCTGCTTTGCCCATCACAAAAGGCGCGCGGGTCATACTTTCTACGCCACCAGCAATGTACAACTCGCCTTCGCCTGCAGTGATGGCACGTGCCGAATCAATCACAGCACCGAGACCTGATGCACATAAGCGGTTTACCGTCTGCCCCGGAACTGTTACCGGCATACCCGCTAACAATGCTGCAAAACGTGCCACATTACGGCTGTCTTCACCGGCCTGATTGGTACTCCCAAAGATTACATCTTCTACATCTGCTGCCGGGATACCGGTTTTTTCCAGCAGGTTTTTAATGACTGTTGCTGCCAGATCATCTGGACGTACGCTTGCCAGACTGCCTGCATGGCGACCGATTGGCGAACGTAAACCATCATAAATATATGCATTTAACATGAGTGTTATTCCTTTAACTTTCTAATTAATGTGTTGTATGAACAAGCGGTAGATCAAGCTGAACGCGGCGACGCAACCAAGGACTTGGACGGTAACGCTGGTCACGGGTAATCGCAGTCATACGATCCAGAATTTTTAGAATTTTTTCAGCTCCCAGCACATCCCCCCATTCAATTGGACCATATGGATAGCCAAGGCCTAGTTTCACCGCGATGTTGATATCTTCCACCGTTGCAACGCCTTGCTGGGCAATATCACAGCCGAGATTCACAATCATTGCCAAAGCACGTTGAGCCACAAAGCCGACGCTTTCCTGAATTACACTGGCGGTCACACCATCCAGATTGAAAATCGATTGGGCTGCTTTTACCAGCTCAGGTTGGGTGACAAAAGTTGGCATCAAGGTACGGTGTTTGTTCAGACCATATAGCAGATCGATACACACCACTTGCTGAGGTGCCACCTGATAACGAACTGCTGCTGACGTTGCATCTTCACCATAAGTCGCAATCAGAATCAAAGCCTCTGCTGAAGGCGCCTCACCTTGCTCGATCTGGATATTGAACTGTTGCAGATATTGCTCAAGCGCCTGACGGTCTTCGTCATATTCTGTGCCTAACCAGACTGAGGGATATTGACTTAACTTTTCAACCAATGTTGGAGCAACATCACCTTCTTTGCTACCCGAAGTGTAATCATAGAAACCTTTACCGGTTTTACGACCTAACTGCTTGGCAATAAAACGCTGACGGGTAATCACGCTTGGACGGTAACGTGCTTCTTCATAGTACTGTTTATAAATCGATTCACTTACCGGATGTGACACATCCATACCGGTCAGATCGCCTAGCTCGAACGGCCCCATCTTGAAACCGATACCGTCGCGGTAGATCCGGTCGATGTCATAAAATTGCGTAACATTTTCATTCAAAATGGCATAGGCTTCGCTACCAAAGGCACGGCCAGCATGGTTAATGATAAATCCAGGGGTATCTTTGGCTTTTACTGGACGATGGCCCATTTTTGTAGAGAGCTGGGTTAATGCTTCAATAATGTCAGCACGGGTGTTAAAGCCTTCAATCACTTCGACCACTTTCATGAGTGGGACCGGATTAAAGAAGTGATAACCGGCAACACGTTCTGGCTGCTCACAGTTGGCAGCGATTGCACTGATCGATAATGAAGAGGTATTGGATGCCAGAATCGCCTCAGGTTTTACCACCCCTTCCAGTTGCTGCATCAGTTTTTGCTTGATTTCCAGATTTTCAATAATCGCTTCAACAATCAAGTCACAATCTTTCAAGTCTTCTAGCTGCTGGGCAGTCGATAGATGAGCAATATCTTCAGCGGCTTTTTCATGGCTGAATTTTCCTTTATCTGCCAAGGTATTTAATGTTTTGGCCAGTTTGTCCTGTGCCTGTTCGGCTGCCCCTTCTTTGGCATCAAACAGTACCACATCATGACCAGACTGAATCGCGATCTGGGCAATACCTGCACCCATCGTGCCTACACCAATAATGCCGATTTTCTGAATCCGAATACTCATGCTTATCGTCCCTGATAATTTGGTTTACGTTTTTCAATAAAGGCTTGCATACCTTCTTTTTGATCTTCTGAAGAAAACAGCATCTGGAAAGACTTACGTTCCAGGGTAAGTCCAGCATTGAGCGGCACATCTTCCGCCAGTAAAGCCACTTCCTTGATTTGCTCTAGAGCAATTGGCGGCATTTTCGCTAGGCCTTCCGCCATCTTGATAGCTGTAGCAAGGGTTTCACTGTCTTCAGTCACCTGGGACACCAGACCAATTTGATAGGCTTCCGGTGCAGGCACCAGACAACCGGTCATGATCATGCGCATGGCATGAAATTTGCCCACTGCACGGAATAAACGCTGGGTACCACCGGCACCCGGCATAACACCCACTTTTACTTCAGGCTGACCAAACTGGGCACTTTTCCCGGCAATAATAATGTCCGCATGCATGGCCAGTTCACAGCCACCGCCAAGTGCATAACCATTGACTGCTGCAATCACCGGTTTTGAACACTGTGCAATCGCCTGCCAGTAACGTTCAGTGCGACGCTGCATCATTTGAATGGTTTCAGCATTGGCCAGTTCTTTTAGATCAGCTCCTGCTGCGAAATCTGTTTCACCACCGGTAAGAATAATGGCACGGATATTTTCATCGTCATTCAATTGTAGAAAAGCCGCCGCGAGTTTCTGGCGAACTTCTGTATTCAGGGCATTTTTCGCTTCTGGTCGATGAATTTTAACCATCGCTACATGAGTTGAGATTTGTTCTATTTGAACGACCTGTTCCATTAAAAAACTCCATTTATTTTGTATAGCGAAATTTTATTTTATATAAAACTAAGGTTTCTCAAGCTATAAATCAAGGATTTTTAACTTCAGAATTCAAAAAAGTTATTTTTTACTAAAAATAGAGTAAAAACTCTTGTTCATCTGGTTATTTTATGATTAATTGATTTCGCAATACGGAATTAAGTATTTTAAATGTAATCTGATTATTCATTTAAATGAATAATCGCCATAAGGCAGAACTTAAAATTAATTTACGAAATCAAATTTTCCAGCAATGAGATGATTTTGATTTAGCGTAAAGCGTGAAAAATCGAATGTAGCCTGATAGTAAATGCAGCGGCTGTTGTATGCAGAGCAAGTCTGTTAGATCAGGAAAATGTTTCCGTGAGGAAGAAAAATGGATTTAGCGGTAGCAGAGGAAATGCTACTTTTAATATATAGAGGATATAAAAATGACAAGCGATACCATCGTAACAGGAGACAATAAAACCGATGTCTCCTCCACGGATACCATCAAACAGGCGCCAAAACGTCTATGGATGACGGCTTTTGTCTTTGCTTTTCTGATTTTGCTCTGTGACGGTGCAGATATCGGGATTCTGGCTTTCAGCCTGACCAGTCTGAAAGCTGAATGGGGACTAACTTCTGTACAGGCTGGTGCTTTAGGAAGTTATTCTCTTTTGGGTATGGGGATAGGAGGTTTTATTGGTGGATGGGCATGCGACAAATTTGGACGTGTCCGCGTCATTGTACTGGCCACCATCGCCTTCTCGATCTTGTCAGCCTACTCAGGTTTTGCTCAGTCTTATACTGAATTTGCAATTTTACGTACTCTTTCTTGCTTGGGTTTAGGCTGTTTATATATTGCCTGTAATACCCTGATGTCAGAATACGTACCGACCAAATACCGTACTACTGTACTGGCAACATTGATGACTGGTTTCACTTTAGGTTCTCTGGTCATTACCATGATTTCAGGCTGGATCATTCCTGAGTTTGGCTGGCGTATGCTGTACTGGATTACGATTGCTCCATTGGCGCTCGGTATTCTGATGCACTTTATGGTGCCTGAGCCAGAGTCATGGAAACGTGTTCGTGAACTGAAAAGAACTGGTCAGATCGTGGATAACGATGCGAAAAAAGGCAATCCATATATCACCATTCTTAAAGACAAAACCCATGGCAGAATGTTTATCTTATGGTCATTCAGCTCTGGTTTCTTGCTATTCGGTTATTTCGGTGTAAGTAACTGGCTGCCAAGTTATCTTGAAGCTGAATTAGGCATCAAGTTTAAAGAAATGGCCCTGTATATGGTGGGTACGTTTGTCACCATGATTTTTGCTAAAATTATTGCAGGTTATGTTGCTGATAAAATTGGCCGCCGTATTGTATTTGCTTTCGGCACCATGGGAACGGCTCTGTTTATCCCTGTCGTGGTGTATATGCATAATGCCGATAACATTGGCGTACTGATGCTAATCTTCGGCTTCCTGTACGGTATTCCATATGCTATCAATGCAACCTATCTAACCGAAAGTTTCCCGACTGGTGTTCGTGGTACAGCGGTGGGTGGTGCATTCAATATTGGTCGTATCGGTGCAATCTTCGCTCCAATTACGATTGGTTATCTTGCGATGCATGGTTCGATTGGTACAGGTCTGTTGGTAATGGGTGCAGCATACTTCCTATGCGGTTTGATTCCTGCCCTGTTTATTAAAGACCGTTTATACGATCCGCAAAAAGCAGAATAAACCCCACTTCGGAAGGCAGGTCAAATCGCTGCCTTCCTCTTTCTCCAAATATTGACCATACGTATAGAAAGGTTTCCTTTCATTCAGAATTAAAAGTTTCTTCAGGGATTAAGAAATGAAAAAATTAGTTTTAGCAACATTATGCAGTATTGCTTCTGCACAGGCATTTTCAGCAGAAGCTTCTGAAGACCGGATGCAGTTTTTAGAATCACAGTTAAAGCAAATCCAGGCAGAACTAGAACAACAAAAAGCAGAGCAACTCGCGCTAAAGACCCAGCAGGAAGAAGCCAAAGCGCAAGACTCTAAAACCCTGAGTTCAATGGTTGACAATGTCGATGTTTATGGTTTGATCCGCTTTGATGGTGCAGTCGATTTCAAAAGTACTACTGAAGCCCGTGGCCGTACCATTAACCAGATTAATAAAGTACCTTTTACTGAACCGGATTCTGTACGTTCCGATTTTACTGCGGCTGCCAGCCGAATTGGTTTTCTAGCCAAAGATCTAGGTGGAAACCCGAATGTTTCTGCTCGTTTAGAAGCCGACTTCTGGACCAACAATGGTAAAGGCGATGGTGGATTACGTATCCGTCATGCACATTTAAAATATTATAACTGGACATTTGGTCAGGCCTGGTCATTGATGTCTACACCAGAGATTAGCACTGAAGCTGTCGATTACAGCTTGTTCTTGGGTGGATCAGTCTTACGTACACCTCAGGTGAGCTATGCTTTTAAACTTGATCCAGAAAATACCTGGAATGTCGGTCTGGAATATATGGCCGGTGGCGATCGTTCTTCTGCTTTTCCTGCATTAACCACTAAATATGTTCATCAATCAGGCCCTCTTCATTTATTAGCTCAAGGCTTTGTCAATCAAAAGCAGGCACAGATTGCGACAGGCGATATCGAGAAAGTTGGCTGGGGTGTGGGAGTTGGTGGACGTTACCGTTTAGATGATCAAAACTCGATTCAAGGTAACTATTTCCATATGGTCGGTGATCAGCGTATTGCAGCTTTCTTGACTCAAGGTTCAACAACCGATGGTGCTGCCTGGGGTGGCGATTATTCAGTCGATCCAATCAATAATGAACTTTTGCTCAATGAGTTCAATAGTATAAATATTGGCTTCACGCATAAATTTACGCCAAAACTACGGAGTAGTATTAATGCCAGCGTTGTTGATTTTGATGATTCCAGCGACTATGCACGCGCGAATCCTGAAACCAATAAGCGCTTAACCGACTATGTGGCCAACGTGATCTATTCTCCTGTTCCAAAGATTAATCTGGGTGCAGAATATCATCATGGCAAACGTGAAACCTTTGACAATAAGGAAGCAGATATTTCACGTATCAACTTCTCTGCTAACTATAGTTTTTAAAGCCTCAGGAGACAAGGATGTCAGCCCAAGGGCAAATTTCACGCCGTTTCATGTTCATGATGGCAATGACCTGCGCACTCTGCGCAGGTTGTAACTATTTTAACCAGCCCCTGATTTATTCTATTGCAGAGGATCTGCAAATCAGTGTGGCTCAGTCTGGCTGGACTGTAGTACTGACCCAGATTGGCTATGCCACCGGATTATTTTTGTTTGTCCCTCTGGGTGATTTGTTTGAAAAACGGCTGTATATCTGTAGTTTGATGTTGTGTACCGGACTGGCGCTTATTGGGCTTTCAGCCAGTACCAATCTGCATATGTTGTATGGCTTTACCCTGCTCGCCTCTTTTTGTTCGATTACCACCCAGATTCTGATTCCTTTTGCCGCCAGCCTGTCGCAACGTGATAAAAGTGCCGAAGTCATTGGCCTGCTCATGAGTGGTGTTCTGGTTGGTATTCTGTTTGCCCGTACCGTGGCCGGACTGATTTCTACTTTATGGTCCTGGCATGCGGTATACCTATTTAGTGGTTGTGCAATTCTTCTGCTAAGTCTGGCCATGTGGTTCCAGTTGCCGAGTGCCAAGAGCCAGTTACAGATGAATATATTGCAAATTTATCGCTCACTATTTACCTTTGCCCGAACAGAACCCATGCTGATCAGGCGGAGTATGATCGGCGGCTTGGGCTTTGGCATGCTGAGTATTATCTTTACTACCATGACTTTTATTCTGGCTGAAGCACCTTATCATTTTAACGATTTCCAGATTGGCCTCATGGGCATTGTGGGAGTGGTCGGCATCTGGTCCTCTCAGTGGACCGGTAAAATGATTGGCAGGCATCGGGAAAAATGGATTGCGCACCTAGCCACATGTGGACTGATTCTGGCCTGGATTCCCTTATTCTTTGCCCAAAATTATTTATGGATTTATATCCTGGGCTTGATTCTGGCTTATTTCGGAATTTCCTGTTTGCATGTCCTGAACCAGAATCTGGTCTATCGAATTTCAATGCAGGCTCGCTCGCGGATTAATGCCATCTATATGACCTGTTATTTTTCTGGTGCCGGTCTGGGTGCATTTTTATCGCTGCATTTATGGAAAAGCTATGGCTGGTCTGCCTGCGTCATTTTAGGTTTTATTTTTGCCCTATTGATCTTTGTGATTAACTATTATGATTTAAACCAAGAAAGAAATTTAGCCAATATTCAGCCTGAGCCTTAGATACTGTTAAAAACCTTTGGGGGGTTAAAAATCTATTTTTTATTCCACTTTCTATACTGAGTATAAATTATAGAGATGATACGCTCATAAAATAGGAAAACTCTTGAGGTCTGTTTATCGTTTCCCTTCTATCTGAAGAGCGGTCGAAATTATTGATATCTTAATTTTTTAGAGTTAATTCAATTTACTATTTTCCATTGCGAGATAAACAGGCTTCAATTCAGTTAAAGGCGCAGGTTTTGCATAAAAGAAGCCTTGTAGCAGATCACAACCCTGTTGATAGAGCAAACTGGCCTGACTTAAAGTTTCGACCCCTTCCGCGACAACTTCCAAATCCAGCTGATGTGCCAAGTGAATAATCGATTGCACAATTGCAGCATCCTGACCATCGAGGGTCAGCTCTTCAATAAAACTACGGTCTAACTTGATTTGATTAATCGGCAAGCGACGCAGATAACTGAGACTCGAATAACCTGTACCAAAATCATCAATGGCAACCTGTACACCTAAAGCACGTACTGCTTTCAAAATTTCTATCGTTCGATCTGCACCATTAATGATGACACCTTCCGTAATTTCAATTTTAAGTAATTCCGGCGGTAATTGACTGAGTTCAAGCGCATGTTCAAGTACCTGCAAAAAGCCTGCTCTACGGAATTGCAAAGGAGAAATATTCACCGATACTGTGATCTGGCTATTGTGCGTCTTGTTCCACTCCGCAATATCTAGACAGGCCTTTTCCAATACCCATTGACCTACGCTAATAATTTGCCCGGTTCTTTCTGCAAGTGGAATAAAAATCGCTGGGGAAATATAACCCTGCTGTGGATGGCACCAACGGATTAAAGCTTCTACACCTGTTACCAGTCCAGTTTCAGGATGAATCAACGGCTGATAGAACAGGTCAAAATTTTCCTGATTGATCGCTTCCATGAGTTCCAGACGCAGATTCGTATAGTCTATTTCTGCGACATGTTGCATTCTGTTTTTTTCATACCACTGCCACATATTACGACCTTGTCTTTTAGCTTCCTGCATCGCCAAAACAGACTGATAGATCAATTCAGAAGAATGATGGATTGAACTGTCATCTGCCACGATACCAATACTGGCACTTAAATGGATTTTGTACTGATCGACGATAAACAGCATGGAAAGAAGATCAAGAATTTCTCCGGCGATCGCCTCGACTTCAGTGTGCTCATCTGTCCCTGAGAGCAGTAAAATAAATTCATCTTCAGCAAAGCGGCATAGCACATTATTGCCTTGAACAAATTTTTGCAGCCGCTCGCCCACACTTTTGAGAATCTGGTCACCCACCAGATGACCTAAGCTGTCGTTGATATTTTTAAAGTCGTCCAGATCTATATACAGCAAGACTAAAGGTTGTGAGCTCTCGTGCTGTACTTCAAAAATATTTTCCAGAATCTGTTTGAATGCATGCTGGTTCGGTAAACCGGTTAAATGATCATGAGTATGCTGATGTTGAATATATTCTTCGTGAATACGTTGCTGGGTAATATCTTCCTGAATCCCCAAAAAATGGGTGCAGGTTCCTGTCTGGTCAAAAATAGGACCTATAGTTAAACGATTCCAGAACCAGCTACCATCTTTACAGTAACTTTTTATAGTCACCTGAATTTCTTTTTGTTCTTTGACCGCTTGCTTGAGTAATGCAATCTGATCCGGATCAGTATCTGGACCCTGTAAGAAAAAACAGCTTTGTCCTAATACTTCTGCTGCTGTATAACCGGTGAGCTTTAGAAAAGCCGGATTTACATACACCATTAGCCTTTCTTCAGAGACATCGGTAATAAAAAGACTATTCGGACTGGCCTCTACCCCCCGTTTTAATAATCGTAGAGACTCCTTGTTTTCACGCGATACAGTAATATCTCGGGCAATGCCAATAATACCGGTGACTTTCTGATTTTGAATAATCGGTAAATTGGTCAGATCCAGCCATAAGATATCGCCTGCAACATTATAAATTGGAAGTTCATAATGTTGAGATTTACCTTGCGCCGCTTCTGAAAATGAAACGTTAGCAAGTTCATGGAATTCGGGCGGTATGAAGGCACAATAGTGCTGACCATAGATTTGCGCTTTAGAAAAACCTGTAATTTCTTCGCAAGCAATATTGGTATTAAGCACATGTCCCTGTAGGTCAAGTTCAAAAATAATATCTGGATGATAGGTATAAAATGAGCTGTATTTTTCATTAAGCTCATGTCTTTTTTGACGTTCCTGATCAAGCTCAATTGCGAGAGCAACTAATTTTGCCGCTTGCTGTAAAAGCTGAATATGATGTTCAGTCGGTATTTTCGGTGTTCGATAATAAGTGGCAAACGTTCCGTACAAAATATCTGAAGCATTAATAATCGGCATAGACCAGCAGCTAGACAATTTTTCTGCATTTACCAAAGCACGGTAAGACTGCCAGTTTGGGTCTTTCATTAAATTCGGACTAATGACCAACTGACGTAAGAAAGCAGCTACGCCACACGATCCTTGATTTGGCCCAATTTTCAAATCTTGAATAGCATTACAGTACTCTTTTGAAAAGTGCTGTTTGCCACTTATAACATTTAAAGTTTGGGTGTCATCCTGATAGAGCATAATGGTGACAAGCGCATCTGGAATGCGCGATTCAAGCCACTGGCTAATGACATCGAGGATAGGCTTAAGTTCAGTATGGCGACCAATCAGATTAAAAATATGAAAAATTTCTTGATCATCACAATTATTATTCATTCAGACTATCACCTTCCTTAGCTTGTTAACATTTTAGACTTATTATTAAAATAATCATTAGCAAAAGTTTGTATTTATATCTTTAAAATACGGAAATATGGTCAATATTACGTGTATTTGATAATAATTCTAAAATTTAAAAATCACAGCCGAAGCTGTGATCTAAAACTATACTTTTACTCAATCAGAATATTACGGACTTATTTTTAGGCTGCTTGTTGACGACAGTCCACTAATTTACAGCCAGTCTGCCGTTGCAATTCTTCAAAACTTAAGCCATCCACTATTTCAATAACCTGAGCCTGGTTGTCTTTTAATTCAATCACACAGAGATCGGTATAAATACGGTTGACACAATGTTTACCTGTTAGAGGATAAGTCAGTTCTTCAACAATTTTTGCCTCACCGTTTTTGGTCACATGTTCCATGCAAACATAGACACAGCGAGCACCCACTGCCAGATCCATCGCACCGCCTACAGCAGGTACAGCATCAGCATTACCGGTATGCCAGTTCGCCAGATCACCATTAATAGCGACCTGAAAAGCCCCCATGATACAGATATCCAGATGCCCGCCTCGCATGATATCGAAAGAGTCGGCAGAATTCATAAAACTGCCACCTTGCAACATGCTTACGAGTTCTTTGCCGGCGTTAATCAGATCATCATCTGCCTGTTCAGGATCACTCAATGCAGCAAAACCTAAAACGCCATTTTCCGAGTGTAGAATTACTCCTTGTTCAGGTTTTAAATAACCTGCTACGCGTGTCGGTAAACCAATACCCAAATTTACAAAAGAGCCGGTTGGAATGTCTTGTGCAACTTTAGCTACAATCTGTTCACGACTACGTTTTTGAATATTCATTATTTAATATCTCCAACCTTGACCACATGCTGTACAAAAATTCCTGGCGTTACAATGATCTCTGGATCAAGTTCTCCCAGTTCCACAACTTGATGGACTTGTGCAATGGTGGTTTTTGCTGCTTTGGCCATGATCGGACCAAAATTCCGTGCTGCCTTACGGTAGGTCAAGTTGCCCCACTGATCTGCCTGATTGGCATAAACCAAGGCATAATCAGCATGTATCGGATATTCCAGCACATAATCTTTTCCATTGATATTTCGGGTTTCTTTACCCTCAGCTATCTTGGTACCAAAACCGGTTGGAGTAAAAACAGCCCCTAAGCCAGCACCGGCTGCCTGAATACGGCAGGCCAGATTACCCTGTGGTACCAGTTCTAGCTCAACTTTTCCTGCTTTATACAAATCTTCAAATACTGTTGAGTTATTGGCCCGTGGAAATGAACAGATCATTTTTTTAACCAGTCCAGACAACAGCAGATTGGTTAGACCACGATCTCCAGAAGCTGCATTGTTGTTAATAATGGTTAAGTCTCTAGGACCAAAGTCAATTAATGCTTCGATTAATTCTACCGGCTGACCTGCCAGGCCAAAACCACTGGTCATAA
Organism: Acinetobacter lwoffii; assembly: GCF_024129735.1. Lineage (GTDB taxonomy): Bacteria > Pseudomonadota > Gammaproteobacteria > Pseudomonadales > Moraxellaceae > Acinetobacter > Acinetobacter lwoffii_H. The sequence continues at coordinate 53,535 of NZ_JAMXXK010000010.1, read as the reverse complement.
TGTGTGCACCATCAGGAATTTGCTTAAGTACCGTCTCGATATCCTGCGTGATTTTATTCATCATATTGCTTCCTAGCATGTTCTATCTATATTACGAGTGCAGATTAATCTGCCTTTTGTGGATCAAATAAGCGGTCTTTAATAAAGAAAGCGGGTATCAGGCCGCAAAGAAAATAGGCAATGCCCATAATCAGTAAGCCGGTACCAATTGAGCCTCCTTGAGCAAAATAGCCAATCGTAAGAGGTGCAAACACCGCACCCAGTCGGCCCACGTTATATGCACCACCTACTGCTGTTCCACGTACTTTGGTGGAGAAGCTTTCTGTCATGTAAGTCGCATTAATACCGTATGGAATACCATAGAGAAAACCGAAAAATAACATCAGCCAGAGAATGTTATCTGGCGTATTACCAAAGACAATCACAGGGATAAAAATCGCAGTACCCATGGTACCGAAAGCAAATACCGCACGGCGGCCAATCCGGTCAGCGATAAAACCGGCAATGACTTTGGTACACATCATGATCAGAAAAGTTCCGATCATATACATGGTCATTTCTTTAAACTTGATTCCCAGATCAGTCTCTAAATAGGCCGGTAGCCAGTTGCTGACTCCATAATAGCCAAACTGTAAAAATGCGGTACTGAAGGACCAGAGGATAAACATGCGACGGCTGAGTGCATCTTCAAAAATCATTTTGAAAGTGTTCTTGGGCTTTTCCTGCACAATGCCACTGGCTTTTGCATCCAGGCGTGCTTGACGCGCATCTAACCAGGCTTTCGGTTCAGGCACCAAGAAGTACATCGCGAAGGCCAGTACAATTGGAATAATGGCAATATAATAGAGGTATCGCCAGCCAAATTCAGGCAACAGCCATCCAGCCAGAACAGTTGCGACCACCGAGCCTAAAGTCCAGCCAGTCATGAGCGTTGCCAATACTGTAGAGCGATATTTGGTGGGTACATACTCTGCCATGAGTGTATTACAGGCAATATATAGAGCACCTAGTCCAATCGCAGACGTAAAGCGCAGCCATTTGAACTGATCATAACTTTCCACGAATCCCAACCAGAAAGTTAATGAAGAAAATAATGCAATGGCAATGACGATCACACGAACCCGGCCAAAACGGTCACATGCCCAGCCACCAAAAAAACCGCCGATAGCCATGCCTGCAAGCGTCCAGCTCCCTAAGGCACCGGCCTGCATATTACTTAATGAAAACTCTTGTTTCAGACTGGTCAGACTGTAGGCTAATAACGCAATATCAGCACCATCAACCAATAATGCTAAAAATGAGAAGATAAAGGCCAGAATCCAGACTCTTTGCTTGGGTTCGTTTCCACCTTCCACTGGGTGTTGTTGTGAACTGATCGTATCCATAATGCTCTTTCTACTTTTCGGCACTCCTGTGCCTTTTTAAAATGCATATTTCACTTAATTATTTAGGTGAAATATAGAATATTTACTGATCATTACCACGCTTGAACCAGGTGGTATAAAAATGATTTTCAAAGTTTTTGATAAAGTTGCTCTATAGAAATCACATAGCAATACATTGAAAGATGTGATTAAGCCGCGATTCTTAACCCCGAAAACAATCTAGCCAGCAATGCTGGCTAGAAGTTGATGTCAGGTTTAGTTGCAAAAGGCTGCAATTCCGGTTTGTGCACGACCTAAAATCAGGGCATGTACATCATGGGTACCTTCATAGGTATTTACCACTTCCAGATTAACCAGATGACGGGCTACACCGAATTCATCGCTAATGCCATTTCCACCCATCATGTCACGGGCCAAACGGGCAATATCCAGTGCCTTGCCGCAGTTGTTGCGCTTGATCAGTGATGTACCTTCAACTGAAGCAATGCCTTCATCCTTCATGCGGCCAAAACGTAAAGCCACCTGCAAACCGAGTGCAATTTCAGTTTGCATATCTGCCAGTTTCTTCTGGATCAGCTGATTCGCAGCGAGTGGTCGACCAAACTGTTTACGGTCCATGGTGTATTGATGTGCGGTATGCCAGCAGAACTCTGCAGCTCCCATGGCACCCCAGGCAATCCCGTAACGTGCACTATTCAAGCAGGTAAAAGGCCCTTTTAAACCGCGAACTTCCGGAAATGCATTTTCTTCTGGAACAAAGACGTTATCCATTACAATTTCACCGGTGATTGAGGCACGTAGACCCACCTTGCCGTGAATCGTTGGAGCAGAAAGCCCTTCCCAGCCTTTTTCTAAAATAAAGCCACGAATGTCACCGATATTACCTTCGGCAGAAACTTCTTTGGCCCAAACTACAAATACATCGGCAATCGGACTATTGGTAATCCACATTTTTGCGCCAGTTAAACGGTAACCACCCTCGACTTTTTTAGCACGACTAATCATGCTGCCCGGATCCGAACCATGATCCGGCTCGGTCAAGCCGAAGCAACCAATATATTCACCGGTTGCTAATTTTGGTAAATACTTCTGCTTTTGCTCTTCAGAACCAAATTCATTAATGGGTACCATCACCAGAGAGCTTTGTACGCTGGCCATTGAACGGTAACCTGAATCGACACGTTCAACTTCACGCGCAATCAGACCATAACTGACATAATTTAAACCTGCACCGCCGTACTGTTCCGGAATGGTTGGACCGAGTAAACCCAGTTCTCCCATTTCACGGAAAATAGCCGGATCGGTTTTTTCATGACGGAACTGTTCCAGTACACGCGGCATCAGTTTGTCTTGACAGTACGCTGCCGCTGCATCGCGAATCATGCGCTCTTCTGATGTCAGTTGCTGTTCTATTAAAAACGGGTCTTGCCAATCAAATCTAATTTTTGTCGTCATTTTAATATTTCCTTATTTTAAAATTATGAGATCAGGCGGTTGCTTGTTTAATCATTTCACGCGCAATAATAATTTGCTGGATTTGTGTCGTTCCTTCATATAAACGGAACAGACGCACATCACGGTAGAAACGTTCAATTGAATATTCACTGATATAACCCGCTCCGCCATGAATCTGCAAACAGCGATCAGCAACTCGACCACACATTTCAGTTGCAAACATTTTGGCACAAGAGGCTTCAGTCGTAACATTTTGGCCAGCATCACGCAGACGTGCAGCATCCAGCACCATACATTTGGCTGCATAAATCTCGGCTTTGGAGTCTGCCAACATACCTTGAATTAGCTGGAAATTCGCAATGGGCTGACCAAACTGTTTGCGTTCCACTGCATAGTTAAGTGCGTCTTCTAGCATGCGCTCAGCCATGCCGACGCTATAACCGGCAATGTGCAGACGGCCCTTATCCAGAACGCGCATTGCTGTTTTAAAGCCGATCCCTTCTACACCGCCAATCAGCTGATCTTTATGTACTTTACAGTTATCAAAAATTACATCACAGGTATAGGAACCATGTTGGCCCATTTTCTTGTCAATTTTACCTAGGCTTAAACCAAGTGTGCCTGCTTCGACTAGAAATGCTGAAATACCGCTCGCACCTTTAATCTCTTGATTGGTACGTGCCATCACGGTAAATGTCGTGGCACGTGGTGCATTGGTGATAAAGCGTTTAGTTCCGTTTAAAATATAATAATCGCCGTCTTTGACTGCACTGGTTTTTAAAGCAGCAGCGTCTGAGCCGGAATCCGGTTCGGTCAAACAGAATGAACCAATAATTTCGCCTGTTGCATAACGCGGTAAATATTTCTGTTTTTGCTCTTCTGTACCATCAATTACAATGCCACTTGAGCCAATGCCGTTGTTAGTACCAATTAAAGAGCGAAAGGCAGCCGATGTATGACCTAATTCCATCGCCACCAGAATTTCTTCTTCCATGGTAATGCCTAAACCGCCATATTCTTCTGGAATCGTCAGGCCAAACAAGCCCAATTCTTTCATCTGTTCCACAATATGTTCAGGAATGGCGTTGTTCTCTTCTACTTCATGCTCAAGAGGCACCAGTTCATTTTTTACAAAATCGCGAATCGTTGACAGAAGTTGGTCTAGCATTTCCGGATCACGAATCATATGAATCTCCATGGATATAATTTAGGTAAATTCCTTTACCTTTATTTTTGTTTCGTATTGCGAAATAAATAATCATAAAAAATCATTTTGAGCAAGTGAAATTATTAAAAATTTTATGTTTTAACTAAAAAATGAAATTTTTCTGGTATTCCAGTTGATTTGTGTTTAATATTTAATTTCACGATACGAAATATTTTAATGAATGATTGTTTTATTTATCAGTTTTTTTGAATAGATAATTAAACCTTTTTTCTTGCTGTAATACTTATCGGTCACTGACTCTTTCGGAGAAATCGAAACTTTTTAAATGTGTTGGCTACGTATTAAACCTAAAAAACTAGATGATTTTATGTTGTCTTTAAACTTGGGTAACAGAATTCTTTCCGACTACAAATAATTTCGGCACTTTTTCTTATATTTTATCTTTTGTAGAAGTGTTTTATTTTGTATCGTGAAATTATGTTGCTATCATATTCATTAATTTAACTTTAATTGCCCTGACCATGACAAAAAATAAAACTGGTGAAATTCCCAACTTTGATGAAATCCGTTTAGATCCGATTTCACATATTCATAGAGAAAATAATCCTCAATTTATTGCATCTATTGCGCGTGGATTAGAAATTTTGCGTTGCTTTTCAGCGACCAATCAATTGCTTGGCAATCAGGAAATTGCACAATTAACCAACTTACCCAAGCCAACTGTGGCCCGTATTACCAGCACCCTGGTTTCTTTAGGTTATTTAAAACAACTACCGAATACCACGAAATATCTGTTGGATGTTGGCGTATTGGCTTTGGGTTATGCAGCTTTGAGTAATATTTCTGCGCGGACTCAGGCTTATCCGTTTATGGAAGAAATGTCACGCTATTCCCAAGCCCCTGTGGCAATGGCTACCCGTGACCGTTTGAGCATGATTTATCTGGAAGTGGTACATACAGAATCGACGCTAACCATGCGCCGCCCTGTCGGTTCGACTTTACCGATTCATAGCAGTGCCATGGGACGGGCCTGTCTGGCAGCGATGGATGTGAAGGAACGCGAATATTTATTTGATGCCATCAAGAAAAGAAACGAAGATCAGTGGCCAACCATCAAGCGTAATCTGGAACGTGCAATCCGTGATTATCAGGATTATGGCTATTGTCTGTCTTTAGGTGACTGGGCAAAAGATGTGAATTCCGTGGCAGTTCCGTTGGTTCACCCCAAACATGGGATATTAACGTTTAACTGTGGTGCCCCAAGTTATCTGTTAAATCAGGAAAAACTGGAAAATGAAATTGGACCGCGTCTGATTCACATGGTGAATAATATTGCAATGAATCTCAATAACATATAAAAAAATTAATTATCAGAGCGACATTAAGTCGCTCTTTTTATTGAATACCCAATCTACACATCTTCTTCCTTTATCCAGAATTCTCAGCAAACCTTTTTAATGCTGCGAAATAGATAAGATTTAAAAAAGATAAAGTCCTATTTCAAATAAAAAGATCAAAAATAAGCTTCATAACCGATTTAGATAATGCTATAAATATCGTATAGCGAAATTGAATTTTATATTATGGAAGATATAACAAGAGAATCGATGGAGTTTGACGTCGTCATCGTAGGCGCAGGCCCTGCGGGTCTTTCTGCTGCGATCAAAATCCGTCAACTTGCAATTGAAAACAACTTAAACGATTTGTCCGTTTGTGTCGTAGAAAAAGGCTCCGAAGTCGGTGCACATATTCTGTCTGGTGCTGTGCTTGAACCGCGTGCCATGAACGAGCTGTTCCCGGACTGGAAAGAACAGGGTGCCCCGCTGAATGTCCCGGTGACTGAAGATAAAACCTTCTTCCTGCTGTCAGATGAAAAATCACAGGAAGCACCGCACTGGATGGTGCCTAAAACCATGCATAATGATGGCAACTATGTCATCTCGCTTGGCAACGTGGTGCGCTGGTTAGGCCAGAAAGCCGAAGAACTGGAAGTGTCGATCTTCCCAGGCTTTGCCGCGTCTGAAATTCTGTATCATGCCGATGGTACAGTCAAAGGCATCCAAACCGGTGATATGGGTATTGGTAAAGATGGCGAACCAACGCATAACTTTACCCCGGGTTATGAACTGCATGCCAAATACACAATTTTCGCTGAAGGCTGCCGTGGTCATCTTGGTAAGCGCCTGATCCAGAAATTCAACCTGGACAAGGATGCGGATCCACAACATTACGGTATCGGCATTAAAGAGCTTTGGGAAATCGATCCTGCCAAGCACAAACCGGGTCTGGTGATGCACGGTGCCGGCTGGCCACTAAATGAAACTGGTTCTTCAGGTGGCTGGTGGTTATACCATGCTGAGAATAACCAGGTGACTCTGGGCATGATCGTAGATCTGTCTTACACCAACCCGCATATGTATCCCTTCATGGAAATGCAGCGCTGGAAAACCCATCCATTGATCAAGCAGTATCTGGAAGGTGGTAAGCGTATTTCTTATGGTGCGCGTGCCGTGACCAAAGGTGGTTTTAACTCACTACCAAAATTCACCTTCCCGGGTGGCTCGTTAATTGGGGATGATGCGGGCTTCCTGAACTTTGCCAAGATCAAAGGTTCTCATACGGCGATGAAATCCGGCATGCTCTGCGGTGAAGCGGTGTTTGAAGCGATTGCTGCCGGTGTAGAAAAAGGCGGTGATCTGGCGGTGGCACGTGTTGTAGAGGGTGAAGATTTCTTTGTGAAAGAACTCACCGCATATACTGACAAGTTTAACAACAGCTGGCTAAAAGAAGAACTCTATAACTCGCGTAACTTCGGTCCTGCCATGCACAAGTTCGGTCAATGGATCGGTGGTGCCTTTAACTTTATCGACCAGAACGTGTTTAAAGTTCCGTTCACCCTGCATGACCTGCTGCCTGACTTCAAGGCATTAAAAACCGTCGATGAAGTGAACTTCAAGCCAAACTATCCAAAACCGGATGGCAAGCTGACCTTTGACCGTCTGTCTTCAGTGTTTGTATCGAATACCGTGCATGAAGAAAACCAGCCAGCGCATTTAAAACTCACCGATGCCTCTATTCCGGTGGAAGTCAACCTGCCGACATGGGACGAGCCTGCACAGCGTTACTGCCCGGCGGGAGTCTATGAAATTATGGAAAATAATGACGGTTCCAAGCGTTTCCAGATCAATGCAGCCAACTGTGTGCACTGCAAGACCTGTGACATCAAGGATCCGTCCCAGAACATCACCTGGGTGACACCGGAAGGTGGTGGTGGTCCGAATTACCCGAATATGTAAGGTAATTCCTGTGAATGAGAAAAATACATCTATTTCTCACATTCATATACCCACTCTTGAAGCAGTTAGTATTAACACTTCACTTTAATTTTTTAGGTAATCCCAGCTCCCTCGGGAGCTGGAATTAATAAGTTAGAATAGAAATAATAGAAAAGATTTTATAGCGTACTGGATATAAAAATGGCTTAACCAAAATGAGCTAAGCCATCTTTAAAATTTAAAACCAATGACGAAAAATTTTAGTCATTCATTAAGATTTTTGATTTGCTACAAACTTGGCGCGTGCTGCATGCAGTTTTTTATAGCTGTCAATTAAACGTAGATGACGGTCCAGCCCTTCAAGCTGCATGTTGGTTTCGGTCAAACCATAGAAACGAACTGTGCCTTCGATTGAACCGAGAACGGCATCCATACGGGCATCACCAAACATACGACGGAAGTTGTGTTCATAATCTTCCAGTTCCATTTCATCATCCAGAATGACTTCCAGAACGACATTCATGCACTGGTAGAACAAGCTACGTTCAACGGTATTGGTATTGAACTGCAGGAACTGCTCAACCAGATCTTTGGCTTCTTCAAATTGCTGCAAAGCCACATAAATTAGAAGTTTCAGTTCCAGAATCGTCAGTTGACCCCATTCAGTATTTTCATCGAACTCGATACCGATCAAGGTTTTGATTTCGGTATAGTCATCCTCATCTGCTTCTTCCAGACGCTCAACCAATGCTTCCAATTGTTCATCATCCAGACGGTGCAGATTCAGGATATCTTCACGATATAACAAAGCCTTGTTGGTATTGTCCCAAACCAGATCTTCTACCAGATAAATTTCCGAATAGCCCGGTACCAGAATACGGCAAGCTGTTGCACCTAGATGCTGATACACCGCCATATAAACTTCATGGCCCATGTCTTCCAGAATCGTGAATAATTCCTGAGCTTCGTCCGCATTCGAATTTTGACCGTTATTAGTGAAATCCCACTCGACAAAATCATAATCTGATTTCGCGCTGAAGAAACGCCAAGACACTACACCGCTCGAGTCGATGAAATGCTCGACGAAGTTATTTGGTTCAGTCACGGCATTACTGCTAAAGGTTGGTTTTGGCAGATCATTCAGACCTTCAAAACTACGGCCTTGCAATAACTCAGTCAGACTGCGTTCCAAAGCCACTTCAAAGTTTGGATGGGCACCAAATGAGGCAAATACACCGCCGGTACGTGGGTTCATCAAGGTGACACACATGACCGGGAACTGACCGCCTAAAGATGCATCTTTGACCAGAACCGGGAAGCCCTGTTCTTCTAGGCCTTTAATGCCTTCAACAATTTTTGGATATTTTGCCAGAACATGTTCAGGCACATCCGGTAGTGCCAGTTCACCTTCCAGAATTTCGCGTTTTACCCCACGTTCGAAAATTTCAGAAAGACATTGTACTTGCGCTTCAGCCAAGGTATTGCCGGCACTCATCCCGTTACTTAAGTAAAGGTTTTCGATTAGATTTGATGGGAAATAAACGGTTTCACCATCAGATTGACGTACAAATGGCAGTGAGCAGATGCCACGTGCTTTATTACCAGAGTTGGTATCATAAAGATGGATACCCAATAATTCATCTTCAGGATCATAAATTTCACGGGTATGTTCATCTAAAACTTCTGCAGGTAGTTCGCCATTCGGACCTGGCTGGAACCATTTTTCATCTGGATAATGCACAAATTCGGCATTGGCAATATCCTCACCCCAGAACTGGTCGTTATAGAAGAAGTTACAGTTCAGACGCTCAATAAATTCACCCAAAGCAGATGCCAGCGCACTTTCTTTGGTCGAACCTTTACCGTTGGTAAAGCACATTGGCGACTGCGCATCACGAATATGCAATGACCAGACATTCGGCACGATATTACGCCAAGACGCAATTTCAATCTTCATGCCGAGGCCTGCCAGAATGGCAGACATATTGGCAATGGTTTCTTCCAGCGGCAGGTCTTTACCTGGAATGAAAGTCGTATGATCAGAAGCCAGACTTGGCATCAATAAAGCTTGAGCATCCGCATCAATGCTTTCCACTTCTTCAATGACAAATTCAGGACCGGTTTGAATTACTTTCTTGACAGTACAACGATCAATCGAACGTAAAATCCCTTGGCGGTCTTTTTCAGAAATATCAGCCGGCAGTTCCACCTGAATTTTAAAAATCTGTTTATAGCGATTTTCAGGATCAACAATATTGTTTTGCGAAAGGCGGATATTATCAGTCGGAATGTCACGTGCTGCGCAATAGACTTTGACAAAATAAGCCGCACAAAGTGCTGATGACGCCAGAAAATAATCGAATGGGCCGGGTGCCGAACCATCACCTTTATAGCGGATCGGCTGATCGGCAATCACCGTGAAGTCATCGAACTTGGCTTCCTGGCGAAGATTATCGAGATAATTGACCTTAATTTCCATGTGGATACCTAAATATTCTTATGTGCCGTCACGGACAGATAAGATGCTGAATCTGAATATACAAGCCGGTTCACGGAGGAGAACTTGAATGAAAAATAGAAAATGGTCAGGTTATACCATTTGACGAAGTGTCTGGATAACGCTGCCGAGAATGGGCGCTATTATAGAATTATTTTATGAAATTGATAATATTTGTCTGAAATTCTGCCAGATTAAACCAGATCCTCAGTCTTTCCTGAGCTGCCGGAGCATGAATCAACTTCAAGTCATGGCTTATACTATTAATCAAAGTTGCAGATAAGGCAGATTTTCACCCGCCTAGTCTGAATGATTTCATAATTTTAAAAATCATAACTCAGTGCAAATACTGCAAGATTACGCTGCTTGTCATCATAGCGGTCATAACCGCCAAAGATATATTCACCTGACACACTCAACTGCGGTAAAAGCGCATAACTGAGTCCGGCAGAAGCATAACGAAAGGCAAACTGCTTTTCGGTATCGCCCAGTTCACCGCCCTCATATTTGCCTTCATCGTTAAAATAGCTTCCCGCTGCCGTAACGCTGGCATTCAGGCGATCATTCAACTGATGATTCAGGTTAAGCGTATAAAAAGTATCGCCCTGATTGGCATAAGCCACATCATACAGATAGGTCGATACACTGGCGCCAATACTGGTCTGATCATTCAATGCACGACTTATATTTAAACCCAGCTCATTTCCGGTAGTATGCTTGCCGCCCGGATAATAATAGGTTGCGTTCCATAGATCCCAATCATAATTTTCGCTGCTATGGGTATAACCCAGCAGAAAGTTATGCTCGAATTTGTCTGAACGATGTCCCTGACGCCCCTGCACTTCTGCATAAGAGTATCCAAGCGTAGATCCCCAATATCCGACATAAAAATTACCATAAGCCAGATTCAATGCAGCCTGTACAGCAACATCATCATTTTCAGGCGCATTGGTCAAACCGCGGGAGACGTATTTGGAGACCACACTCAAGTTTCCGCTTGCTTCTATTTGTTTTACTTCCGCATCATCGGCATAACAGTAAAAACTTGAAACAGCAGCACAGCCAAACAGCACTGTTTGATTGAATATTTTCATAAAATATAAATGTATTAAGTAAAGCGGAGATAAAACGACAGCAGTCGAGGTTTTATCTCCGGCTTTGGGAAAAAATTGAAATTCGTTTTACTCCTGCTTTGCCAGATGACAGGAATAAAACCATGATTTAAGCGCGAGGCGCCTTGTAAAAAGGTGCCGATGAAGGCGCAAGAGCAGGTTTGCCACGAATATGGTCTGCCAGTTTTTCAGCGATCATAATCGTAGTTGCATTGAGGTTACCGGTAATGATCAAAGGCATTATCGAGGCATCAATCACACGCAGACCCTGCATTTCATGTACGCGTCCATAACCATCGACAACCGCCATGTCATCCTCACCCATTTTACAGCTACACGATGGATGATACGCGGTTTCTGCATGATTACGAACAAATTCATCAATTTCAGCATCTGTTTGTAGATGTTTTCCCGGACTGATTTCTTCACCACGATAGGGATCCAATGCCGGCTGATGCATAATTTCCCGGGTAATGCGGATGGCATCACGGAATTCACGCCAGTCCTGCTCGGTACTCATATAATTAAACAGAATACTTGGATGCTCAAACGGGTCTTTGGATTTCAGACGAACACGGCCACGTGACGGCGAACGCATTGAACCAACATGAGCTTGAAAACCATGCTCATGAATGGCATTGGTGCCATTGTAGTTAATCGCAATCGGTAAAAAGTGATACTGAATATTCGGCCATTCAAATTCATCTGAAGAGCGGATAAAACCACCGGCTTCAAACTGGTTGCTGGCTCCAATACCTTTACCTAAAAATAACCATTCAGCGCCAATCATCGGCTGGTTATACCACTTGAGTGCCGGATATAAGCTCACCGGTTTTTTGCATTTATATTGCAGGTACATTTCCAGATGGTCTTGCAGGTTTTCACCCACACCAGGCAAATCCTGAACCACAGGAATATCCAGACTTTTTAACAGTTCGGCCGGACCTACACCGGAGCGTTGCAGGATTTGCGGCGAGGCAATTGCACCTGCACATAGCAATACTTCACGGTCTGCAAAGACCTGAATCGGCTGTAAGGTATTTTGTCCTTCAAAATATTCCACACCAATCGCCTGATTACGATTAAACAGAATACGGTTGGTCATGGCGTGGGTAATAATCGTGAGATTATCCCGGCCTTTGGCTATATCGAGATAACCACGTGCTGTACTGGAACGACGGCCTTGCGGCGTTACAGTACGGTCCATCGGCCCAAAACCTTCCTGCTGATAGCCATTCAGGTCATCAGTACGTGGATAACCGGCCTGTACACCTGCCTCGACCATGGCATGGAACAGTTCATTATTGCCATTTTTAGGTGTTGCCACCGAAACCGGTCCAGAATCACCATGATAATCATTGCCGCCAATATCGCGCGTTTCAGCTTTTTTATAATACGGCAGACATTCAGCATAGCTCCAGTGTTCTAGCCCCTTCAGGCTGGCCCACTGTTCAAGATCCATAGCATTACCGCGAATGTAACACATGCCGTTAATTAATGAAGAACCGCCCAGACCTTTTCCGCGCCCGCACTCCATACGACGATTATTCATATGAGGTTCGGGATCGGTCAGATAGGCCCAGTTATAGCGTCGTCCCTGTAATGGATAAGCCAATGCAGCAGGCATTTGTGTTCTGAAGTCTAGACGGTAATCCGGCCCACCTGCTTCCAGCAATAGGACTTTCACATCCGGATCTTCAGTTAAACGCGCTGCGAGTACATTCCCTGCCGAACCTGCACCGATAATAATATAGTCGTAATTCATCCAATCCTCCCTTATGCGCTAAATACAGACTGGAAAGGACTAAGTTCAACTTGCACCGACTTGGTCTGGGTATATTGCTGTAGCGTGACAATACCGTTTTCGCGACCGACACCTGAATGTTTATAGCCACCGACAGGCATTTCTGCCGGTGATTCGCCCCAGGTATTAATCCAGCAAATGCCGGCTTCGATTTGATGAATAATACGATGCGCACGTGCCAGATTCGGTGTCACGACACCAGCTGCCAAACCATATTCGGTATCATTGGCACGACGAATGGCTTCTTGCTCGGTGTCATAACTCAGAATACTCATGACTGGACCGAAGATTTCTTCACGTACAATGGTCATGTCATCGCGGCAGTCGGTAAATACGGTTGGCAGGACATAAGCCCCTTGGGCAAACTGTCCATCCTCAGCACGGCCGCCACCACACAATAAGCGTGCACCTTCGATCTTGCCCTGTTCAATATAGCCCAGCACTTTTTCCATATGAGAGAAGCTGGACACTGGACCAAAATTGGTCTCAGGATCAAGTGGATCACCCATACGGATATGTTCAACACGCTGCAAAATCTTTTCTTCAAATTCTGCTTTCAATGCCAAAGGCACAAATACGCGAGTACCGTTGGTACACACCTGACCGGAACTATAGAAATTGGCCATCATGGCAATATCGGCCGCCAAATCTAGATCGGCATCTTCACAGATAATCAGCGGAGACTTACCGCCCAGCTCCATCGTGACTTCTTTCAGGCTAGAATTTGCAGCTTGCGCCATGACCTTTTTGCCGGTAGAAACGCCACCGGTAAACGACACTTTGGCAATATCAGGATGCGAAGTCAGATAACCACCAATTTCACCACTGCCGGTAACCACATTAAAGACACCATGCGGCACACCTGCTTCAGTATAAATTTCTGCCAGTTTTAATGCAGTTAAAGGCGTCACTTCACTGGCTTTAAAGATCATGGCATTGCCTGCTGCCAGTGCAGGTGCTGATTTCCATAAGGCGATTTGAATCGGGTAATTCCATGCACCAATCCCGGCAACCACCCCCAAAGGTTCACGGCGAGTATAGACAAATGAACTGCTTCTGAGCGGGATTTGCTGGCCTTCTAATGCTGGCAAAATACCTGCATAGTATTCGAGCACATCTGCACCTGTCGCAATGTCGACGGTGGATGTTTCACTGAAAGCTTTACCACTGTCGAGACTTTCTAAACGAGCCAGCTCGTCATTACGTTCGCGAAGAATAGCAACAGCCTTGTTCAAAATACGGGAACGTTGAATCGCCGTCATTTCTGCCCAGACTTTTTGCCCTTGCTGTGCCGATTCAACAGCGCGATCGATATCATCTTGTGTACATACCTGCACATCTGCCAGAATTTCGCCAGTTGCAGGATTAATTGTTTGAAACGTGCTATTGGATGTTGCATCGACATATTGTCCATGGATATAAGGACGTTGCAGTTTGAATGTTGTCAATGGAATTTCCTCGCAGATGGGTTATTTGAGTTGTTGCCGGATATATTCACTACACAGTTCAATCGGCAGTTCTGGATCAATTTCGCCACTTACCAAAGCACCTCTTAGCCAGAATCCGTCAATCAATGCTGCCAGACCTTGAGCGGATTTCTCTGCCTGGTCTTTACTCAACTTTTTCATGAATTCATATTTGAGATTGGAATGTAAACGGTAATGATTGATTTGCTGTAAACGGTGTAATTCAGGTTGGTGCAAACTGCTAGCCCAGAACGCCAACCAGACTTTCATGGCTGCTTTGTCCGTTTGTGGAGCAGCAAAATTACCGCGTACGATCGCCAGCAGGCGCTGCTCCGGTAAGTCATCAACCTGTATCTTTATCTGTGCAACAGATTTACCCAATTGCTGCAATAAGTAACGCATTGTGGCTTCAATCAGCCCATTTTTACCTTGAAAATAATGACTTATGATACCAGTTGAAACACCTGCCCTCTGAGCAATCTGACTAATTGACGCTTCTGCAAAACCTAGCTCATTCACTGCAGCTAAGGTGGCATCGATCAGTTGCTGACGACGGATCGGTTGCATACCAACTTTTGGCATAGGACTAACCTGAATAACGGATATAACAATAGAAAGCCACTCTGCTAAAAAATTAGCAGAATGAGGTAACAATTCATAAACGCTTTTTTAATTGAACGTTCAATTAATAAAAATTATAGTGCCAGCTCACCCTTGATGTACAGCGCAGTTTGTTTTGGATTTGCAAAAGTTTGTAATTCACGAAAATAAGAAAGCTTTACCGCAGGCTTTTGCTTTTAAATCACACTGCACTGTAGATCATCCGGCAACAAAACGATGGTCATGGATTTATGCAAAAGAAAAATGAAGAGATGCGAGATGGTCTGAATAAAGTAGTTTTTTATTTTTCGGCGACACTTATTCTGCTGTTTTCTATCATCACCATTTTATTTAATGAACAAGCCAATCAAGTCATTATCAATATCTTAAACTGGGTTAGTCGTACCTTTAGCTGGTATTACCTGCTGGCGGCCACGCTGTATCTGGTTTTTATCGTCTTTATCGCCTGCTCACGTTATGGCGAAATCAAACTTGGACCGAAACATTCTAAACCTGAATTCAGCCTGCTGAGTTGGTCGGCGATGCTATTTTCTGCCGGAATCGGGATTGACCTGATGTTTTTCTCGGTGGCGGAACCGCTTTCCCATTATATGAATCCGCCTGTAGGCGAAGGTGAAACCTTCGAAGCTGCGCGCCAGTCCATGGTATGGACCCTGTTTCACTACGGTTTAACCGGCTGGAGTATGTACGCGCTGATTGGGGTCGCCCTAGGTTATTTCAGTTACCGCTACAATTTACCGCTCACCATCCGATCAGCACTTTATCCTATTTTTGGAAAAAGAATTAATGGCCCGATCGGCCATACGGTGGATACGGCTGCAGTACTCGGCACAATTTTCGGGATTGCCACCACCTGCGGGATTGGCGTTGTGCAATTAAATTACGGCCTGCATGTATTGTTTGATTTACCAGAAAATATCTGGATTCAAACTGCACTCATCGCCGTTGCCGTGATTATTACTATTATTTCAGTCACTGCCGGTGTCAATAAAGGCATCCGGATCCTGTCTGAGATTAATATCTATGTGTCAATTGGGCTGCTGCTATTCATTCTGTTTGTAGGCAATACCGAGTTTTTATTAGCCGCCTTGATTCAGAATTTTGGTGACTATATCAGCCAGTTCCCGAAGCTTTCTTTAACCAGTTTTCCTTTTGAACAACCGAAAGAGTGGATGAATAGCTGGACCCTGTTCTTCTGGGCATGGTGGATCGCCTGGTCACCTTTTGTCGGTCTGTTCCTGGCCCGTATTTCCCGTGGTCGTACCATTCGTGAATTTGTCACCGGGACTTTGGTTATTCCTCTGTTATTTACCCTGACCTGGTTGTCTATTTTCGGTAACAGTGCTTTATACAGCGTGATTTTTGATGGTAATACTCAACTTGCTACGACAGTTTTAGAAAATCCGGCACATGGTTTTTATGATCTGCTGGCGCAGTATCCAGGCTTTACCTTTACTGCAGGTGTCGCCACTATTACCGGCTTGCTGTTCTATGTGACCTCAGCGGATTCAGGGGCATTGGTATTGGGAAATTTCACGACCAAATTCACTAATATTGAGCATGATTCACCGCGCTGGCTCAGTGTGTTCTGGGCCATTGCCATCGGTTTGCTGACTTTGGCAATGCTCATGGCGAATGGCGTGACAGCATTACAGAACACCACAATTATTATGGGTCTGCCTTTTAGTTTCGTCATTTTCTTTGTGATGGCGGGACTCTATAAGTCCTTGCGTCTGGAGGATTTTCGTCAGGCAAGCACCAGCCTGAATGCGGCACCTGTGGTCGGTAATGTGGATATTTTGAACTGGAAGAAGCGTCTGAGCCGGGTCATGCTGCATCCAAGCCTGTCCCAGACGCGGACCATGCTGGACAATGTTTGCAAACCAGCCATTGAGGCCGTTGCAACCGAGTTAATTGACAAAGGTATTCAAGTCAATATTCAGGAAAAATCGCTGGAGGAAGAACCTGAACTGTATCATCTGGATCTGACCATTCAGCTCGATGAAGAAGAAAACTTTGTCTACGAAATATGGCCGGTACGCTATGACACGCCAAATTTCAGTTCACGTGGTAAACGAACCAAACGTTATTACTATCGTCTGGAAAGTTATCTGTTTGAAGGCTCTCAGGGCAACGATCTGGTCGGTTATAGTAAGGAACAGGTGATCAATGACATCCTGGATAAATATGAACGCCATATGATGTATCTACATATTAACCGTATTAGCCCAGGTAAACGTCCGCTGTTCCCGGATCGTGAAATCTAGGATCTCTCAACTACGGAAGGAATCAATAATGTCAGAAAGTTTGAATGCATTTGCCCTGTTTTTCTCCCTGCTCAATCCTTTTCTGATGAGTATTTATATGCTCGGAATTATCCGTAATTCCGACGCAAAAATATTCAACATGGCATTGATTCAGGGCAGTCTGATCAGCTTTATTGTGTTCATGATTTTTGCAAAAACCGGTGAAGCCTTCTTTAATGAATTCTTGCATGTACGGTTTGAGTCCTTCCAGATTTTTGGCGGTATTATCTTTTTGGTGATTGGCTATCGTTATGTCTTTGAAGGTGCTGATACGATTGGCGTGATGCGTGGAGCGCCCAGTCATCTGGCGGGCACGATTGCCATGCCGTTTATGATTGGTCCGGGCACCATTTCGGCATCTGTGATCACCGGTATACAGCTCAGTTTAATGCAAACCATTCTGGTGATTTTCTTTACCCTGTTTCTGACTTGTAGTCTGCTGATCCTGATGAAATACCTGCATGATCATTTACAACATAAATATTCCAACTACATTGACCTGTATGTCGATATTGTAGGTCGTGTTGCTGCGCTTTTAATCGGTACCATTGCCATCGATATGATTGTGACGGGCGTTACCGGAATTTTAGAAACCTGATAAATCCTTTCTATCAATAAATAAAAAGAGCGGTTTTTACCGCTCTTTTTTTGATTTTAAAAAATTAAAATTTAAATGACACACCGGCATAAGTAGAGAAACCTTCACCTGGCGAAGAACGAGCTTCATCTTCCCCACCGTCGTTAAGACCAGGAATCACGACCGCAGCATATTTCTCATCGGTGATATTTTTGAAGTTGATCCAGGTTTTCCATGATTGATGTGCTGGCGCATAGCCCAGGTCAATGCCCCAGATCTGATAATCATCGCTAAAACGGCTGTTGGCATAATCGTGTGCCATTTTGGATGCATATTCAGTATTCAGACCAATATAGAGGCCATTATTCAAAGCATAACTCAGTTGAGCCTGATAAAGATGTTTTGGTATTCCCGGCAACTGGTTCTTGTCAAACAATGGATCATTTTTATACTGGAAATCGCTAAGCGTATAAGCCTGTTGCAGACGCAGTTCGCCATATCGGGATTCATGCAATGGCGTATCCAGACTTAGCTCTATCCCTTGATGAATCGTTGGCGTCGCATTCGATTCAACAGCAATTGGCTCTGAAGGTCGATTTGATCCATCTTCATAGGTTTTAATCAGTTCCGAGGTTAATAGTTCATTTTTCACTTTAGAATAATAGTAGCTCAGTGCCCAATCTCCAAAGCCTGATTGTCCACGTCCACCCAGTTCAAAGCTATTGGCGGTTTGCGTGTCCAAATAGATTGGCGCACGTACCCGACCAGAAGCGACCCCACTATCAAAATAATACGGTGAAGACCATGCCATCGCCCAAGGATGTGCCGGTTCAATGCTGCGGCTTAAATTGGCAAACCATTGCACAAACTCATTCGGCTGATAGGTCAACCCAAGTCGCGGTGCAAAATTCCATTCATAACGACTGACTTCAGGGCTCGCCTCGGGATAAGTCACTTCACTTTCCCGATGGGTATACACCGCTGCCAGTCCCAAATCTAATTTGAACTGATCATTTAATGCGGTTTCCTGATCAAATTGCAGGACATTGTCCGAACCGCGATAGCTATAACGGCGGGTGACTGTATCTGCCGGATATGATGGAGTGTCAAATCTTAAAGTTTCAGTAACCCCACTGTCCGGGCGGTGTGTGGTACTGCGCAAGGCAATACGCCCCTGATGCTCAAGACCTAGAAACTGGTAAGGCTTTTCATACTGGAAACGCGCTGTAATATCTTCATAATCAACATTGGTACGATAACTGCTTTCACGTAAATCCAGCGGATAATGATGATAAGCCAGACTGCCGGTCAGTTTGGCATCATCCTGCAAATTCCATGTCGTGGTATTGGCCAGCCAGGTACTGCCCGGCTGGATCCGTTTGGCATCAATAGCTACAAAATTACTGTCAGCCGTTTCAGGGTTATTTTTAAGATCTTTTTGTTTAATCCGCCCTGGAGTTAAATGTTTGCTCTCACGGTAACGGGCATAAAAACGGGTTTCAATATCCGGACTAATTTGATAGCCCAAATTAAAAGCCAGACCCTTACCATCGCCTTCAGCATGATACTGAATCCCGTCAAACTGGGTACCCGTCAGCGCCAGATAATAATCCATCTGATCCAGCTTTCGGCCGGTACTAAACTGATATTTTTGATAACCATGGCTGCCCATTTCATATTTGAGTTCAGAGCCATCCTGATCAACGCCAGTCTTGGATTTGTAATTGATTGTTCCACCTAAGGCCAGTCCACCCTGTTTAAAACCATTGGCTCCGCGATAAACCCCGACATGATCAATCCACCAGGGTTCTAGCAGTTCATAAGCTGTACCGCCCGGCCCGGTAAATGGAATATCGTCAATCAGGACGTGCGTACCGGATGCGTGTGCACCCGAAGTCCGGTTGATGCCTGAGCCACGGATTGAGACTTTTGCACCTTCATTCCCCGCAGACTGGGCATAAATTCCGGGTTGTAAATGGAACACATCGGCCGTGGTGGCAAGTCGCTGCTGTTCTAACTGCTGCTCGCCAATAAAATTCGTTCCTCCTGAAACCTGAGCCAGCTCTTTCTGATATTGCTGCTGCGGATTGGCATTTTGCTCAGCGCTGATCACAATAGTATTCAGCTGTTGAACATTGTCCGGTTCTACGGCAGTTTCAGCATAAAGATGACCTGAGACAATCGACAGAATCATGAGGCTCAGCGGGCTTTTCTTGAGAGGAATTTTTGTCATGTGCATGGCGATTTTATACAGTCCTGTATAAGTGATTCCGTTTTATGAGAGGAAATCAGTTTAAAAATTATGCTGTAGCATAGATCAACATTGTTATTTTCAGGAGTTATTTTCTGCCAAAAAATTGACTGATCAGCGTATGTTTTTTCATTTTATTTAATCTTTTTATTAAAAATCAACTTGCAAGATCAAAACCACATCCTCACAAGTTCCAAGAAATTAATTTTTAAGTAACTGATATTTAATAATATGTAATTTAATTCTGCACAGATGTATTTCCACTTGGCAAAATGTGATAAGTGGAAAAATTTATAATCGACCAAACCAGTTCTTTAATTTCGAAAGTTGGCCGAAGTTGTATATTTTCTGATTTAAAGTAGACAAGATTAACCTCATCACCTTATAGAAAAATTGAAATCCTTGAGAGAAAAACAATCAATTTTTAAAAATCCTGACGATGCAGGATTTTTAAGAATCACGGGCTTATAGATATTCACCTATTCATTGATCAATTGTAGTAGACCTGTCTTTTTTTGGAAAACCGATCCAGCTGTTTCAAGAAGCCTTCAAAATAATCTTTCTGTTTTTCTTCTGTGCGATAGCCGGCGTATAAAGTTCGACGTAAGCCTTCAGGCGCCACGCAGTCTAAACGGCGTGATGTCACCCAGCCTTTCTGCTCATATTCATTTATCACCCAATCGGGTAATGCACCAATCCCGCGACCACTTGCCACCAGCTGAATCAGCATTTGGGTCAAGTCGGTGGTACGAATGGCTTTTGGTAGAATATTAGCTGGAATAAACAAACGCGACATGATGTCCAAACGGTGTTTATCCACCGGATAAGTTACTAGCGTTTCTTCAGCAAGTTCCTGAACAGTAATCTCTTTAGCACGTACTAGTGGATGGGTATTGGATAAAACCAAGCGTGATTCGTATTCAAATATCGGAAAATATTCAATGCCTTTAAGCGCAATCGGATCAGCCGTAATTAAAAGATCAAACTCTCCAGTTTGCAATAATTCATGCGGATTCGACTCAAAACCTGAGGCAAAGTCCAGGTCTACATCCGGATATTGCATCCGGTATTGATTGAGTAGCGGCATCAACCAGTCAAAACAGCTATGACATTCAGAGGAAAAAACAATTCGTCCGGTCTGACCATGCACAATTCGGCTGATATCACTCTGTGCAATTTGAACTTGCGGTAATATTTCATCTGCCAGTTTTAGCAACCGCTCCCCAACATTTGAAAAGCTCACAGGGCGACTACGCCGATTGACCACTTCGACGCCAAACCATTGGTCGAGTTCACGTAGCTGATGTGACAAGGCTGATGGGGTTAAACATAAATCACTTGCTGCTGCAACCAGAGAACCATGCTCCCGCAGAGCAGTTAAAGTTCTTAAATGGCGAAGTTCTATCATGAAAAATACCGGAAATTTAAAAGACGGATGACACTTAATCTGTCTTAAGCATAACCCATTTTTCTTATTTTATTTAGTTTTTCTCATTTCAAAACCAGAATAATGAGATATATTCAACTATTAGGTTTATAGGTTTAAATTACTATTCCCTTAATTTCATTAATTTAATTTTCTTGGTTAACTTAACCATCATTAAAATAACCCATAAAATATTGATTAAACTTACAGCAGCAACAAGATAGAAAACTAACTCAGGCATAAAAGTCACAGAATAATTTTGCTGCACTCATACAATAAAAATTAGAAAGTATTTTAGAGGATGAAAGACTATGTCGAATCCAATCGATCGAAATGATGAAGAACTCACTGAAGAACAACTTGATCCTCAAGAAAAACAGGATCGTGAGATCCAGCGAGGTCAATTAGGCCTTCATGATCCACAGAGACAACGTGATCAGCTGCGTCAGGAAAGACAGGATGAGGAACAAATTCAGTAATTTTCCCTGAGATGCAAAATAAAAAACTCCCCATTCTTAAAATAGATGGGGAGTTTTTTTTCAGTATTAAAAAGTTAGGGACTAGTTTTTCGCATCACCACATCTTATACATCTGATCTAATCTGAACAGCTCACCTTCTTGGATGAGTGCTATTTTACTATTTCGTTTCTGTAGAGGCTTTTGCTTGTAGGGACTGCGCTTGTATTTCTGCCGTTTTTTTCTTGGCCTGAATTTGTGCCGCTATTTCCTGATTTTTCTCAGCAAAACGCAAGCCACCATCTCCGGCGAGACTGGTTTGGCTCATCACCATGCTGCTGCTCAAGATTAAAATCAGCTTAAAAAATTGAATTTTCATGTCTCATCTGCCTTTTTATTCTAATGGTATTAAAAATAAGCAATTATTATTCCAATGTTTTTATGCTTACTTAGATTTTAACTGCACTTTCTATTTTATAGGGATAATCTTCGAAAACACAGAGTCAATCATCGTAAAAATAGAAAAATCTGCAATAAGAATAAATAGATATTTTGACTACATCTCAGCTCAAATCACATCTGATTTTTTACTTCAGTCAAAAAAAATCGTTCAACAGCTTATTTGGATTATTTTCATTGGCTAAAATATAGTGCAAACACCCAGAGCAATAACAAAAAAAGAATCGCTGTGCAGGATTTCCAGAAAGTGACTGGATGCTTTTCAAGCATAGGGCGTGAAACTGATTTTTTAAATTTGATATCTGGGTGTTTCAGATCATATATAAAGGCTGAAAGTGCTTCATAGCGCTGCTCCGGGCGAATGGAAAGCGCTTTTTTAAAGATTGCGTCCAAGCCATGTGGCAGATCCGGTCGATACTCATAGAGAGGATGATATCGAACCTGCTTTAAGGCCTTTTTGGTCTTGCAGCGCGCGAGGTCCGTCCCATAAGGCAACTGTCGGGTTAATAAATAATAACTCATCACCGCCAGCGAGAACTGATCTGATTTTACTGAGGGCGAGTGTCCAATAAAATACTCAGGTGCCATAAAGGCCAGAGTTCCCAAAGGAACGTCTGCATGTTTGGGATTCAGTTCAACCAGACCTCTGACCGCTGTCGATCCATAATCAATCAGTTTCACTTTTAAAGCATCAGCAGGTTCAAGCAGCATGACATTTTCTGGCCGTACATCCTGGTGCAGCATTTCAAGACGGTGCATGGCATTCAGTGCCTTGGCCACCTGCTCAATGATCGGGAGCAACTGCTGTAAAGTTAAAGCTGTTTTTTGACGATGCAGCCAGCGACTTAAGCTTTCCCCTTGCAAGTATTCATAACTTTGAAATAAAAATTTTTTGCTGCCCTTATGCGGATAACATTGCAGCAGATTTTCATGTTTTAAGCGTTTCGATACCCATTCTTCTAACTGAAATTGTTCTACGGCTTTGAGATCATCCTGCACATCGACAGACAAGGTTTTAATGACCAACTGATTTTGTGTCGCTTCATCATGCGCCAAATAGAGGCTGCTGCGATGATTTTGGTGCAGGATTTTATCAATCCGATAACCTTCAAACAGATCACCATGACTTAGCTGTTGTGGAAATAAAACATGACTTTTAATCTGGAAGTATTTTTCCTCTGGTAGTTGATCCACTTTAATGATTTGAATGGTGAGATTGTCATCACTACCCCGCTTTAAGGCCAGTTCGACTATAGACTTGGCAATGATATCCAGATGTTGTTGCTGTTGCAGCATCTCCGATATGAGCTGCATATCAATAAACTCATAGACACCATCCGTCATCAAGATAAAGAAATCATCTTCACATAATTCAAGCTGCTGATAATCGACATCGATACGATGGTGGGCACCCAGTGCACGACTTAAATAATGTTCTGTTGATGACAGGCAAACGCGGTGATCAGCCGTCAACTGTTCAATGGCTTGTGTCTGAATGCGATAAATCCGGCTATCGCCTGCATGAAAGATATGTGCCCTATTTTGTTTCAAAATCAGTGCACTAAAGGTGCAGATATAACCCCGGTCTTTATCAAAACGTCCGCGGCTTTGCTGGGTTTGTGCATACAACCAAGAATTGGTCGCACGAATGACCCGTGCTGCCGAAGTTTGGGTGCTCCATGCTTCCGAAGTCGAGTAATAATCCGATAAAAAACTGCTGACTGCAGTTTCTGCTGCAATATGACTGACATTGCTGCTGCTGATCCCGTCTGCTATTGCACAGGCAATGCCCTTACTGCTAAGCGCGTGACCTTCAGGAATATAGACCCCATGGAAATCCTGATTCTGTACTTTGATTCCAGCGGAAGAATATTGCCCGACACTGATCTTTAATTTTTTATTCATTTTAAATACTCAAAAAGGGATCGAATTGATCCCTTTAATCTCAAGACATAAATCATCATGCTCAGATTAGAATTCTTTTTTATCGCCAGTACGTACATGCGTGGTATAGAGCGCCAAACCTGTCAGTGCCAGACCACCCACCAGATTCCCCAGTGCCACCGGTAATTCATTCCACAAGAAATAGTCTGTAATCGAGAAATCACCGCCCATCATCATGGCAAATGGGAACAGGAACATATTTACCACTGAATGTTCAAAGCCCATGGCGAAAAACAGCATGATTGGCATCCACATCGCGATGAATTTGCCGCTGACCGTGGTTGACATCATGGCGCCAATTACCCCGAGTGACACCATCCAGTTACACAACATGCCGCGGATAAAAATCGTCATCCAGCCAGCAAAACCATATTCGGCATAGCCCAAAGTCCGGTCTTCCCCAATATGGGCAATTTTCACCCCGACCACATTCGGTTCAGCTGCGAAACCCATGGTATAGACTGCGGCCATCAACACTGCCACGGTTAAACATCCGGCAAAGTTACCTAAAAAAACCAGTCCCCAGTTTTTTAAAATACGTGCCCACGTCACCCCAGGACGTTTGTCTAACCAGGCTAATGGAGTCAATACAAATACCCCGGTCAGCAGGTCATAGCCTAATAGATATAACATGCAGAAACCGACTGGAAATAGCAGCGCACCGATCAGTGGCACCCCTGTTTGTACCGCAATCGTCACGGCAAATACTGCTGCCAGTGCCAGAATTGCACCTGCCATAAACGCACGAATTAAAACATCACGCGTTGCCATATGAAGTTTTGCCTCACCGGCATCGACCACTTTTTTTGCAAACTCTGCAGGAGCAAGATAAGCCATATTTTTATCCCCTTTATATAAATTACTTGCCTGTTTGCAAATAAAAAACGCCTAAGGTCTATTTCAACCCTAGGCGTCTTTGCCTTGCATTAT
This sequence comes from Acinetobacter lwoffii, assembly GCF_024129735.1. Lineage (GTDB taxonomy): Bacteria > Pseudomonadota > Gammaproteobacteria > Pseudomonadales > Moraxellaceae > Acinetobacter > Acinetobacter lwoffii_H. The sequence continues at coordinate 28,403 of NZ_JAMXXK010000010.1, read as the reverse complement.
TCAAACAGATCAATTGTGTTATGGCGCCGTTGCCATATTTAATATAGATTAAAGCAAATAGCATGCCATATATTTTAAATAGCTAATAAAAATCCTATAAATTATTTTAAAATTTCATCCTTATAATTATATTGGCACAATCTCTGCATTATCTATAGCGGTCATTTTTTAAATATAGCTATTGGAGAAAATTATGATTAGCCATCGTCAACAAGTGACAGACATGATTATTTCAGCGAAAGTTTTAAAGTCTATCAAATGGGCAGATGTCGCTGAAACAATAGGCCTTTCTAAAGAATGGGTGACAGCCGCATGTTTGGGTCAGATGGCTTTTAATAAGGAACAGGCGGAAAAAATTGGTGAAATATTTGGATTGACTGATGAAGCCATCGCCTGGCTGCAAATCGTACCCTATAAAGGTTCTCTGCCAACTAGCGTGCCGACAGATCCGCTGATTTATCGCTGGTATGAGGTTGTCAGCGTCTATGGTATGACTATTAAAGAACTGATCCATGAAGAATTTGGTGATGGAATTATGAGTGCAATTGATTTCAATATGGATATTCAACGTGAGAAGAATCCAAACGGAGATCGGGTGAACGTCGTATTATCCGGAAAGTTTTTACCTTATAAAACTTATTAATCCTCCACCATAAGCATAAAAGCCATTATTAAAATGGCTTTTATTTTATCTACACTTATTAAATTCATTTATTTTTTTAAAAATCATTATTAAAATATATATAATTTTTTCATCTCAAATTAAACATATAAACTATAAATGATTTTACTTTTATTCGATAAATTCAACCATTCTGTACTTTTTAAATAATATTTTCCTATCCTGAATATATAGCTCATCATTTTATTATTGCGTTAGCAAAAACAACAAAAAGGATATTGCTATCCTTTTTGTCAATTCATTTTATATCAGGGCGTGTTGTGTTATTGCTGTACTTCCGCCAGATGACGTTCAGTCACGGCCTGTTCATATAAACGCTGTTCTTTTTCTTTATGCTCGACAGAGAAACGGATCATCAACACACAACTTGCAGCAATCACCACCAAGCCACCCAGTACCATCAAAGTGGTTTGAATATCCAGCATGCCTTTTAACAGGAAACCCGCAGCCACCGCGCCGACATTGCCACCTGCTCCAATAATACCGGCCACACCGCCCAAGGCATCACGGTCGATAAAAGGCACCAGTGCATAGGTAGCGCCACATGCCATATGGGTAAACAAGGCAAAGATGGTCATAGCCATAATAGCCAAGGTCGCGCTGTTCATTTGCGAAAACAGAATAAGAAACAGACCTTCCAGCATGATCAAGGCAAACAGGACTTTGGTTCGACCATCCAGACCTTTTTGAATCGCAACTTTGTCTGAAACAATGCCACCCAAGGCACGGGCAAACAATGCCAGTAAACCAAAAATCCCGGCAGCCATGCCTGCTTCTTTTAGGCCAAACTGGAAGTTGTCGACAAAGTACAAGGCAATAATGTTATGGATGAAAATTTCAATACCAAAACAGGCTGCATAAGCTCCAAACAAAATCCACACACGGTAGTTACGTGCGGCATGCATCAGAATGGCAAGACCACCTTTTTTATCGCTACCGACAGAAATACCTTGCGCACGGAGTTCTTTAAAATTACCTTGTGGACAGTCTTGGGTGAATTTCCAGTACAGCACACCGACAATGATCATCAGAATACCCGGCACCAGAAGCGCAATTCTCCATCCCATTGCCTGTTCTACACCGAACATCACCAAAGCAGCCAGCATTAAAGGCATCAGGGCTTGAGTCGCACCGCCACCGGCATTACCCCAGCCTGCTGTAGTCGCATTTGCCGTTCCCACCACATTCGGCGCAAACATGATACTGGTATGATATTGGGTGATGACAAAACTGGCACCAATTGCGCCAATCAATAAACGGAAAAACAAGAAAGATTCATAACTGTTGGCCGACGCCACACCAAACACCGGAATACTGCCAATAATCAATAAAGCGGTATAGGTTTTACGCGGACCATATTTATCACACAATGGCCCCACGATCAGACGCACCAGAATGGTAATCGCGACTGCGGCAATATTGATATTGGCGATCTGCTCTTTGGTCAGGCTGAATTCACCGGCAATCACAGGCATTAAGGGTGCACAGGCAAACCATGCAAAAAAACAGACAAAAAAAGCGAGCCAACTCATATGGAAGGCCCGCATCGCTGAACTACTGAAGTTAAATAGACTTATTTTTGTTGCTTTATTGAGACTTGTATTTGAAGACATAGCCATTTCCTTACCAGAACTGAACGTATTTAAGTCACTGTGATGCACCAGGCATATCAGTAACGATCAGAACGGACGTCATTGGCCGTCATACAAATGTAGAGTCTTCTTTGACTTTAATTAGATATATGCATAGGTCATGCCAGATTATTTTTAACATAAAATAAACTATTCTTTTATATAAAATAATTTTTATTTCACTTTCAAATTTAGACTTTTCTTTCTTAAAAATAGAGAGAAAAATAGATATCTTCTGAGAAATTATGAGCAAAACAGCGATAGGATGACCTGCCCGGAGTCATTGCTGGTTTAAATCGGTGCAGGGCTGGATCAAATAATTTTTCCCTTTTCAAAATGCAGCAGTTGTGCCTGTAAATACGCCACTTCATCTACATGATGAGTCACATAAATCATGGGTAAATCTGTTTGATGAATCACAATTTTCAGAAAAGGTAAAATCTGGTTTTTCAGCTTTTGATCCAGTCCATTTAAAGGCTCATCCAAAAGTAATAGGTCGGGAGAAGATAAAAGTGCACGACCGATAGAAACGCGCTGTGCCTGTCCACCAGAAAGCTGATGCGCCCGATGCCGAAGTAGTGGCTTTAATTCGAGTAACTCCACAATGTCTTCAAACGTAAATTTCTGCTGACCTTTATTTTTTATATTTAGCTGTTCTGCATATTTCAAATTCTGCATGACATTCAGATGCGGAAACAGTAGGGCTTGCTGAAAAATCAGGGCAATTTTTCTTTGATGAACAGGAATATTCAGTTTCTGCTGATGATCAAATAATATTTTTTGCTGAAAATGAATAAAGCCTTGTGATGGTTTTAATAGCCCTACAATATTTTTTAAAAAGGTGCTTTTCCCACTTCCTGAGGCTCCCACAATACCAATCAATTGTGTCTGCATATCCAGACTGGCCTGTAGCTGGAAATTTGCGTAATTAAACTGAAAATCACACTTCAGCATCTTAAGCCTCCAATTTACGTTGATACTTCTGCATGATCCAGTAATTTGCAATCAAGGCTGAAAAAGCCAGAATCAGAGATAAAATGACCAAACGCATAGCCATACTTTCTCCATCAGGCTGTTGTAACAGGCTATAAATGGCGATGGGAATGGTACGGGTTTCTTCTGGAATATTGCCAACAAAGGTAATCGTGGCACCAAATTCTCCCAGACTGCGGCTGAAACATAAAATGCTGCCGATTAAAATTCCAGGCAAAGCCAGAGGCAGGCTAATGCTACAGAATACCCGCCATGGTGTGGCGCCCAAAGATCCTGCCACCTGTTCTAACTGCCGGTTGATCATTTGAAAAGACAAGCGAATTGGTTGAATCATTAAAGGAAATGCCACAATCATTGCTGCCAGTACCGCACCTTTCCAGTTAAATATCAGCTGAATTCCCCATTTATGTAGATATTGCCCCAGCATACCCTGATGACCAAATAGCAGGAGCAGAAGATAGCCCAGTACTACCGGCGGTAGCACCATAGGCATCTGCAATATTGCCTCTACGAGAAATTTGGCCCTGAATTCATAACGCGCCAGTAACCATGCTACGGCGATAGCAAATGGCAGACACACCGCTGTGGCAAAGCCCGCTACTTTGGCTGAAAGCGCTAAGGCACTCAGTTCTTCTGGTGTAAGCATGAGCAGTTAGCCTACCTTAAGCTTAAAACCATATTTCTGGAAAATCTGCCTGGCCCTTGGACTCGTCTGGATAAATTCAGAAAATTGGACTGCTGCCTGATTTTTCTGGCCCTGCCGGGTTAAAGCGATTGGATACACAATCGGACGATGTGTACTGGCTGGAAATACTCCTGAAATTTTAACTTTTTTACTCATCAAGGCATCAGTTCTATACACAATGCCGACCTGACATTCGCCACGTTCTACAAATGCGAGAGTTGAACGGACGCTATCTGTACCGACAATTCTGCCCCGAAGCGGATTCAACCAGCCCAACCGGGTTAAGCTTTGCTGGGCATATTTCCCGGCAGGCACCGATTCCATTTGTCCTGTACATAAATAACCCTGAAAGGCTTTAGCAAAATTAAAGTCGGCTGACATTTTAAAATGATTTTTTTTCTGAATAGGACTAATCAATACAAGTTCATTCAAGAGCAAAGGTCGAATCTGACCGATCGAAATTTTTTGTTTTTTAAGTAAATTATGCATCCATTCAAGATCTGCAGAAAAAAAGATATCACTCTCAGCTCCCGCTGCAATTTGTTTCGCCAATACCGAAGACGCAGCAAAAACCGGAACGATCTGGATGTCCTGATGCCGTTGCTCATATAGTCTGGAAATATCAGTAATCGCATTGGTCAGGCTGGCTGCGGCATATATTTTAACTGTTTCGGCATACAGCATGGGGCTAGTCAACAGCACGCCAGTGAGTAGAACTTTGAATAAATCCATCTTTCTCATTCTGCGTGGCTTGAATATTGAGAATTGTGACAGGCATTTCAAATCAGCAAACCCTGTACCACTTGCCCGGCTTGGATTTCTGTTGCTGCCGGAATACGTATCAGACAATTGGCCTGCATCAGATTACTCAACATATGCGACTGCTGTTTCGCCAGGCTCTTGAGTTTTAAAGTGCCCTGATCAAATTCTGCAGCCATTCTTAAAAAACGTTCGCGTGCATCCGCTTTCAAATCATGCGTCATTACCGCACTAAGCCATTCAGGTAGCTGCTTTTGCCCCTGTAAGGCATTCAGTAAAGTTACCGTATAGATTTGCATCCCGACATAAACGGCAGCCGGATTTCCCGGTAAACCCAAGAGATAACAGTAACCTTGATCATCTCGACGATACTTGGCAAATAACATCGGTTTTCCGGGTTTCTGCTTCACTTTCCAGAAAATCTGCTCAAAACCCTGCTCCAGGGCAACAGGACGAATGAAATCATAATCACCCACCGAAACCCCGCCTGTGGTCAATATGAAGTCGTATTGGTTTTTAAGACGATGTATTAACGTTTGCAGCTCATACTCATTATCTGAAACATGCAGAATATCTACGTTTTGACCCTGTGATTGAAACCAGGCCTGAATCAGCGGAGCATTGGCGTCAAAGATTTTTCCGGAATTCAGGTCTTCAATGCTGGAAGCCACTTCATCTCCAGTAATCACAGCAGCAATTTTAGGATAACGATAGACTAAAACCTGCTTTACGCCTGCCATACTTAAAGCTGCAATTGCACCTACATGCAGTTTTTGTCCTACATCTGCCAGACGTTGTCCTTGTGCGATTTCCTCGCCTGCATCACGTATATCCGCATGCGGTTTTAGGTCTGTTGTGATAAGGATTTGATTGGCATGGCATTCGACAATTTCCTGACGGGCGACTGTTGTAGTTCCTGCCGGAATCCTGGCACCGGTAAAAATCCGAACCGCCTGACCTGGACGCAGTTCAATTTCAGTACTTTGCCCTGCCCGAATCTCTCCAATGAGTTCAAAAGTGCTGTGAGCACTAACATTTTCTGCACTACAAAGCGCATAGCCATCTACAGCACTTTGTGAAAACAGTGGCAATGGAATGGCCGAATCAATCACTTCTGCCAGATAGCGATTCAGAGCCTGAGCAAGCGGCAGGCTTTCAGTTGCCAGGATATGCGTCTGTTCCAGTATCATCTGCAGCGCCTGATCAACAGAAATCAATCCCGGCTCAGCACCGCAGGCTGAATGCGATAGTGCCTGATTCATTGATAGCCCCCCGCATGTGGAATATTTTTTTGCACATCAAACAAATGTACCAATGCTGGAAGTACCGCGATCAGGGATTCTTTTGCACCCTGCCGACTTCCCGGCAGGGTCATTACCAGACTGTTCTCAATATAGCCAGCCACACCACGACTTAATGCTGCATAAGGGGTACGTTTTTGCCCAAAACTACGTGAAGCTTCCATCAAACCGGGAATTTCTCGTTGCAGTAAAGGTTGCAGGGTTTCGACCGTCAGGTCTTTAGGGCCTAAGCCGGTGCCCCCTACGGTTAGAATCAGTGGATACTGATTTTTCTGCTGATCAATCAGGGTTAAGAGCTGTTCTGGGCTATCGGAAATAACTTGATAACTTATAGGACCAAAACTGGCTTCTTTTAAAATTTCCAGTACGTTTTGCCCGGCAGTATCCGGCTTTTTGCCTGCTGCAACCGTATCGGACAGCACAATAACTGAAGCCGGCAGACTCTCTTTCAGTACCCGGGTAAAATGCGATTTTCCACCTTTTTTCTGCTGCAATCTGCATTGATCCAACGACAAATCTTCCGGTTCACAATGCGGTTTCAGCATGTCATACAGGGTCAGACCGGCCAGACTGACTGCGGTCAAAGCTTCCATTTCCACACCAGTGGGTCCAATGGTTTCAACGGTAGCAATAATTTCGATATGTGCATCAAACAGTTCATATTCCACATCGGCACGATAAATCGGCAATGGATGGCATAGTGGAATCAGCTCATCGGTACGTTTGGCACCGAGAATGCCGGCAATGCGTGCTGTTTTCAGGGCATCACCTTTTTCAGTATTGCCATTACGCAGCAACTCAATGCAATGTGGCGGTGCATGCAGGATTCCAGTGGCAATTGCTGTACGGTAACTTTCTGCTTTCATCCCTACATTTTTCATGATTCATCCCAGGCTAATTTTTAAAATCTGTTTTAAAGTGATTCATCTTATGCATCCTCATTGGACGCATTTAATTAGATGGTGATTGGCAAGCGTGTTCTGCTACATGGTGATGGTGACAATGCGCTTCTTCTGCATGATGAGAGTGATCCGTTTCAGGTCCATGATCTTTTCGGATACAACAGCCTTCGACATATTGACTGCTACCATCCGTATAAAATTCTTCTTTCCAGACCGGAACTTCATGCTTCACCCGTTCCACAGCTTCCTCACAGGCCGCAAAAGCCTCACGACGATGGGCGGCATAAGCCATAGCAATAATGGCTATTTCTCCAACCCCCAGCTCACCTATCCGATGTACCACCCGCACATAAGACACCTGATATTTGGTCTGGATCTGCTGTTCAATTTCACGAATCATTTTTTCAGCCACAGGCGCATAGGCAGTATATTTCAGGGCACGCACAGCTTTTCCCTGATGATGGTTACGTACTGTTCCGACAAAGATGCCGATTCCACCACATTCCGGAAAATGCTGGATACCATCAAAATCCTCCAGACTAAAAGCAGTCTGCTGGATTCGGGCAAATTGTTTTAATGACTTGAGTTGCATCTCAGCCTCCTGCTACCGGCGATAACAGCACCAGCGTACTGTCACGATTTAAAACATTCTGTCTGGAAATAATGTCTTCACCGATTGCACAGGCACAACGTTCCAGCATGGGCTGTATATCGGGATAGAGGGATAGCAACTGGTTCAGGACTTCAGAAACCTGAATTTCAGACTCGCATTGCAAATTTAAATCTGTGGGAATTTGTCGTTCAATCGCACCGAAGGCTTCTATTTTGATATGAATTAATTTTTGCTGAGTGAGTGACATATTTATCCTCCAATGCTGTGCATGCTGATTTTTCGGATCGGCTTTTGTATTGGTGATTGCTGGATCGCATGGAAACCGGCTTCTTTATGCCAGATATAAGCGTGAAGCTTGTGCTGGAATGTCTGTGTGGCGAAATGATCCAGCGCCAGTTGTTCGATATCTGCCTTAAGGTTCAGGCCTTGTCTGGCAAATAAACAGTTATAAAATTCGCCTTGGGCATTGAGGCGTAGACGATCACAATCACCGCAAAATGAATGGGTAATGGTGGAAATAATCCCCAAAGGCTGCCCATTGACCAAATAGCCGCGGGCTGGATTGGCGCCTTGTCCTTGAGATACCTGGACATCAAATTCAGTTTTCAGTTGATCCAGGATATCCTGCTCACTGATGACATCAGACGGATTCCATTTCTGATCGCCATCGAGGGGCATAAACTCAATAAAACGCAGTTCTATAGCCTGATGCTGTGCCCATTTCACCAAAGGAATAATCTGATTGTCATTGATGCCTTTGATGAGCACACTATTGATCTTGACGGTCAAACCTGCCTGCTGTGCGGCAGAAATACCTTGAAGTACAGGCTGTAACTGTTTTTGGGTCAGTTGCTGAAACTGCTTTGGATCAAGACTGTCTAGACTGATATTCAGATCGTCCAGTCCTGCCTGTTTAAGCGCTTGAGCATAATCTTTTAAATAATGGCCATTACTGGTCATGGAAATACGTTTCAGGCCAATTGCTTTCAGTGTCTGTAAGCAGGCAATAAAATGAACAATACCCTGACGCATCAACGGTTCGCCCCCCGTCACGCGGATCTGCTCAATCCCTTGTCGCACCATAAACTCGCAAAAAGCATACAGGGCTTCAAAACTGAGCAAATCTTTTTTATTTATCCATTGCGGATGTTCAGGCATGCAATAGCTGCATTTAAAATTACAGCGGTCAGTCACTGAGATCCGCAACTTACGTTTCTGGCGTCCAAACTGATCCTGAAAGATACTGCGAGGTGCTAAAGCTGTCATGCTGTTCATTGCTGCGGTCCATGATGAGATCTGCACGGTTATTTAACAGTCTTGAGTTACTGCCCTATTTCTTCATAATGAATGAGCAAAAAGTGTTCCAACTTTGCACAAATTTATGTTTAATGAATATTAATGGGTAATATTTGTTCTTTTTTAGTCCAAAAGTTCGCTCGAAAAATAAAAAAAGCAATATTTTGGTGAACCAGAATATGATAATTCGACTTTTAGCATTTTAAACGCTAGAGAAAGTTAAGCTGTTGATGCTGCTGTAGCTCGTCAAATGAATTAATACTGTGAAAAAACAGGGCACGATTTTTAAAGCTTGCCCGCTGCATGTGCATGTCAACAAAACAGAGTTTTAAACTGTGCTGATCATTTTCAAGATGTTGTATAAGCGTGGGTAAGCTGCTGCGTTTCATCAGACAGAATGGAAACAATGCCTTTTCATTGATTTCAACTACCGCCACTTCACATAAGGGATGTCGTTGCAAGGCCTGATGTAAACGTGAAATGACCTTTTTGGGGATATAGGTCACATCACAAGGCACGAACAGCACATAATCAGATTCCACATGTGACCAGGCACTCTTCATGCCCATCAATGGTCCCTGAAAGCCGGGTTCATCGTCCTGATAAAAATCAATCGAAGGAATCATCCGTTTATAAATAGAGTGATCCCGATGGCTATTGACCCAGACTTTGCTTGCCCGGGACTTCAGTTGCTGATGGATTTTAATCAGCTGGATTTCATCATCAAATTTGTGCAGCAATTTATTGATGCCATTCATGCGCCGCGCTAAACCTCCGGCCAGAATCACCACGTCGGTTTCCGGATAAGACACCGTCTTCATCACTCTTCTTTTCATTCTATGCACTCCGTCTGGCAGGCTTTAATCAGGCCTCTAATTTCTGGCAAACACGAACCGCAATTTCCTCCGGCTTTTAGACATGCAGTCACCTGTTTTTCATGCGTGATATTTTTATCTTTAATGGTTTGAATAATTCGGTTCTTGCCGACCTTAAAACAGCTACAGACCAATGCTCCTTCACTATTTCCCATCGACATGGCCTGACCTGCCAGCAATGCTTTACGATGTAATGCACTCAGACGTTCACGTCTAAACAGGCCAGCCACCCAGTCACGATCTGGCAATAATGCCGCCGGTGCGATATAAAAACTGGCAATTAACTGGCCATCCTGAAGAACCACACTATGACTGATATGCGCCGTTTGATCTTCGAGATTCAGCCATTCAAAGCTTTCATCATTAAAGTCTAAGAGACTCTTGATCTGCCCGGTGATGTCAGAAAACCTGCGCCGGTCTGCCAGTTCATAACGGATGGCCTGAGTGGTTTGAATTTTGCTCCACCACACCATATTTTCAATCATGGTCTGGATCTGTTGTTCAAAGCCTTCCCGTACATACAGCACGCCCTGCCACTGAGTATAAAATGGCTGGATCATCACCGGAGTATGCTTAAACTCTGGCTCGCCGGAAATCGGGTCAACCACCGGATTCACCACTTTGCCAATCCGCGCATCGGACGCAAACTGGTCGTTCCAGTGAATCGGTGCAAAAATCTGGCCACGTCGCATATTTTGTGAAAATTGCACACGGAGTACACAACTTCCCCAAGCTGATTTCACCTCGACCAGCTCGGCATCTTTCAGGCCATATTTTAGCGCATCGTGCGGATGCAGCTCACAATAAGGCTCGGCACGATGCTGGGATAAACTGGCAGATAATCCGGTACGGCTCATGGTGTGCCATTGATCGCGAATGCGTCCGGTATTCAAGATCAGAGGATATTCAGCAGAAATAGCATGTACCGGATCGGCTGCAACTGTTGGCACCAATCTGGCTTTGCCATCTGCATGGCTAAACTGGCCTTGACTAAATAGTTGACTCACCTGATGGTCTTCTTGTTTATCCCAGACCGGCCACTGGGCTGGTGTCAGATTCTGATATTCCGCAAAACCGAGATGAGTTAAACCTTGCAGGTTGAAATAGCGGAAATTGGGTGTATCTTCACGTTGCGAAAGCGAACTATTCTGATAGGCAGATAAACGGGCATGTTCCAGAAAAATGTCATGGCTATTGCTAAAGTTGAAACCGCGAAAACCTAAAGCTTGAGCTACCCGAGAAATGGCCCACCAGTCTGCTTTGGCTTCACCCGGAGCCGTCAAAAAAGCCTTTTGCCGGGAAATACGGCGCTCCGAATTGGTGACTGTGCCATCTTTTTCGCCCCAACCCAATGCCGGTAACAGTACATCGGCATATTGCGTGGTATCGGTGTCGAGACAAATATCGGAAACGACCACAAATTCACACTTTTCCAGAGCGCGTTTAACCTGATCTGCATCGGGCAAACTCACGATCGGATTGGTGGCTATAATCCAGATGGCTTTGATTTTCCCGCTTTCCACCGCTTGAAATAAATCTACCGCTTTTAATCCGGGCTGCCGCGCGATGACCGGGCTTTGCCAGAAATCCTGCACCAGTTGCTGATGCTGCGGGTTATCCAGATCCAGATGACTGGCCAGCATATTAGCCAGCCCCCCGACTTCCCGTCCGCCCATCGCATTCGGCTGACCGGTCATAGAAAAAGGTGCCGAACCGGGTTTGCCTATTTTTCCTGTCAATAAATGACAGTTGATAATGCTATTGGCCTTGTCTACCCCTTGAGAGGATTGGTTTACGCCCATGGAAAACAGGCTCATAATTTTATCAGTCTGGGCAAATTTCTGAAAAAATAAGGTTAATTTTTCAATAGTAATCCCGGTTCGTTGAACCACGCTTTCAATCGATGACTCTGTCGAGCTGCTGGCAAGCGCCTGCTCCAGACCTTGAGTATGTTGGGTAACAAAATCCAGATCGGCATGACCATTTTGCTGAAGATAATGCAACAAACCATTAAACAGCGCGACATCCTGACCCGGTAAAATCGGCAAGTGTAAGTCTGCCGCTTCACAGGTTGCAGTAAAGCGCGGGTCAATCACCACCACAAATAAATCCCGCTCTTCTTTGGCTTTCATGATGCGCTGATAAAGCACCGGATGGCACCAGGCGGTATTGGAACCCACCAAGACCACCATTTCTGTCTGCTCAAAATCTGTGTAGCTGGCCGGTACCAAGTCTTCGCCGAAAGCCCGTTTATGTGCCGCCACAGCAGAAGACATACACAGTCTTGAATTGGTATCAATATTGGCAGTACCCAGATAGCCTTTTACAAACTTGTTCACCACATAATAGTCTTCAGTCAAAAGCTGGCCGGAGACATAAAAGGCGATGCTGTCACGTCCATACTGATCAATACATTGCTGAAATTTATTGGCAATACTTGAAATGGCATGATCCCAAGTGCTTATTTGCCGCTGCTCTTTTCGACCTGTCATCGGATGCAGAAGCCGGGTTTTTAAGCCAAGTGTATCGGCAAGATGACTGCCTTTAATACACAACTTGCCCAAGTTCGCAGGATGCTGAACATCGCCTTCAATCTGAACCTTTTCACCCATCGAGGTTTGGCTTACGTGCGCGATGACACCACAGCCTACTCCACAATAAGGACAGGTCGTCTGAGTGGTTTTTATTTGGGATTCAGTAGAGCTATGTAGTTCCATAACCGGAATACTATTCATTGCTGCTGCGCTCCTTAATCATCCAAATTCACTTGTTTCACCAAATCTCTGATATCTAGCTTTTACAGGTTTGATTTAAATTTTTTCTATGTCTCAAAAGTTTTAATCCTCACCAACCCTCCTTTAATAAAAGAGAGAGGTTCCCCTCTTGTTTAAAGAGGGGTTGGGAGATTGATCCGATTACCCTGCCTTTTTTAATGCAAAATCCCGACCAAAAAGCAGTTTGCTGCGGATATTACTAATCGGTGTCTGATCTGCAATCAGTTCTGCATACCAAGCTCCATCTTCGGTATCGCCAAATAGCACCGCACCAATGACCTTGTCCTGCTGGATAATGATCCGTTTATAGATTTGACGTTTTTCATCATTCAGCACGATATCTTCAAAATCATCCTGAGGTTCAAAATTTCCGGCTGAGAAGACATCACATCCGCTAACCTTGAGTTGGGTCGGAACAGTCGGTGCCTTAAAGGTCAGTCGGCCATGTTCAGCCAGATGCGTCGCGCAGATAAAGGCCTGTCCCCATAATGGCTCAACCAGTCCAAAGGTCTGGCCACGATGCTCAATGCATTCACCCACTGCATAAATACTCGGGTCATAGGTTTGCATGGTGTCATTCACCAGCACCCCACGATTGCAGCGCAGACCAGCCTGTTCAGCCAGGGTTTTATTTGGTCGAATCCCGACGGCAAAGACCACCAAATCGGCATCCAGCACTGTCCCGTCTTTTAAACGCAGTTGAGTCACGTGACCATCCATACCGAGCAGCTCTTCGGTATTGGCTTCGGTGATGATCCGGATACCTTTATCTTCTATTGATTTTTTCAGCATTTGACTGGCTTTCATATCCAGTTGACGATCCATAATACGGTCCATCAGATGCAGCACAGTTACATTCATCCCCTGCTGCTTCAGTCCATAAGCTGCTTCTAGACCCAGCAACCCACCTCCAATCACGACGGCATTTTGCTTGGTTTTGCAGTAATCCAGCATGTGGTTAACATCCTGAATATCCCGGAAGCTAATCACGCCTTCAAGTTCAGCACCTGAAATTGGTGGTATAAAGGGTTTGGAACCAGTAGCGAGGATCAGACGATCATAAGCAACGATTTCACCTTTTTCGGTATGAACCTGCTTACGTGAACGGTCGATAGAGCTGGCAGCATCTCCAGCGATGAATCGAATGCCTTTTTCGGCATACCAGTCGGCTGAATGCAGCATAATTTCTGCAAAGCTTTTCTCACCAGACAATACCGGTGACAACATGATCCGGTTGTAATTGCCCCATGGCTCTTCCCCAATCACGGTAATGTCATAACGATCTGGCGCCATATCCAGCAAGTCTTCCAGACAGCGCATGCCCGCCAGCCCATTTCCGACCAGTACCAGTTTTAAACGCTCTGTGTTCTGACCATTACTGGAAATATAGGTCTTTTGTGGAGTCGGACTCACCAGAACTTTGCCATTTTCAATTCGGGTTGGAAATACCAGTAATTTCTGGTCTTGCTCTTCCAGACAACGGCCGGTCACCAGACTGAAATGCTGCTTATAAATTGGGGATGCGACTACACGCTCACCTTGCAGATCACCCAGAATGCCACGTGCCATGACATTGGCCAGACTAAATGGATCTTGATTGCTGAGTGCATACACCCGCTGTTCCTGACCCACGCGAAAAATTGCAATCTGCTGATCTTCAATCAGGGCTGCCACACCGGTATTCGGAGTGATCTCATCCAGATTGCAGACTTCGTACCAGTTCAGTTCGTTCATGTCTTTTAAAATTGTCATTTTCATTCTCCCTGACTGTGGTATTTAGGCTTCAACCACTGGAATACGGTTTAAATCACGTTCAGCTTCTGTCTTTGGACGAATCTGGCCACGTACAGGTGCAAACTGAATATGCGGGTCATTCTGCTCGGCTGCTTTGGCATTAATAAAAGTCTTAAAGCGTTTGCGTACTTCAGGATCTTCAATCGCGGTGCGCCATTCATCCTGATAAGTGCCAATCACATGCTGCATACGGTTTTCCAGTTCAGCAGCAATGCCTAGTGAATCATGCACAATGACATCTTTCAGATAGTCCAGACCGCCTTCCATATTGTCACGCCATACGCTGGTGCGCTGCAGACGGTCCGCCGTCTGGATATAGAACATAAAGAAGCGGTCGATATATTTGATTAGGGTGGAAGTATCCAGATCCGAAGCGAGCAGTTCAGCATGGCGCGGTTTCATGCCGCCATTGCCGCATACATATAGATTCCAGCCTTTTTCGGTGGCAATGACACCGACATCCTTGCTCTGTGCTTCTGCACATTCACGGGTACAGCCGGATACTGCCATTTTGGTTTTATGTGGTGAACGCAGGCCTTTATAACGATTCTCCAGGAAAATCGCCAAGCCGACAGAATCATCGACTCCAAAACGGCACCAGGTACTGCCCACACAAGATTTCACCGTACGTAAGGATTTGCCGTAGGCATGTCCGGACTCGAAACCGGCATTAATCAGTTTTTCCCAGATTTCAGGCAGTTGGTGTACCTGCGCCCCAAACATGTCAATTCGTTGTCCGCCGGTGATTTTGGTATATAGACCATAATCTTTGGCGATCTGACCGATGGTAATCAGACCATCCGGGGTAATTTCGCCACCTGCCACACGTGGCACAATCGAATAGGAACCATCTTTCTGAATATTGCCGAGGTAGTAGTCGTTGCTATCCTGCAAACCGGCATGACTTGGTTTTAAAACAAAATCATTCCAGCAGGATGCCAGAATATTGGCTACAGTCGGTTTGCAGATATCACAGCCCATGCCGTGCCCATGTTGCTGAATCAGATCAGAGAATGTCTTGATTTCATGCACTCGTACCAGGTGATACAGTTCCTGACGTGAATAGGCAAAGTGTTCGCACAGGTGATTGTTCACCGTGACACCCTGACGCTGTAATTCAGATTTGAGAACCTGCGTTACCAGTGGTGCACAGCCACCGCACGCCGTTGCAGCCTGCGTGCATTTTTTCAGTGCACCCAATGAAGTTGCACCGCCATCAATGGCTGAACAGATATCCGCTTTGGAAACGTTATTACATGAACAGATGGTCGCACTGTCAGGCAATAAATCGACACCACTGCCACCTGATTTGGAAGTTGACTGATCAAAGCCCGGCATGATCAGGCTTTCCGGTTGCTCCGGTACCGCCAGACCATTCAGCATCATTTGCAGGAGATCGCTATATTCTTTGGCACAGCCCACCAGCACCGCGCCCAGCAGCCTGGTCTTATCTGCTGACACCACGATTTTTTTATAAACCTGCGCGGCTTCATCAGCATAGAAATAGCTCAAAGCACCTGGGGACATGGCATGTGCATCACCAATAGAAGCAACATCCACGCCCATCAGTTTGAGCTTGGTACTCATGTCCGCACCAGCGAATGCATGACTTTCTTGGCCTAGGACATGTTTTGCCGCGATCCGCGCCATGTCATAGCCTGGTGCAACCAGACCATAAATTTTATTGTCCCAAAGTGCACATTCACCAATGGCATAAATGTCCGGATGTGAGGTCTGGCAATAATCATTAATGATGATGCCGCCACGCTCACCAATCAGTAAACCACTTTGGCGTGCCAGTTCATCACGCGGACGAATGCCGGCCGAGAACAGGATGATATCGGTTTCAAGCACCGAACCATCTCCGAACTTCATTACATGCTGAGTGCTGTCACCATCTTCAATACTTGACGTGGCCTTTTGAGTATGTACCTTGACACCAAGGTCTTCAATTTTAGAGCGCAGTACCCGGCCGCCCAGATCATCAATCTGCACCGCCATCAGACGCGGAGCAAATTCTACGACATGGGTTTCCAGATTCAGATCTCGCAGGGCTTTCGCTGCTTCCAGCCCTAGCAAGCCGCCGCCAATCACTACGCCAGTTTTGGCATTCAGACTGGCTGCACGAATGGCATCCAGATCTTCAATGGTACGATAAACAAAGCAATTCTGACGGTCATTGCCCGGGATTGGTGGCACAAAGGCATAAGAACCGGTAGCGAGAATCAACTTGTCAAAACTCAGCACATCACCCTGGCTGGTGGTGACGGTTTTATGGAGCTGATCAATTTCAACCGCTTTAGTATTAAGTCGCAAATCAATGCCATAAGCATCGGCAAAATCACTACGACACAGACTCAGATCCTTGACCGACTTGCCGCTGAAATATTCGGTCAAATGTACCCGGTCATAAGCTAAATGTGGCTCTTCTGCCAAAATGGTCAGCTCAATGTCATCACCGGCCTGTTCCAGTACAGATTCGATGAATTTATGCCCCACCATGCCATGCCCAATCATGAGAATTTTCATATCTGCACTCCAACTATTGTTTTTTTAAAGATGATAAAAAGCCGCATATCACGTCTAGGCATTGATATGTCTGCTGATTGAATATGTTGTAAATACCGCAACCCAGCGCTTTGTAATGCTGGAGGAAGGGTTGAAACGCTTGTGCGTTTTGTATTGCTGAACAACTGACCATGTCATTTATCCTGTGCTGAACGAAATACCAATCACACTCCTTGAAAGTGCAATTACGATCAGAACGGACATCGTTGGCCGTTGTTAGTATTGAAAGTCATCTTTGACGATTTAATAAATGCAGAAATCGTGCCAACTTTTTTAATAGAAAAATGCCTTGTTTCAGGCAGATGATCTACCTAAATGCTTCATTTTGATCAGCTATCAGCTGAAATCCCTAAAGCTGTGCACTAAATTGAACAGAAAAACGAAATTTTATGCACCAATTTAATGGCATGTTTTTTGCTTTAATCCTGCTTGAATATTCCTTAGGCCTTACTTGAAAATATTCCATGTCCAAATTACGAATTGCTCTTATTGATGATGATCTGGAGCGTGCCCAATTCATCCAGGAATCCCTGCTTTTACATGATTTTCAGGTGGTGGCCTGCTTAATCCTGAATGACCTGAATATGGTACATGTCAAAGGCATTCATGCAGATGTGATCCTGTTGAATATGGATCATCCGCATCGGGATATTATTGAAAGTTGTGTCAGCCAATATGAACTCCCGACCGTGCTGTTTACCCAGAACTCCAATAAAGACACCATCAAGAGTGCGATTGATGCCGGAATCACGGCCTATATTGTCGATGGTATTGATCCCACCAAACTAGAGAGCATTCTGGAAATTTCAATTGAACAGTTTCGCAAGCATAAAAAGCTGCTGAATGATTTAAAAGAAACTCAGGACAAGCTGATTGACCGTAAAGATATCGATAAAGCCAAAGCGCTGCTCATCCAGCTGCATGCCTTAACGGAAGAACAAGCCTTTGCTTTATTGCGTAAAAATGCCATGAGTCACCGGATTACCATTGGTGAAATGGCCAGACGCTTACTGGATGCACAGAAGCTGTTACTGGGCCAATAAGGAAAAGCATATGTCCACATTAGAAAAAACTGAACTCAATATTGGCTATATTCCTTTACTTGATTGTGTTGCCATTCTCTGGGCTGAAAAACAGGGTTATTTTGCCGAGCAAGGATTAACCATCAATTTAATCCGCGAAGCCTCATGGTCAAGTTTGCGTGACCGTCTGGCCTATGGCTTTCTGGATGCTGCACATTGTCTGTCCGCCATGTTGCCCGCTGCTGCCCTGGGCACAGACCAGTTACAGGTGGCTTTGCAAACCCCTCTAGTACTGAGCGTGAATCAGGCTTTTATTAGCCTGCGCCAAGATCTGTGCTATGAACTCGGCATCCAGCCTGAGGATGATGAACAAAGCACCTCAAAGAAACTGGTACAGGCTTTACAACAGAATCATCCCATCAATCTGGCCTATGTGTATAAATATTCGATTCACCATTACTGCTTAAAAGAATGGCTGGCACTGACTGATCCACAACTGGCCAAGAATATCCAGCTGATGACGTCTCCACCGCCTTCCATGGTAAAAGGAATCGCGGAACAGGTATTCGATGGCTTTTGCGTGGGAGAACCCTGGAATATTCAGGCCAAACTTGAAGGCTATAGTTTTATCGTCGCGGCAAGCCAGAATGTCATTCCAAAAGTTGCCGATAAAGTCTTGGCCATGACCCAGGAATGGGCAGAACAGCATCCATTTACTGTAGAGGCAGTGGTCAAGGCAGTACAAAAAGCGCAGGATGATTTAAAGCAGCGCAGTGATTTATCAGAAGTATGGGACATGTTAGTCGATTATCAGATTATTCAGTTTGAATGTTCCGCCCAGCGGCATGTCTATGACTTTTACAAGATCAAGAATATTATCCGGAATTTTGTTGGGAAAAGTGCCCAACCGAAAGTCGATGATTTTATCTGGCTCCTGCAGCAGATGCAGAAATGGGAAGATATTGAAATGACCGTAGCCGAGAAAAAACAGATTGCAGAACAGTGCATCTATAGTTTGCAAAGCCAGCATGCAGACATTATTGGCTAAATGATGTTACTGAAAAAAGAGGCCTGATTTTTCAGGTCTTTTTCATTGAGTCTATTTTCCAAAAAATGATTAAAAAATCTCTGCATTCTGATCTAACTTCTTGAATATGATTAAGAGTTGTCTGCTAATTTTTGCTATAAAAATAAGTCCTTTTTAAAGTCATTTCAGGATTTGGGATGAAATGGCATCCATTTTGCTTATTTAGTATTACGTTTTATAAAATTTGTAATATTGAGGGGCAACACTATGAGTTACGTTGCACGTGAACTCAGTCAAAGAAATAAATTGCTGTTTGGCTTGGGGTCTTTTTTAATACCAATTTTAATTTGGTGTGCAGTCAGCTACTTGCCATTTATCTGGCATCCACAAGTCCAGATTACTGATTCAGGTAGTGTTGCCTATTTACAGGTCGAAAGTCGTATTGATAAAGACCAGTTTTTTTCTGCTGCTCAGTCTGCGGTAGATCAGGGTCTGGCTCCGCCGCAGGGTATTCTGGTCAACCCGATTTATCTGCCTGCACCACATGAAGTTGCGATTGCACTGGTCACGGCCTTTACCACGGAGCCTGCTCAGGCCAATGCACCCTGGTTTCATGAAAGTCTGTGGCACAGTATCAAGCTGGTCTTTACTGCGTTCTTTATTTCTTCCTTGGTCGGTATTCCACTCGGTATTTTATGCGGGTTTTCAAATAAAATTTCCCAGCTAACCGAACCCTTTGTCGAATTCTTCCGCTATTTACCTGCTCCGGCCTTTGGTGCACTGGCAGTGGCAATTCTCGGAATTAATGATGCACCCAAAATTGCCATTATTGTGATAGGAACCCTGTTCCAGCAAATCCTGATTATTGCCAATACCACACGTCTGGTCGATCGCAGCCTGATTGAAGCCGGTTTTACCTTGGGCACCAATAAATTCAAAAGCCTGCTGCATGTGGTGATTCCTGCCGCCCTGCCTGAAATTTACCGCAATCTGCGTGTGCTGCTCGGCTGGGCATGGACTTACCTGATCGTAGCAGAACTAATCGGCAGTACCTCCGGGATTACCTGGTTCATTACCCAGCAAGCCCGTTATCAGAACTTTGATAATGTCTTTGCCGCGATCCTGATTATCGGGGTGATTGGTCTGCTGTGTGATGTGATTTTAATGAAACTGGGACAACGCTTATTTAAATGGAAACCGGGAGCTAACTGATGAAAAACACTGAATTTAATACCCGCGAATACTTTGACAAGATTTATAGCCGTCCAGTGATTCTGGAAGCAAAGCAATTGACGCAAAAATTCAGTCATGGCAAAACCGAGCGTACGGTTTTAAATGCACTCAATTTGAAAATTCATAAGCGTGAATTTATCTGTGTGATTGGGCCTTCCGGTTGCGGCAAGTCAACCTTTAGCCGTGTCGTCGCCGGTCTGGATCCTTATAGCAGTGGTGAGATTCTGGTGGATGGCCAGCCAATTACCGGCCCAAGTCCGGAGCGTGGCATGGTGTTTCAGGGCTATACCCTGTTTCCATGGAAAACCGTCAAGGAAAATGTCATGTTTGGTCCGCGCATGAAAGGCCAAAGTAGTGCAGCGGCAGAAGCACAGGCACGTGAATGGATCAATATCATTGGTCTGGAAAAGTATGAAAACCAGTATCCGCATGAGTTGTCTGGCGGGATGAAACAGCGTGTCGCGATTGCCCGAGCTTTGGTCAATGAACCGAAAATCCTGTTGATGGATGAACCTTTTGGGGCACTTGATCCACATACGCGGCAAAAAATGCAGCGTCACCTGATGGACCTATGGCAAAACATTGATATTACCATTATTTTTGTCACCCACGATATGGATGAAGCCATTTTACTGGCCAACCGGATTGTGGCACTGAAAGCCAATCCGGGTGAAATCAAGGAAATTATTGAAGTCGATTTACCTCGCCCACGTCATCCTGATGTGATGCTTAGCCCTGAATTTAAACAGTTAAGACAACGGGTCGATTATCTGGTGCATGCTGAAGAAGATGAACTGGATCCGGCACTGGCAGAACTGCCGGTTATTCCACGAATGACCAAAGTCAGCAGCAATAAATAATCTTATTCAAAATGCCTTTGGGACGACCCGAAGGTTTTAATCGCTGTGTTGGACGACCAACATTAGAGGTGATTGCCATGCAAGCGCAATATGTACTCCCCCTTGTTGATATTTCTAAACTGCAAAGTCCGGATTTAGCCGATCGTATTGAAGTTGCTCATGCTCTGGATCAGGCCTGTAAAGAAGTCGGATTTCTCTATCTGCAAGGTAGCCAGTTTAATTTTGACTACGCCAACGCCTTGATTGAAATGGCCCAGTCCTATTTTTCTCAGGATCTGGACACCAAAATGCAGCACTATATTGGCAAATCAAAAAACCATAGTGGCTATGTGCCGATTGGCGAAGAACAGTTTGCCGGTAACAGTTATGACTTAAAAGAAGCCTATGACGTCAATTATGATTATCAGGGGGTAAGAAAAGACTGTCCTTTACTTGGGCCCACCTTATGGCCAGACCATCGGGATTTCAAGTCTATTGTCAGCCAATACTATAGCCATCTGCGTGAGATCAGCCAGCAGATTTTTTCTGCCTTTGCACTGGCGTTGGGCGTTCGTGAGGATTTTTTTGAAAGCAAAATTACTGATGCACCAAGTCAGCTACGTTTGATTCATTATCCCTATAATCCGGAAGTGCAAGATGCCGAAGGTATTGGCGCACATACCGATTATGAATGCTTTACCCTGCTGTTACCCACCGCGCCCGGCTTACAGGTTTTAAATAAAACCGGCGAATGGATCGACATTCCTCTGATTGAAAATACCCTGGTGATGAATATCGGTGACATGATGGAAATTCTGTCGAATGGTAAATATCTCGCCACCAAGCACCGCGTGAAAAAGGTCTCGGAAGAACGTTATTCATTCCCGCTGTTTTGCGCCTGCAATTATGACACCGTGATTGAACCGGTTATTCACACTGAAAATTCCAAATATTCTGCCCTGATCGGGGGCGAGCATCTATTTAATCAGACCGCCCAGACCTTTCAATATTTAAAACATCGCGTTGCTAGCGGTGAACTGGTCTTAAAAAATGCTGTACCACTTTCCTCTTTTGGACTTGAAGAACAGGCGGAGACAGCATCATGAATCTGTTTGAAGTAATTAAAACTTTAAAGCCCACTACCCCTCAGCCAGAGATTATTCCGGGCTTTTTATATGGGGCATTTCGGCGTAAAAGCATCAGTTTTTATAATGGCCTAACTGATGAAAATACCATTGTGTACTGGTTTCAGTCGCACAGTTTTACCATTGATCTTCGTCTAAAAAGCCAGACGGGAACTGCTGTTCAGGAACGCCAAGGCTGGATTGGCAATACGTTTTGGGATAACGCTAGCCAACTCTTGTCCTGGGACGTGAAAGACTACGCCAATTACCAGAATCATGTGCAATGGCCGGAACCAGCCAGGTTGCATGCGATTGGCAACTGCATTCTGGAATTTTCTCCAAGTAATGTGTATGTCGAAGACTGGCGCCAGCAGGTACAGCACGGTTTATTTTTAGGGCTGCGGCTTCAGTCTGCGCTTGATGTTCAATCTGGTCAGGAACTGGAAATGGATGGTGGCCTGATCATTTGTGCTGATCATATTGCCTATGCCCTGACGCGTTTGCCTGAAGTGCAAAGTGCAGTAGCTCAAATGGATTTGAAAGCTGTCGATCCGACCGTGTTTGCCTTGGTGGAAAGTTTTGAAGTTTCTATCGGGACTGATAGTCAAGCTAAAACTTACAGCACCCGCAGCAGTGAGACAGGCAAACTCTTTAACCTGGAAAATTTTGAAGTTCTCAATGGAAGCAGTCTGGTTCAGCATGTCATTTTAGATGGTCGCGACATTGACCTGATTTTTGAGCTGGATATATACCAGCCAGATTACCAATTTCAATATACAACCCCCACGACTACACAAGCTGAAATCTGGCTGAAGTCAGAACAGGATCACCTGATGCAACATGCAGAACGGGTGTTATAGGGAGAAATATGTCTTTTTTATATCTGTCGATTGCCATTATTGCAGAAGTCATTGCCACTTCTGCATTGAAAGCTTCCAATGGTTTTAGCGTGCTCTGGCCTTCACTTGCCACCATTGCCGGTTATGCCGTTGCCCTGTTTTTCCTGTCACTGACCATGAAAACTATTCCGATGGGCATTGCCTATGCAATCTGGTCTGGTGCCGGCAT
The DNA here is from genome assembly GCF_024129735.1 of Acinetobacter lwoffii. GTDB lineage: Bacteria > Pseudomonadota > Gammaproteobacteria > Pseudomonadales > Moraxellaceae > Acinetobacter > Acinetobacter lwoffii_H. Next base: position 5,217 of record NZ_JAMXXK010000010.1, on the reverse strand, counting down.
TATCCTGATTTCAACGGTTGGCCTCTTGGTGTTTAAACAGCAACTGGATCTTCCCGCGCTGATCGGTCTGGCGTTTATGATCATTGGCATTATTTTTATCAATGTCTTTTCCAAAAGTACGCAGCTTTAATTTTTTGATATTAGCGTTCTTTCATCAGTCATTTTTAATTATTAAGAAGTAAATTGCCTCTCCTTGTAGGAGACTTGCGGAGCATGCTCCTCAGGGAGGGGCTCTTTCTAATAAATACCCTCATCCTCATGCGAAGCTATGCCTCTCATCCCAGAAGGAGAAGGAGCTTTTCAATATCCCTTCAATCATTTTTTGATTTATAAAAAATATCTACTCATTTAACAATAAGAAATCCCCAGACCGGGGATTTCTTATGTAAGAGATTAGGCTTTATTGCAGCTCTTGCACCAGCGTTGGAACAATCACGCCATCTACGTTCATTTCAGTCGTATAAATGCCGTTGGCCACATTGAACTTGTTCACATGATAGCTGGAACCATAGATCGAGTCGAAACCATCACCTTTGGTAAAGACTTTCTTGTTGGCGGCCAGATCAAGTAAATGCGTACCATCAATGAACTGCATATAGGTTTTCGCATCGACACCAACACGTTTGGCCATGATCTGTGCGGCATCTTCACGAGTCGCCGGGTCATTGATGTATTTGACGGTTTTATCCCAAACCTGAATCACCTTTTTCCATTGCTCTTTATTGGCTTCCAGATGGGCTGGATTCACGGTCAAGGTATCGTAAATTAATCCCGGCTTGTCTTTAGAGGTGAAAATAATCTTGGAACCGGCCACCGCGGATAAAGCCTGATTCGCCACTGGCTGCCATACCGCAATCGCATCAATATCGGGAGTGGCAAACACCTGTGGCAATTCATTGGTCATGGTATTGACCAGTTTAACTTCATTCAGTTTAACCTTGGCATCATCCAGTGCAGTGGACAGTAACAAGTGATCAACGAGGCCTTTTTCAGTCGCGATTGTTTTACCGCGCAGATCCTGAATCGAATTAATGCCATTCTTGGCAATAATCACGTCATTTCCAGCTGAATAATCAGTCGCCATGATCATCACACCCTTGGTACCGCCAGAGCCAGTGACCAGATTATCACCATTGGTGACCATGACTGCATCCAGCTGGTTGGCAGCAAAAGCTGACAGTGAGGCTGAATAATCAAACCATTCGAAATTGGCATTTACCCCTGCTTCTTTTAGCCAGCCTTTTTCAATCGCCACCTGCCAGGCCACAAATCCCGGCCAGTCACTATAACCAATCCGGATGGGCTGAGTATTTACACTCCCTTCTGCCTTGGCATTTGGTTCAGGTACTTTAGCGGTATTGTCACAACCGCTAAAAAGGATTGCAGACAGTACGGAAACGGACATCAGTGCTTTTTTGATCATTTTGCGACTTCCCCTATGCATTCACATTTAAATTTGGTATTTGAAAGTTGTTGAGATTTCATAAATTCGCGCCAGCCACCGAAATGACTGATATCTGTTGCATCTTCAAGTGCATAGCCTTCACAGATAAAGCCTTTCACCCAAGTACCATCAATCAGCTGAACATTGCCGATCCCCAAAGGTGCCGGAACTTCTGCAACAATGTCCCCGAACAGTGCACGCGGAATGTCCCAGACCTCTACTTCAATTGAAAAGCCTTTCGCGTTGTATTGCAGGCCAGGTTTTGGCGGTGTCGTATTTTTTAAAGCATAGAGTTTGTAATGCGAAGCAGTCCGGGTCTGCTTGATCAGGGTGCCACTGCGTGTGGTCAGCTGAAAATTCAGTGGCATACCGGTCAGATGTGCTCCGACGACAGCCAGTTTGAGGCTGTGCCCCGATGAGATTTCAGTTGTTTTTTCATAGCTAAGTTCAGATGTGCCTAGCTTTAATTGGCTCGCTTGCTGCCATTTTTGCCCGAATTTGGCCAGTGCTTCATCCATCCAGGCTGGCGCAATAAAGGTCACGCCCGTTGGCAGACCATCGGCACGAATGCTATTTGGTAGCGCCAAAGCTGTCAGATCGGCAAAATTGACAAAATTGGTATAAGCGCCCATGTGGCTGTTTTTGACCAGAGGATCCGCTTCTACTTCTGCAATGCGATAAATTGTGGGTGCAGTAGGCACCATCAAGGCATCAAATGGTTCAAGTGCCACATTAATTTTTCTGGCCAATTGAGCACGTTCATATTCATCCTGCATGGCATCGACCGCACTGAACCGGTCTGCCTGCGCAATAATCTGGCCAATTACCGGATGGGTCTGCTCACGTTGCACCATTTTTTCCACGGCACTGGTACGTTCAGCCACCCAAGAGCGATTGTAAAGTGCAGTCGCCAGTTGTTGAAATGGAGCAAAATCAATCGGCTCAACCGTATAACCCAAGCTTTGTACACGTGCGATCGCCAGATTAAACGCTTTTTCAGTTTCAGCATCGCCATAAAATTCCAGTGTATCCGGAATGACAATTTTCCCTTTTGAAAATTGGCTCGGTACATTTTGAGGATGCATTCTGGAATACTCATCGCTGGCATCATAGCCTTGCATGACTTGCACCACCTGCCAGGCATCATCCACCGTTAAGGCAAAAATCGAAATCACATCGATGGTGCGGCAAGCCGGAATCAGGCCTGTAGTCGAGAACCAGCCTTTGGTCGGTTTGAGTCCGACAATGTTATTGTGGCCTGCCGGTACACGTCCTGAACCTGCAGTATCTGTACCCAGTGAAAATGGCACTAATCCATTGGCTACCACCACGCTGGAACCCGAACTCGAACCGCCACTGATATATTCAGGATTAAAGCTGTTCTTCACGGCGCCGTATGGGGAGCGCACCCCAACCAGACCTGTCGCAAACTGATCCAGATTGGTTTTACCCACGACAATCGCGCCGGCAGCTTTTAATTTGGCTACTGCGGTTGCATCGGAAGTTGCCAGATAAGCTACCTCTTTACATGCTGCTGTGGTATAGAACCCTGCAACATCAATATTGTCCTTGACTGCAAATGGCACCCCATAAAGTGGCAAGCTTGCACTATCTGCACCAGTCAATGCATCAATTTGTGCCTGTAATTGTGCTGCTGTTGCAATTGAAATCCAGGCATGATCGTCATTATTCAATCCGGCAACATACTCAATCAGGTCACTAAGCTGGATATTGTTATTCTGGTAGGCGTGTTGCCAGTCCTGTACAGTCCATAAGTTGTGCACAGCTGTTCTCCTTAAGTGTGTTCGGTATTTTGTGGAATGGGTGGCATGACGGCATCCATCAGTTCGAGATGCCCTTTAATCACGCCTTTCAGTGCAATAAATTGTTCGCTTATTTCTTTTAAATCACTGCTCGCGCCCTGCATCAGCATGACTTGCAGAATTTTTTCATCATCCAGCTGGATATGAAGCGAATTGATCACTTGTGCCAGATACTGCTGCTGCAGATCGACCAGCTGACTGCGCAGCGGTTTCAAGCTGACGTCATAGAGCAAGGTAAGCGTGCCAACCATGACTTCATCGCGAATCACCAGATCATCAATCAGGTGGCGGTTAATCATATCGACAATGGCCTGCGAGCGGCTTTCATAGTGCTGCTCGACAATTTTTTGATCCATTGCATGTAGCGTGGTTTCTGGCACGGTAATACTGATCCGTGCCAATTTTTGTTTAGGCACGATGTTGATCCTTGGGTTGATATTGGGAAGACTGTTTAATGTGAAAGCCTGCGCGTACGCTAAGAAGCTCAACCAGAAAGTGAAGCCATGGATGCATTTTTTTATTTGATGTCAGATTGTTCATGTGCATCTCCTAGGGATATTACAAAACCAAAATTTCGTATTACTTAGGAAAATGCAGAAAACGTGCCAATTTTTAGTTATTTGGATAAGGTGAATAAACTTACATAAAAGGGCAAAAAAAAGCCCCATAACAGTGAGATGGGGCTTGTTCTAAAGCAAAAGTAAGTTTTGTATTTCACCGATTTATTCCATTTTGATTGCTCATGTCCTTGCTATTCTTTTTATACATGAATGGTTAACCGATGTTTGTGCTTATGAGTGATCAAGTGTATTGCTCTCCTCTATTTATGTTGTATATAAATAAATGCATTAAGCGTGCCACAATATAAAATAGAATAGATTCAAGAATAATTCTTTTAAAATTATATACATAAATATATTATCCAGAATAAGGATGATTTAATTTTATTAAGTGCGGATAAAAAATAACCCATTTTGCACCATTGGGGTTCGAGGGTGCATCAAAGTGTGGCTGAAAGATGATTTAGCAATGGCAAGCACTTCCAGAAAATTTTTTCACATCTTTTTATAAATGGTATCCCTGCGGTCTACATCTAAAACCAAAACTACAATTTTTGAATCGATGACTTGATAGACCAAACGGTAGCCTGCCGATCTAAGTTTCACTTTATATAAATCAACAGAGCCACTGAGTTTGTTTTTCGGGATTTTGGGGTTATCTAATATTGTTTCGAGCTTACGAATGAACTGTTCTGCGATTTGCGGATTCAGCTTATCAAACTTTTTAAGCGCGGTTTTTGTGAACTCGAGCTCGTAGGTCATCTAGGCTTACCTTTACAGTGTCTTCTGTTTGCGCTTCTTCGGCTAGTATCAATAGTTCTTTGTCTTCAATCAGATCCATCAGGCGTTCATACATATCCGCAGGTACGCAATAGAATGCTGGATTATTACGATTAAGGATGGCAACTGCTTCACCAAAGCCGTTATTGACCACTTCCATTGGGTTCTTTTTTAGGTCTGATACGCTTGCGACAAAGCGTGAATGGATAATATTGTTCATCTTGGCGATGTCCTAGACATGTAAACAATAGTCAAATGATAACCAATTTAGAGATCTTTTAAAAGGTCTCCAAATCGGTCTATTTCTTAACGATGTAAAATATTTTCAATGTGATTATTTAACATTTCTATACTCTCTATTACTTTATCTAGTAGAAAGTCTAAAGCCTTCCCATAGCCACTACTTACAGATGATGGGTCAAATCCTAACCTTCTTAGAAGCTCTAATGCCTCTCCAACAGATTCGTGTGCTTCCGCATTTCTTAGATCATTATTTATAAAAAGTGGTGCCATTTTAAAATTAGGGCGTGTCCTCATTTGGCTTTACACCAAATAAATATGCAAGCAATGTAAATCATAGACTGGTAATTTCGTGCAAGCTTATCAAATC
>NZ_JAMXXK010000009.1 GCF_024129735.1 Acinetobacter lwoffii | reverse complement strand
TCCAAGGATTATCTCTTGAATTAAATAATTTTGCTGATTAATTTAAGATCAAATAAATTGTACGTTTTTTGATTTATGACGGAAGTCTATTATCTAAATAGAAAGTATGAGTCCAAATTTGGAGGGTGATAGATATTTTGTAAGTGAGAAAAAAGCATCATTCCCGAAATTAAAAAGGCCAATATTGTTATTACAGAGCTATATAATCGCATTCATTACTTATCAAATTTACCAGTACAGCAGATTACTCTTATTTTGTTCTCATGACAATGGAAGCTTAATCTTATTGAAATCACTATAAATTTTTAAAATTTCATTTTTTAATAAATAAAATAAATATATATATAAGAAAACTTGATTAATTAAATTTTTCGTGTATAGTTAACTTAACTAGAAAAAAGTCTTGTTTCGGTAAATCTTCTTTAAGTATCGCAGTTTTAGTCATAATCCTTCGTTTTTTTCAGATTTTAAGTCTCATTCTTTATTATTTCAAAGTTATATTCAGTCAATAAATTGACTAAAAATTATTAAAAAATTAGTAGGATATATTATGTCAAACTCAAATGTTGTTAAAGGTACTGTAAAGTGGTTCAACGAAACTAAAGGTTTTGGTTTTATTCAACAAGAATCAGGTCCAGATGTTTTTGCTCATTTCAGCGAAATCGCCAGTTCAGGTTTTAAAACCTTAATGGAAGGCCAACTGGTTGAATTCAGTGTAGCTCAAGGTCAAAAAGGACCGAATGCTGTAAATATTGTTGCTATCTAAGTAAGAATAAACAGTAAAAAAAAGCACTTAATAAGTGCTTTTTTTATCGTTCAAATTTAATTTTAAGTTATTTTCCAAATTGGAAAAATCTTTAGAAAAACAGGATTCAAGTTGTTAAAAATAAATGATTTAATTGCAAAATCTAAAAATGGTACTGAAATTATTGTTTCGTTAATTCCTCTCAATAAAATGCAAAATACACGTCAGGGTTTAAAAAGAATTGAAGTGGGTAAGAGAGTTCTTCTTTCATCTGGAGTTGAGGTAGATTTAAACTTAGATGGTCGTACATTCTATACTTCTATAAATCAATTATTTAAGCTAAATCATAAAGTTATTTAAAGATAAAATTCAGAAACATCAATTTTTAGTGGATATTTTGCCACTTTAACTATTATTAAAGGTATAGATATGCTTAAACAAAGTATTAGTGTAAAGGATCAGTTTGGGGCTCAACACGCTATTCAAGCAACAGTCGATCATCATTTTTCTAAAACACAATCTCATTCCAATATAAAACATATCACTGTAGATGGTGAAGATATTCGTCCCAGTTTTGAAATGTGCTTTCAAAGTACATTAAGTGGAAAAATTTTCAAAATTGTATAGATCATTCCTAAGTGACTTAGGTTCATCACTTCAGTGAGAGATAAGCTGAGCTGAATTGAAAGGATCCTAATCTGCCCCCGAAGCTTGAATGTTCTTCATCTGATTTGAAAGCTGCTTTTTGAAGACGGTTACGTTCATGCGTGCTATTGATCCATATCCGACGACCTGGATGAGATCTAGCCCATAATTCCAAAGACCGGATTGAAACTCTTATCAATATCAGTGATTTCGATCTTTGAGTATTTTCATTGATTTTTATGCAATGCATCTTAGTGTTATTCCGCAGTTTTGCTATAGTAAGAGCAATTTTGGATCAACATCAGGACTATGTTATGTCAGCTACACCACGCATTGGGATCTTGGGTGCAGGCGGTCGTATGGGGCGTATCCTTATTCAGGCTGTGCATGAAGCAGGTTATCAATTGGCGGCTGCGGTAGAACGCCCTGAAAGTACATTATTAGGTACAGATGCTGGCGAACTTGCCGGAATTGGTGCAACAGGTGTTAAGGTCGTGGGTAGCCTTACCGATGTAGTCAAAGACTGTGATGTCGTGATTGATTTCACTGCGCCAGCAGCGACCGTCAATCATCTGAAAATTTGCCGTGAAGCTGGTGTCGCCATCGTGATTGGTACCACAGGTATGAATGACGAGCAAAAAGCCTATCTGGATCAATCTGCGACGGAAACTCCTGTAGTTTATGCAGCAAACTATTCAGTGGGTGTGAACGTCTCGATCAAACTGCTTGAACTGGCCTCTAAAGTTTTTGGCGATACGGTTGATATCGAAGTGATTGAAGCACATCACCGTCACAAAGTAGATGCGCCATCGGGTACAGCTTTGATGTGGGGTGAGGCGATTGCGGAAACTTTGGGCCGTGACCTGAAAGAAGATGCAGTGTATTGTCGCGAAGGTCATACCGGGCCGCGTGAGCGTAAGAGCATTGGCTTCCAGACTATTCGTGGTGGCGATATTGTCGGTGAACATACTGCAATGTTTATTGCCGATGGGGAACGTGTAGAAATTACTCATAAAGCCACCAATCGCATGAACTTTGCTTCTGGTGCGGTACGTGCTGCGGCTTGGGTCGTAGGCCGTGAAGCGCGTAAATATGATATGAAGGACGTGCTTGGTTTTAACGATATTCAGGTTTAAAACCGAGTCAAAATCATTTATAAAAAAATCTAAAACTAAAATAAGACGAATAAAAAATGCAAAAAATGATTTTCCTGCTCTGTGCAGTGGCGCTTGGCGCCATTGCGCAGGCCAAGCCTGTCGGGACGCCTAAACTCAGTATTCATAAAAATAATATCAAGGTCTGGACATACCAGAATGAACAAAACCCGGTCTTTCTCTATAAAGCTGAAACCACTTATACTGCACCGCTTGAAAATGCCGTGTCCTTGATTCTGAACGTCGAGCATGCAGTGCAGTGGGTTCCCTATATGGGTAGCATCAAGGTCCTGTCCCGCGATGATAAAAAAGGCGACTTTACCCTGTATATGGTGCTGGATTTTCCATTTCCCTTAAAAGACCGTGACCTGATTGTACAGGGCAAGATGATCAAGGAAGCCAATGGCCAGATCACCATCAAGAATAAAGCCATCCAAAGTGCCTATCCTTTAAACCCGGATTATGTGCGTTTAACCGATTATCAGGGCGACTGGACTTTTCAGAAACTGGCCAATAATAAAGTCAAGGTCTCTACCTATGGTTATGCCAATCCGGAAGGTTCCATTCCTTTGAGCTTCGTAAATATGTTTGTGCAACAGCAACCTTATCAGATGCTGCAGAAAATGAAGACCGAGCTGGCCAAGCCTTCATCTATTGCGGTCTTGCCTGAAGCTCTACAATAAAAAAGACCCAATTTCTGGGTCTTTTTAACAGCTGAAAATAAGCAGGATTTAAGCTGTAAAATCTGCTTTAAGCACAATCCGGTAACGGGCTTTGCCAGAATGCAGATGTTCAATCGCCTGGTTCAGTTGTGACATCGGGAAGACTTCAATTTGCGGAGCAATATTTTTACGTGCAGCAAATTGGAGTAACTGACGTAATGCCGCCGGCGAACCTGTCGGTGAACCGGTAACTGACTTGGCTCCACCAATCAGCATGCCAGCCGGAATCTGCATCGGCTCAAGTGGTAAACCCAGCATATGCACAGTGCCATTCGGCGCCAAAGTTGCCAGATAAGCCTGCCAGTTCAAGGTGACATTGACAGTACTCAGCAATAAATCAAACTTGCCTCGCTGGGCTTTTAAGGCAGCCGAATCACGACTATTGACCACATGGTCAGCACCCATGCCTTTCAGCTCATCACTTTTATCGAGATTTGATGTGAAAGCGGTAATCTCACAGCCCCAGGCTTTGAGTAATTTAATCGCGATATGACCCAAACCACCAATCCCGATTACACCAACATGATGAATGGCCTGAATCTGATGTTTCAGGATCGGATCAAAGACGGTAATCCCGCCACAGAGCAGGGGACCCGCACTTTCAGGATCAAGATCTTCAGGTAAGGGAATGGCCCATTGCCAACCGGCGCGCACTTTGTCGGCAAAACCACCGGCATGTCCGACAATGGTAGCCACCTGACCGCCAGTACACAGCACCTGCTGGCCCGAAATACAAGGATCGCAATATTGGCAACTTTCCGCTGTCCAGCCGATACCCACCCGTTGCCCAACTTTCAGGCCTTTGGCTTCTGCACCCAGATGGGTAATGGTACCGATAATCTCATGTCCTGCTACAACCGGATACACTGAAGAACCCCAGTCATTATTGATCACTGAAATATCGGAATGACAGAGACCGCAGTATTCTACTTTGACTTCGACCTGATGCGGCTGCAATTCTCCGGCATCAAACTGATAAGGTTCAAGTTCCGCACCTGCGGACATAGCAGCATAAGCTTGAATAATATTATTCGACATGATTTTCAGCTCTTATTTAAATGCGAGGATATTGTTTTAAAGTCACAATGATTTTCATGGTCATCGACCATACCAACGGCCTGCATAAAGGCATAGCAAATGGTGGGGCCGACAAATTTAAAACCAGCCTGTTTTAATGCTTTAGACATTCTCTGGCTCTCAATGGTTTGAGCGGGTGCTTGCCGATAATCCACAACATCATTATTCAGTCGCGGTTGCTGGGCAAAAGACCAGAGCCAATCCACCAGATTAATCCCTTGCTGCTGTAGCTTAAGCCAAGCTTGGGCATTCTCCCGAATGGCATTGAGTTTGCCGCGATGCCGTATCAGGCTAGCATCTTCAAGTTTTATTTGGAGTTGTTGATCTGTAAGTGAGGCGATAGACTCAATCGAATATTGAAAAAAATGTTCACGATAAGCTTCACGTTTTCTGAGAACGGTAATCCAGGCCAGACCGGCCTGCTGTCCTTCCAGACACAGCATTTCAAACAGGCGATTTTCATCCAGCAGGGCCTGTCCCCATTCCTGGTCATGGTAGGTGATATACAGCGGATCATCGGAGCACCAGCCACAGCGTTGCACAGTCATGTGATGCTCCTTGTTTTGATGCTTTTATAATTTAAACACAGTCCATTGATCCTGCTGATTGTCCCAATACGACAGTTCAGCCTGATCCAGATCGCTAAATTGAATCCACATATCTTTACCGGCCTTGTCAGCATAACCGGTACTGATCAGAAGCGCTTCCTCGGTAATTTCCATCACCCAGCCCTGGTAAGTTTGACCATTCAATACAATTTTTTGTTGATTGCCTGATTCAGCAAATTCTACCAGACGATTGATCAACGCTTCTGACATGTAAATATCCTAAAATTAACGTAAATAGGGATAAGGGTTGACCACACCGCGGCCCTTGCCCTGTAAATAGATTCCATAATGCAGATGAGGAGCAGTATGCCGGGCATTACCGCTATTGCCGACATAACCGATCAGCTGGCCTTTTTTGACATAGTCGCCGACTTTTAAGCCACGTTTATGGCCATCCAGATGCGCATAATAGTGCCAGGAGCCGCCTGGACCCAAAATCCAGACTACTTTACCACCCAAATTGTTGTTACGTAAATCTGCAATCAGACCCTCAGTCGCGCTAAAGACTTTGGTTCCACGTGGAGCCATGATATCAATACCTTCATGTAGGCGTCCGCGACTGCGCGAAGCACCCCAGGTATCTGTTAACTCACGTGCTTGTATGCGTGCCACCGGGATTGGCAGAGAGGACGGTACTCGCATACTTTTCAGTTTTTGCACGAGGATAGGGTTGAGCTGTACAGCAGGGGATTTTTTTGGTGTACTGCTACAGGCAGCCAGCAGCACAGCAATCAAAGCAATCCACGTCAAAGCAAGGTATTGGTGCACTTTATTCATCCTTAAATATTGGCAATGCTCATGTTGAGCTGATCGATATTTTGCTTTGTCCAGACTATGTCACAGATTGACGCTAGTGATCAATTTTTTCATGGCAGTCGGAATGCCGGCCTCAGTTGCTGTTTGCGGACTCATCCAGCAGCCTTGCAGTTCAATCGCCAGATGTTCCTGCTGATCCTGATCTACTGCAAAAACAATTGCTTCAAGTTGCCAGGTAAAATGAGTAAAACTGTGGCTAATCTGGGTCTTTTTGATGATATTTTTAAGGCCAAGTTGCTGGCATTGCTGTTCCCATTCATGTGCATTTTCAATAATTGGCAGACACCAGAGACCGCCCCAAAGACCGCTATTGGGACGTTGCTGCCAAAGCCAGTCTGTACCGGACTGGATTAGCAGGACCTGAGCAGAGCGTACAGGAACTGGTTTTTTGGCCTTTTTGAAAGGCAATTCATTTTCCAGTCCTTGCTGATGTGCCTTGCAATGCTGCTGCATTGGACAATACAGACACAAAGGCTTTTTCGGGGTACATACGGTCGCGCCCAGATCCATAATTGCCTGGGTATAGTCATGATTGCGTTCGATAGGACAGAGTTGTTCTGCCAGTTGCCATAAGGCACGCTCATGCACCGGTTTGGACAGATCATCTTCAATGGCAAAGAAACGTGACAATACCCGTTTGACATTGCCATCCATGATTACGCCATATTGACGTAAACCGAGTGACATCAAGGCGCCAGCGGTTGAACGGCCAATGCCGGGCAAGGCCATCCATTCTTCCAGAGTATGAGGGAACTGCTGCTGTGCTGTCACGATGCCGGCAGCTTTATGCAGATTGCGGGCGCGGGCATAATAGCCGAGACCTGCCCAGTAGGGTGCGACCTCATCCCATGAGGCTTGGCCTAAGTCCTGAACAGTCGGAAAACGCTGAATAAATCGTTCGAAATATTGCAGTACAGTTTTGACCTGGGTTTGCTGCAACATGATTTCAGAAACCCAGACTTTATAGGGATCATCTGTCACCTGCCAGGGCAAGTCATGACGACCATGCACATCAAACCATTCCAACAGGGCATCTGAAAATACAAACATGAACACCTAGCAACCGAATAAGCAGCAGCTAGTATAGCGGAATCAGCAGGGTGGGAATGTGAAAAGTAGGATAAAAATGGCTGCTCATTTGTTTGGGCAGAAGAGTGATTTCAAAAAAATAAACGCTCCGTAGAGCATTTATTTTTGATAAAGAATCCGGTTAATCGTTAATTCCCCAGCGCTCATCCAGCTTCAAGGTCTTGCCTGCATAACGCGGAATAATATGAATATGCAGATGTTCTACCTTTTCCTGAAAAACTTCACCATCAATAAAGCCGACATGAAAACCGGCAGGCTGGTAACGTAATTGCAGTTCATTGCGTGCCTGTTCCAGTAAAGACATCAAACTTTTACGTTCTTTATCGGTCACTTCGAAAAACGAGGCCACATGCCGTAGTGGAATGATCACACAGTGACCTTTGGACAATGAATTTGGTTCAGGCAACACCACACCATAATCATTTTTGGCAATGACCTCATATTCGTCAAAATTGCAGTAGGGGCAGTTGGTTTCAGCCATCATACACATTCTCCTCTGGTAGGATTTATCTTTCTTTTCTTCATGAAGTATCTAAAATATTCAGCCTGTGAACAAGCCGGATAGTTGTTTCTATTTATGCCAAATGACGTTCTAGCAAGGCATACATCGCTGCCAAGCTTTTTTGTTCCGCTTCTGCATTGTAACCAAGATCCACACCATTGGCTTTGGCCCGTTCATCAGCAAGCGGGTTGCTAAAGCCATGTTTGGCATTTTCAAAAACAATTACTTCATGCTCGACTTTGGCAGCATGCATTTCCTCACGGAAACTGGCCACATCATCCAGAGTCACCATGCTGTCCAGTTCACCATGTAGCACCAGGATTTCCGCCTGTACCTGACCTTCCTGAGCCGGTGCTTTTGGCGTCAGATTGGCATGGAAAGTGACGACTGCTTTTAATGGCGCATTGGAACGGGCCAAATCCAGCACGACTTTGCCTCCGTAGCAGAAACCAATCGCTGCAAGTTTTTCGGGATTAACTTCATCCTGCGCTGCCAAGGTATTCAAAGCCGCTGTGGCACGGTTAACGATGGTGTCAGGATCTTCAAAAGTCTGCATCATCCACTGATGAGCCTGATCAGAATTGGTCGTGACTTTTTTATCCCCATACATGTCCATGGCCAAGGCCGCATAGCCATGTTCTGCAAGTTCACGGGCGCGCTGTTCGGTATATTCATTCCGACCCCACCATTCGGGTGCGACCAGTACACCGGCAACAGGGGTATCTGTTTCTGGGGCGGCAAAATAACCAATTAATGGGCTGCCATCCTGCGCAGTATAATGAATTTCGCGAGTCTTGATTGCTGCCATGCTGACGTCCTCTATTGTTGTTGAATTGCTTGATTAAAACATAACATAGCAAAACTGTTCTGAATGTGACATGAAAACATTCGATTAATTTATTCTTTATCTGCATAAAAAAGAGAGGCCGCTATCGCGCCTCTCGAATAGAATATTAAAAAAATAGTATTGATTACTTCATAATTTCCAGTAATTCCACATCAAAAATCAGGGTACTGTTTGGCTCAATCACATCACCTGAACCAATCTGTCCATAGGCCAGTTCTGCAGGAATAAAAAAGCGGTATTTGGCCCCCTCTTTCATTAGTTGCAGCCCTTCGGTCCAGCCGATAATCACCTGGGTAGTACGAAATACCACGGGCTGATTGCGGGCAATCGAGCTGTCAAAAACAGTACCATCAATCAAACGGCCTTCATAATGTACGCGGACATTACTGTTTGCACTCGGTGATTTGCCTTTGCCTTCCTGAAGAATCTGATATTGTAGACTGGATTTAGTAGTTTTTATCCCCGGTTTTTTGGCATTTTCAGCCAGAAAAGCCTGACCAATTTTGGCATTTTCATCCGCTTGCTTTTTCAGGGTAATCAGCTCTTTGGCTTCAGCCTGACGCTTGAATTGGGTCAAGACTCGCGCCATCTCTTCTTCACTTAAAGTCGCCTGTTTACCAGCAGCTGCCGCTTTTAAACCGGCGCTGAAGGCATCCAGATCAATGCCTTGTAAGGAATCTGCATTACTTTTTCCCATCAGATAACCAAAGCTATAACCCACCTGTTCGGCTTCCGGACTTTTATTGGTGACCTCTTTGGCAAACAGACTACTAGAACCTAGCAATAAAACCATCAAGCTTATTTGTATTTTCATGATTTATTCTCAAAATAAAGGAGAGCGCCTTGCTCTCCTTCGTTGTGGATTATTTTACTTCAATGAGTTCCACATCAAAAATCAAAGTACTGTGTGGAGGAATGGTTCCTGGCACGCCCTGTTCACCATAGCCCAGTTGTGATGGGATATACAGGGTCGCTTTACCGCCTTGTTTCATCAGTTGCAGACCTTCGGTCCAGCCTGGAATGACCTGATTAAGTGGGAACTCAATCGGCTCGCCACGTTCAACTGAACTGTCAAACACGGTACCATCAACCAGTTTGCCAGTATAATGTACTTTCACGATTGAAGTGGCTGCAGGCTGTTTGCCTATCCCTTCTTTGGTCACCAGATATTGCAAACCAGATGCGGTAGTTTTTACCTCAGCTTTTTTGGCATTTTCAGTCAGGAAAGTATCACTTGATGCCTGAGCCTGTTTAGCACTATCCACTTGCTTCTGCTGCATGTCTTTTTGGAACTGCTCATAAGCTGCTTGTAATTCTTCTTCAGTATAAGCAGGAGCAGTACGGGCATGGCCTTCGCGAACGCCTGTCACAAAGCTGTTAATATCTAGCTCAGGTGGAGTTTGATGAGCGACTTCATAACCGAGTGCATAGCTAATTTTAGAAACAGCCGAGGCATCTTTAGATGCTTTTGTGGTTTGAGCAGCTGGGTTTTGAGTTGCATAGTAAACAGGTACTAGCGCGGCACCGCCTAAAAGAATAGCGACAGCAATCGGTAAGGCCTTACTCATGTATTATTCCAATCTAATGTTATCGTTGAGGTTCATTCCATCTTAGCAGAAAATTTTGAGAAATCTTGCAGAATGGGTGGTTTTTTAGCAAGTGGACACCGCAGTTATGTTGAAGTTTGAAGATATAAAAAAACCAGCAATGGCTGGTTTTTTTATTTTTCAGATTTTAATCATTGTTCGAGAATGTCTAGGAACAAAGATTGCTCTAACCGAAATTGTATTTTGCAAAGAGCTTAGTAAGAAAACAAGCTTTTTTCTAAAGGAAATTCAATTCCAATCGATGCACCACCATCATTACCACGTAAGTCTGAATCACTGATCCAGCCATTTAGTTTCAGTGGAATATCTGGGCGTAAATAATGGGTCCAGCTCACATCAACAGCTTTTAATTCATCCTGCGCTGGAAAAGCTAAATTAGTAGTTCGGTTGGACTCATTCAACTTGGCAAATAGCACTCGAGCATTAACACGATTGAGGCGATCGAAACGAATATCACCACCCACAGAAACCATTTGACCATCACCACCCATCGCATGTGCTAATGGGTAACCATGCTGATAAAAACCATCGGTATAAACATGGTGGTTATATGAAATACCATCAGCACTACCATTACTACGGGTATCTGTCCATTCAGTATACAGCTGGAAAGGCATATTATTATAACTAGAAGAATAATCGACTCCAGCCAAATACATTTTTTTGGCCGGTAAGCCACCTGCTTCGTCTTCACCGATATATTGCGCATAGATATCCATTGGTACTTGCACCAGTGATTGTAAGCTTAACCGTGCATCAAAACCGGCAATTTGGTTAGACTTATCATCATCACTGTTATCAAAGTTATCATTGCCTTTTATAGCATTCCAGAGTGTAGACAGACTTTCTGAACGGTCACCACCACCCCATTGCATAGCACGCGATGCACCCAGCTCCAAATATGGTAAAGGTTGTGCGGTGATACGTAAGCCAATCAGTTTGGCATCAGGTACAGCATCGTAGTCATCCAGTTGTCCGGCAAAGGCTTGATATTGCCAAGGTCCAATCCAAGATAGCCATTTGCTTGCAAAAGCATGCTGTTCGGCACGCTGCATGGTCACACCATACACAGGACGACTGGCATCACCCCGAATTAAGCTGCCATCATGACCAGGTCCCCAGTAGGTCGGAATTTGTCCAGCAATCAGCCATTGATTCCATAACTTACCTGCGAGGTAAGACCCTTCAACATTCACATCTTGATCATTATCAATCTGGGGATCTTTTTCTGCATTGATACGAAGTCTGGCATCCCAATTTTGATTGCCTGTATTTAACTCTATACCCGCTTGGTATTGCGCTTTTTGCTGGTCGCCAAAGACTTGAGGAATATTTTTTTGATCTGTCTCTGCAAATAGTGATGCTTTAAGTAACTGGTTGTTGGTATTCAAATGAGCCATGACTGAATCAATGACTCTTTGCTGATTATTATTGCTGACTTGGGCCTGAGAAAGGGCGCGTTGGATTTCATCACCACTCATTGGCCAGGTCGAAGTGCTAACTTGAATCACACCTTGCTGATTTAACCAGTTTAAATCGGTGCGCAGGTTTTGGTCATTTAAAACGATGCCTTGAGCAAAGGTTAGTGAGGAGCTTAATGCCAAGCTGGCGAGCAGTGTTTTAGGTAACATTTTTGTATATTCTCAGGAGTTTTAAACTGTAACCAAGATAGGGTTTTTAGTTGATTTTTTCAACAATGAACATGTGGAATAAACGTGATAGAGAGAACTATCACACCCTGCCTCTAGCAAGGTGTGATATCAAAGTTTACAATGAATTAGTCATTGTCTTTATTTGCGGTATAAGCATAGGCATAATTATAACCATAGCTACCTGCTGCCCCTTGTTGTACATCATTTAGAATCACGCCATTGACTTTGACATTGGCCTGTTCAAAACGATTAACAGTAATTTCAAGTTCTTTAATTTGCGTTTTAGCATGACGGGCAATCAATAAATTCACGCCTGCATATTGCGCAATAATGATGCCATCGGTCACCGCAAGCACAGGTGGCGTATCAATCAGTACATGATCGAAATGAGCAGATGCCTGATCTAGGAAAGTTTTGAATTGATCTGTACTTAATAGTTCAGACGGGTTAACCGGACTCTTACCACGTGTCACAAAAAACAGGTTATCTACAGTTGAATTTTGTACCACCTCTTCATAGCTATTTTGGTGATTCAATAATTCTGCTAAACCTGGTTGCACTTCGGCATTAAAGTACTTATGTAAATAGCCACGACGTAGATCACCATCAATGACCAGAACCCGTTTTCCTCCTTGCGCTAAAATAGTAGCAAGGTTAGTGGTAATGAATGATTTTCCAACTTCAGGTGCAGGGCCAGAAATTGCAATCACATTATTGGTCGCATTCATTAAGGCAAAATGAATTGCTGTTCGCATGCTACGGAGGCTTTCAATCGCGATATCACTGCTATCTTTAACCGCAAGAATAGGAATATTCTTTTTCTTCTTTAATAGGTTAATACGACTTTCTTGAATAACAGAGCGCGGTACAGTGGCATAGACTGGCAGATCAAGCTCATTTTCAATTTGCGCTGCGTCTTTAATGCCTGAACGCATCATATTTCGTAATAGTGCAATCAATACTCCAATAAAACCACCGACAAAAATTGATAAAATTATTGTAATTAATGACTTGGGTTTAATTGGCTTAACGGGTTCAACGGCTTGGTCAATAACTCTGACATTACCAATTTCACCAGCCTCTGCAATTTTCAATTGCTGATAGCTATTTAAGAGTGCGGTATACAGTTCAGTATTTACTTTTACATCTCGATATAGCTGTAAATATAATCGTTGTGTTTCTGGTAAACGCTTAATAGACTGTGTCATTTCTGATGTTTTCTGACTAATTTCAGCAAGTTGAGCATTAATGGCTGACATTAGAGGGTGATCAGGGGTATATTTTGAAGAAAGTTCCGCTTGCTGTTGTTGTAATTGGATTTTCATCTTTTCCAGTTCAACATTTTGCTTTAACATTAACTCGGCTTCTTGAGTCACATCGATAGTATTGTATTGCTCACGGAAACGGTTGAACTTGATTTCTGATTCCTCAAGTTGCTGTTTAAGTTCCGGCAGCTGTTTGTCTAGAAAATTTAAAGTTTGTTTAGATTCTAAAGACTTGCGTTGAATATTTTGTATTTGATAGACGGATAAAATATTATTCAGAACTTGAGTAATATGTTCCTTATCATTGCCATTATAATTTAGACCAATAACACCGGAGTTTTTCCCTCTCTCTGCTACACCATAGTCATTTTTTAAGAACTGCATTGCTGTAGGTAGTGCAAGTTTAGTAATAGTAAATGTTTCTTTAAACGGAGATTTGCTAAATATTGCCACTTCCCAAAGGCCCTTAGAATCTATGGCTTGATTGCTCGAATTCAATTGACCTTTAAATATCACTTCATCTTTATAAGAGAAAGTAAACTGGTTGTTATCCGTGAATTTTAACTCTAATTTTTTATCTAGATAGTAATTTGGAATTTTTAATGTTTTGATTAAGAAGGCTTGATTTTCTTTTTGGAAAACCACACTATCTTTTTTATAAAGAACTTCAGCTTTGTCATTTTTAATCAGACGATTAAATAAAGTATCACTATTGTCTTTAATTTGAATATCAAGGTGCAAATTTTGAATAGTTTGTCCCAAAATCATGCGTGAGTTTAATATTTCAATCTCAGCATCTGCGGGAGATTTCCCCCCCATTCCCCCTGGAATAGCATCACTCAACCCACCCAAGAGGGCAGCAGCTCCAGCGCCTTTATTATCCTCTACCAGAACCATTGCATCAGCAGAATAAATTGAGGGAGTAACACGTAAATAAAGTAATGCGAAGGTTAAGCTCAGTATGATACAAAGCGCGATCACTTTCCATTGTGCAATTAACGAAAAAAATAATTCTTTTAAGTCAATGGTATCGTCATTAGTACTTGAATTTTGATTCATGGATAAACTACTAGATAAAATTAAATATGTGATTGCCAATCCGAAACATAAGATTCGATGTTATTACATGTTTCTTCAAAAAATGCTTGATCGAGCTTATAAGGATCAGGAACATTTTGATCTTGCCAATGTCCTAAACGAAATACTTTACCTTTAGCAAATGGCCAAGTCTTTTCTATATGTTTTTGTTGATTTGAACTCATTACTAAAATTAAATCTGCAGTTTTGATTAAGTTGGCATCAATTTGTTTTGCGACATGTGAGCTCATATCAATTGATTTTCTTGCCATACTTGCAATGGCCTTATCATCAGCACTATGGCCTACCATGGCAGAAAGACCAGCAGACTCAATATGTAAGTTAGGATGACTTTTCTTGAGAAAAAACTCACCCATTGGACTACGACAAATATTTCCCACACAGACGACTAAAATATTCCGAATTTGCATATTTTATTTACCCAGTTGGTCAAAGCTATAGAGTGCACTAGAGAACGGAATAATCTGGTTAACAATACGTTGCCAGCGCGTTAATCCAGTCGCATCAATATAAACGATGTCATTTTTTTTCATTTCGAATTGATTGGCTAAGCCCAAATTACCAAAACTGCTTAAATTCAAGTGATACACAGTGGACTGCTTGGTGGCTAAATCGGTGCGCATTACATAAATTTTAGCCGCACTTGCGGAGTAAGGATTAATCCCTTCACTTTCACCCAAAACATCACTTAAGGTCATACCTTGTTCACGTAAAGCCAGGGCTTGGCTTTTACTTGACTCACCCATAACATAAAGTTTTTGATTCTGTTTGGTATTCACAAAAATAGTATCATTCGGCTGAATCAGTAAATGATGTAAAGATAGGCCTTGTTTCTCTAGTTGTAGTACATCGAGGTCAAAAGTTTGACCCTCCCGGATCAATTGAATGTTGGTATTGTCACCTGTTTCAGTATTAATACCACCTGCCTGTCCGAGTGCTGTATAGATGCTAATGGGCTGATCATTTAGCGTATATTGGCCACTACGCATGACTTGTCCATTGACAAAATAGCGACGACCTTCATAAGACAATACTCGAACTACTACATCCGGATGTTTCAAATAGCGTGCAAATTGACTGCGTAAAAAACGATTGGTTTCAGCCAGTGTTTTCCCGGCTACCCGTACCTGTCCCACTAAAGGTAATTGTATGTTGCCACTAGAGTCTATGGGATAACCTGCAGCTTTTACATTTGAAATATCCTGAATAGGGGGGGTAATTTCCGGATAGGCCCAAAGTTGGATTGAGAGAACATCACCTGGACTTAATTTATAGACTTGTTGATGCTTGTTAAATAAGTGAAAAATAGTATTGGAATTCTGAGAGTTATTGAGTTCGATACGAGGAATATTGTCTTGCGTAATTTGTATGACTGAAAGCTCTGCGCCTTGATCGGTTCTGTAATTACCTTGAGGAGGCAAATCATAGGTTTGCAAACCGGAAGTAAGCGTACAACCAGAAAATAATATTGAAATAGTGAATAAAATGGATGTGCGTTGATACTTCACATTCAAGCCCTTAATTTTAATACATCGTTATTAAGAAAGGATTGTAGTGCAAAATCTAATTATTGAATATCTTCAAAACATTTTTAATTTACATTTTTAATTTAGTTATTTGATTTTTATATTTATTTTTTTATTTTTTTGATGATTGGTTAAAATTTAATACTGTATTAATATCTTTTTTTTAATTTATGTCTACAATAGCTGCAAAATTTTATACTCCTGTTGGTAAAATTCTTAAAAAGAAATTTAAGGTCATATAAATGAAAATTCTTGTCACTGGTGGCGCCGGTTTTATTGGTTCAGCAGTCATCCGTCATATTATTCAAAACACTAATAATCAAGTTTTTAATATTGATAAATTGACTTATGCAGGAAATTTAGAATCGTTAAGAGAAATTGATCAGCATCCGAGCTATCAGTTCAAACAAATTGATATTTGTGATACAGAACAAATTACAGCTGCAATAGATGCTTTTCAACCGAATGCAATTATGCACTTGGCTGCAGAGTCACATGTAGACCGCTCAATTGATGGTCCTGCCGCATTTATTCAAACCAATATTGTAGGAACTTATACTTTATTAGAAGCCGCTCGAAAGTATTGGATGAAGCTTGACGCCGAAGCTCAACAAAACTTTCGTTTTCATCATATTTCAACTGATGAAGTTTATGGCGACTTAGAAGGTACAACTGATCTTTTTACCGAAACAACTTCATACGCGCCAAGCTCTCCATATTCTGCCTCTAAAGCAAGTTCAGACCATTTGGTACGTGCTTGGCACAGAACCTATGGCCTACCTGTTATAGTCACCAACTGCTCAAATAATTACGGCCCATATCACTTTCCTGAAAAATTAATTCCATTGGTGATTCTAAACGCACTAGATGCTAAACCTTTACCTGTATATGGTAATGGTCAGCAAATTCGGGATTGGTTATTTGTAGAAGATCATGCACGTGCTTTATATAAAGTGGTGACCGAAGGTGTAGTGGGTGAAACCTACAATATTGGTGGTCATAATGAAAAGCAGAATATAGAAGTGGTCAAAACCATTTGTAAAATTTTGGATGAGTTAAAACCACAGGCAAATGGTCAGGCGTATGAATCATTGATTACATTTGTTAAAGACCGCCCTGGGCATGACTTACGCTATGCAATTGATGCCACAAAAATTCAAAATGAATTAGGTTGGACGCCTGCAGAAACTTTTGAAACGGGAATCCGTAAAACGGTAGAGTGGTATTTAAATAATCAGGAGTGGGTTGCTCATATTCAAAGTGGGGAATACCAATCTTGGTTAGAAAAACAATACAAGGCTAAGTAATGAAAATCTTATTGCTTGGAAAAAATGGACAAGTTGGTTGGGAGCTTCAGCGTTCCCTTGCGCCATTGGGTGAGGTGATTTCACTTGATCGAAATGGTTTAAATCAATGGTGTGGTGATTTAAGTAAGCCAGATCAAATTTATCAAACTATTGTAGATATAGCGCCAAATGTTGTTGTGAATGCAAGTGCTTATACTGCTGTAGATTTGGCTGAAACAGAACAAGATATGGCTAATCTCATTAATCATGTGGCTGTAGGGACGATAGCTGAGGCTTGTGCTCAAATTAAGGCACTTTTAGTGCATTATTCGACAGATTATGTTTTTGATGGTGAAGGTGCATCAGTATTTAATGAAACAGATGCACTGAAACCCTTGAATGTATATGGTCAAACTAAGGCATTAGGGGAGCAGGCTATTCAAAATGCTCAGTGCAATTACTTGATATTTCGAACATCATGGGTTTTTGCACAAAAAGGTAAAAACTTTTTAAAAACAATGCTTGCTTTATCTCAGCAGCGTGAAGAACTATCTATTATTGATGATCAAATTGGTGCTCCAACGTCAGCTGAGCTAATTGCCGATGTAAGTGCTCATGCGATTGTGCAGACATTGCGAGATCAAACTAAAATTGGTATTTACCATTTGGTTGCTAGTGGGGAAACATCGTGGTTTGAGTATGCAAACTATATATTTGAGCAAGCAAAAAACTTAGGTGTGAATTTAGCCATTCAACAAGTTAATCCGATTCCAACAGCAGCATATCCGACACCAGCTAAACGTCCACATAATTCACGATTAAATAATCAAAAAATTCAACATGCTTTTCAAATCTATTTGCCAGATTGGAAAGCGCATGTGCAAAGAACAGTAATTGAGGTATTTCATAAATGAGCATAAAGCGTAAAGGTATTATATTGGCAGGTGGTTCAGGCACACGCTTACATCCGATTACTAAAGGTGTATCTAAGCAGCTTTTACCAATTTATGATAAGCCCATGATTTATTATCCATTATCAGTATTGATGTTGACAGGTATTCGTGAGATTTTAATTATTTCGACGCCTGAAGATTTACCTAACTTTGAAAAGTTGCTTGGCGACGGGTCACAATTTGGTATCCAAATAAGCTACAAAGAACAGCCTTCACCAGATGGACTTGCGCAAGCGTTTATTCTTGGTGAAGAATTTATAGGAAATGATCACGTTTGCTTAATCTTGGGCGACAATATTTATTATGGTCAAAATTTTAGTAAGCAATTAAAGGCAGCCAATAACATTGAAAAAGGTGCAACAGTTTTTGGTTATCATGTGACTGATCCAGAGCGTTTTGGTGTAGTAGAGTTTGACTCAACAGGCAAAGTGCTGAGCATTGAAGAGAAGCCAATCAAACCAAAATCACCTTATGCCGTCACTGGTTTATATTTCTATGATAATCGGGTTGTTGAATTTTCTAAACAGGTAAAGCCATCTGCACGTGGTGAGTTAGAAATCACAGATATTAATAATGCCTATTTGAAAGATGGCTCACTCAATGTTGAATTGCTTGGGCGTGGTTTTGCATGGCTAGATACAGGAACTCACGAGTCTTTATTGGAAGCGGGGCAGTTTGTGTATACCATTGAAAAACGCCAATCTTTAAAAGTTGCATGCTTAGAAGAGATTAGTTTCCAACAAGGCTGGATTTCCAAAGAAAAACTTAAAGAAAGTGCTGAAGCTCTTAAGAAAACAGATTACGGTCAATACTTATTAAAATTATTGGATGAAGTAAAATGAGAGTGGAAAAAACAAAACTCGACGGTTTATTAATACTTCATCCACAAGTTTTTGGGGATGAACGTGGTTGGTTTATGGAAAGCTTTAATCAACAAAGTTTTGAGGCCGCATTAAAAGCTTTAAATTTACCTATTCCAACATTTGTGCAGGATAATCACTCCTGTTCACAGAAAGGGGTGTTGAGAGGTCTACACTTTCAACGTGAACCTTATGCACAAGGTAAATTGGTTCGTGTCGTTCAGGGTAAAGTTTGGGATGTGGCTGTCGATATTCGTCCTGAGTCTGAAACTTATGGGGAATGGGTTGGTATAGAGTTGAGTGCAGAAAATAAAACTATGTTCTGGATTCCTGAAGGCTTTGCGCATGGCTTTATAGCATTAGAACATAACACTCAGTTTCTTTATAAGACTACCAATTATTATAATAAAGAAAGCGAAGGAGCAATTATTTGGAATGATCCGATGCTTGCAATTGAGTGGCCTTTAAATCAGGTAGATGAGGTAGTGGTGAGTGAGAAGGATTTAAAAGCAACAAAATTTTCAAATATTAGTGCTTGCAACTTAAAATGAAGATAGCAAAAAATAGTTTTTTTAATATAGCAGGTTATGTAATACCAGGCATACTTTCAATTCCTATCTTAGGGTATATGGCTCGTGAGCTTGGGATTGAAGAGTTTGGGCTATTTACTATTATTCTAGCTTTAGTGGGTTATGCGAGTATTTTTGATGTTGGTATTACTCGCTCAGTCATTAGAGAGATAGCGATCTTTAAAAATAATGAAGAAGAAGTCTTAAAAATTATTTCAACATCGGCATTGTTAGTATTAATTCTTGGAGTTGCAGCTGGTGTGTTAATTATAGTATTTAGTAGCATTATATCAGAGCTATTAAAAGTAAGCTCTTATGCGGTTGAAAATTTTAAGTACTCTTTAATGCTATTATCTTTATCAATTCCTTTATTTTTATTAACTCAAATTTGGTGTTCTTTGTTAGAGGGAAGGGAAGAGTTCTTAAAACTTAATATTTTTAAAACTATTTCTAGCACCCTAGTGGTTCTATTACCAGCTATAGGTTTGATGCTGGACTCAAGTTTATTATCTGCTGTTATAGGGTTATTAATATCAAGAGTAATATCTATACTTTTAGTATTATGGTTTTGTAAAGAATACATAGTTAAACTAAAATTTCATAAAGATACTTTTAAAAGATTAATAAATTTCGGTGGTTGGATTGCGGTAAGTAATATTATTAGTCCAATTATGTCTTATTTTGATCGGTTTATATTGGCTAATAAAGTAGGTAGTAATGTGGTAGGTTTTTATACAGGACCTTCAGAAGCTATTTCAAGAATTGGAATTTTCCCGAGTGCAATTGCACGGACTATTTTTCCTATGTTGTCTGATAAAGAGGCAGACAATAAGCAAATCAAAAAAATATCATATCTATTAGTTTTTTTATCTATAGTGCCGTTTGGTATTATTACAGCATATTTTGCTGAAAATATTTTGGATCTTTGGCTAGGTAGTCAGTTTGCATTAAAATCAACTATTATTTTTCAAGTTTTAATTTTAGGATTAATTTTTAATTCAATTGCTCAAGTACCTTTTACTAGTATACAAGCACAGGGTGGCTCTAGAATTACAGCAATGCTCCATCTATTCGAAGTGGTACCATACGTACTTTTATTATTATATCTAATTCAATATTATGGTTTGCTTGGTGCAGCTTGGGCATGGACAATCCGTATGTTTGTAGATATGGGGTTGTTAATTTTTCTTGATCAAAAAAATATCTTAAAGGAAAGTTGAGTAAGTTAATATGGAATATATCTACTTAGGTTTTTTTATAACTTTCTTTTTCTTATTTTTTATATTGACTAGCGGAAAAGTCGATTATTTTTCTCCTTTATCATTGCATGTTGTATCTTGGTTTTTTGTTTTTTTTATTGGTTTACTTGTAGGGAATCAGTTTTATCCATTAACTGATCATATATTTTATTGTTTTATGATTTGGTTTTGTGTGCTAACTTTTTCATTTTTATTAATGTATTTTTCTCAAATAAAAATGAAAAAAATAGATTATAAGTATGAACTAAAATATAAAAAAACTTATATTATTCTCTCTATATTTGCATGTGTGATACTTATAGGTGAGATTTTTTATGTCGGGATGGGGGGGCCATATAATTTCTTTTTGAATCTTAGGCTTTCTTTGTTTGTAGAAGAGTATGAAGGTGTACGATATGTATTCGCACCATATTTTTATTTATTAATGACTCCACTATTTGCTATTTCTCTACTGAGTAATAATACTAAAGTTTTGAGTAAGATTACTTTTTTTTGGCAGATTTTGTTTATAGTGGCTACTGTTGGTAAGTTGGCGATATTAACGACATTGATAATATATTTGGTCGTTAAATATTCAGGGTTTAAAAGAAAAATTAAAATTTATAAGGTATTTTTATTTTTATTTTTATTTTTATTTTTATCATTTTTATTGCATAGTATTAGAGTAGCAAAGGGTGAAAGTTCTATTCCACTATTAGAAATGATAGGAATTTACGTTTATTCACCACTTATCGCTTTTGGAGAGTTATCGGAAAATAATAATTTTAATGGAGAGTATACTTTCAGATTTTTTTATGCTGTAAAATATAGTCTGGGTTTAAGTGAATACGAAGCTACCAAAACAATTTTAGAATATGTGTATATACCATCTCCAGTAAACGTCTATACAGTTATGCAGCCATTCTATCAAGATTTTGGTACTATAGGTATATTTTATGGGTCATTATTTTATAGTTTATTCTATGCAATATTGTATTTTAAGGCTGTAAGAGAGCAAGGATTATATTTGATTTTATACTCCTTGTTGAGTGCAAGTTTGATTCTTTCTTTTTTTGCAGAAACCTTGTTAACTAATATGGCTTTAAACATATATTTAATATTTTTTTCAATAGTTTTGTGGAGAAGTAGTGTTGTTAAGCGTTGATATAATTATGGCTACTTACAATGGTGAAAAGTATATAGAAAATCAGATACTTTCTTTAATGCAGCAATCACATAAAAATTGGACATTATACGTACATGATGATGGTTCAACTGATAGAACTATAGAAATTATAAGAAAATACATCACTATAGATAATCGTATAGTTTTAATTGATGATGGTTTGAAAGGCTTAAAGGTTGGGAAAAATTTTTTACATACTTTAAGCTATTCTACATCTGATTATGCAATTTTTTGTGATCAGGATGATGTTTGGTTAGAAAAAAAAGTAGAAAAACTTTTAAATGCAATAGTGGAAAATGATTGTCTTGATATGCCTGTAATGGTCTATTGTGATGGTTATTCATGGACTGAGGGAAATGGTTGTATTAACCAAGATAGTATTGCAATTAAACATGCACAAAGTTTAAAAGATTTTATTTTCTATAATGGTGGCTATCAAGGTTGTTCTATTATAATGAATAAAAAACTTATTGAGCTTGCTTGTTCTTATAATGGCTATATATATCATCATGATGATTTAGTTTCTTTAATAGCGCATACTTTTGGAAAAGTAAAATTTATTCCTGAAAAATTGATGCTATATCGCCAACATCAGCAAGCTGTTACTGGTGTTAAAAGTTATAAGAAAAAACCAGTGGATGGGTTGTTTAATAATGTTGGTTATGTGGTTTCAAAACAACATTATAAAGCTAAACTTGATTTTTATACTATTTATAAGGATGATATGAGTGATTCTGCTAAAAATGTTTTTCAATCATATTTAAGTTATTGTAATATTGGTAGTAAGTTTTTAAGATTAATACATGTTATTTCTTCTCCTTTAACCTTTGGGGGGAGCAAATTTAAACTATTGGGTAAAACCTTATTTCAGAGTTTATTTAATGTATAATTGAATTCCTGAATCAATTTGAATTAGGCATAATATTTAATGAAAATTCTATATATAATCACCGGTTTAGGATTGGGCGGTGCCGAAAAGGTTGTTTGTGACTTAGCAGATCAAATGATTTTAAAAGGTCATGATGTTAAAATAGTTTACCTAACAGGTAGTGTTTTAGTAAAGCCCATTTCTCCTAGGATTGAGTTATTGCCATTACACTTAAACTCTGCAAGTAATGTTTTTAGTGCTTCAAGGAAGTACAAA
This sequence comes from Acinetobacter lwoffii, assembly GCF_024129735.1. GTDB lineage: Bacteria > Pseudomonadota > Gammaproteobacteria > Pseudomonadales > Moraxellaceae > Acinetobacter > Acinetobacter lwoffii_H. Next base: position 55,297 of record NZ_JAMXXK010000009.1, on the reverse strand, counting down.
AAAATTATTAGAGATTTTTCTCCAGATGTTGTTCATTCTCATATGATTCATGCGAATATATTTGCAAGACTTAATCATTTAAGTTTTAAATATATAAGACTTATTTGTACTGCGCATAATTCAAATGAAGGTGGGCGAGTGAGAATGCTCGCGTATAAGTTGACTAATTTTTTATCTAACCTTAATACAAATGTCAGCCAAGAGGCATCTGAATCCCTTATTTCAAAAGGAGCATTTAATAAAAATAATTTAATTACAGTTTATAATGGTATAGATTTAAATAAGTTTAACTTTTTTAATAAGGATAAAAACTCAAATGAATTGAGTTTTTTATCTGTAGGGCGTTTTAATAAGCAGAAGGATTATCCAAATTTATTTCAAGCTATTTCTATTTTAAAAAATACAATTAATAAAGAGGTAAAATTCTATATTGCTGGTGATGGCGAGTTGCGTCCTCAACTTGAGCAATTAATAGTAGACTTGGGAATTTCAGATTGTGTTGTTTTATTAGGTAAACGATCGGATATACCAAATTTATTAAATAAAGCGGATTACTTTGTACTCTCATCTAGACATGAAGGTCTTCCTACGGTTGTAATTGAGGCAATGGCTTGTGGAACATTTGTAATAGCTACTGACTGCGGTGGCAGTGCTGAAATTATGGGAGATACAGGAATTTTAGTCCCTCCTCAAAATAGTGAAGCTTTAGCCGAAGCAATAAAACAAGCAGTAAGCAAAACACCTTTAGAGATACAAGAAAATAACTTAAAAGCACGACAACGTGTGGAAGAATTATTTTCTTTAGAAAAGTCTGTTCAAAATTGGTTAAAATTGTATGAACAAAATTAAAAAGATCGTAATGATTGGCACTACTGCTGCATGTTTTTACGGTTTTAGGGCAGAGCTTATAAAGAACTTAAACTTAAAAAATATTACTGTTTATGCATTTACTACGGACAATGATGCATTAGAACTAGAAAAAATTAGTAAGTTAGGCGCGATTCCTATCTCTTACCAGCTTAATCGAGGTGGTTTAAACCCTTTAGCAGATATGCTGGCAACTTTTAAGTTGGCACAACAAATCAAACAATTAAAGCCAGACTTAGTTTTTTCATATTTTACTAAACCTGTCATATTTGGTACGCTCGCTGCAAAAATTGCCAAAGTTCCAAAAATTATAGGTATGCTTGAAGGATTAGGCTACACATTTACAGATCAACCGAATGGTTTAAGCTCAAAAATTAAACTCATTAAAGCAATTCAAATTTTTTTATATAAACTTGCGCTACCAAAGTTAGATCAGTTAATTCTACTCAATCATGACGATAAAACAGACCTGCTCATAAATAATGATATAGAAGTCAAAGAAACATATATTTTAGGTGGTATCGGTCTAGATTTAAATCAGTATAAATATTCACCTGCAACAAAAGATTTACCAATACAATTTTTGTTCATTGGCCGGCTTCTAAAAGAAAAAGGAATACATGATTTTATTGCTGCTGCTCAGATTGTAAAAGAGAAATTTCCTCAAACAACATTCACTGTACTAGGTGGAATTGATGAAGCAAATTTAGGTGCTTTAACACAAGGTGAATTGACTCAGTATATTGACCAAAACGTAATTGATTATCCTGGTCATGTTGAGAATATTGCTGAGTGGATTAAACAGTCTCATGTGTTTGTGCTGCCATCATATCGCGAAGGCGTCCCAAGAAGCACACAAGAAGCAATGGCAATAGGACGTCCAGTCATTACAACAGATGTCCCTGGTTGTCGAGATACGGTCATAGACGGTGTAAATGGTTTTTTAGTGCCCAAATGGAACCCACAAGCATTGGCAGAAAAAATGACTTATTTCATTGAGCACCCAGAGCAAGTTCGTATGATGGGTGATCAAAGTCATAAAATTGCAATTGAAAAATTTGATGCAAAAAAAGTGAACCGGCGCTTATTAGAAATATTGGGAATTTAAAATATGAAGGTCTTGCTCACAGGCAGTAACGGTTTCCTCGGTCAATACTTATCACAATTCTTGGCTGAAAAAGGCGATTCAGTTTTAGCGCATACACGTAAAGCCCAAACATTTGATCATCCAAATATTAACAATATCAATTTTGACCTAAACGACAATTTAGACAACATTGATCTGAATCAAGTTGAGGTTGTTATTCACTGTGCAGGTCGTGCGCATGTCATGCATGAAACTGCCGTATCACCACTGGAAGCATATCGTCAAACCAATGTGCAAGGCACTTTAAACCTTGCACAAAAAGCAGTACAAAGTGGCGTCAAACGCTTTATTTACTTAAGCAGCATTAAAGTCAATGGCGAACAAACTACGACACAAGCCTTTCACCCCAATGATGATGTCCACACAAATGACCCGTATGGCCTATCTAAATATGAAGCAGAACAAGCCTTACTTGCGCTCTCTCAACGTTCAGGTTTAGAAGTGGTTATTATTCGTCCCGTCCTTATTTATGGACCGAATGTAAAAGCTAACTTTAAAAGTATGGTGAACTTGGCAAGTAAAAAAATCCCTTTACCGATTGGTTGCTTAGACAATAAACGTAGTATGGTGAGTGTTTATAACTTAGCTGACCTGATTCATACTTGTATGACTCATCCAAATGCGAACCGTGAAGTATTTTTAGCCAGTGATCAGGATGACATTTCAGTCAAACAATTATTTGAAAAATTAGCAAAATACCAAAATAACCAATTGCTAATGCTACCTGTACCAAAAAGCTTGATCAGTTTTATGGCAAGCTTGGTGGGGAAAAAAGCAGTGGCTTCACGTCTATGTTCAGAACTGGTGGTAGATTCCACTAAAAATACACAACTTTTAGGTTGGACTGCACCATATAATGTCGATACAAGCCTAGAAAAAATGTTTAACACAGCGCATCAAAACTGAGCCTAGTCACAAATATGTCCATGCTATCCCTTTTTATTTTCTTTTTACTTGCGTTTGCGATGACCTATTTTATGCGCGCCTACGCCCTCAAGAAAAATATCATAGATAATCCCAATGAGCGTAGCTCCCACAGTGTGCCTACGCCCCGAGGTGGCGGGGTTGCGGTGGTGGGTAGCTACTTGTTGGCGCTGGCTGTGCTGATATACAGCCAACAATTGACCGTACATATTGGTTTAACCCTGATAGCAGCGGGTTTTGTCATCGCTTTACTTGGTTTTTTAGATGACCATGGGCACATCAATTCTATGTTGCGCTTGGCTGTACATTTCTTGGTGGCCATTGGCGTGGTGATGAGCTTGGGTGGCTTTAGCGAAGTTACAGCTTTTAATGGTCTGCAACTTGGCTTTATCGCCAATATTATTGCAGTATTATTTTTGGTGTGGTTGCTCAATCTATACAACTTTATGGATGGCATTAACGGCATTGCCAGTGTCGAAGCCATCACCACTGTCGTTAGTATGGCCATTTTGTATTATGTACTGAATACAACATTAAACGTAGACATACTCTGGTTATTGGCAGCCTGTGTATTTGGCTTTTTACTGTGGAACTTTCCCAAGGCTAAAATTTTTATGGGCGATGCCTGTAGCGGATTTCTCGGCCTTACTTTGGGTATTTTGGCGCTCATTGCCCTCAAAGAAAATTTGGCACTGTTTTGTGCGTGGATCATTTGTCTAGGTGTATTTGTGGTCGATGCAACCTATACCCTCATAAAACGTGTGTTGAGCGGCTATAAAATGTATGATGCACATCGAAGCCATAGCTATCAGATTTTATCGCGTAAATGGAGAAGTCATACTCCTGTGACTTTGGCTGTAGCAGCTGTTAATTTATTGTGGCTCTTTCCAATCGCCTATATCACAACCACACAATTATGGGCATATCCTGAAATGGCAGTGTTGATTGCTTATTTACCTTTAATATTGATTGCTATTAAATTAAGAGCGGGAACACCTGATGCCTGAGAAAAAATTACTCATTCTCGGGGCAGGAGGTTTTGGTCAATCAATTGCTGAAGTTGCTGAACTGCTAGGTAAATGGAAGAGTATTTCATTTGTTGATGATCGATGGCCTGAGCAACAACAGGTTGGTCGCTATACAATTATTGCAAATATTCAATCTTTAGAAGCAATCAATTTGCATAGTTTTGAAGCCATTATAGCAGTTGGAAATAACCAAATACGACAAAAATGGCAACAATTATTGCTTGATTTATCTATACCCATTACGACTATTATACATCCACAAACTGTCATTGCTCCTAGTGCGAAAATAGGGCAGGGGGTAAGTATTATGGCTGGGTGTGTTATTGGAACGAATACGATTATCCAAGATGGTGCTATTTTAAATATGGGTACATTATTGGACCATGATGTGGTGGTTGAACAATTTGTACACTTAAGTATTGGGGTGAAAGTTGCAAGTAATAATATTATCCCTACATTTTCTTTCTTGGAAGTGGGAAGTATCATAGAACATAAGTCTTAATAACAACTTCTTTAAATTAAGATATGACGTGCTGAAAAATATATGAAATCTCTTGTAATTCCTCTGGTTGAATCTCCACGTTCAGCAAAACTCGCGTTTTTAGTCATTTTAGACTTTTGTATTTTCCCTGTTCTAATCTGGCTTTGTTATGCCATTCGACAGTTTGATCTCGGTGCAGAAGTTGTACCTAATATTCCCTTTGGGTCAGTTTGGGTCAGTGCTATTGCAGTCTTTGCGCTGTTTCTTTGTGGTGTATACCGTTTTATTGTTCGTACCTTTAATGAATTTTTTATTGCCAAATTAGGTCTAGCAACCATATTAAGCGTGATTGGTTTGTACTTGTTAGCTTATAGTACGCATGCGTTTGTTCCGACCTCAATTCCATTAATGTTTGGCTTTATGATGTTTGCCTGGGTTTGGTTCAGTCGTGGCGTTATTCGCTTTGTGGTGAGATCCTACTTACAGGCTAATGTGCCTAAAAAACGGATTGCTATTTATGGGGCTGGTTATGCAGGCCAACAGGTTGCAGCGACTTTAAATCGCTCCCATGAGCATTTGCCGATTATATTTATTGATGATAACCCGTCTTTAAGAGGCCAGAATATTGGGGGGGTTCAAGTATATTCACCACATAGAGCTTTAAAGTGTTTGGTTAAATTACGTATTGATGAAATCTTAATTGCCTTACCGTCAGTGGGAAGAATCCGTAAAAGTGAGATTGTTAAGTTTTTAGAACCAGCCCACCTTAAAATTACCGAAATTCCAGGTTTAACTAAACTGGTCAATGGTGAAATTCGAATTTCTGATATTCAGGAAGTGGATATTATTGATTTACTGGGGCGTGATCCTGTACCGCCAGTTCCAGCGCTTTTGGCTAAAAATATTAACAATAAAGTAGTCATGGTCACAGGTGCGGGTGGCTCGATTGGTTCAGAACTATGTCGCCAAATTATTAAAAATCAGCCTGTCAAGATTATTATTTATGAGCTAACAGAATTTGCTTTATATCATATCGATAAAGAATTACGTCTTACAGCAAACTGTGAAATTATTCCAATTTTAGGTTCAGTTCTCGATGAGCGTAAGTTAGAACGGGTGATTGAACAATATGGTGTACAGACTGTTTATCATGCTGCTGCGTATAAGCATGTGCCGCTGGTGGAGTGTAATCCTCTGGCAGGGTTGAAAAACAATGCCGTCGGAACCGCCTTTAGTGTGAATGCAGCAGTAAAAAAAGGCGTCGAAACCTTTGTGTTAATTTCAACCGATAAGGCCGTACGTCCCACCAATGTGATGGGAGCGACTAAGCGTATGGCAGAGCTGTATTGTCAGGCCATGGCAGAAGCCCAGAACCAGACCCAGATCAGTATTGTGCGCTTTGGCAATGTACTCGGTTCTTCGGGCTCGGTCGTGCCGCTGTTTAAACAGCAAATTGCCAAGGGCGGGCCAATTACCGTGACTGATCCAGAAGTGACCCGGTTCTTTATGACCATTCCGGAAGCCTCGCAGCTGGTGATTCAGGCCGGTGCTTTAGGTACAGGAGGCGACGTGTTCCTGCTGGATATGGGCGAGCCAGTACGGATTCAGGATCTGGCTCGTCAAATGATTGCCCTTAGCGGACTCAAAGTCAGAGATAATAAAGACCCGAATGGTGATATTGAAATTCAATATACTGGGCTACGTCCAGGCGAAAAACTTTATGAAGAACTGCTGATTGACGAAGAAAATACAGAAATTACCGCGCATACGCGTATTCTACGATCTGTCGAGAAACATTATCCATTGGCAGAAATTCTGGCAGTATTTAACCGTATGCATGAACTTAGCGCGACTCAGTCCGATATTGAATGGGCACTGGCACAATTAGAACATTATGTCGACGGTTATGTACGCGGTAATGAAATTAAAGTGAATTAGGTTTTTATAGATATGATCAAGAAAGCAATTCTTCCTGTGGCGGGTCTAGGTACGCGTTTCTTACCTGCCAGCAAATCCATTCCTAAAGAGATGGTGACTGTCGTGGATCGCCCTGCGATTGAATATGTGGTGCGTGAAGCAGTTGCTGCCGGGATTGAGCAGATTATTCTGGTGACCCATTCTTCCAAGGCATCGATTGAAAATTATTTTGACCGTAACTTTGAGCTTGAAACCACGCTTGAGCAAAAAAACAAAACCGACTTGCTTAAAGAAATTACTGAAATTCTGCCTGCGGGCGTGAGTGTGATTAGTGTCCGTCAGCCACAGCCTCTGGGCCTGGGCCATGCAGTATTGTGTGCCAAAGCAGTGATTGGCGATGATGATTTTGCGGTATTGTTGCCGGATGTACTGGTCAAGGATCAAGATCCGGAAAATGATCTAGCACGCATGATTCAGCGTTATGTTCAGTCTCAGGCTTCACAAATCATGGTGGAAGCGGTACCTGAACATCTGGTCGACCAGTATGGCATTGTGGATGTTGCCGCCTCGCCTGAGGAAGGGGAAAGTATCGTCATGCAAGGGATCGTCGAAAAACCGGCCGTCGGAACTGCACCTTCAAATCTGTCTGTGGTCGGACGTTATATTCTGCCGGCAAAAATCATGCAGCTTTTGGAACAGACCCCACGCGGGGCAGGTAATGAAATCCAGCTCACAGATGCCATCGCCATGCTGCAGCAAACCGAAGCCGTAGAAGCCTATCGCATGAAAGGTCAGACCTTCGACTGTGGCAGCAAGTTAGGTTATTTAAAGGCTGTTTTACATTATGGTATTGATCATCCTAAACTCGGTAGCGAGTTTAAAGCATTGATTCAGGAACTTGCTTTATAAGAAAGGAATATTATGAAAGTCGCAGTATTGGGAAAAACCTTATTTTCCGGAGTCATGTCGGCTCTTTTATCTGAGTGTGGTCACCAGGTGGTCTGGTGTAATAGCTTCAATGCAGATGAGTCGGCCCGGCCCTATTTCCAGGATGAATCTCTACAACAATTACTGCAAAAACAGGAAAAATCTGGCTTTTTAAACTGTTGCGATTTTCAGCATCTGGATTTTAATCAGGATGTTTTTTTCTTTAGTTTTAATGCGACTGAAGAACAGCAGGCATTTCAGATGCTGGACACCATCCGGCATGCCTGTTTTGCCCATCCCAAACTGATGATTAATGCTTCGACCTTTGGCTTGCATGGCACCCAGCGCTTTCAGCAGTTGCTGCCGAATGATGACTGGATTTATCTGCCAGATATTATTCAGGAAGGCAATGCACTGCGTAGCTTTACTCAGGCCACCCAGCTGATTGTGGGTTGTGATCATGCAGATATTCAGCCTAAAATCAAAGAACTCTTACGTCCTCTTTTTCCACGCGCGCAGCAGTATCTATTTATGCCGGTTCTGGATGCCGAATTTACCAAGCTGAGTATTTCCGGCATGCTGGCCACCCGGATCAGTTATATGAATGATCTGGCCAGTGTGGCAGAAAAGCTTGGCATTGATATTGAACAGGTACGGCAAGGCATGGCTGCGGATAACCGGATTGGTTCTGCCTATCTGTTCCCCGGCGTTGGTTTTGGTGGAGAGAATTTCTCCCATGATATCCGCACTTTGACACATGCAGTGGCAGATTCAGGGGTAAAAAACCAGCTGTTGGAGCAGGTCTGGGACATCAACGAACAGCAAAAAGAACTGCTGTTCCGTAAACTCTGGAATTATTTCCGCGGAGACTTAAAAGGTAAGGTCATTGCGATCTGGGGGGCTGCTTTTAAAGAAAACACGCCGAGTATCCAGCAGTCTCCGGTACATGCCATGCTGACCGCTTTGTGGGCGCAAGGCGTGACGGTCAAGCTGCATGATCCTCAGGCAATCGCAAATATTGAAAAGGTCTATGGGCCACGGGAAGACCTGATCCTGTGTAAAGACCAGTATCAGGCTGTGGAAGGGGCGCACGCCTTATGTCTGATTACGGCCTGGAAACAATATGGCAGTCCGGATTATCCGTATCTGATCAAGCTGATGCAGCATCCCCTGATTCTGGATGGGCGTAATCTGTATGATCCGACGTATGTCAAGACACGTGGTTTTAATTATATTGGGGTAGGACGTTAATGTTGAGCCATTTTAATCCAAATCTCGACACTGAAACTGTGTGTCAGAAACTCGCCTCGAACAAAGAACAGCTTCAATCTGAGCATTTGCGGGAGCTGTTTGCAGCTGACCCAGAGCGCTTTAACCAGTATTCCATCCAGTTTGAACAACTGCTGTTTGACTATAGTAAACACAGAATCAATAAAAATGTGCTGCAGGGCCTGATCGAATGGGCCGATGCACAGAACCTCAGATCCTGGATTGGTTCCCTATTTTCCAATCAGGAAATCAACTATACCGAGCAGCGCGCTGCCATGCACTGGGCACTGCGTCTGCCGGAACATGACCAACAGCATGCTGATCTGGCAGCTGATGTGCATGCCCAGCTGGAGCGTATGTATGCGCTGGTGGAACAAATTCATGCCGGACAGCGTCGCGGTGCCACCGGGGAAGTCATTCAGGATGTGGTCAATATCGGGGTAGGGGGATCAGACCTTGGCCCCTTGATGGTCACGCATGCTTTATCTGATTTTAAATACCAGTCTGCCCAGCCACTCAACGTACATTTTGTTTCGACCATGGATGGCAGTCAGCTGTCCGAGCTGTTGCATCAGCTGCGTCCGGAAACGACACTGTTTATTATTTCTTCTAAATCCTTCGGCACCATTGATACTCTGACCAATGCACAAACAGTCCGTTTATGGCTGGAAAAGGCTTTAGGTCAGCATCCTTATATTCTTAAGCATCATTTTATTGGGGTATCGACCAAACCGGAAAAAATGACCGCGTGGGGTATTGCACCGGAAAACCAGTTATTGCTTTGGGACTGGGTTGGCGGGCGTTATTCACTCTGGTCCTGTATCGGACTGCCAATTGCCCTGAGTATCGGGATTGAAGGCTTCAAGCAGCTGCTGGCGGGTGCCTATGCAGTGGATCAGCATTTCCAGTACCAGCCTTTTGAACGCAATATTCCGGTATTGATGGGATTGTTGGGAGCCTGGAATACCAATTTTCTGGATATTCAAACCCATGCAATTCTGCCTTATGACGGCCGGCTAAAATATTTTGCCTCCTATCTGCAACAGCTGGAAATGGAATCAAATGGTAAGTCAATCCAGCGCAATGGCGAAAAAGTCCAGTTCGATACCTGCCCGATCATCTGGGGAGAAGTAGGACCGAATGCCCAGCATGCCTTCTATCAGTTATTGCATCAGGGTACGCAGTCAGTTAGCTGTGATTTTATTGCGCCGGTAGAGCGTTATAACAGCCAGCAATATACTTATGCAGACAGTGCCGAAGCATTGGTAGAACAACATCATTTGGCCTTATCCAACTGTCTGGCGCAATCGCGCTTACTGGCTTTTGGTAATGAAGCCCTAGATCAGGCTGAATTGGCGAGCTTGCCGGCCTATAAACAGTATGAAGGCAATCAGCCGAGCAGTACCCTGTTATTGCAGGAGCTCAATCCATACAGCTTGGGCATGCTAATTGCTTTATATGAACATAAGGTATTTGTCCAGTCTGTGCTGTGGAATATCAATCCGTTTGATCAGTGGGGCGTAGAAAAAGGCAAGGAAATTGCCAACCAGTTATTGCCTATCCTGAATGGTGAACAGACCGATCTGGATGGTCTAGATGGCTCAACCCAAGGTTTAATTAAAGTTCTATTAGGAAAGTAAAATGGCGAAAATTCTGGTCACAGGCGGGGCAGGCTATATTGGTTCACATACCTGTGTGGAATTGCTGAATGCCGGACATGAGGTCGTTGTACTGGATAATCTGTGTAATAGCTCAGCTGAATCCTTAAACCGTGTAGAAAAGCTAACCCAGAAAAGTCTGACCTTTGTGGAAGGTGATATTCGGAATAGCCAGTTACTCGATCAGGTCTTTCAGCAAAATTCGATTGATGCAGTGATTCATTTTGCCGGACTGAAAGCCGTTGGCGAGAGTCAGCAGATTCCTTTGGACTATTTTGACAACAATATTGCCGGTTCCATCAGTCTGGTGCAGGCGATGCAGCGCGCACAGGTGTTCAAACTGGTCTTTAGCTCTTCGGCTACGGTCTATGGTGAAGATAATCCTTCACCTTTAAATGAAGAGATGCCTACCGGAATGCCAACTAATAACTATGGTTATACCAAACTGATAGTTGAGCAACTGCTCGAAAAGTTATGCATAGCTGATGAACGCTGGTCCATTGCATTATTACGGTATTTTAATCCGGTCGGTGCACATAAAAGTGGTCAAATTGGGGAAGATCCACAAGGTATCCCAAATAATTTAATGCCTTATGTAACTCAGGTGGCTGTAGGTCGTCGTGAAAAGCTATCTATTTTTGGTAATGATTATAACACGGTAGATGGCACTGGTGTGCGTGATTATATTCATGTGGTGGACTTAGCCAATGCGCACCTGTGTGCCCTGAATAATCGCCTTACGACACAAGGTTGCCGTGTCTGGAATATCGGTACCGGCAATGGGATTTCAGTGCTGCAAGTCAAGAATACCTTCGAGCAGGTGAATGGTGTTGCTGTTCCATTTGAGTTTGTACCACGACGTGAAGGCGATGTCGCAACTTGTTTTGCAGACAATACACGCGCTGTACAGGAACTTGGCTGGGTAGCTAAATATGGCTTGGAGGATATGCTCGCCGACAGCTGGAACTGGCAGAAGCAGAATCCCAAAGGATATGGATAATAAATATGAATTTTATTTATGGGATTGTTTGTCATCAACTTACCCATTCACTGGTTTTTCTGGTGAATGAGCTGCTGAAAAGTCCTCATAGTATTATTCTTATTCATGTCGATCAAAAAGCCGACCTTGCCCCATTTCATACTCAATTCAGACAGCTTGATCAGGTATATTTTTAGCAGACCGGACAGATGTACGATGGGGCAGCTATAGCCAAATTGAAGTCATGTTAAAACTCCTGCAGGAAGCACAAAAATATGATTACGGCTATTTTTTCTTCCTGTCTGGAGATGACATTCCTTTATGTTCCAATACCGCAAGAGAATTATTTCTAGAAAAAGAATATCAAAAACAGACAGAGTTTGTGGGTCATGATGATTTAGCAGATGATGTGGAACAACGGGTGAATGTCCTGTATTTACCGATTATGTATCAGAAAGCTAAATCATCATTATTTCAGTTCCTGAACAGATGGGCATTATGGTATTGACGGCACTTCCGTAAACAGGATATTTCTCATTTACCTAAACTATATAAAGGTTCAAACTGGATTACTCTCACCGATCAGGCGGTGACATTTATTCTAGATTATCTGGAAGCGAATCCGGATTATGCAAAAACCTTTAAATCTTCACTCTGTGGAGATGAAATCTTTTTCCATACCATTATTTATAATTCCCATTTTCAGCAACGCATCTATCATGTCCAGCATAGGATAGAGGATTGTGAAACAGGGCTAAGATATATTGACTGGGATTCCGGGCCGGATTATCCAAGGACTTTAGATGTGTCTGATTTTGATAAAATGAAGCAGTCAGGCATGCTGTTTGCGCGAAAAATGAATACAAATATCACAGTGGATATACTCAAAAAACATTTTCCATAAAAGCTTTAGGCCGGAAAAGTACCCTAAAAACTGGAATCTTTTGTCTGGTTTAAAGGGTACTGTTTTCAGGTTTTTTTTGAGGACTTAAGCTTCGCCTTGGATCAGCTGGGTCAGCTCATCAACATAGTCCTGCATTGTTCGTGGATTATGATCACGACGGCTTTCAATATTTAGACGCAATAGCGGTTCAGTATTCGATGCACGCACATTAAAACGCCATGCACCAAAATTAAGGCTGACCCCATCGGTCTGATCGATTTCTGGTTTTTGATCGGCATAATGATCGAAAAGTTTTTGGATGGTTGCTTGGGTATCGGCCACTTTAAAATTAATTTCACCTGAACATGGGAACTTGGCGATCATTTCTTCCACAAGAGAAGATAAGGATTTTCCTGTTTCAGACAGTACCGCCATAGCCAGTAACCATGGAATCATGCCGCTGTCACAGTAAGCAAAATCACGGAAATAGTGATGGGCACTCATTTCCCCGCCATAAGCCGCATTATGTTCACGCATGACATCTTTAATGAAGGCATGCCCTGATTTTGATTGGACGGTAATTCCCTGATACTGCTCCACCACATCCAGCGTATTCCAGACCAGACGCGGGTCATGGACAATTTTTTCACCAGATTGCTTCAGCAGGAATGCCTGCGCAAGAAGGCCAACAATATAATAACCTTCAATGAACTGGCCTTTTTCATCGAACAGGAAGCAACGGTCAAAGTCGCCATCCCAGGCAATGCCCATATCCGCACCATGCTGAATGACCGCATCACGGGTGCTATCACGGTTTTCAACCAGAATTGGATTCGGGATGCCATTCGGGAAGTTACCATCGGCCTCATTGTGAATTTTGACAAATTCAACCGGGATCTGTAGTTGTTGAAACTTCTGTTCAAGCGCATCCACCACATGACCTGCGGCACCATTACCGGCATTCATCACCAGTTTCATCGGGCGGATTTTTGCCGGATCGATATAGGTCATCAGGTGGTCGATAAATTCTGGCAGGATATTATATTTTTCCGTATGACCTTTTTTGCTAACTTCAATGAATTGCCCTGATTCGGCCAAGGCCTGAATTTCTTTCAGACCAGTATCGGCACTGATTGGACGTGCATTTTCACGCACCAGTTTCATGCCATTATAATCCATCGGGTTATGGCTGGCAGTAACTTCAATACCACCCTGGACATCCAGGTGAAAAGCCGCGAAATAAACTTCTTCAGTCCCGGTCATGCCAAGATCCAGCACATTGACCCCGGCATCATTCAAGCCGCGAATGGTGGCCTGTTTTAGGTCTTCACTGCTGAGTCGTATATCACAGCCAATGACAACCGTTTTAGGTTGATAAATCTGTCCATAAGCACGGCCAATTTTATAGGCGATATCTTCATTGAGTTCGGTACCGAGTTTGCCGCGAATATCATAGGCTTTGAAGCAAGTCAGTTTTGTCATTTAGAGGCTCTCCTGTAAGCTAGTAATAAAGCTTCATCCTAAGTTTTATTAAGTGCTTGATTTTAATAACTTATGATCATAACTTATTAAAAATAAAGTATCATCGTACATAATCATATATTCTTAATTTTATAGGATGTCTAGTAATAAAGTATCATCTTAAAGGTGGGTGAGTTAAATTCAAAGATCCAAATATTTATGCCATAGAGCATAGAGAAAACTATTAAGCAGATTTTAAGGCTTCTGTAAACCGCTTTAACCAATCTGCAAACTCTTTATCAGACTCACTTATCTCAAATTTGTTTTTTGGATGGTTAATGCCTTTGGGAATGCCAATATCTTTTAAGGATTTTGCCGTGGGCCAACGCAAAGAACGTCTAATAATCTGTTGTTTAAAAATTGGAAAATTTTGATCCCAGGCTTCAAAATCTTCGACTTTAACAATTAATGTTGAAAGTGGTTTGTAATTGTCGCTAGTATCAATTTCTAGAATGGAAAATTTTTTACCTTGAAATTCTAGCTGTACTTCCGCAATACTTCGAAAGTTGCCATCATCGGTCTTATGTAGCTTGGATCGATTGACAGCGGGAAGCTTAGAAATGGTAAATCTAAATTTTGATAGAATATTATTCTGTGATCTGAATTCCTCAATCATAGCTTGAAATGATTCAAATCTTTTCATAAATAGTTTAAGGTCATCACTCTCATCTTGACAATTTTCAAATTCCCCCCGGCCAATTTCTCCAAAAATAGTGGATTCCCCTGTACCGACGTCAGGTTCAGGTAAGGTAGTTATATCATCGTTATTAAAGCTGCCCTTTTTACCAGAACGTTTAATTACTGCTTTTTTCGTTTCAAAAGGAGATGAGAGTGCTAGTGTGATTTTAGGTGAATCAATAATTGCTATTTTTTTATCACTATTTGCTTCTTTTTTATCATCAATTATAGGATCTTCATCTTGGAGATGCTTACTACCTCTGGAAGAGCCCTGAGAGCTTTCCTGAGTATTTTTTACCGTAAATTTAGGACTGCAGAAAATGACAGTATGATTAATTTCACTGGGTAAGTTTGATATTGCTAGAATTTCATTTACATAATATTTGTTTTTCTTCGGACTAAAATATACTTTTAATGTGATTTCAGCACCTTTTAATGAGGGTGGGACAAAATTAAAGTTCCAGTATTCTCGGACTTTGGTCTGAAACTTCTCACTTAAAAATTTTTTGGAGATGCTTTCGAAAGATGTTCGTGCTTCTGTATCGAGTAATATCCATGCGAGCAAGCGGCGCATTCCGACATTATCATATTGGGATGGTGGGAAGTTACAGAATGTAGGAATATTGACCACAGTTTGATTCTCTCCCTTTATGATATCAAATTCACCAGAAAGACGTGTTTGATCCAGTGCACTACGAGATAGATAGGCATTATGCAAGAATAATACTCTAGCGAGTTCTATCTGGGGTAAAATAATTTCAATATCTTTATATTTTTCATTAATATCGCTAACAATATTGCTGAAATTATATTGTCCTGACTCATTAATTAAAATATTCCATTTTTGAAAGTTATCAATTTGAATGGTGATAGTAGATTCATTAAAAGGAGTAAAGGTTTCAGTCTGATTGAAACGTCGGTTGCGCGCTAATAATGGCATATTAGAAAAACGAGCATATTTCAGTATATATCTCTGATTTTCTATTGAATATTTATAATTTTCTAATCCAATATTTATATAGCATTCAGGATTTTTTCTTTCTTTAAAAATAGAACCTAAAAAAGTAATTCTAGCATTTTCAGGAAAATTTTTAATTTTTGTCATCTATTCTTTACCATTTGAATCTTTAGTTGATTGAAAAATACTGCATATATTAAAGCTTATTTTATTGAAATTTCAAAGTTTAATTTCAGTAAGGTAACGATTTAATCAAATTAATTTTGAATAATTTGAGAGAATTCAAGAGTGATATATTCTAGAAATCTTTTCGTTTCAGATGTCATTCGTTCTTCACTTAATCCAGCTTTTCGTAGAATGCGCCACTGAGGAATTGATTGTTTATTGATTTTAATATCGATAAACACTTTTGTTAGGCGTCTGATTTGATAACAGCTAATATTTTCACTATACCGTTCTAGAAAAAGTTGAATCAGAGGTAATTTATGTAAATTTTTCTCTAATGTATTTGAAGTAGACGTCTGTTTAAACCACCATTTCATAGAGCGTCTCGGGCTATCTAAATCCCAGATTAAAGTATTATTAAGTTGGATAAGTTGCTTTACATAAAAAAGATCGCGTTTTTGCCAATCAATTTTAGCCTCTTGAGGAATAAATTTCTGATGGAAATTTTGGTTTGTCTGCAATAGCCAGTCTTTATCGTTTCGATATAACCATGCATAAAGAGCTGCCTGCAGGTGACGAGCCGGTTTAACCCCATGTTCTTGTACTAAACCTACCCATTTTTCACGATTCTCAGCTCTAGTTATTTCAAAATTAGTATCCTGGAATTTTATTTGATTATTCTGTTGAGTAGTTGCTTTCTGGAAGGACTTAACTTGAGTGAAGATATCTGTAAAAGACCAGTCAGTATTTAAAAAAGCTTCGATTGTAATAATATGCTCCAGATAACTAAAGCTTTTGCGATGCTTTCTAAAAATATGACGTAGCCAACTGGTTTCAGAAGCTAAGTCATCTAAATGATATTGCTGAAGAAATTTTTCTGGCCACCTTAATGATATTTTTTCTAAAATTTGATCGAAAGCAATTTGGTTTTCCCCACGGATACAGTTATTCCGTCTGGCTAGTTCATTATAAAACATCGTCCACTGTTCATAACTCGGTGATACAAAAGGCGGTGTAGATAACAATTCTATTATTTTAGAACTAATGAAAAGTTCATCACTTGTTGCTGGTACCTGATTCCACTCAGTACAAAAAACATCTGAAGGTGCTATAAAGTCATGTCGATGTAATGATCTTAAATCTAGTCTTGATTCTACAAGATTACCGTGTTGCGGACAGCAAGCTCCCTGAATTTGCCATAAACTCAACCAGTAAAATTCTCCTTTTTGAAGCGCTTGCTCTTTCAGACATTGTGGACAGTAACGTAGTCTATGAATAATAGGGACTCGTGAAGCATTAATTCCCAAAGAAAGATGTACCGAACCTTGTGAAATATTACCCATCCATTTGATACATTGTTTTCTTCTTGCTTCAGGCACAAAAGGTGCATATATAGGAAATAATGTATGTTTGTATATTATATTTTGTAGAGTCAATTGTTGTTCAGAATACTGATTAACGATCGCATTAAGATGGCAGGGTAAATCAACCGTCGCAATAACCTGTCTATTTTCAAATACAGCATCAAGTAATTGCTTGGGACTTTCAAATGCCAAGCGGATTCCAGCACGAGCCACCGTACTATAAATTAGCTCATGTTCATAAGGCATAGGGAAATTTAGCATAACTAACTCACTTGTTTGATCCAATCAGGTATATCAAAGATCAAATCTGTTTCAGTTTTTAGATGATCATAAAAGCTTTGACCACTCTTTTTTTGTGAAAATTGAAAACGTAAGTCAACTGAATCCAATGTATGCCATTGATCATATTTAAGTAGTTTAGGTTTGGATATTTTAGGTTTGGAGAGTGGAGGGCTCTTTGTTGAATCTTCATTCTGTTTTAACCAGTCCAAAATAATTGATAGTAGTTCGGTCAAATGCTTGTCAGGATGTTTAATAAATACTTTTTTAACCATCGGTATCAAAATCTTGGAGTCATAACCAAGCTCAAGTAACAGAGCATGTAAACGCATAGATTCATCATGTCCTTGATATTCATCAAGCTCATCTTCTTGCTCAATTGCACTTTCTTCGATTTTGGAAAAAAGTTTTAACAATTGTCTGTCAATTTCAGGTGTGATCAAATCAGGATATTGTGCAATTCGTCGAGCATCACCTGAACGTAAGGCATCTATAATATGATGAATTGGTTTAAAGTCTTCTTGATATGTATTTTGGAGCAATTTTACAGTGATTCGTTCTAAACCAGATTCAATTGCTCGTATTTGTGCAAGGACAAAAAGCTTAACTGTTACGTCTAAAATACCTTGGGTTAGATCAAACCAGCATTGTCGTAACTCCTCTGAGAGTGCGAGATCAGCTTTTCTTAACCACTGATATTTCCAAAGAGCATCTGTAAATGTCATCCACTCAGATTTTCGAACTTTCCCATCTGGGGTTTTTATTGCAGGCTCATTTTTTATAGGTTCCCAGTGAATTGAACCAAAACCTACAGCTCGACGTGATGAGCGCAGATCACGTTCAAATATGTTACTTGCTTTAGGTGTTCCTACCATAATGATTGGCAAGCTATAAACATTCACTAAAGTCACAAAGAAATTCAACATTTCATCAGAATTTTTAGATCTGTTTGCCATGAGGTGTTGAATTTCATCAATCACCAAAAGACCGATTGCATGAAGATGGGCAATGTGTCCCATAAGTTGCAAGAGCTTTTGTTCATTATGTCTTTTTTGAGTGTATTGTTGTTCATAACTAGTTCCTAAAGCACGGTCAACAGCACTAAAGAAACTTAAATATAGAGATTTAAGTGAGCCGTTATATGGGCAGTCTATTTTTAGATAGACCAGTTGAGTGAAATTATGTTCAGGATGATAAATTTTTTGTGGATAATTTCTAAGAATGCGATTTAATGTGGTTGTTTTGCCACTACCAGAGAAGCCAATAAACACTAGACTCTGTGCTGTTGATATTAAATTTGTATGGCGGGAAGCATTAAAATCATTGCTTTTAATATGTTCAAAACTATTTTGTAAATGCCGACTTAAATCACCTGTAGTAATATTACGTCCTACATACCCCTTTCTTAACATAATAGAAATTTTTTGTTCTAATGTTAAATGCCGTTTAATAGGGTGAAAAAAATTATTTAATAACTGGGATATAATATGAGCACGAGTATTGTTGGGGAGTTGTCGATCAGATAATTTAAATTCGATAGTACCTCTAATGGCTTGGATAGTATCTTTTGCCTCAAAAATTTCGGGTAAGGCTTCGATAAAAGGATTTCCCTGATAGTCGGAAACAGGACTTGCTGTATACACTGCATGGTCGTTTTTATTAGTCATAATTGTATCCTGCTTATTTGAATTTAGTGAATATCAATTTTCATCGCCAGAATCTCCAAGGTCATCTAGTAACTCTTGATAAATGCCAAAACGTAGTTTGTAATCTTCATCATTTTCTAAATCTATAAATTGTCTAGACTTAGGCATAGGAATAATATTACTTTGATTTTCTGAAGACTGTTCAGAGTGGTCTAGAACCGTAAAGACAGATTTTGACGATTTTTGGCTGTTGTTTCTCTGTTTCAATCGTTCACTATCTTTTTCAGCTTGTTTATTTTTACGAAGATCAGTTAAACGTTCTTTTTTACTAAGTGTTGAAGAAGGTTTTTTTGCATCTGCCCGAGCAATAATTGATTCAATATGTTCTTCAAGGTTTGCTTGAGACCTATTGGTTTTTAGATTTTGAGCGGCTTTTGTTTTCTTTTGTTCGTGTTGAACCTGCCAAACTTCCCAAAAACTACAGCCCATGAATTCTCTAGATCTTGGAGAAATTGTAGCTTCCCAATAATCTAAACTATGCTCCTGATAAAACACATAAATTATTTCTGCATTACTTGGATCATAAGCCACTTGAAATGATTCTGGACGAGAAATAGATTTTTTACGATGCATCCAGCCTTGTTTATATATTTCAGGGCAATTATAAAATACTCCAAACATTTTTAGGCCAAGGTCAGACAAGGTCGCTTTAATTTTAGGTAATAAAGCAACACGTAATGCTTTTTCAGAAACTTGTTTTAACTGACCCACACGATGTTGTATTCCCCAATTCCATAAATGAATAGGAACTAAAGGCAAATCGCTAGGCATATCTATATCACGATCATAAGTTGTCAATTGATGTGATGTATTATGTGCAAGTATTGAACCAATAATGATCTGCTTAAATTCAGTTATAGTAAGTGTTGCATCTAACCGGTAGTCAGAGCCCCCACGTTTTTTTTCTTTAACCTGTTGTACTACACCAGAAGCAAAAGGCTTAAATTTTGTCTGAATAGTTCTGAAATAACGTTCAACAATTGGTTTTAAATCTCCACGATAAGGTGCAGTATTTTCGATACGAATAGAAAAGTTATATTCTAAAGCTTCAATCTGATGCCCTAATAATTCTCCTCGATCTGCTAAAATAGCATCGGGTAATCCAATACATGGCCAGTCATCATATGTAATTTCATAACCATATTGTTTGCATAACTCAACTTTATCTGTCATGGCGACTTGTAGAGCTTGCATTGCAGTTACATAGGAGGCATTTTCAAATCCAATATAGAAACCAACCACCATTCTACTAAATACGTCAGCAACTAAATAAATAGTGGGTCTTCCGACAATACAGGCACGATCTGAATCTGATACAAGATAAATATCAGCAATTGTTGCATCAATTTCATAGCGAGAACCTGGCCCTAGGACTTGGGTGTTGACAGTTGAATGGAGCTCTCGGATGTCTTTTGCATAGATAATTGGATTGGTTCGAGCAGTAAGTTGAGTTACTTTTGGAAACTCACGCTCATAAAAATATTTAAATTGCCAGATGGTCGGAATTTCGCTATCAGCAGTATCTGGAAATAATGAATGATACATCGTAGAAAATTTACGATAGGCATAACTCAAAGAATATTTATCCTTCGTTAACATATATTTATTAATATTAATTCTGAAAAGTCGCTCGACATTCTGATCAACTAATGCACCAACACCTTCACTATATTTTCTTGGCCTACCTAGTTTTTTATTTTTTGCAATACGTTTAACACCTTTAGCACCAGAATTGTTATAACTGGGAATAAGTGCATTTGGTGTTTGACCTCGTTGCCAGTATCGACGTGCTAATCTATAAATGGTTTGATGAGTTGTTTTATGCTGCTCAGTAATTATTTTAACAAGGCTAAAACGAATAGATGGATCATAGAAATGCTCATTAGATATGAGTAAATCTATAATGTTCATTCCCATATCACGTTTTTTTTGCTGTACAGAGTCTTCTGTCACATTAATCAAGGAGATATCGGCAAAAGGATCATCGGTTATTTCTGCTTCGCCTACTTCTATGGCTGTAATCAGTTCTTCTTTTTTAATTATAGAGGGATTGGCATTGGGATGATTTAAATCAATCCAGATAATATGAGAAGGAATAATTTTAAGAATTCGGTAATCTTTACCTTGAAACTTATATACACTATTGATTCGAAACATGGCGAATCTCCTTCCATATTTCAAAATTACCTAACTTGATCTCAGAGGCTTTAATCTTTTTATAGTCTTTAGTTATATCGAAAATAAAATAGCGTTGAGCAAGCAGTTCTCGGAGCTCAGCTAAAGACGTACCAATCGTTAAATTATACACTTGATCTATTTTTTTACTTAAAGTAATTAAGTCGAGCTCAGGATACTGTGTAAATATATGAATATAATCGTTTAAACGATTGTAAAATTCAGTACTAGATTCTCTCATGGCTGGATAAAGCCATTTGATGTTATTCAAAATAACGGAAGGAATTTCTTTTTCTGTAAGGATATACCAAGGTGTATCTGTACTTTTCCAATATCTACGCTCAAGCTCTAGTTTTTCAATGATTCTCTCATCCTTTAAGCTATTTGTGTATTTAGTTCGGATGACAAAATTTGGTTGGTTAGTACTTTGACTATTTACATAAAAACTTGAACTTATAGTTTGTAGAGTATCTTTAATTTTGGGGTGAGATATTTGGGCTCCTTCTGAAATTTCGAGCGTAGTGTTGAGAGGCAAGGGGAACTGCTCTCTGATATCAGTAATTAACGGATTCCAGTCTAAAAGTAGAAAAATTGCAAGTTCTAAATCGGATAATAAATGATGGGTGCGTTTCGTTGTATGGCCAAAAACTCGGTGAGAACGACCTTTTGAGCTAACATCTCGTACAGTAATCCATGGCTTATAATCTTTTAGATAGCCTTGACCACGTCCTTCTTTGATCCAGCGTTTCTGCTGATGTTCTGTAACCATAACAAATCGCCCGCTATTCTTTATTTATTCAGAATAGCAGGCGATCAATCTTTAATCAATATGAGATGATACTTTATTACTAAAGATGAAACTATATTACCTAGGGTGATACTTTATTACCTAAATACACCCCAGCCTTGATTCAATTTTAATTATTCTACGGTGACCGATTTTGCCAGGTTACGTGGCTGATCTACATCCGTACCACGTAATACAGCCACATGATAAGACAATAACTGCACCGGGATGCTATACACAATCGGTGCCAGCACTGCATTGACTGCCGGAATATGTACCACATGCTGGCGTTCTTTGGCTTTAATGCCGCTGTTTTCATCAGCAAACACAAATAGCTCGCCACCACGCGCCTGAACTTCTTCCATATTGGATTTGAGCTTATCCAGCATGTCATCCTGTGGTGCCAGAATCACTACTGGCATGTCATTGTCAACCAGTGCCAATGGCCCGTGTTTTAGTTCGCCTGCAGCATAACCTTCCGCATGAATATAGGAGATTTCTTTCAGCTTGAGTGCACCTTCCAGAGCGATCGGGAAATGCGTACCACGGCCCAGGAATAGGCAATGCTGCTTTTCAACAAACAGTTCTGAAAGACGTAAAATTTCATCATCATGACGTAATGTATCCAGAATCACTTTAGGCGTATGCCAAAGTTCTGTGGTGATCTCCGTCATTTGTGCTGTAGAAATCGTATTTTTCACAGAACCGATTTTGAGTACCAACAGCATCAATGCAGCAAGCTGGGTAGTAAAGGCTTTGGTTGAAGCCACACCAATTTCAGGGCCAGCCAGGGTTAACAGGCTATGCTGAGTTTCGCGTACCATTGATGAGGTCGCCACGTTACAGATGGTCATCGTGGTGATGTCGAGGCCTTTGGCAGCCGCACGTTTCTGTGTATCACGTAATGCAGCCAAAGTGTCGGCAGTTTCACCGGATTGGGAAATACACACATACAGCGTGTTATTCACAATCACCGGAGTGCGATAACGGAACTCGCTGGCAATCTCGACCTGGCAAGGCAGGTCAATCAGCTGTTCAAACCAGTATTTGGCAATCATGCCGGCATGATAGCTGGTACCGCAGGCAATAATCTGGATTTGCTGGATTTTTGCAAAGTCTTGTTCTGCACTGGCAAGAAAATCTTCACGCAGGTCATTGCCATTTAAAGCTTGGGAAATGGTCTGTTTGATCGCTTCAGGCTGCTCATAAATTTCTTTGAGCATGTAGTGCTTGTATTCACCTTTAGAAGCATTGCTGACGGCAGCATCCAGTTCCTTGACCGGACGATCGACAAGTTGACCATCGACAAAGACTTCAATCGTGGTACGGGTCAAACGGGCAATATCGCCTTCTTCAAGATAAATAAAACGGTTGGTAATCGGGAGCAGAGCCAACTGGTCAGAACTGATAAAGTTTTCACCAATACCGACACCAATGACGAGCGGAGAACCTTCACGTACGGTAATCAGTTCATCAGGGTGGTCAGTATGTACGATACCGAGTGCATAGGCACCTTTCAGTTGCGGAACCACTTGGCGTACAGCTTCTAACAGGCTCGAGGTAGATTTCAGCGCATCATTGATCAGATGGGCCACCACTTCAGTATCAGTCTGTGAGGTAAACACATAGCCCAAAGCTTCAAGATCATCTTTGAGTTCTTGGTAGTTTTCGATAATTCCGTTATGGACTACTGCCACATTTTCAGAAATATGCGGATGGGCATTTTCTTCAGTCGGTTTGCCATGGGTCGCCCAGCGTGTATGCGCAATGCCAAGTGAACCACTAATCTGTGATTCATTCACAGCCTGTTCAAGGTTCGCAACCTTACCGACACGGCGTTCACGTAGGACTTGGCTGTTGTTAATGAGTGCCAAACCTGCTGAATCATAACCACGGTATTCCAGGCGTTTTAAACCTTCAATCAAAATATTGGTAATGCTACGTTCTGCAATGCCACCAACGATACCACACATATTTATTCCCCTTATTTCTTGATTTTTTGCGGACGTGGATAGTTTTCTTTGGCAAATTGCTTAGAGCGCTCTACTGCCAAACTGTTGTCTTCCACATCACGGGTAATCGTTGAGCCTGCACCGACTGTGGCGCCATTGCCAATTTTTACAGGTGCCACCAATGAACTGTTCGAGCCAATAAAGGCCTGATCACCAATAATCGTTTTAAACTTGTTCGCACCATCATAATTACAGGTAATGGTTCCTGCACCGATATTAGAACCGGCACCGATTTCAGCATCACCCAGGTAGGTAAAGTGGTTGGCTTTAGAGCCTAAACCAATCGTGGTATTTTTAACTTCAACAAAGTTACCGATATGCACTTCATTGGCCAGTTGTGCACCCGGACGGAGTCGTGCAAAAGGTCCAATTTGAGTATCTTCACCAACGATGGCGCTATCTAAAATGCTATATGGCTGAACCTTGGTGCCAGCTGCAATCTTGGTATTCTTGATAATACAGCCAGCGCCGATTTCAACGTTGTCGCCCAGCTCGCAATCACCTTCGATAATCACGTTGATATCAATGCGGACATCCTGACCGACAGTCAAATTGCCACGCAAGTCAAAGCGGCTTGGATCAATCAGATGTACGCCTTGCTGCATCAGCTGTTTTGCTTGATAAACCTGGAACTGACGTTCTAAAGCAGCCAGCTGCACCCGGTCATTTACCCCTTCAACTTCAAAAGCCTGCTCAGGTTCTACCGATGCAACTTGCATACCATCTGCCAAAGCCATCGCGACGATATCCGTCAGGTAATATTCACCTTGAGCATTGTCATTACTTAAACTTGGCAGCCATTGATGCAGTTTGGCATTGCTGACCGCATAAATACCGGTATTAATTTCTTTAATCTGACGTTGCTCTTCGGAAGCATCCTTGTGCTCAATAATGGCCTGGATCTGACCCTGTTCACGCACAATACGACCATAACCATTGGCATCTGGCAGGGTAAGCGTCACCAGACCAATACCGGTTGCTGCAGTGGCATCGAGTAATTTTTGTAAGGTTACAGGATTAATGCACGGCACATCGCCGGAAAGAATCAGCGAGACGCCGTCTTGTGGCAGGACAGGCAAGGTCATTTGTACGGCATGACCGGTACCCAGCTGTTCAGCCTGTTCGACCCATTTAATATCCTCTTGTGCAAATGCTGTCTGAACCCGATCACCGCCGTGACCATAAATCGTAATAATATTATCTGCGTTTAATTTTTTTGCCGTTTCAATGACATGACCCAGTAAAGGACGTCCTGCAAGGGGTTGTAATACTTTCGGTAAGCTAGAGCGCATGCGCGTTCCTTTACCTGCAGCAAGAATAATAACAGTCGTTGACATGTTCTAATCCTAAATATGGCTTATGCCACGATGAAGTAAAAATAAAGCAAAATACAAAGAGCAGCCCAAAGGCCGGCAATAATGTCATCCAGCATGATGCCGAAGCCACCGTCGACCTGTCGGTCAATCACACGGATCGGCCAAGGTTTCCAGATATCAAATAATCTGAATAGCGCAAAACCGATGAGCAACCATAACCAGTTCATCTGGCCTAAATAGATCAGGGGCAAAAATGTGATGGATTGTCCGGCAAATTCATCCCAGACGATGCGGCCATCATCATGTACACCCATGACTCTAGCAGTATGCCCGCAGATATATATGCCAACCAGGGACATGATGGCAATGGCAAAAACACTGTTTAGAAAACCAAGATGCAGCCAAATAGGAATAAATAAAAGTGCAAAGGCCGAACCAAAGGTACCGGGTGCTTTAGGTGCCAGACCAGAACCAAAACCAACCCCACTAAAGACAATCAGTCGGTCGATCCATGACATGGCTTTAAAATTAATCGCAGGTTTATGCAAAATGTTGATACCCATTAAATTGAAGTGAATGATCTACGCCATCTTTTTCAAAAGTTAAGCCGTGTTGCTGCTGAATTGTGCCGATCATACTAATCGAAACATCAAGTTGTTTTTGCAATAATTTTTCGTAATTTTGCGGGCTTATTGTAAAGCATAATTCGTAATCATCGCCACCAGCGAGGGCATATTGCCATTTTTGCTCATCGTTTAAAGCATGCAGGGCAGGACTGATCGGTAAGTTTTCGAGTTGCAGCTTTGCACCTACTTGAGAGGCTTTGAGAATATGTCCAAGATCTTGTGCCAAGCCATCCGAGACGTCAATCATACTATGTACCAAACCTTTTAAGGCAGCACCGAGCTGACAGCGTGGCGTTGGATAGTCCAGACGTTTTTGCAGTGGATGACCAAGATGCTGTAGTGCAAAAGCTGCATCACCGACAGTTCCACTGACACAGATCAGATCACCCGGTTTTGCACCTGAGCGTGGAATGGCTTGACCAATATCCACCCAGCCCAATGCTGTAACAGACAGGGTTAAATGAGGACTTTGAGTGGTATCACCACCGATTAAACTTACGCCAAATTGATCGCAGCAATCGTACAGACCCTGACTAAAAGCTTTTAGCCAGTCATGATCAATTTGGGGTAGGCTCAATGCGAGTAAAATACTGTACGGGGTTGCGCCCATCGCGGCAATATCAGATAAATTGACAGCCACAGCTTTCCAGCCAATCGCATGCGGATCGGTATTCATTGGAAAATGGCGTCCAGCAACCAGGGTGTCGGCACAGATGACCAGTTGTTGCTGAGGAGGGGGGGTGAGCAAGGCTGAATCGTCACCGACGCCCAGATCGACAGAATTGGCATTCTTGCGATTGAAATAGGTGTCGATAATCGAAAATTCAGCCATACAACAAATCTACGCTATTAGTTAGATTGCTGTTTTTCTGCTGCACGCAAAGTTGTCGCTAAACGATCCAATACACCATTGATGTATTTATGGCTATCGGCACCGCCAAAATGTTTAGCCAACTCGATCGCTTCATCTAGAACGACGCGATATGGAATCTCAAGATGTTCTTTAAGTTCATATGCACCAAGACGAAGGGTCGCAAGTTCAACACCGTCAAGTGCAGAAAGTTCGCGATCGAGTACCGGGATTAAGAGCGCATCCAATGCTTCATGATTGGCAACCACTTGAGTCAACAATTCATGATAATAGCTCAGATCCACTTTGTGCATGGCATTTTCCACACGCGTACGTGCTTCAATCTCATGCACCGGATTGTGGCTCATTTGCCATTCATAAATTCCTTGTACAGCAAAGCGACGTGCTTTACGTTTTGCTGCATAAGTTGCTTGAAGTGTTTGCGACATAGCGTTAAATAGCCTTTAACAAGTTAACCATTTCAATCGCAGTCAGGGCAGCTTCGCTACCTTTATTGCCTGCTTTTGTTCCAGAGCGTTCAATCGCTTGTTCAATACTGTCCGTAGTGAGTACACCGTTAATGACAGGTAAGCCAGTGTCCAGGCCAACCACGCCTAAACCTTTGGCACATTCGCCTGCAACGAAATCGAAGTGAGGCGTGCTACCACGAATCACGGCGCCAAGCGCGATGATGGCATCGAAACGATCTGAAGCTGCCAGTTTTTTCGCAACTACAGGAAGTTCCCAGGCACCAGGTGCATGAACAACAGTGATATTATCCTCTGATACACCATGACGTTTCAATGTATCAATGGCACCTTCTAACAGATGTTCAACCACAAAGCTGTTAAAACGACCAACTAAAATCGCATAACGGTCTTCGTTCGCGAGATGTAACATACCTTCAATACGGCGAACTGCCATAACAACCTCGATAATTTCTTAAGATGTTTGTTGTGCGGTGATGTATTCCACCACTTCTAAGTTAAAGCCTGACAGGGCATTGAAACGCAATGGAGAGCTGAGCAGCTTCATTTTTTCAACGCCTAGATCACGCAAAATTTGTGCACCCACACCAATGGTCTGATACTGCTGAGACAGTGCAGAATTTGATTTTACATTTTTTGGTGCTTTAAGGGTATCTAATGCTGGACCCAAATCCTGTAAATGGCGTTGACCAATCCAGACCAGTACACCACGATCACTGTTGGAAATTTCTTTCAGGGCGCGATCCAGGTTCCAGGCCGGCTCGCCATCCTGTTTTTTCAGTTTGAGCAAGTCGCGGGTCGGGTTAAAACCATGTACACGCACCGTGGTCACGCCCTCTTTAGGCTCACCTTTGACCAAGGCCAGATGGATATCCGGATTGCCCAGTTCACGATAGCGGTACAGGTCAAAGCTGCCGTATTCAGTCTCAATACTTTGCTGATCGATACGCTCAACCGTCTGTTCATTGGTCATGCGGTAATGAATCAGATCGGCGATCGTCCCGATTTTCAGGCCATGCTTTTCAGCAAACACTTCCAGATCCGGACGGCGCGCCATCGTGCCATCTTCATTGATGATTTCACAAATCACAGAAGCCGGTTCCAGTCCTGCTAAACGGGAAAGATCACAACCTGCCTCAGTATGTCCAGCACGGTGCAATACACCGCCTGGCTGCGCCATCAGCGGGAAGATATGTCCTGGCTGTACAATATCGGCCGGTTTGGCATGAGCAGCCACAGCAGTTTGAATTGTATGGGCACGTTCAGCCGGAGAAATACCGGTAGAAATACCTTCAGCCGCTTCAATCGACAAGGTGAAATTGGTCCCATGCTGGGCACCGTTTGCATCGACCATCAAAGGCAGATTCAACTGCTGGCAACGCTCTTTGCTTAAAGTCAGGCAGACCAGACCACGTGCATGGGTGATCATGAAGTTGATGTCTTCAGGACGTACGTGCGTGGCAGCAATCACTAAGTCGCCTTCATTTTCACGATCTTCATCATCCATCAGGATGACCATTTTTCCTGCACGGATATCTGCTACAAGCTCTTCAACAGTATTGAGCGGCATCAACCTTCACCTTCTTTTTTGATCTTGATCAGACCGAATCATGACATTATTGGGTACATAGTCTAACGCTTTTTGCGCAATTTTGCCTATGCTTATTGCTTTCCCTCTAGTAGTTCATTGTTATACACAGTCTTGATAAACATGAAAAGCCGACTTTAAATGAAAGCCTGAGCTTTATTCAGGTTTTTTGAGCAATTAAAAAGCATAAAAAATGAGAAACTTAGGTGAAATCAACATAAGCCCAGACATTAAGGCGTTTTCAGAAAGTATTTTAATTTATTGTCAGTCATTCAATGGAATTCTGGACGAACAATGCTGGAAAATTTTACCTAGTATTAAAATTTTAAAAAATATCAGGTTAAAAGCGAACCGAAGTCCGCTTTTAATCATCAGGTTGTTTAGAAGAAACCAGCAGGCTTGGTCGAATAGCTCACCAAAAGATTTTTGGTTTGCTGATAGTGATCCAGCATCATTCTGTGATTCTCACGTCCAATGCCTGATTTTTTATAACCGCCGAAAGCCGCATGCGCAGGGTAAATGTGATAACAGTTGGTCCAGACCCGGCCGGCCTGAATGGCACGGCCAGCACGGTAGGAGGTATGCGCCGAACGCGACCAGACACCGGCACCGAGTCCGTAAATCGTATCATTGGCGATCTTGATCGCATCATCAAAGTCTTTAAAGGTGGTCACAGCCAGTACAGGCCCGAAGATTTCTTCCTGGAAGGTCTTCATGTCATTGGTGCCTTTAAAGATGGTCGGTTCAATATAGAAACCTTGACCCACTTCATGACGTGCTTCACCACCGGTCAGGATCTGTGCGCCTTCTTCACGGCCAGTGGCAATACAACCCAGAATCTTGTCCTGCTGTTCCTGTGAGGCTTGCGCACCAATCATGGTGTCGGTATCTAACGGATGACCAGTCTTAATCCGTTGCACCCGCTCTACTGCACGCGCCAGAAATTCATCGGCAATACTTTCCTGTACCAAGGCACGGGAAGGACAGGTACAGATTTCACCTTGATTCAGGGCAAACATGGCAAAGCCTTCCAGAGCTTTATCCAGATAATCGTCTTCCTGATCCATAATGTCAGCAAAGAACAGATTCGGTGATTTACCGCCAAGTTCCAGCGTTACCGGAATAATATTTTCAGTTGCATACTGCATGATCATTTGGCCGACGGCGGTTGAACCGGTAAAGGCAATCTTGGCAATACGGGGATTGGTCGCCAGTGGACGGCCAACTTCGACTCCGTAGCCATTGACGATATTCAATACGCCTGGTGGCAAAATGTCCTGAATCAGTTCAGCCAGTACCAGAATACTGACCGGAGTCTGTTCCGCAGGTTTCAGCACAATACAGTTGCCTGCAGCCAGGGCGGGTGCCAGTTTCCAGGCGGCCATCAGAATCGGGAAATTCCAGGGAATGATTTGTCCGACTACACCAAGCGGTTCATGGAAATGGTAGGCAATCGTATCTTCATCAATTTCGGAAATGCCGCCTTCCTGCGCACGAATACAGCCGGCAAAATAACGAAAATGATCAATGGCCAGTGGAATATCGGCAGCCAGTGTTTCGCGGACCGGTTTGCCATTGTCCCAGGTTTCTGCCACAGCCAGCAGTTCCAGATTTTGTTCCAGACGATCTGCAATTTTTAGCAGGATATTGGAACGGGTGGTCGGCGATGACCGGTTCCATTGTTCCTTGGCTTTGTGTGCTGCATCAAGTGCCAACTCAATGTCTTCTACAGAAGAGCGCGGCACTTTGGTAAAGACTTTGCCATCTA
Source organism: Acinetobacter lwoffii (assembly GCF_024129735.1). GTDB lineage: Bacteria > Pseudomonadota > Gammaproteobacteria > Pseudomonadales > Moraxellaceae > Acinetobacter > Acinetobacter lwoffii_H. The sequence goes on along the minus strand of NZ_JAMXXK010000009.1, from coordinate 24,936 downwards.
CCGGAGAGATATTGTCAAAGTATTCACCTTTGACCGGAGCGACCCATTCGCCGCCAATGAAATTATCGTATTGTGCTTTAAATTGAATTTTTGAACCGTCAGTATTGGGGTCTGCATAACGCATAATCTATTCCTTTATATGATTGTTAGTGGTGCAGGTCGAGCGCATGTTGCCGATCAAAAAATATAGGCGCTTCTGCATTCAGCTCTACTATAAAGAGGGAAAAAGACGGGCGGTTGTTTGTTTACAGGCTTGCTACAAAAGACAATATTTGGAGACAAGCAGTAGAAGAATAAAAGTTATAAATTTTCAAGCCTTAAATTTAAAAACAAGGGCTTATAGCATTTATAAAACATCGAAAGATTGGCATATTTTCAATGTGCTTGATTACATTCCAACCTAATAAGGATTCAAAAGAAGCCAAGCAGGAGAAATGAGGGTAAGTTTCATTTCTCCTTCCACGTTTATCTAAAGCCCTTTGTCATGCAGCCATTGAAACAGTTGCTGATAAACCTGCTCACGCACAGATTGCTCTGAAAGTACCAGATCATGTAAACCCTTCCGGATACTTTGAACCGTGACATCGCCTTTAATTTTTTTGGCATATTTCTGAATGTCTTTAATCCCTAAAATTACATCGCTGCTCTGTGCGGCTTTACCCCATTTTTTAGGATATAAAGTCTGATGCGAATGCATGATCAATACCGGAACATCGAGCTGAACACCGCGATGAATTTCTTTCTGTGCCTCATGAATGGCACGAATAAAACTGATCCGAACCATCGGATAGCGGGTCTTTTTCCAGTCCAGACTGAAGTCCCATTCGCCTTTTAAATCCTTATGCAGGCTGGTGGCATACCACTTGTTCAGCTCGCTTGGAAATTTAAGATTGGGAAAAATTTTGGCCAGTCTGCTCAGTTGCGGAATGCCAAGCGCACGTTTAATCGGATTCATATTGAAGTCATAAAATGGACTGTTGACCCAAAGTGCTTTAATTAAAGAATGCTGCGGATGATGTGCCGCATACAAGGTCGTGGTCAGGCCGCCGGTAGAATGACCACAGAGCAGGGCAGCATCGTGACCCTCGGCTGCTATAATGTCGAGTGCCTGGGTAATTTCTGCATCATATTCAGCAAGGTCATACACGTTATAATATTTTTGATGCGGCAGAATCGAACGGCCGTATTTTCTCAAATCCAGCGCATAAAAATCAAAACCATGCTGATTAAAGCGCTCTGCCATTTCGGTCTGAAAAAAATAATCGATAAAGCCGTGAATATATAGAACTGCTTTTTTTGTAGGTTGGGCTGCTTTTTTACGGATCAGGGTTGCTACGACTTTGCCCTCATAATCATCGGGAAAGTTTAAGGTCGCTTGCTCATAACCTGTCCCCAAAATATCGGGCTGATAAAGCGGTTGCAGTTCACTCATTGTTATACTCGTTGGTCTTATTAAATTTATGCTTTATCCTTGATGAGCTGAGGTTTTTTGTCAAACAGATCTTGCTGCCGATTTAAATTAAAAATACGAATAGGGATTAATTTTAGAAACCGTCCAAAACCTAGGCTGAAAATGAGTGTTATCAGATTATAAAATCCTGCTACAAGTATTATAAATTTGCTAAATGACCTAACAGCTTAAAATCAGGCTAAGCTATATAAAATAAACAAAGTGATGTGACTATTTTGGCAGAACTGCCGAAGATTGATTAGATGAGTTAAATAATGCCCAGAGAAAATTTGAACAGTAAACGCCCTTTATATATTCCTTATGCTGGAAATACTCTGCTAGAACTCCCACTACTCAATAAAGGCTCTGCATTTTCTGAAGAAGAGCGTAGAAGCTTTAACTTGCATGGCTTGATTCCTCATGTCACCGAGACGATTGAAGAACAAAGTCAGCGTTCTTATCAGCAGTATTGTGCTTTTAGCAGTGATATTAACAAGCATATTTATTTGCGGAATATTCAGGATACCAATGAGACCCTGTTTTACCATCTGATTGAAAATCACCTCAGTGAGATGATGCCGATTATCTATACCCCGACTGTGGGTGAGGCATGTCAGCGCTTTTCTGATATTTATCGCCGTCATCGTGGGATCTTTATTTCCTATCCTGACCGTGATCAGATCGACCAGATTATTCACAATATCAATAAAAAGAACGTGAAAGTGATTGTGATTACAGATGGTGAGCGCATTTTGGGTCTTGGAGATCAAGGCATCGGTGGTATGGGGATTCCCATTGGAAAACTGGCACTCTACACCGCATGTGGCGGGATCAGTCCGGCCTATACCTTACCGATTACTCTTGATGTCGGTACCAATAATCAGCAGTTGTTAAATGACCCGATTTATATGGGCTGGCGTGAACCACGAATCAGCGGCGATGAATACTATGCTTTTGTCGAGACGGTGATTCGGGCGATTCAACAGCGCTGGCCAGATGCCTTAATTCAGTTTGAAGACTTTGCACAGAAAAATGCCATGCCTTTGCTGGAAAAATATCGTGATCGAATCTGTTGTTTTAATGATGATATTCAGGGCACCGCAGCAGTGTCTGTCGGCAGCCTGATTGCTGCTTCGCGTGCAGCAGGTAAACAGCTCAAAGATCAGGTGGTTACTTTCCTGGGTGCTGGTTCAGCTGGTTGCGGGATTGCAGAACAGATCATTAAGCAAATGGTTGCTGAGGGTTTAAGTGATGCTGAAGCGCGTGCACGCGTGTTTATGGTCGACCGCTTTGGTCTGATCACAGAAAATCAGCCGAATTTACTGGACTTCCAGCGCAAACTGGCACAGCCTCTTGAAAATGTAGAAAGCTGGGCAGATGCTGAGAGCATGATTTCTCTGCTAGATGTAGTTAAGCGTGCCAAACCGACGGTACTGATAGGCGTATCTGGACAGCCAGGTCTATTCACTCAGGAAGTGATTGAAGCCATGGCTGAAAACAGTGTGCAACCGATTATTTTCCCTTTATCCAATCCGACTTCCCGCGTAGAAGCTGTTCCGGCAGATATCTTGCAATGGACCAAGGGCAAAGCGTTGATTGCGACGGGTAGCCCATTTGCACCAGTGAATTATCAGGGGCAGATTCATCATATTTCACAATGCAATAACTCTTATATCTTTCCGGGCATTGGTTTGGGTGTAGTTGCTTCAGGTGCAAAACGTGTCACGGATAATATGCTGATGGCCTCGAGTAATGCCTTGGCGGACTGTTCTCCGAAACTGAAAGATCCTCAGGCAGATTTATTGCCAAATCTGGATTGTTTACAGTCGATTTCGAAGCAGATTGCCTTAAAAGTGGCGCTTGCTGCGATTGAAGATGGGGTAGCACCGAAAGTCAGTGTAGAAGAATTGCAGTTGGCTATTGAACGTAATTTCTGGACACCGCAATACCGTAACTATCAGCGAATTACCTTTTAATTATATTGGAAATGGACTCTGTATTGTGGCTAGTGGTTTGCTAGCTTGAGTTTATCTGATGCGTTGGTGAAATATAAAAAGCCCTGATCTTTTGATGAGGGCTTTTTATATTGTCGTAGGGGTGGCATGGTCACATCTTGGTTATAAAATCAGAAAGTACTTTAAGAATTTGTTATTGAGTGAAACAAAAATGAAAGGATCATTTAAAAAAATAACATCAACATAAAAAAAGCCCCGATCTTTCGATCAGAGCTTTTTTAGAATCTGGAGCGGGAAAGGAGACTCGAACTCCCGACCCCAACCTTGGCAAGAGTCACCGACATAAAATACACTAAATAACCTCATTGGTATTTTAATAAACCCTATATATAACAGCTATATAGGGTTTTTATTTTGTGTGGTGTAATTTAAAGTAGGGTGGGGTACTTTTATTTTTGGTCACTAAGTATGATCTGGTAATCAACAATAATTACCGACATATATTTCTCTGTCTAAGGGAGGTTTACTATTTGGTATAATATTATGATGAGGTTAGGGCTTTGACTGCTACGATTTCTGTTTGGCCTTTTGGCGTAAGACATACAAATATAAGTTTTCTACTTTTTCACGTGCCCATGGGGTGGTACGCAAGAATCGCAATGATGATTTAACACTTGGGTCTATGCAAAAACATCTAATTTCAATTTTACGACTCAAACCTTCAAAGCCACCGTAGTAATCCAATAATTCATCCAAAATGTCAGCAAGTTTTTTACCGTGTAAAATGATCATTGGAGGTATTCATAATAGATCAATCGTATTTTGGGTGACCATTATTATAACTTGGGCTAGTTAGAAAACTAGAGAGAGTTGGAATGTAGATAATGATGGACTGAATAGCTATCCAAATTCTAGGCAGACATAATCATATTTTGGACTGCCACTGCTGTCCCACAATTTTTATAAGAGGAAGCTTAAACGAGCTTCCTCCTGATTGATGGGGGCTTTATTGAGTGAAATAATGCTTTTAAGGTTTTATTTCAAATAAATTTACTTGAATTATTCTGAGTAAGAGCTGAACTGCATTAGTTCAGAGTTAATCTGATTTTTTTTATCGTAGGAAAGAAAATTATTTCACCTGATCTTAAAATAATGTTTTTCAGTAACCAGCTTAATTTTTATTTGTTTATAAAGACGCTCTTTAGGGTCTTCTTTTGATTTTGTGACTTTATCAGCAAATTTCTTATCTAACATCAAGGCTGCATATGTTTTGTAACCTATTTCCAATCGGTCTATCTTATTTCCTTCTTGTTCAAACTCTTCAATTAATTTATTGACTTTTTTTACGCTGATATCACTCATATCTTTCAACCATTTAACTTTGGGTTCTTTTAATCTAATCTTTAATTATTGAGATTAGATTAAAGTACAAAACGCATTTAAGGGCTAATAGCTTATGGAGTAATCAGCCCAGGTTAGTTAACCCGAATTGTGGATAAGAAAAACTTGAAAAATAAGAGGATTAGAGCCATCAGTTGAGTTACCACACCAAACTAAAGCTTTAGCCCCGATGTTCAATAGTACCGAATTATTCTGCGTAATTGATGATTTCTTTCTGAAATTTGAAGCAACTTATTGGAAATTTTTCAAATAAAGTCATCAGTCTATAAGAATTTGAATAGCCCAACTCAGCCTCTCAGAAATTAGTTTTATCGTCATTTGGTATATTTAGGACTTGGAAAAATCAGGCTTCATAAAAATGTCATAATTCAGAGATATTAATGTCATCGAACTGGATTAAAAAAGAACAAAAAACCCACAATAGAAAGCTGTTATGACTAAAAAAATATCCAGACGTGAACTGCTTAAGACCTCCATTGCAGGCTTCGGTGCTTTGTCTTTACCCATATCTTTGACCGCTTGTGGCAGTGATGATGATGCTTCAGATCAAGCTCTGGCACATCCTAAAGTCGCTTTTAAACATGGGGTGGCCAGTGGTGATCCCTTACAGGATCGGATAATTCTATGGACACGCTTAAGTCCGGAAGATGAAAACCTGCGTTATCAGGTACAGTGGGAAATTGCTGCCGATCAGGATTTTCGTCAGATAATCAATACAGGACAAGTTGAAACCAGTCGGTCGCAAGATTTCACGGTTAAAGTCGATGCGGATCGTCTATCGGCAGGGCAAACTTATTTTTACCGTTTTAAGTGTGCATCGGTATATTCATCTGTCGGTCAAACCAAAACTTTAGCCACACAAAGCAAGCTGGTGCAATTTGCCGTTTGTTCATGTTCCAATTATCCAGCCGGATATTTTCATGTCTATCAGGAAATTGCCAAGCAAGACCTAGATGTGGTGATTCATTTAGGGGATTACATTTATGAATACGGGATGGGTGGTTATGCGACTGAACAGGCTGAAGCATTAGGCCGAGGTCTGGCTGCAGACAATGCTGAGGAAATCATTAAACTGGAAGACTACCGCAAGCGTTATGCCTTGTATCGAACTGATGCGGACTTACAAGCAGCACATCAGCGCCATCCATTTATTGTGGTCTGGGATGATCATGAGCTGACCAATGATACCTGGGAGCAGGGTGCGGAAAATCATGATGTTTCAGAAGGTGATTTTTTTGCACGTAAGCTGGCTGCTTTGCAGGCCTATTTTGAATGGATGCCGATTCGACCAGTGTCTGAAACAGATCATTTGAATATTTATCGCCAGTTTAATTTTGGTGATCTGGTTCAGCTGAATATGCTGGATACTCGTATTTTGGCGCGTAACAAGCAATTGCAATATGCTGACTATCTTACCGCGACAGGACTAGATGCCAATAAATTTCAGACAGATTTGCTCAATCCGACGCGTACCTTGTTAGGACATACACAACGTGAATGGATACTGAAACAACTCAGCCAATCGAATGCCGTCTGGAATGTGCTGGGTCAGCAGGTGCTGATGAGCAAGATGCTAATTCCGGCCGAAATTCTGGCTGTTTTGGGGCAGATCACCAGTGGTCAGGCCACTGCAGATGTGTTGCTACAAGTGCGTCAGATGCTGACAGAACTGGTAGGCCTAAAAATACGCTATCTGCAAAATGATCCAACTTTGACAAAGGCAGAATTAGCCAGAATACTGACTGTTGTGCCTTATAATCTTGATGCCTGGGATGGGTACGTCGTGGAGCGTGAGGTGATTTATACGGCTTGTAAACAGCTGAATAAAAAACTGATTGTATTTGCAGGAGATACCCATAATGCCTGGAACTCCACTTTGAGAGATCAAGCCGGCAGTACAGTCGGGGTAGAACTAGCGACCAGTTCAGTTTCATCACCGGGTATGGAGAAGTATTTGCAGATTCCCTTAGCCCAGTTACAGGAATTTGAAATGGCATTTACTACGCTAATTGATGAGCTGAATTATTGTAATTTGAATCAACGCGGATACTTGAGTGTTGCATTTACCCCGGATCAGGTACAGGCGAACTGGATTTTTATCGATAGCATCCAGAATCGTAGTTATCAGGTTGATCAAAGCCGTGCGTATCAGCTTCAATTAGATCATGAATTAAATGAAATCAAACCGTTAAAGCAAACTGCCTAAGCTGCTTAGAGTTTAAATATCCGGGCCAATGCCCGGATATTTTTTTATAACATTTCATCCCTATAGCTATCAATATCCAGATGTTTGATCGTATTTGCAATACTGATGCTCATATTTTAGTAGCCGCGTATATAATCCGGCAAAGTGAATTAATTGCTGTTTTAGTTCGGCATACCGAGGATCATGGCTTGAATAAAAACGTAATTTTAGTCGTAGCAGGCAGGTTTTTTATAAGCCTAAAAAAAAGATTTTATGTAATGGGAACAAAAATCATGGCAGCCAAGGCCCAAGGAATTAAGAGCTTGGCTTTGTCCCTGATTCCGCGGATTTTAATCTGGGGATTTACGCATCGTTATGTGCATATCAACTCACTCATCAAAATAAGCCAAAAATTCAAATTATAGAATCAGTGGCTTAAACAGGATTCGGGTTAATTAAGATGTATGGTTTAATAAGTGCTGTTGTGCGATATACATGGGCTTATCCAAACTTGGTGTACATTGAATCCACGTTCCATCTGCTTGAAGTTCCCATGCACGGCGGTTATCTTGAAGATAATTCATTAAGCCATCTTGCAGAATTTGTTTACGAAGTTTTTTATCTTCGATTGGGAAACAGGTCTCGATACGAGAGAATAAATTACGCCCCATCCAATCTGCACTGGCGCAATAAAGCTTGTTTTCGCCCTGATGGTAAAAATAATAAACCCGGGTATGTTCTAAAAAACGTCCCACAATTGAGCGGACTCGAATATTTTCAGAAAGCCCTTTCACTTGTGGGCGTAAGCAGCAAATTGAACGGACAATCAAATCGATTTGAACACCCGCTTGAGATGCTCTATATAGGGCATCAATTAGTTGAGGTTCAGTTAAGGCATTTACTTTAATAATAATCTGCGCTTTTTTGCCTGCTTTGCTATTTTCAGTTTCAATTTCGATGAGTTCAATCAATTGAGAATGCAGAGTAAATGGTGCATGAAAAAGTTTTTTCAATTTGACCATTTTCCCCATGCCCGTGAGCTCCTGAAAGACTTTATGGACATCTTCACAAATATCAGCATCACTGGTCAGTAGTCCATAATCAGTATAGATTTTGGCATTCATTGCATGATAGTTACCTGTGCCTAAATGAACATAACGTTTAATTTTGTCTATTTCACGACGCACGATCAGAATCATTTTGGCGTGGGTTTTATAGCCAACGATCCCATATACAACAACCGCCCCAGCTTCTTGTAATAGATTGGCAACTTCGATATTTGACTCTTCATCAAAGCGAGCACGTAATTCAATCACTGCTGTGACTTCCTTACCATTTCGTGCCGCTTCAGCAAGAACTTGCACAATTTCAGAATGTACACCACTCCGATAAAGGGTTTGTTTTATGGCTAACACATGTGGATCATGGGCTGCCTCTTTCAGTAGCTTAATGACCGGAGCGAAAGAGTGAAAAGGGTGATGTAATAAAACATCTCCGGTTTTTAATACCTCAAATATGGATTTTTTCCCATACAACACTTTCGGTAATTTTTGTACATGGGGAGGAAAACGTAACTCTGGCAAATTGAAGTTCGATATAAAGCGCGCCAGATTAAGCGGGCCGTCAATACGATAGAGTTGCTCTTGCTTAAGATCAAACTGTCTAAGTAAATAATCAATAATATTTTCAGGGCAATTTTTAGTCACCTCAAGTCTTACAGCCCGACCAAAGCGCCGTGAGGATAGTTCATCTTTTAAGGCAATTGCTAAGTCTTCAACATCTTCTGAGATAGTTAAATCTGCATTACGTGTGACCCGAAATTGATAACATCCAGTGGTGGTCACCCCTGGAAATAACTCATGAAGATGTTGCTGAATAATGGCTGAAAGTAGAATGTAGTGTTCATCCTCGCCAGAAATACTTTTAGGTAACTTTACTAATCTAGGTAATGATCGTGGTGCGGGAACAATCGCCAAATCAATTTTTCGTCCAAATGCATCTTTACCTTCTAGGGTTACAATGAAATTTAGACTTTTATTCACTAGCCGAGGAAAGGGGTGGGCTGGATCTAAACTGATAGGTGTGACCACAGGTCGAACTTCATTATGGAAATAGTCCTTAATCCATTCTTTATGTTTTTCGAGGATGTCACCATACTGAATGAAATGAACACCATGTCCTTGCAGTTGTGGTAAGAGATTATAATTAAGTATTTTATACTGTTCTTCGACAGCTTCGTGTGCAAGTTTGGAAATGGTGGTGACTATATCTGAGAGGAGTGAGTTATCTGGACGAGCTCTAGCATGATCTGAAAGTTCAATTTGTTGCATTAAACTGGCAACTCGTATTTCAAAAAACTCATCCAGATTACTTGAAAAAATAATTAAAAAATTTAATCGTTCAAGTAAAGGGTATTCAGTATCTTTCGCCTGTGCCAACACCCGCTTATGAAACTCAAATAGTGAGAGCTCTCTATTTATATACTTTTTTAACGGATGTGATGAAGAGTTTGAAGACACATTTAAGGTAGTCATTTATGGCTCTTATAAAGTCAGATTGCAGCGCTGAAGGAAGCTAATAGAAAATTCTTTAAAGCCTTTGAAAGAGGTTAATTGACTCTTCGTAAATAAAAAAATGACTAATTCTGTAGAAAGGCTAAGAATTAAACTTTATTCAACTAAGCATTCTGTGACTGTTTCATGACATATTTATGACATCGTACTGTATAGTTATTTCATCTGGGTAATATTCAGCCTTTTATCTGAATTTAGAAGAAAAGGGGCAACGTTGATTTAAACCGGGACAACTTGGGGGCTTAATAAGAAAAATTCTAGAAAAGCGATTTCACTAAAACTGTCATCAGTTATTCATAGTGATGTCATGTATAAAAACTAAGCTATTTTGAATTTTAACAACTGTTCAAAATCATTATGAATATAAAACCAAAAATATTGAGTTTAAGTTTAATACTTATGGGGTGCTCGTTTTCTGCACATGCACAATTAATGTTTAGTCAGTATATAGATGGTACATCTAATAAAAAGGGTTTGGAAATCTATAACCCTGACAGTTTAACAGTGAACTTAGCTGACTATGAGATTCAACAATTTACTAATGGTTCAACCACGAAATCTGCGACTTTTCAATTAAAAGGCTCATTGGCAAGTAAAGCAAAATACATTATTGGTCGAACAGAGTTGCAGGCAGTAATTGGTAATAAAGTCAATCAAGTGGCAGGACTTGCATTTAATGGAGATGATACCTTGGTCCTGTTTTATAAAGGTACTCCAATAGACCGTTTTGGTCGTGTGGGAGAGGATCCAGGTACTGGTTGGGGAGTGGGTTTTAGTAGTTATCAAAATAGTTTGTCACGTACTAAAACTTCAAATAATGTAACTTCAATTGATCCTGCAACAGCATTTGAGTTAGAAAGCGAATGGTCTAAATGGTCTGATCGAAATGAGTTTTCCCAGTATTTAGATACAAGCGCGCCTATAACCTCCCCCGTTACTCCTATCAGTTGTAATACAGCAGATACGGCGATTGCGGACCTACAATCTGCCGCACAAAATCAACCATATGTTGTTCGTGGTGTTATTACCGCAGACTACCGTTATGACAATGGTTTTTCTGGTTTTTATATACAAACTCCCGATAGTAAAGCCAAATCCAATTTAAGTAATGCTATTTTTGTCTATCTTCCTGCAAGTAGTAAAATCACTGGAGGAAAAGTGGGTGAAGAGGTTATTTTAAAAGGTCGTTTAACCTCATATCAAAACCAACTCCAAATAGATCAACTTGATCAAAATATTCAAACCTGTAATACACAAGCATCCAATACAGTCACGGCACAGGCACTTAATTTACCGTTTACCAGTTTGACGGAGATAGCAGGAAATGTACCTAAACGCTATCAAGGGATGCTAGTTAAAATCCCACAAACTTTAACGATAAGTGAAAATTACAATTACGGTCGTTATGGTGAGCTATCTTTAAGTTTAGGTCGCTTGTATATTCCAACGAATCTATATCCTGCAAAATCTGCTGAAGCAGTTGCATTAGCCCAGCAAAATCTGCTTTCTAAAATTATCTTGGATGATGGCTATAATAATCAAAATAGAACACCATTACTTCCGCAAAACTTCAATGCCATAAATACATTAAGAACAGGTTCTGAACTGAAAAATGTTGAGGGGATTTTAGAGTATCGTTTTAATGCATGGCGAATTCAACCGATACAGGGGAAGGCACAACCTGAAATTATCAAGGATACTAATTTACGTCCTTCAACGGTGATTCCAAAAGATGTTAAACAAATTCGCGCTGCGGCTTTTAATGTCTTAAATTATGATAATGGTTCAGAAAAAGGTTTCCCAACAGAACGTGGTGCAAGCTCAGAAACTGAGTTTAAGAAGCAACATCAAAAAATTGTCAGTGCTTTAAAAACAATTGATGCCGATGTGTATGGGTTAATGGAAATCGCAAATAATGGTTTTGATGATAAAAGTGCAGTGGCATACTTATCGCAAGCCTTAGGTGCAGACTGGAAATATGTCATTCCAACCCAAATGACAAAATTAGGTACAGATGCAATTGCAGTTGCGATTATCTATAACAGTAAGCGCGTAAAACCTGTTGGTGAGCCTGCAGTTTATGATGATCAGACTGAAAAGAACCGTGTCACCATGGCGCAAAGTTTCCAATCTGTAAATGGTGGAAAAATATTTACGATAGTACCGAATCACTTAAAGTCGAAAGGCAGTTGTCCTACCGATAAAACTCTGGCCGATGCTGATCAGGGTGATGGTCAAGGTTGCTGGAATGCAACACGTTTAACTGCAGTACAAAAACTTATGCAGTGGATTGCAAAAAATCCAACACAAGTGGCTAAACCAAATTATTTGCTGGTCGGTGATATGAATAGTTATGCTAAAGAAGATCCGATTTTAGCATTAGAAAAAGCCAATTATAAAGTCTTGCTCAATGACGAAAAAATTGGACAAGGTAAAACGGCCTATAGTTATGTCTTTGGTGTTGCAAGTGATGCCAATGGCAATGGGGGCGCAGGAAACCTAGACCATGCAATTGCTGATGCAGACTTATATCCAATGGTGAAACGCGCTTTTGCTTGGCACATCAATGCTGATGAGCCGACAGCCTTAGACTATAACGAAGAATATAAAACAGATGAGCAAATTGCAGCATTCTATAGCGATGATGCATTCCGTTCTTCCGATCATGATCCTGTAATTGTTGATATGGATTTAAACGAAAATATATCGAGTAATCCTGATACAGGAAAAATAAGCGGTGGCAGCATGGGGATCTGGTCAATGTTAACCTTAACGGGCCTCGTTTTAGTTTCCATGATACGTAGACGTAAATTTTGATATGAGTTCATCGACTGTAAATTAAGAAAACTGACGAAATAAATTTAATCTATAAGGGGAAATTTCATATTTCTCCTTATTTTATTGAGTGCTTAAAAAATTAGCCAAGCAGTAATCAAACATATGCTTATTCAAAATTTATAATTTAAGCCTAGGGCATGAAATGATAAGTTCCCTAATGGGATAACTTAACCATTTGTTAAAAAACAATTAGAAAAAATAGTGAATGTCATGAATTTTAAACAGCAGACCTACATGATGTTTGTTTAAATTATAATCAGGTGGGGTGGTCATGTCTTTTAATAATAAACTAACTAGGTATTCGGGTTTTACATGCAGTTTATTAGTTTCTAGTATGTTTTTAACTGGGTGTAATAATGATAGTAAAGAAAATACGAATATAACGCCTGTTATTCCTCCTAAACCGCTGGAAGTCAATTTAGTACATATTAATGACAGTCATTCACATTTGGATGAGGAAAGTACTAAATTAATGCTTGAAACTTCGATGGGTAAACGTGAAGAAATACAAGTCTCTAATGGTGGTTTTGCACGCGTTGCTGCGTTGATGAATACCTTGGCAAGCACTGAGAAAAATCCAATAAAAATTCACTCAGGTGATGCCATTACTGGGGATCTCTATTTTACTTTAAAAGAAGGTGAAGCAGAGGCAGACCTCATGAATAGTGTTTGTTTCGATACGTTAACGCTAGGTAATCATGAATTCGATAATACGGATGATGGCTTAAAAAAATTTATTGGATTCCTAAATGATAAAGGTAATTGTGAAAATAAAACCCAAGTCTTGAGTGCAAATGTCGAGTTTGGAAAAACTTCAGCACTATACCAAACTAACCTTGTTAAACCTTATACAGTTATGGAAAAAGAAGGGCAGAAAATTGCTTTAATTGGTTTAACGATTGCCAATAAAACTAAAAATGCTTCTCGACCAAATCAAGATACTGTATTTAATGATGAAGTAGTTACTGCACAAAAATATATTGATGAGCTAAAACAGCAAGGCATCAATAAAATTATTGTTCAATCTCATTTAGGGTACGGGTTAGAAAAAGATTTAGCCACTAAATTGTCAGGCGTTGATGTCATTGTTGGCGGAGATTCTCATACCTTGCTGGCAGATGCGAAACTTAAAAGTTACGGTATAAGCCCAGAGGGTGACTATCCCACTGTATTAAAAAATAAAGATGGTGATCAGGTCTGTGTTGTACAGGCATGGCAATATAGTTATGTCGTCGGACAACTCAAAGTCAACTTTGATGCCGATGGTAAAATTGAAGCATGTGCAGGAAAAGCCAATGTATTGATTGGCGATGATTTTAAACGTACAGCTAAAGATGCTCCAGCATTGATGAGTACGGAACTAGATTCTATTAAGCGAGATATTGAAAATAGTAACTCCTTACGTATTGTACAGCCTGATGCTATAGCTTTAAGTATTTTAGAACCGTATAAAGTCGCTAAAAACTTATTAGGCAAAGAAAAAGTTGCCATTGCTAATGATAATTTATGCTTACGTCGTGTTCCAGGAATGACCAAAGATACATCACGTTCTAGTTTAGGTGATGTCTGCAATAAAGCAGATTTTATTAATCAGCATGGGGGTGATGTACAGCAGCTGGTTGCCGAAGCATTTCTACAGCAAGGTAAAAAATATTTTAATGCAGATATTTCAATCCAAAACGGAGGAGGGGTAAGGGTAGATCTGCCTCAAGGTGATATTACGGTAGAGAAAATTTATACAGTGCTGCCATTCAAAAATACCTTAGTACAATTAAATGCAACTGGCCAAGAAATTAAAGCAGTGCTGGAAGATGCCATGGATGCTGTTACGAGTAATAACACAGGCAGTTATCCATATGCGGGTGGACTACAATGGGATGTAGATTTAACTAAGGCAAAGGGTCAGCGTTTATCCAATTTAAAGGTTCGAAATGCACAAGGTCAATATCAGCCATTAAATATGAATCAGACCTATCAAGTAATTACCATCAACTTTCTGGCTGATGGTCAGGACTTTTACACAAGCTTTAAAGACATTACTGGTGAGCGTCGTATAGATGTGGGATTAGATTATGCAGAAGCATTTTTGCAGTATGTAGAAGGGTTACCTGGTGAAAAAGGGCAAAAGGCCTTGTCCCGATTGCCAGTTGAGCAATACAGCACGCAAAATTATAAAGAATAAAAAGGATTTATTGATAAAAGATAAAAATTTTGGCTCAGACCGATCCATAGTTTTAAAAAAAAGAAGCTCCATTGAGCTTCTTTTTTTTAAAACTATGGATTAGAGAAATATTACTTTTTAAATTTTCATTCAAATTAATTTAAAAGGGGAAGTAACTATTTCGATTCGTAAAGCATATATTTGGTCTATATAGTGCAATGGAAGTTGATTACATAGTTTTTGCTGGAAAATCTAAGGTTTGTCGTAATTTTTTGAAAGACGTTAAGTGATATTTAAGAATCAAATAAACTATTTTCATCATAGTGAAATAATTTGATTTTATATTTAGTGCAAATAAATAATACTGAATAATTAGTGATACAGCGCAAATTGATCTGTTTAATTTGGGAGAGTTAAACAGATTTTTTTCTTGAAAAAAATATCTAATCCCTAGCCGAAATTGTTACGGTACTAACAGCCCCGTCAAGTTATTGAGCGGGGTTTTTCTTTTCTTATTGGTGGTACACATGGATGCAGTCAATGCAAAGAGAACCTTAAATAAATTACACAATGAGTGAAAGAGATATGAAAACTTTGAACCGACATTTATAAACAGCTAACAGGTGATCACTATTGATGATAATGATGCCTAGTATTTACATGCCTATGAAGAATATTTAATCCAATATTAACCAGGAATATCTATTTAAATACAAATAGAACAGTGGGTTAATTTTTTAAAAAAGTCGCTCTTGGTGTAATACAGTCATAGGCTTATGTAGGGTAGCAGGTGATATGTCATCTAACTCATTAAGCTGAACAGATCGTGGGCGGCCAATACACGCTAAGCAAAACTAAAATTGCAGAGCATGACCATCTTTTACTGAATAGAGCTGCAGACGAGGAAAATCCTCTAGAGTCGATGGATATTTATCTATTGATGATTTTACTAATTTGAAAAGTTGAGGCTGTTGTTTAACATCTAACTTTTTTGCAAATCTTGTCCAAGTAAGTGCCAAAATTTGGCAGGAAATAAATCATTCAAATTATTTCACATTCAATAATTGATCCCACTTGAAGTAGTTTTGAGTTAGCCGATCTCTTGACATGTTCCAGGTTCTATTCGGTAACGTACTTGCTCCTAAAGCCAGCTTGGTTTTGCCAAACTTATGATGGATTTCCTCAAGTGAATCCATCAGGTTATTGTCTAAGCTTATTTGCTTCATGTCAGTGAACAGGTCATAAATATGGGAAGCTTTAGGCTCCAGGCACGTCAAGATCACGCCACATTTCTTAAAGGCAATATCTTTGGTATACAAGTCATCAATCATCGTGGTAGCAATTTTAGAGAACACTAACAGGTTGTCAGTAGGTTCTTGTAAAGTCACTGCAGCTGACTTGCTGTAATAAGGTCTATACGTGTCAAACGGGTTAGATTGTACGAAGCCAATTATATAACCACACAATAAATTTTCACCTCTTAAACGAGTAACTGCATCTTGCACATAGAGGCTCATAGCTTCTTTTAAGTCGTCAATATGGTAAATCCTTTGTCCAAAAGAACGGCTTGCAACAATCTGCTTTTTTGGTGCCCGCGTATGCTCTAGCTCTATACATGAAACACCCTGCAATTCCAGTAATGTCCTATGCATGACGATAGAAAACTGATCTCTGATCATCAGAGGCGAAGCCATAATGAAATCCATGACTGAGTGTATCCCCATGTTGTTGAGCTTTTGGCTGTGCTTCCTGCCAACTCCCCAGATTTCACTCACTTCTATAGCTTGGTACAGATCTTCAGCAGAGCAAGGATCCATTGAAACTAGGTTGCATACACCGTTCAGATAAACATTCTTTTTCGCAATGTGGTTTGCTAGTTTTGCTTCTGTCTTAGATCTGCCAATGCCAATACATACTGGTAAACCAAGCCAAGAAAAAATACGCTGACGAATGTGCTGGGTATAGTCAGTTAAGTCGTAATTTCCCGCATGGGCTGTCAGATCGAGAAAACATTCATCAATAGAGTAAATCTCCTGTTCTTTAGGAGAAACAAAGTCGGACAGGACTTTCATGAATCTGCGTGACATCTCTGCATACAGGGCATAATTGCTAGAAAGCACTTGGACCTGATGCTGTTCAACGATGTCCTTGATCTGAAATAGAGGAACACCCATCTTAATGCCTAGGTCCTTGGCCTCTTGAGAGCGGGCTACAGCGCAGCCATCATTATTAGACAGGACAATTACTGGTTTATCTTTTAGACCAGGGTTAAAGATGCGCTCACAACTCACATAGCAATTATTAATGTCTACTAAAGCGTAGATTTTCTGAGAATATATGGTCATTGGGCAGGAAACCAATAAAGAAATTAACGATTTCTAAATGACTTAATGACAAAAGTAACCACACCCCAAATCACCATTTCCTGGCCATCTTGCAGATGAATGTCTGAGCAATCTGGATTTTCAGCTTTAAGCCAACGATAATTATTTTCGATCATTAAGCGTTTTACAGTGAAATCATTGTCGATCAGTGCAATCACGATGTCTTCATGTTTGGCGTCAATACTTCGGTCTACAATCAGTTCATCATCAATCTCAATACCTGCATCTCGCATAGAAAGTGAAGCGACTTTCACCACAAAGGTTGCTGCTTCATTTCTAATCAAGTGTTCATTCATGTCTAGAGTTTTATCTACATAGTCTTGGGCAGGGGATGGAAAGCCAGCAGCGATTTTCTCAGCGGCTAAAGGAATTTTCATGTAGGTGGATGACTCTACAACAGAGATTGAAGCAATATCATTAAAGCACGGGTTTTCTGTCTTATTGAGATAGTTTTTAATCTCTATAATCTTAGAGAGGGGCACTCTTAATGTTTTTGTAGGCTCGTTATATTTCAGTTTTCTACCTGCACCTTCTCTGATTCCACCACGATTATTGTTCATAATCTACCTACTATTTGATTTTGTGACAAAATCAAATATTAACTTTAACTCTTTGTAAAAACAATATAATTTGGATGAATGGTTAAGGTGAAATTATAAATTCCCGGAACTTATAGGCCTTATCTTTTGTTAATTCGCGGCATACTGAGTAACTTCTATTGAAGTTTAAGAGATCGTGGTCTGCCAATACAGGCTAGATGTAGACAAAACTTAAATGCTGCAAGAGCATGGCCATCTTTTACCGAATAGAGTTGCAGACGAGGAAACTCCTCTAGAGTCGATGGATGTTTACCTGTTGATGCTTTTGCTAATTTAAAAAGTTGAGGCTGTTGTTTACCATCTAACTTTGTTTGCAAATCTTGTCCAAGTAAGTGCCAAAATTTGGCAGGAAATAAAGCCTTAACTTGGGAGTAAAAATGTTCGAGTTGATCGATATCCTTCCAGCGGTAATGGATACCGGTATGTGATGCGGTCACTCGAGTTAAAAATACATTTAGGACGTATGCAATTTGTGCTGGATTTTTACGAGCTATTTTCTGTAGATGTTCAAAAAAATATGTCACTGTATAAAGCTCTTCAGCGCTATCAAGCATTGCTGGTTTTAAGTGGATTGAGCTATCAATACTAAATAAACGGGGATTCCCTTTTTTTGATTTAATGTCTGCTAAATTTAGGGCATTTTCATACCAATAATTGACAAGCTCTTCTGGTAAACACATTTTTTGAGATACAGCTTGAGGATCGTTGTGAATCTCTAATTGATTTAAGGTTTCATAAAAGCGTTGAAGTGAAATTTTAGAGCCTTCTGTGCCGGCGAAGAAAGCAAAAAAGTCATGGGATTGATTTGTTTGTACTGACAGTTCTGCAAGAATGTCAGTAGCATTACTCTGAAGCCAGTTTGTTTGATCATTCAATAATATAGTGGCTAGAACGGCCTGATTTTTCTCAAAATTAAAGTTTTTTTCATCCTTTGTTATTTTCAAATTTTTATATGTTGCATTGTAGCCCATGATTTTTTTAGCCAGTTCATTTGGCATATCTGGATGATGTTTTAGTAGTTTTTGACCAGCAATGAGATAACTTAAGTGAATATAACTTTTGAAAGTTTCAATGGGTTCTATATGCCCTAAAAGATGTGCGATAACAAACCAATGGTTTTGTCCATGTTGATTTTGAAGAAGTTCATCTCGAATTTTTTGATATTCGTTTTCGCTATAGTCAGTTAGCTCTTGCACAAGTGGCGCATATTCACAGTTAAGTACAAGTGATAAATGATTCGCTGCAGTGTGACGAAAAGAGTGAAATGAATAATGATGTCCTTTAAACACGTGATTCATTATCAGTTTTAGGGGCACAGTGACAGTGTGTCGATTCAGTTTTTTATTTTCATTTAAATTGCTGAATAAATATAAACTTTTCTTATTCTCTAAACGTTTTTCAACAATAAAATCGCTAAAAAATTGGTATTCATCGTCTTTAAGCAAAGCGTAGGCAGGCACAATGCGTTCCGCACTATCAGTTTTGAGCAGATGTTGATTTCCTTGTTTTTTCGAACCATACGGTTGAACCCAGATGGAAAATTGATCTAAACCCTCGATATCTTTTACACGTAACCCGAGGATTTCGTTAATACGCATACCAGTACGGTAAGCCAAAATATAAATGATTTTTAATAATTTATAGTGATGGTCTGAGATGGATTGGTCATGTAAGAGCTGATTTAACTTCTTTAATATGACCTGGAAGGCTGTATGACCTATGATGCGTGCCCGAGGTCGACTTTGCGATGCGATAAATTCAAGTTCGAAATCTTCTGCTTGAAAAACAATTTGCTGGAAGGTGTGGAAACGTTTCAACATGCGGATCGTTTGGGAGTTAGATTTTTTAAACTCAGGTTGATCTGCTTCATCAGCAAGTCGTGTATTGCTAATGATTTGTTGATAGATTTTGTTCAGCAGATCATTAATGTCATCGTCGGCATCGAAGTATTGCAAGGCATGAGTTAAAAACGGTTCTGCAATCCGGGTGTAATATGTATAGATTGAACTATCTGCGAGTTTTTGATTATATTGAAATGCCTTCGTGTACTGAGTTGTATCAAAATCAAAAGTGGCTGATAATTTTTTTATTTGCTCTGAATTTGGTCGATACAGACTGATGAGCCATAAGATAATACGCTTAGAAAACTTATTAAACTGCTCTTGGTGAAGCAGGCAAAAATCAATAATAAGTTCAGCAATGGGGTGTTCCGTTGATGGTGTGCGAATAATTTTCAGCAAGTTTTTATGAATAAGTATGATATTTTCTACTGCTTCAGACGTATTGAGATCTGGTAGGGCTTTGGCGGTAGAAGAGACATTTTGTTCGATTTCATCACTTAATTGAGTTTTGAGTTTTGGGAATGCAAAATTTTCAAACTCATGTTCAGATAAACCACACGTGAGCGTGTTTTCTAACAAACATTGTGAGAGGGCAGGATCAATATCTGCATTGTGCAGTTGTACCCAATTAAAATTGGCATAGTCACGTAGAAATTTGAAAGTCTTTTGGGTGTATGGATGTTTTATTTTTTGAAAAATGAGGTGTAGATAAGCATCCACGTCTAGACTGATGTCACGAATTTGCCTTGTGTTGAAGTGAATGAGCCAAAGTCGTGTGAGTTGATCTGGAACAAAATTACGCGATTTTCGAATTGTTTTCTCATCGACAAATAGATCGCCATAGCTTGGAGAAAATGGCTCTAAAAAGATGATATTTAAATCGCAAATTTTTTGGATTTTTACGGGATTCTTTAAATGTTCAAGTAATGCATTTAATGTTGCTGTTTGACTTAGTCCACCATATAGCATTGAGCAAAGCAGAATATTTGCAATAATTTCTTCATCAGAAAACGTCGAGCTATCTTGAGCAAGAATCCAGTAGTGCCACAGTTTTTCGAGGATGATGTCAATTTCATGACCGGCCTGGATCCAATCCAAAGTGAAAATTGGTTCATCGCGTTTCATCTCGAAGGTGAGATAAGGTAGTGGGAGGTCTAGGTTATTGCTCTTATTGAGGTCTTTGATATATGTTCGGAAGAATTCATGTGCATATTTATTCCAAGCCAAATTTGGTGCTTTACGTTTAATAAACTCATAAATCGCAGGATAAGCTTGAATTAAGTCTTCAGTTGAGAATTTTTGTTCATCAAAGTATTGGCGGAGCTCACGTTCTGCATCAGCTCGTAGATTCTTTTCTAATTCATTACGTTGAAGTTGACGTCTGTCTTCTGCATAGCGTTTTTTTGAGATTTTTTTATTGCGTGAGGACATCAACTTCAACACCTGTAATTTTAAAATACGTTTTCATTTGCTCTAAAACATCTGCAATTTTGGAAAATTGAGAGAACGATAAACTAGAAAATGGATGGGCTGCTTCTTGTTGCATGAGCTCATGTCCAAAAAGTGCCAAAATTTCAGGTTCAGAAACTTTATGAGTCAAAAATGCACGAGCTGTGTGGCGATGCCAGTTTGCATGATCAAGACCTAATTCTGGATGAAATTTTTTTACTGAAGATGGGCTTAACGGTATCCAGTCATTATTCTGAATGATTCCCAAGAGGGGGAGCTTACTCATTTTGATTTGTTGTATGACATCACTTAAAGCTGGTTGACTCATCATGATTTGAGTCGAAAAATATTCTAAAAAATTAAGAAATTTTTTTATCTCTTCAACTAAAAATGGACAAAGCGGAATGAGGCGTCCGAATCCATTGCGGCCACCAATTTCTTTGTCTGAAACCATCAAAATTTGGCGTTTTAAATTAAAGTTTTTAAGAAATCCAGGGAATTCAGCAACGGGGCGTGCTGCTGTAAAAAGAAGAAGGATATGCCATAACCAGATGTTGTAATGATTAAAGATTGAAATTAGGTCATCTTCGGCTTGTGAAAAAATATTAAATTTCAATACAGCAAAAATCTCTGTAATGACTTGTGGCTTGGGAGCTTTACGACTACCAAAATAAAGTGTTGAATCAGATGGTGAAGTGGTAACACCACTTTCATATTTACGCACTATATCCGTACAGAGTGATTTTAAAATATCGAGATATTGTGCGTGTAAACGCGGGATATTCTGATGACAATAAGAAATAGACGATGACTGATTTGCATCAATCCCTGTAACTAGGTCTGCAAGTTGTTTATTACCTGTTTTTTCAAGAACCGTGTGATGCAGTAGAGAACTCACCTTTACGACAGACAGTTTTGGAATCAGTAATTCTTGTCTTAATTTGCGTAAATATTGCTGTATATCATCGATACTAACCGAATCCATTTTGCGAAGATCCTCTATGAATAGATTCGGAATTGGAATGTCTAAATAGATAGTCTGATTGAGCAAGCTGTCCGAATACTTAAAATTGCGGTTCTCAAATATATTAAATTTACTGCGTAAGAAGAACTGATCATTTTTATGGAGCAATTCTTGGCGGTTATTTAATTTTTTAGCTCGCTTGCTTTCTATATATAACCACTCATTCACACTATTGCCTGTTAAAAATGCAAGTATCAGGATCAAAGCACTTTTATTTTGATGTTCAGAGTAGTCCACATGAAGTCTTTTCAGTAGATGGTTCACGCTAGATGGATTTGGGAAAAAACTACTCGACGTGAGTAAATGTTCTTTACGTTGAATATGTTTTGCAACGAGTGGTAGAACATAACTTTGAATCGTTTCTGAATGTGCTGCCAGTGGTGTGACATGAGTTAGATTGACAACAATTTGCCGACTAACTGGCTCATCAATTAACGTTTCTATATTCAGTGCTTTAGATTTAGCACTTTTTTTTATTTCTACACTTTCTTCAATGAATTGTTCTTCATCAAGAAATTGATGTTGAAGCTGTGTACCGATACTTGCACGTGCAATCTTCGCTTTGTTTTTTAAAACGTAGTTGAAGGTAACACGAATATCATTGAGTAGATTACGGTCAAACTCAGGCAATTCATCCTTATCTAATGTGATCAGATGTTGAATAAATTGTTCTAAGCTCAGCGTTGGATCTTGAAGATAGGTATTCCAGAGACGTTGATACTCTTCTGTATTTTGATATTTTTTTTCAGTATCTAAATTTTTATTCGCATTCCTAAAGCGCTGAAATAAGCGCTTTATGGTATTGAAGTGTTCTGTGTGTGCTTGTTTAAAAAGCTCTGGTTTAAGCTCAGGAAGAGCAATTAGATAAATTGCCGCTTTTAAAACTAAAATATTCCAATTTTTTGCATGCGTCTGCAATTCAGAAAATTGTGCAATTGAATTGATGTATGACGTAATAGGTAAATCACTAATCTTAACTTTTTTCGTGAACGCGATTACCGGAGGTGTCGGCAGTTGCGAATCAAAGTCTACATCGATGTCAAAGCAATCGAGATTGAGACCATCTAGACAGTTGTCAGTCTGTTGAGAAGACAATAGTTCAATCACAAAGTTGATATGTTGTGCACGTTCAAATTGCTCATCACCGAACAATTTTTCAATTGTTTTTTTAATTGAAACCATTGGTAAATCAAAATGTTCGTTTAGATCATTAGACATTTAAGATCTCCAAATTTTTTCTGCACTCAGATCGCTATTTGAGTGATCTAAGAGATCTTTTACACATCTGCTGTGTAGTGATAATTCATTAAAAATCTGTGTACGTTCTTGCTTGATCTTTTCCATCCGCTGATTGAGTTGGTTTCGAGAGCATGAAAGCAAGTGTGCAAGTAACTCTAGGCTCATTTGATGGTGTGGCTTCAAAGATGATTCTTTGTTAAGAGTTAATAGTGTTTGACGTGAAAGGTGTGTATTAATCAAGTGCAATGTTTTTCGTGGGTTCAAAGGCTTAATGTCAAATTTTGTAGATTTGATGAATTGAATAAATTCAAGACTGCATAACTCTTTCAGAAATAATAATTCGTCATCTGAAAAAGATTGTTGATGATGAATAATTAAAGTGACTTCTTTGATATCATTCTTTAAGTAGCTAAGATATAAGTGAATATTATTAAAAACGGTGTAGCTATCAAATTCTGGAGTTTTCCAGACATGAAGTTCTTTTATACGATTAGAAATATCTAAATCTACTGCGAGATTTTTCCACATATTTAAGTAGCATAGATTGAAACCATAAGCGTGTGGATGAATGGTGATTCTGCTTTTTTTGAAATTTTTTACAGTACTTATCTGTGTTGCTGGAAACTTTAAAAGTAGTTCAGATGTCAAATCCATAAATGTCATTGAATAAAAATAATACAGTAATATTCACGGATATTTAGAGTTTTTGAATATGGCAGGAAGCATCATTTTTTTCTTGATTTTAAAGTTTTTTTATTATTGAAGGTTTCAAAATTTCCTACTCGATAGGATACTCACTATTAGTTAGCTATATTTGTGAATTGGCAAAAAATAACATGTTTCTATTATGATGTTCACATAGCAGATTACAATGAATACAGTAGGGATGAGTACAGTTGATTATTACAATAACAATGCTCAAATTTGATCTTTTTTAATGGTAATTAAAACCAAACAGGAATCAATTTTTGATAATTATGTAGACAAATTTAATTTGATTGATATCGGGAGCCGTATATGGAAATTAAACAACTGAAACAGGTAGAAGTCGTTACAGATATTGTATGTGATGTATGCAACCAATCAACGAAATTGGAATTTGGAACTTTATCTGCGCATTGGGGCTATGGTTCTAAACATGACGGGGAAAGATATGAATTGCAGTTATGTGAGAAATGTTTTTTT
Source organism: Acinetobacter lwoffii (assembly GCF_024129735.1). Classification (GTDB taxonomy): domain Bacteria; phylum Pseudomonadota; class Gammaproteobacteria; order Pseudomonadales; family Moraxellaceae; genus Acinetobacter; species Acinetobacter lwoffii_H. Next base: position 652 of record NZ_JAMXXK010000009.1, on the reverse strand, counting down.
TATGCACTTGCGACATTAAAGAAAGAGCGAGCAGATGAGTTTATGTTTGATGAAAACTTTGACCCTTCAACCCTAGATGGGTTTGGGTTGAAGTGAACCTATCATCGCGACAGGTTCTAAGAATCCAGAAAATAATGATTCAGATCCACGCTAGCAGCTTCATTTTTAATGGCGAGTAAGGGATTCAGGAAAAGTATTTTTCTTTGCTTCGAGGTCACTGAGTTCGGAAAATGCTTGAATACCGCCTGCGGCTTTAATTCCATCTAAAGCGACAGATAGAGCTGCCTGATCTGACGGGAATGTTTCATCCCATACAGTAGAAGTACCACTTTGGTTCACCACTTCCAGTGTCCAGTCACTATCAGGTAATCGATAAATTAGAACTTCAATTTGCTCATTATCCTCTTGTAAAATTTGAGATAAGGGAGAATCGATTAAATCATTTTCATCATAATCCAGAGTATTGTCATTATCAGACATTAGCGGCAGCCTTTATTGTATTTAACATCCGTCCATAGTAATGAATGAATTAAATTTTGCCTAGCAGTGGATATTATGGGACGCAGATTCAAATCCCAAGTGCAACACATTTGTAGTTAGTTGAAAAAGTTAGGTGTATTCATAGAATCATTAGACTTTTTCAACTCGCAAT
>NZ_JAMXXK010000008.1 GCF_024129735.1 Acinetobacter lwoffii | reverse complement strand
GTTGGACATTTGATTTCTAGAGTTATTCGCATTTCTCTATTTTATCAAAATTCAACCTGCTTTGTTTCAGCATACTTTTTGAAACACCACCAAAGTTTTAAATCCAAAAAGTGCTGCAACTATTTCATTTATATAAGAACGTTTAATCTCAATATCATGAAATTTAGTAGTTTGCTGTATTTCAAAAGCTAATGCGCTGATCGTAGACATGTTTATCCTTAAAGTTGTTTCTTAGAATCAAATTTGGACACACGTTTAAACTTTTGAATCTAATAGTGAAACAAAATAAAGAAAACATTAAGAAGAATAGACTATTCAATATAAAAATAGATTTTTGTCTTTTTTTACTCGTGTGTAAGTAAGGTGGACACCTATATTTGATAATAGCAATCAAAATTTAAAAATCAAGTTTTTTATGATTTCTCAATTTTACTTACTCTCAAACTCAATCACCAAACCAATTTCATGGCAGTAAAATCCACAATATAAGGTTTGATCACATGCTGACGGCGAAATTTAAGATTCATAAATCGCTTGGCACGTAGAATTTGCCATATCAGATGTTCTGCATCGGTGGCGGTGTGGCGCATGGATTTGGCGAATTCTAATAATTGAGGATCTATTTTCATTGTTATTTTAAAAGAGCATCATAGCTTTATGATGCTTTGGTTAAAAAAATTAAGTTTAGAATGAGTCAAATGACCAGCTAAATGCCCTATTTTTAAGTAAAATTTTAAAATAATCAAAATCCTTATAATCATTTAAACACTGTTCATCTCGTAATATTTTTTTTTGAATTTCGTTCAAATCACGTTGGTATTTTTTAGCCAAATCCACAGGTTTAAAGGTCTGTTTATAGAAACCTGAACTCTCCCAATCAAATGAGTAAATAATATTATCTACCTCAAACTGCAATTGCTCAATTTGCTCTTCTAACAATAGATTATAAGATTTTAAATGTTCATTTGCGATTTTAACTGCTTGTTTTTGATCACCTTGCTCTGTATAAGCACGTAACTTTAATAGAGCTAGTAAATCTTTTTCCTCTAGCGCCGTATTGGCTTGCTGTAATAATTCAGTTTTTTCAATGCGTTTTTGCTCATCTCGCTCACGGTCAGGATGGATCACTGAGGCAATTTTTAAATAGATACTTTTTAATGACTGCCCTGCCATTTTTTTTGCATCTTCAAGTTGCATTTGCTTCTTTAAAATTTTCTTTTTCTCTTTTTCGGCAAACTTTTGATATTCTTCACGCTCACGATCATTCAGTTGATTTTGAATAAAATCGGCTTCTTCTCGATCAAATTTGGCTTTTACTTTTTGCATAAATTCTTCAAGATTTTCGAGATCAAAATCAAAGTCAATCCAGTCTTCAGACACACCTAATTGATCTGCAAGAATTCCCTTCATCACTTGTTTCTGCATCATTTCATCAGCATCATGCTCTGGATGAGAATAATTCTCTGCTTGCGATGTAACCGTCTGAAAATTAGAGCTCTCTTCTAAAAGGTTATAATATTTAGCAATGACTATCGCCAATTCATGTTGCTGTTCAGACAGATTAGGATTATCTAAGAGCAGACTCGCTAAAATCGAAATTTTTTCATCTAAACGCTGTAAATGGGTTTTAGCAAATTTATGCGATTGTTTATATTGCCAAAGTACTTCTAATTGACTAAATAAAACTTGATGCCATTTGCTATATAATGGCAATAGTTCTGCACTTGCATCCTGCTGTACTTTTTGTTGTGCTTGTTGCCACTCTAACAAAGATGCTTGAAGTTTCTCAATTTTTAAAATCAGACGATTAAACTTCTTTTGTTGTGGGGATAAATTTCCAGTTTCTTGATATAAGCTTAAATCTAAAATGCTCATTACTTTGTTTCAATACAAATGCTATTCAACTCATTATTTTAACATAACGAATACCTAAGACCGTTGGTTTAGAGAGTAAAAAACTTTTTACTTCATTAAATCCCATGCCTTAAAAACATCTCCAAGCCGCTCACCTTTTTGATATACATCAAGCGTTCTTTTTCGACTTTAATCTGCTGTTTAATGGCTGAAGTATCTTCATCAATCTGCTTATACAGGTCAGCAATTTGAACTTTCCCTTTCGCCTTTTTCACGGCAATTCTGGTTTTCGATGACCAGACCAATCTATGGATCAAGGTATCGATCTGTTCTTGTAATTTCCGGCTTTGTGCATCCAAAGCCAATTGATAGAATCTTAGTTGCTCCGCACTTAAACCTTTTTGTGAAATATCCTGATCTTGCTCGATCTGCAGTTGCATTTTCAGTAACGTAAACAGGTCTTGTTCTGCATAAGCCTCATTGGCACGTTGCAATAATTCAGTTTTCTTGATTTTTTTGACATCATTCACTTCACGGTCAGGGTGAATGATGGCAGCAATTTTTAAATAAACGGTTTTCAATGACTGCTCTGCCATCGCTGCTGCCTGCTCCTGTTTTTCCTGCTGGCGTTTTAATCTGGCTTGCTCACGTGCCTGCTGAAAATGATCTGATTCCCATTCTTCAAATACTTCTGCATCTGCAAGATCTGAGGGATTCTCATTCTTAAAGAATATTTCCAGTTCATTTATTTTCTTTTGGCTTTTTCTGAACTGGGCATGCTCGGCACGTTGCTGATAGTAAGTGAAAATTTCATTCACTTTATGGGCTTGTTGCACCGACATTGCCTGAGAGTCTTTTAGATAATTTGCAAGGTATTGAATCTTTTCATCCAGCACCACCAGTTCTGCCTTGGAAAATGTAGTTTCCTGCAGGTGCTTCCAGAGCTGTTCCAGCTGCTTGAACAGTACACCATGCAATTCATGGTAGACCGGCATAAATGTTTTATGGGTATATTGTTGCAGCTCTTCTTCAGCCTGTTGCCATTGGTGTAATTCCTGTTTCTGTTGCTCGATTTTATCAATCAGATGATCCAGCTTCTTCTGCTGTGGCGAAAGCGCTGTAAATGGCTGAATCATGGTTTTCAAGTCAAAGAGCATGGCAGCGGAAAGACCAATAGGAAATACTATCTATAGTAATTCTTTCAGCTTTCGCCACATAGTTCTTTTCAACCGGCCCTTTCGAAATTTGTATCAGAATTAAAAAAAGCAGACCAAAGTCTGCTTTTTCGCTCTCATATTGATTATTCCAGCACTACACGGCCATTCAAGGACTGCACCGGACGGTTATTTGGGTGTCCCATCAGTTTGGCAAATTCCGAAATCTGCTTGGCAGAAGCCTGCTGAATATCCTTCAGGATCAGCCAGCGTACGCCTTCAGAACAAGGCGGTGTGGTCAGCGAGCCGCTAAAGCGATAATAATCCAGATTCTTAGGCAACATCTGATTCACCGCTTGTGGCGTTTTCAAAACCACTTTTTCACCCTGTTTTTTTGGTAGGCGACTCCACATGCGTTTGAGCATCTGACTTTCCTGTCCCTGTTCAAACATCATCCCCACCACAGCCAGCTCACCTTTGGCATTGGAATGGACAAAATGGATTTCCAGTGGATAGCTTTTACCCTTGATCAGGTTTTCACTCGGGCTGTGCAAATGAAACTGCTTCAGTACAAAGGTATCGCCATCCAGTTGCAATTCACCACCTTGCGCAAAATCCACCTGAACAGTATGACCTTTATTTTCGATCGCATGAATCATGGTGTTATAGCTGAACTTGAGCGGTTCCAGTTCTGCTTTCACTGTTCGCTCAATATTGATTGGCGACTGGTTCAGACCGTTACAGGCCGAATATTTCTGGCTCAAAGTCGACCATTGCTCAGGCTGAGTATAATCCCACTCCGTATCTGCCCAGACCGCTGTACTTAAACCCATAACCGTTAAAAGCGTGAATATTTTTTTCACAATACATCCCTTATTGGAAGTCAAAATCACAATTTCTAATTTAAAAACAGTTTATTAACCTGGTGTAATCACTCTATTTTTCAGGCCACAAACTACAGATGTTTATAGAAATGAAGTGATTTGCTTACAAATTTCTAAACACTCCCAGGTATTCAAAACACATTATTCAGAATTTATATTGATAGATTTCAAATGGATAATAATTTTATAGATTTAAAAATAGACAGCAAAGAATGTGATCTTCTTCAAATTTAATCTGCTGATTTTTTATGCGTTATTTACATGAAATCTCTATCTTATTTTGAATAAATTAAATAGCTGTATTTTTAAGCTCAAGCTTCTTTTTTAAATAGAATCTATCTTTATTCATAAACTTACATAAACACAGCAGCAAATAAAATACTGATATTGCTAGACTCGAGCCAAAGAGCAAAGTAAGGATAAAGAATTTAAATGGACTGGGCGACCATATTTATAAATGACACCACTTGGGAGTTTACCGCAGAAATTTTGCTGCGTTGTGCCCTGATGTACACGATGATTATCCTGTTTCTGCGTCTGACCGGAAAACGCGGGGTACGTCAGCTTTCCATCTTCGAAGTCGCTATCATTTTGAGCTTGGGTTCGATTGCCGGTGACCCGATGTTTACCGAAGATATTCCCCTGATTCAGGCAGTTCTGGTGATGTCGGTGATTATTATCATGTACCGCCTGACCACCTGGCTCATGATGAAATATCAATGGTTTGAAGACCTACTGGAAGGTAAACCGATTTATATCGTAGAAGATGGCGTGCTGGTCGTTGAAGAAATTAAAAAAGGTAAAATGTCACATGATGAATTCTTTGCCGAAATGCGCCAGCAAGGTGTAGAACATCTCGGTCAGGTACGCACCGGTTTACTGGAAACTGACGGTAAGTTCAGTATCCTGTTTTTCAAATCGGATGAGGTTCGGCCTGGGCTGCCACTTTTTCCTAAAAGCTGTTCTATAGTGCAACAGGTTAAGGCGGGGCAATTATATGCCTGTATTTACTGTGGGCAGGTGCAAACCCTTACGCACGCCGATCAGCAATGTCCGCGCTGTGATTCTGCGCAATGGGCCGAAACGATTGACTGTTTAAGAATAACTTAAGCCTGATTCAGTAACTGCAAATGCGCAAAAATTTCCGGCAGTTGCTGAATTTTATATTGGATATGTTCAGCATCTGCATGAAAGCCTTGCATCCATAATGCATGCATTCCGGCCTCTGTAGCTCCTTGTACATCATTAATTGGATGGTCGCCAATATATAGGCACTGTGTAGGTTGCACGCCTAGACGCTCTGCTGTGATCTGGAATATTTCCGGCTGTGGTTTGTTAAAACCCACTAGTCCCGAACTGATGATCTCATCAAAATAAGGTTCAATACCCAAACCCCGAATCGTATTCAAACGGGTGTCATGTCCGCCATTGGAAACAATGGCTAGCTGATAACCCTCATCTTTCAGCTGCGTTAATACTTGCTCTGCTGCCGGCATTTCTACGGCGAAACGGCCAAACTGGCTAAACCAGAACTGGGCTAGTTCTTCTATGCTAGGAGGATTTAACCAGTGTAGTTCCTGCAATAATGCATAAGCAGCCGAAGCCCCGATACCACCATGGGTCAGCAATTCTTTTTTAGGATAACCACCATTATCGATGCGCCTTACAATCTCGATAATTTTGTCAGGCTCGACCTGTGCCAATGCTGGCGCATAATATTCTGCCAGATAACGGCTATAGGCCTGTGCAGTCAGATCACGATGGGTCAAGGTATTGTCGAGGTCAAATAAAACAGCTTGAATAGGCATAATTTTCAAAACGAAATGCTGAAACTTTCAATCATGTTAACAGCCCGAAACTTGTTAGATCAGACATAAAATTGCTAAGTTTTGTTGTTTTAAGCATAAAAAAAGCGATGCCAAAGCATCGCCTTTTCTTAGCTTACAAAGTCTAAATTAGAATTTGTATTCGAAACCTGTGCCGACAAGAATCTGTTTGTCTTCGTCAGAGCCTTGTTCAACCGTCAGATAACCTGCTGTACCATACACTTTCACCTGTTTAGAGAATGCATAGTCAACACCAGCAAGGATTTGGTTTACTTCAAAATCTGGACTTGCATTATTGAAAGTTACATCGCTATAGCTATATTGACCTTTTACTGTCCAGTTTTTTGCATTTGGCAAGTTATATTCCGCACCAATCAACCATGCTTGCGCATCATCAATAGTTGCTGCTGCAGCTTGGTTCGCTGTCGGGCTAGCAGAGGCATTTTCAATATCAGAATTTTGATATAGCGCACGTAGTGATAAACCATTATCTAAATTGATACGTCCAATTGCACGAATTGTATTTGCTTCTGCTATAACATTACGACTTGCTGTAACATCTTGACCTAAAAGTGGAGCTGTATTGTCTGCATTTAAGAAGCCACGACCTAAAAAGCGTGATGGAATCGCTTTGTCATAACCTAAGCCAGCAACGAACGTTTTGTCGCTATAAACAACTGAAGAAGACCAAGAATCACCTAAACCACGGCCAGCAACTGTATAACCACCTTTCGTCGAGTTAATAGTGTCGTTACCTTCACCTGTAGCAAGCTGTAATTTAGCTTCAAGCTTACCTTCACCCACATTGAATGCAGGAGTTTCATAAACAAGTACATTATCGATACGGTTTTCACCAGCCATGATACCTGCGACATCAGCATTATTAGCTACATAGTTATTAAATGTATCTACTACAGATGATAGTTGTTTTACTGGAGTATCAATTTTACCGGCTTTCAGCGTACCCAACTTCTCATCTTTAAGGCCAATTAAAAGATTACGCGGTACAAATGTATCTGTACTTCCACCATTGTCTACATAGAAGGTAAATTCAGCTTGATAAAGCGCACTTAAACGGTCTGTTAATTTTTCATCCCCTTTTAAACCCAAGAATGAGTTATTAGAGTTCAGGTCAGTAATATGACGATCTTCTACGCCATTTTTATTATCTGCTTGTACATGATCCAGAGAAAGATCAATCTCACCATAGAAAGTTGGTGCTGCAAAAGTTGTCCCCGCCAAAAGGCTGAATGCAATTGCTGTTGCTAACTTAGTTTTCATCAAAAAAATCCTTAATTTATTTTGTAACAAATAATACACACGGCGCTTATATTACAAAATTATTAAATTAATATTTATATATTCTATTTAGTACTTTAGGCTAATATTTAACCAAACAATTGATTATTTAGAAATTTTATACTTTTTCTTCAATTTTCATCCATCGGAAAATTGGAATTAAACAGATAATTGCCACAATTACGATCAGGTTTAGATAATTTTGATAGCCTAAAGCATCTCCAAAAATGCCACTCAGGCTATAAAGTCCTCCACTCACCGTAGCCATCAGTGCCACCTGAAAGGTAAAATCTGTCCCAGCCAGATGCTTGCGACTATATTGCATGACCAAGGTCAACATGACCACCAAGAGCATGGCAGAAATCATGTCTTCAGCTGCATTGACCAGATATATCATCCAGTTTTGTACTTTACTTTGCCCTTCATAGTGGGCAGCCAGCCAGGCGTAAGCCATTAAGCTTAATATTTTTAAAATTGAGAAAACAATCAAACTCGAGCTGCGCGACCAGTATTTCAGACACCAGCCCGCCAGTCCGGCCCCAATCAAGGCAGCCAACGCTCCCAGCATGGTGACATAAAGACCAATCTGACTAAAGCTCAGTCCGAGATCTACCATTAATGGTTTTAATAAAGGCCCGGATAAACCATCGGCGATTTTAAAGGTCAGTAAAACCAGAAGCCACCTCGCCAAGGTTATATTTGACCAGAAGTATTGAAAATAGGTTTTAATATTACTGAGCACAGGTCCTTTATTAGATGGCGTGATAATTATTGAATGCTGAGGTTCTCTAAAAAGTAAAATGGGTAAAGTATTAAGAAAGACCAAAGCCGCCAATAATAGAAAGGTGGCTTGCCATTGCAGCAGATCTAACAACCATAATATGGCCCCGCCTCCGACAATGAATCCCAGACGCGAACCGATAACCTGAAAGGTATTGCCCCAGTGTTGCTGTTCATTTTTCAGAATATTGACTGCCAGTGCATCGGTGGCAATATCCTGCGTCGCGCCAATGCCATTCATCAGTAAAAGCGTGATAAAAAACAGCGCTAAATACAGCGGCTGATTCAAGGCCTGAATCGGTAGAAATGAAAGTCCAATCAATACGGCAACCGACAGCCATTGCAAGGGAATAATCCAGCTACGGTAATGACCTTTTGCTCTCGATCCATAACGATCAACCCAAGGTGCCCAAAATATTTTGATCGACCAGGGCAGCATCAACAGACCAAAACCACCAATATGCGCCAGTGATACCCCTTCAGCCCGAAGAATCACCGGTAAGGCATGCGTCATAAACCCGACCGGAAGCCCCTGTGCCCAATACAGCGAAAACAGTAAAATATAGGTATTCCGCATAATCAAGCCAAGTCCTTCAGGTAAAAATGCTCAACAGCATTCAAGATGCTATACATTTTGCCAATGATCCGGATTTTACAACAGTCTAATATGATCAAAAATAAAGAAAAATAAGTTTCAGGAAGAGACAGCAGCAATGACTCAGACACGTTTTCCCCAACTCCCGCCACATGTGCCAGCCCGTGGCAGCAAGCTGAGCAGGGCTTTCTTCAGGCGGCTTTTCCTGGCCCAAGGCTGGCGTCTTGAAGGCGAATTTCCGGATTTGCCCAAAGCGGTGGGAATTATTTCTCCGCACACCTCCAATATTGATGCATGGCTGGGTTTTAATGCACTGCTCGGTCTCGGCATCCAGATTAAAATTTTTGGTAAAGACAGCCTGTTTCGTACACCGCTGAAGCCGGTTCTGGAATGGATTGGTGTGGTTCCGGTGGTACGTGATAGTCCACAAGGACATACCCGACAGATTGTAGACATCATTGAAAAATCGCAGCAGATCTGGGTCGGTATGGCACCGGAAGGTTCACGTAAGGCACCGGATAAAATTCGCAGCGGTTTTTATCATATTGCCAAGGCAGCCCATTTGCCGATTGTGATGTTTTCCTTTGATTATGATATCAAGACCATTCATATCCTGGGCGTATACCATCTGACCGGTGATTATGAATACGACCTGGAACAGATTTATCAGCATTATCAAGGTAAATTCTCGGCCAAAAATCCGGACTGGGTGGCCAAGCCGTTACAAAAGCCTTTGAAAAAAGACTAGGCAAATACGCCTTTTTTTGATGTGATAGCCTGAATCTTGTTGATTTAATCACCAGTTTTTATAATGAAATTAGCCCGTTATGCCTTAATTGGCTGCCTTGGATTCAGTCTTGCAGCCTGTGACAAAGCCACTAAAACACCTACGCCTGCCACGCCATTAAAAGCCCGTGAACCTGTCGTCGCCATTGCCCTCGGTGGCGGCGGTGCCAAAGGTTTTGCCCATATTGGCGTCATTAAAGTGCTCGAATCACACGGCATTAAACCGAAAATCGTCACCGGTACCAGTGCCGGTAGTTTTGTCGGTAGCCTGTATGCCAGTGGCAAATCGCCTTATCAGTTACAGCAGATTGCCCTGAATTTTAAAGAATCTGATATCCGCGATTTAACCTTGAACCGGCAAGGGATTATTGCCGGACAAAAATTGCAGGATTTCGTCAATAAGAATGTGGCGAACAAACCAATTGAACAATTCCCGATTCGCTTTGCTGCTGTTGCCACTCGTCTGGACAATGGCCGTAAAGCTGACTTTATTAAAGGCAATGCCGGACAGGCGGTCCGAGCGTCCTGCAGTATTCCGAATGTGTTTGTGCCTGCAGTGATTGGTGGAAGCAAATATGTCGATGGCGGTCTGGTCAGTCCGATTCCGGTCAAGACCGCCAAAGATATGGGAGCAGACATTGTGATTGCCGTGGATATTTCTGCCCGTCCGGATGGTAATAAGGCTCTAAATATGTGGGGCGTACTAGATCAGACCCTGAATATTATGGGACAGCAAAGCATTCATGAGGAACTGAGTCAGGCCAATGTGGTGATCCAGCCCAAAGTCGGCCATATTGGTACTTTAGACCTGAAAGCCAGTAATGCGACCATTCTGGAAGGTGAAAAGGCTGCTCAGCTGAAAATCCGTACTATTGAAAAAGCCATTAGCAACTTCAAGCAGTCTCCCGCGGCATTTAAACCGCCACGTCCGGCAAAATTTTGATGCATGAATTTTTTATATTCATCTGCGGCCGCATCTGCTACATTGAAGATCAATCATATAAAGATGATGATTAATTAAATACTTAGCGATATAGGTCACGATATGGAATTAGTTCTTGAACCTTGGCACTGGTTTGTATTAGGCATCCTTCTGATTCTGTCGGAATTACTGCTGCCCGCATTTGCTGCCCTGTGGTTCGGGATCGGTGCCATCATGGTTGGCGTCCTGTACTGGATGTTCCCGATGATGGGACTGACGACCCAGCTCCTGACCTGGATCGTACTTTCTGTTCTGTGTACGCTGCTCTGGTTTAAGTTTATCAAGCCACTTTCCATTGATAAGACCAAAGCCGGTCTATCGCGTGAAGCGACCATTGGTCAGGTGGGCATGGTGATTCAGACTAATCTGGATCATGGGCAAATCCGGGTGCGCTTTCCGATGCCAGTTTTAGGTTCGGATGAATGGGAATGCCGAACTCTGGACCCAGTTCAGGTCGGAGACCGCGTTCGCGTCGTGGATATTCTGGGTAATGACCTGGTCGTACAACCTCACAGCACGAATTATCAAAATCAATAAGGTGAATAAGCTATGTCTGGTGGTTCTATCATTGTTATCGCGTTTCTGGCCTTTGTTGCGATTACCATTTTTAAAGGTGTGCGGATTGTGCCGCAAGGCTACAAATGGATCGTACAGCGTCTGGGTAAATACCACACCACCCTAAATCCGGGCCTGAATTTTGTCATTCCTTATGTCGATGAAGTCGCCTATAAAGTCACAACCAAAGATATCGTTCTGGATATTCCCTCACAGGAAGTGATTACCCGTGATAACGCGGTTCTGCTGATGAATGCAGTGGCCTATATCAACCTGACCACACCAGAAAAAGCCGTGTACGGGATTGAAAACTATTCCTGGGCGATTCAGAACCTGGTACAGACTTCACTGCGTTCGATAGTCGGTGAAATGGATCTGGATGATGCACTATCTTCACGTGATCATATTAAGGCACGCTTGAAATCCAGTATTTCCGATGATATCTCGGACTGGGGTATTACCTTAAAAACTGTAGAAATTCAGGATATTAAACCTTCTATTACCATGCAAACCGCGATGGAAGAACAGGCTGCTGCTGAACGTCAGCGTCGTGCAACCGTCACCAAAGCTGACGGTGAAAAACAAGCCGCAATTCTAGAAGCGGATGGCCGTCTGGAAGCCTCACGCCGTGATGCCGAAGCACAAGTGGTACTGGCTGAGTCTTCACAACGTGCAATTGACATGGTGACTTCCGCCATTGGTGATAATGAAATTCCGGTCGCCTATTTACTCGGTGAACAGTATATTAAAGCCATGCAGGATATGGCCAAGTCACCAAATGCCAAGACTGTGGTCCTTCCTGCCGATGTATTAAATACGATCCGCGGTGTCATGGGTCGCCCTAACTAATTTATCTTTTGACTTTATATATAGGCAGCCCGAGGGTTGCCTATTTTTATTCGCGCAAGAAAATCTCAGCAAAAAATGTGAATTTATGGTTAAATTTCGCGTTTATTTTTGAAATCTACTGGATTTGATGTTGCCTGGCTTTCGGATTAAAGCTTTTCGCAGCTGTCTTGTTCCTTATTTCGATCTACTGTCCAACTTAAAAATGGATACCGTATGAGCTCCCTAAATCCAACCTTAATTACTTTTCTTTTCTATATTGTCGCAATGGTGGTGATCGGCCTGATGGCTTATCGCGCGACAAGCAACTTTTCCGATTACATCTTAGGGGGCCGACGTTTAGGGAGTTTCGTAACTGCACTTTCTGCAGGGGCTTCCGACATGAGTGGCTGGCTACTAATGGGCCTGCCCGGTGCGATTTATCTTTCCGGCCTGTCTGAGATGTGGATTGCCATCGGTCTGATTATTGGTGCCTGGCTCAACTGGCTGCTGGTTGCTGGCCGTCTGCGAGTGCATACCGAAGTTCAGCACAATGCCCTAACCCTACCGGATTATTTCTCGAATCGTTTTAACGACCAGAAGAAAATCCTGCGTATTGTTTCGGCTTTCGTGATTCTGATTTTCTTTGCGATTTACTGTGCTTCCGGCATGGTTGCAGGTGCGCGTCTGTTCGAGAGCATGTTTGACATGTCTTATAGCACCGCGCTCTGGATCAGTGCGATTGCTACAATCAGCTATGTGTTTATTGGCGGCTTCTTGGCTGTGAGCTGGACCGACACCATTCAGGCGGGTCTGATGATTTTTGCCCTGTTGCTGACACCAATCGTAACGTTAATGGCATTTTCAGATATGTCCCAGGTGACTTTGGCACTGGAGGCTGCTCGCCCTCAAGCAATGAATATTTTGGGTGACCTAAGCTTTGTTGCGATTATTTCCCTGCTCGCCTGGGGTCTAGGTTACTTTGGCCAGCCGCATATTCTGGTGCGCTTTATGGCCGCAGATTCGGTCAAATCGATTCCAAATGCACGCCGTATTGGCATGACCTGGATGATTCTGTGTCTGGGCGGTGCAGTCGCAGCCGGCTTCTTCGGGATCGCCTATTTCCAGCAGCATCCGGAACTAGCAAGCGTAGTGAATGCCAATCCTGAAACGGTATTTATGGAACTGACCAAGATTTTGTTCAATCCATGGATTGCCGGTGTGGTATTGGCTGCCATTCTTGCCGCAGTAATGAGTACTTTAAGCTGTCAGCTACTGGTCTGCTCAAGTACCCTGACTGAAGATTTCTATAAGTCTTTCCTGCGTAAAAATGCCTCGCAAAAAGAATTAGTCTGGGTTGGCCGTTTGATGGTGCTACTAATTGCCTTGCTGGCGATCTGGATGGCAGGTAATCCTGAATCTAAAGTGCTGGGGCTGGTGGCTTATGCCTGGGCAGGTTTTGGTGCCGCTTTTGGCCCATTAATTATCCTGTCACTGTTCTGGAAACGCATGACCTTGAATGGCGCTTTGGCAGGTATGATTGTGGGTGCAGTCGTGGTTATTTTCTGGAAGAACCTGTTTGCAGACACTGGCCTGTATGAAATCGTTCCTGGCTTTATCTGTTCAATGCTGGCGATTGTGGTGGTGAGCCTGATGGGCAAAGCGCCAACAGCAGAAGTGACTGATCGTTTTGAAGAAGCTGAACGCCTGTATAACGAAAGCAAATAATTCTGTATCAACTAAAAAGAGGACTTCAAGTCCTCTTTTTTTATGCAGTTACTTTAAACTTTTTTAGAAAAATAATTTTTCAATCAGCTTTTGCGCGTGAGCAGGAACTGGGTAATTTGCATCAACTCTTCCGCCTGACCTTCAAAATGGTTCAAGGCATTGATCGCCTGATCATGTAATTGCTGGGCATAGGCTTTGGCCTGCTCCAGCCCCATCAATGCCGGATAAGTCGATTTTTCTACCTGTTCATCCTTGCCGGCTGTTTTCCCTAACACTTCGGTATCAGAAATAATATCCAGAATATCGTCCTGTACCTGGAAGGCCAGACCAATCGCCTGTCCGAACTCACGTAATTTAGGAATGGCCAGATCGGTGCCTTCAAAGATTGTCACCGCCGCCATCATGATCGCAGCACTAATCAAAGCACCGGTTTTATTACGATGGATGGTTTCCAGTGCTTGCTGATCGATTTTCTTGCCTTCAGACTGCAAATCTAAAACCTGACCATTCACCATTTTCGAAGAGGCTGTCGCCAGAATCTGCATCTGCTTCAGTACAATGGAAGCTGCTACCGCTGGCCCCTGATCAAACAGACGGCTACCCAAAATTTCAAAAGCCATCGATTGCAGGATATCACCTGCCAAAAGCGCGGTATCTTCCCCATAAGCTACATGACATGTCGGCTGGCCACGGCGCAGCAAATCATTGTCCATACACGGCAGATCATCATGGGCCAATGAATAGCAGTGAATAAACTCGATCGCAACCGCTGCACGGCGTACTGCAGCACTATTCTGGTTTGGTTTTAATGCAGCGGTGGCATAGCATAGCGCTGGACGTACTCGTTTACCACCCAGCATCACAGCATGATGGACTGCCGACCTTAACGGTTCTGGAATGGCAAAGGCTTCCAGAGCGGTCAATAAATCCTGTTGAATGCGGTGTTGTGCTTGAGTGAGTGCATGGGTTGATACGTCAGTGATAGATGACACATTCGCCTCGAATACGTAGTCCAGAAGAATAAAATGACAAGCGAATAAATGCCTGTACGCTGATCAGGCATTGTACCTAGAAATGCCTTGAATTTTCAGCCATAAATTGAATTGTTCTGCTGAAATTTGCTATTCAACATCAAATAAGCAAGTCAGAGATTTTAAACCATAAAAAAACCACCGCAGAACCGGTGGTTTTATTCAGGTTAAATGTATGCACAGCATTTAAACGAGAACATCTTCTGGTACGCGCACCCAGCCTTCCATCAAGACGCGGGCACTCCGGCTCATGATGGCCTTTTTCACTTTCCACTCACCATTTTCAAAACTTGCTTGTGCACCGACTCTCAACGTCCCGGAAGGATGACCGAAACGCACCGCTTCACGCTCTACTCCGCCTGCGACCCGGTTCACCAGTGTTCCGGGAATTGCTGCAGCTGTACCAATCGCCACCGCAGCCGTACCCATCATGGCATGATGGAGTTTACCCATAGACAAGGCACGAACCAGAATATCGGTATCTGATTCAGTGACAGTTTTGCCACTTGAAGAGGTATAGCTACTCGGTGGTGCAACAAAGGCAATTTTTGGAGTATGTTGTCGGGTTACGGCTTCTGCAATATTCTGAATCAGTCCCATCTGCTTCGCCGCATAGGCACGAATTGTCTCAAATTTTGTCAGGGCTGCCACGTCATTATTGATATGATCCTGAAGCTCGGTGCCCTTATAGCCTAGATCTCCCGCATTTAAAAATACCGTCGGAATGCCGGCATTAATCATGGTCACTTCGAAACTGCCAATATTGGGAACTTCCAATGTATCGACCAGATTGCCTGTTGGAAACATCGAACCGCCTTCAGCATCGTCATCAGCTGGATCCAGAAACTCGATCTGCACTTCGGCCGCAGGAAAGGTTACGCCATCCAGTTCGAAATCACCCAGCTCCTGCACTTGACCATTTCGCATCGGTACATGTGCAATAATGGTTTTCTGAATATTGGTCTGCCAGATGCGTACCGTGCATAACCCATTTTCAGGAATACGTTCGGCATCGACCAGACCATTGGAAATGGCAAATGCCCCCACTGCCGCGGTCAGATTGCCGCAGTTGCCACTCCAGTCTACAAAAGGACAATCAATTGACACCTGACCAAATAAATAATCGACATCATGATCAGCTTGCAGGCTTTTTGACAGAATGACCGTTTTACTGGTACTGGAACTGGCACCACCCATACCGTCGATCTGTTTCCCATATGGATCTGGGCTACCAATCACGCGTAGCAAAAGCTGGTCACGAATCCGGCCAGGCTGTTGTGCTTCTACAGGCAGGTCATCCAGCTTAAAGAAAACACCTTTACTGGTGCCTCCACGCATATAGGTTGCAGGAATCTTGATTTGGGCGGCAAAACTCATGAATTATTTCATCCTTTGACTTGTCTTTGTTTTCGTACAGGTTATTCAATATTTATATTCAAAGTATAGTATGTTGAAAGCAGAACTGCTTGGCTGCCAGACCTTAGTATAAAAAAACGGCATTTGTATTTTATCCAAGAAAATAGAGAACTCATCAGTAACAGTTTCAATAAAATTAATATATTGATTCATTTATATTTTATTTCAGTTATTTATATGAATAATTTTTATCATTCCTCCAACAATATTTCATTCTTAGGATGGACTAGGCTTCTTTAGTCTGATCAATTACAATCAGCCACTTCTCATTTTCCATTGTCGGGCTGAACACTTTGAATAACGAGTCTTCACAACTTCAGCGTGGCTTAAAGAACCGTCATATTCAGTTGATCGCCATGGGCGGTGCAATTGGCACAGGCTTATTCTTAGGTTCCGCACAGGTGATCCAATCTGCGGGTCCTTCTATTATTTTAGGCTATGCCATTGGGGGCCTGATTGCATTTTTAATCATGCGTCAATTGGGTGAGATGATTGTTCATGAACCTGTCGCAGGTTCATTCAGCCATTTTGCTTATAAATACTGGGGCAAATTCCCTGGTTTCCTTGCGGGTTGGAACTACTGGATTTTGTATATCCTGGTGGCCATGACCGAACTTACTGCGGTTGCGAAATATATTAACTACTGGTGGCCTCATATTCCAGCCTGGGCATCGGTATTGTTTTTCTTTATCGTGATTACACTGGTCAACCTCGGCAATGTGAAATTCTACGGTGAATCAGAATTCTGGCTTTCCATCATTAAAGTGACTGCGGTCATCTCGATGATTGTCTTCGGTTTATATCTAATCTTGACTGCAGATGCTTCCTCGACTGCGTCTTTCAGTAATTTATGGACTGCAGGTGGTTTCTTCCCGAATGGCTTTGAAGGTCTGTTCTTCATGCTGGCCTTCCTGATGTTTGCCTTCGGTGGGATTGAACTGATCGGTATGGCAGCAGCAGAAGCTGAAAATCCAGAGAAGACCATTCCGAAAGCGATTAATCAGGTGGTGTTCCGTATCCTGATTTTCTATGTGGGTGCATTGACGATTCTGTTATCACTGGTGCCTTGGAATCAGCTTGAGCTAGGTGGTCTGGACAAAAGTCCGTTCGTGATGATTTTCAGCCAGCTTGGCATTGACTGGGCAGCACACTTACTGAACTTTATTATCCTGACAGCAGCATTGTCTGTGTATAACAGTGGTATGTACGCCAACAGCCGTATGCTCTATGGTCTGGCTCAGCAAGGAAATGCACCTAAAGTCTTCATGAAAGTGAATAAACAAGGTACGCCAATTCCTGCTGTATTGTTCTCTGCCGTGCTGATTTTCGGCTGTGTGCTACTTAACTACTTTGTGCCTGAAGATGCCTTAAGCCATCTGATTTACATCGTAGTCGGTGCATTGGTATTGAACTGGGCCATGATTACCCTGACCCATCTTAAGTTTATTCAGAGCATGAAAAAGCTGGGACAGAAGACTTCTTTCCCTGCGCTATGGTCTCCGGCGGGCAATATTCTGGTTCTTGGTTTTATTCTTACGATTCTTTACATCATGTGGACGCAAGGATTCCAGGAATCTATTTTGATGATCCCGCTTTGGATTGTAGTTATGCTTGGTCTGTTTAAGTTACTTAAGCCTAAAAATACCTAGACAACTCCTGTAGCTATGAGTCCTTAAAAGTTATTGCTTCGGCAATAACTTTTTTTTGTATTTTTTACAGTACAATAGCCTTCTTTTCGCGCCCTTAGCTTAACTGGATAGAGCAGTTGCCTCCTAAGCGACCGACGTGGGTTCGAGTCCCGCAGGGCGCACCATCCTTTCAAAATGTGATCTATACCTCAAAAAATTAGCGTTAATCTTCATATTTTTAGAATATTTTTTATACAAAAAGTCATTTTTTCTTCATTATTTTATTTCTTTTACTTTCAAATACTTATTTCAAAATGAGGCTATTTTTTGGTGTAAAAACTCTATTTTGATGCTTTTTTAGACTAATGAGTTTTTTCTAGAGCATTTACTCTTATTTTAATTGTGCTATTTTTGTCACATGGAGTAACAAATGATTGCGGATAAATACCCGAAATCTCCAAGAATTTAATAAGTGCAAACAACAACGCTAGATATAAATTTGTACCTCAAGGAAAGACGTAAATGAAATTAAAAACATTAACTACTGCAATGATTTTAGCAACTGTACCAATGACCGGGGCATTTGCCGCTGCTCTAGATCGTTCAGGCCAGTCAATCTCTGCATTCTTGCAACCTGGTAACTATTTTGAAGCAGGTATTTCTGTATTAGATCCAGATGTATCTGGACAGGAAGCTGGCACAAGCACAACAAATCGTCAAATTGGTGATATGGCGGGCGATTACTATTTCCCAAGTGCCGCACTAAAATTCCAACTTACTGATAACTTCTCTTTTGGTCTGCTTTACGACCAACCCTTTGGCGCTGATGCCGAATATTCAGGTAATAATGTTTTTGTTGCTGCACCAACAGATCGAGTACTAAGTACACTACCAATTACAACAACAGCTATTGGCGGCACTACTTCAGGCAGTACTTCAGTTGAAGTTGATACACAAAACATTTCTATGATTTTTGGCTTCCAACCAACTGAGAATTTTAATATTTATGGTGGTGGTGTATATCAAACCATTAAAGGTAATGTAAAACTACGCGGCTCAGCTTACAGCGTTTTTAATGGATACGATGCAGACATTAAAGAAGACTCTGCTGCAGGTTGGTTAGCTGGTGCAGCATTTCAAATTCCTGAAATTGCATTAAAAGCTTCAGTCACTTACCGCTCTGAAATTGATCATGAATTCGTTGCCAATGAAAACTTAAGTCTAGCTACTCCTTTAGCAGCTGCATTACCAGGTCTTGCTGGTCAACTACCAAGTTTAGGTTTAACACCACAACAAATTGCAGGAATTGGCCAAGCAGTAACAAAGTTTTCAGCAGCTAACACAGCTGAAGGTAAAACTAAAATTACAACACCACAATCGGTGAACTTAGACTTCCAAACAGGCATCATGGCGAATACTGTAGCATTTGCAAATGTACGCTGGGTGAACTGGAAAGATTTCTCAATCACACCGTATAAGTTTGGTAAAGCTGCAGAAGCTGTTGGTCCTTTAGTTAAGCGTCCAAATGGTTTTTCTCTTGTAGAATATTCAGATGACCAATGGTCTGCAAACGTAGGTGTAGGTCGTAAATTAAATGATCAATGGGCTGGTAACGTTTCTGTAGGTTGGGACTCTGGTGCAGGTAATCCTGTTTCAACTCTAGGTCCAACAGAAGGATATTGGAATCTTGGTTTAGGTGTTCAATATAGTCCAACACCAGCAACCTTCATTGCTGGTGGCGTAAAATATTTTTGGTTAGGGGATGCGAAAGCACAAACTGGTGCTCAAGCAGGCGGTTCAGAGTATGTAGCAAATTTTGAAGATAATGATGCTTTAGCTTATGGCTTAAAAATCGGTTACCGCTTCTAATTCAATATTTTCTAAAACAGCCACCCTTCGGGGTGGTTTTTTACACTTAAAGCTCTTCGTTTTTATACAAGTGCCAACCTAATGTTTAAATTTAAAACAATTAAACACATATTTTCCCAAATATTACCCTAAAAAATTATTTAATAAAATTCATCTACTTAAGACCTTAAAATAGTACTTTTACTCTAATCAACTGCTATTTATAACTTATTCAGTTCATTTATTCTGCGAAATTGAGCATTTACTCTTTTTAAAATTGTGTTACTTTTCCAGCACATTTTTGTTACAGATGGCATCAGGGACCGTACCATGAAGCTCAATAAAATTTATTCCGCTATTTTACTTAGCACTTTACCTCTTTCTGCAGTTCAAGCAGCTGGCTTAGACCGTTCTGGTCAGTCCATTTCTGCTTTTTTACAGCCGGGTAATTATGCGGAAGCCGGTATTTCTGTTTTAGATCCAACTGTAAAAGGTTCTTCTACAGTAACTGGTTTAGAAGGCGAAAAAATCAGTGATATGGGTGAAGACTATTACTTCCCATCTGCAGCTATTAAAGTACAAGCGACCGATAAAATTTCATTAGGCTTGATTTATGATCAACCATTTGGTGCTGATGCAAAGTATTCTTCAGTTGCCGGATCATTCGGTAATGGTGCAGAGGGCACTTCTGTTGAAGTAGACACTCATAATATAACCGCTTTAATTGGCTACCAACCTACAGAAAACTGGAATTTTTATGTAGGTCCAGTCTGGCAAACAGTTGAAGCAAATATTAAGTTACGCGGCCTGGCATATGCAAAACCACCTACTGGCACATTAAGTGGTTATAATATTGAATTAGAACAAGAAGAAGCATGGGGCTGGTTAGCAGGATTTGCTTATCAAATTCCAGAAATTGCTTTAAAAGCAGGTGTTACCTATCGTTCAGAAATCAAACATAGTGCCAAATCTACAGAAACATATAATTTAATTCCAGGCTTTGCTGATATAAATGAAGTAGATGCGATAACGCCACAATCAGTTAATATTGACTTACAAAGTGGAATTTCACCTAATACACTAGCTTTTGCAAATTTACGTTGGGTACATTGGGATAACTTTGTTGTAACCCCTAAATTCTTAGCTAATACCACTGCAGCATTAGGTGCGAAACAAAATCTAATTGATTATTCTGATGACCAATATTCAGCAACTGTGGGTTTAGGTCATAAGTTCAATGCTAAATGGTCTGGTACAGCAGCGGTTGGGTACGATTCTGGTGCAGGTAACCCGGTTACTACTCTTGGCCCAACTGAAGGTTACTGGAGTGTAGGCATGGGCGGTCAGTACAGCCCTGCCGAAAACTATTTTATCCAAGCTGGTGTTAAATATTTCTGGTTAGGTGATGCACAAGCACAAACTGGTGGGATTGTTAAAGCTAATTTCGAGAATAACTACGCTCTTGGCTATGGTATGAAAATCGGCTATCGCTTCTAATCAAGCAAATTCATAAACAAAGGGCGCTATAAGCGCCCTTTGTTTTATTTTACAAACTTAAAAATTAAGCTGGAATATCACGCACGGAAGCATTACGAATAGCTGCTTTTAACGCATCATAACCACGAATTGGTGGGAATTGCGGGAATTCAGCAATCACATTTTCAGGCGCATCAAATAGGAAACCATGATCTGCTTCACCTAGCATCGTGGTATCATTATAAGAATCTCCTGCTGCAATCACACGGAAGTTCAAGCCATGTAATGCTTTTACGGCTTGACGTTTTTGGTCCGGCTGACGAAGTTTATAAGCCGAGATCATGCCTGCTTCATCTGTTTCCAGTTTATGACAGAAAATCGTCGGCCAATCCAGTTGCTTCATCAATGGATGTGCAAATTCATAGAAAGTATCTGAAAGAATAATTAATTGAAAATGCGTACTCACCCATTTCACAAATTCTTTTGCTCCTGGGAACGGCCCCATTTCTGCAATCACTTCCTGAATATCGTTCAAGCCTAAACCGTGCTGTTTTAAAATATTCAGACGTTGGGTCATCAGTACATCATAGTCAGGAATGTCACGAGTCGTCGCTTCAAGCTCTTTAATACCGGTTTTTTTGGCAAAGTTAATCCAGATTTCTGGAACCAACACGCCTTCTAAATCTAGACATACGACTTCCATGAACATTCCCTCTGAGTTGTATTGAAAAAATTTTGCACTATCATAGCTGAAGCAACAGATTTTGTACTGTACTTTTTTAAATCTATTTTTTTCATAAGTATTTATTTTTTAGTGATAAGTCAACTAAATCAATTCTATTAAAATAGATGTGAAATTAATTAATATAGGCTATGTCCTTTCCAAGCCTATATCGCCAGGACTCTCATGACCATCATTCCTACTATTGATCGTATTGATGCGTTTGCATCTGAATATGCAGATAAATCGCCCAATGAAATTTTGGCACTTGCACTGAGCCAGCAGGGTGAAATTGCGATTTCATTTTCTGGTGCTGAAGATGTTGTATTGATTGATATGGCGTCGCATCTCGGTAAACCGTTCCGGGTATTCAGTCTGGATACTGGCCGCCTACATGCAGAAACCTATCAATTTATTGAACGGGTGCGTAAGCATTATAATATCGAGATTGAAATCTGTTTCCCTGAAACAGATGCGGTACAGAATTTAGTCACCACCAAGGGTCTATTCAGTTTCTTTGAAGATGGCCATCAGGAATGTTGCGGTATACGCAAGGTTCAACCGCTACGTAAAAAACTGGCCACGCTGGACGGCTGGATTACCGGTCAGCGCAAAGACCAAAGTCCGGGTACACGCAATGAAATTCCTGTGGTTCAGGCCGATCCAGGTTTTTCCGGTCCGGGAAAGCAGTTGATCAAGTACAATCCTCTAGCCAACTGGTCCAGCGCGGATGTCTGGAGTTATATCCGTATGATGGAAGTCCCTTATAATGCCTTGCATGAAAAAGGTTTTGTTTCAATTGGCTGTGAACCTTGTACTCGCCCTGTGCTGCCAAATCAGCATGAACGCGAAGGCCGCTGGTGGTGGGAAGAAGCCACTCATAAAGAATGTGGCTTACATGCTGGCAATCTAAAAAAATAAAGTTAAGTTTTATCGCTCCTATTGATTGAAAGGCTATTTTTTTAATAAAGATAGTCTTTTTTAATTGATAATTTTACATTTAGTGACAAGATAGAAATTACCTTTTATCGGGATAATATTATTTTAATTAAAGAATTGATAAAATTTTAGCTCATTGATTTATTTGCATAAAATGTGAAATTAAACACAATGCTATTTCTCTAATAACACATAATTATTAAGTTACACTCCACTTCGCCTAGAAAATACTATTTTTAGAAATCTATTTTAAAACTAAAATTTTCACATTTCATAAACTTAGGAAGATATTTTGTTCTTGTCAATAGCCACTTTTTCACAGTTGAGGCAAGATAAAGCAGTTCATTTATATGCTAAAAAAGATATACTTTAAAAACTAAAGTAATAATTCTAACAAGGCTTTTTAGCAAAAAAGCCATAGAGAGTGCAGTGAGGCAATCCACGCTATGCGTCCATTACATCCAATTGATTTTATTTTCTTAACTTTAGAGAAACGGCAGCAGCCTATGCATGTAGGTGGACTATTTTTATTCCAAATTCCCGACAATGCGCCAGCTTCCTTTATTCAGGATCTAGTCACGGATATCCAAAATTCGAAATGCTCTCCAATCCCACCTTTTAACAATTATTTAAACGGCCTGTTTTGGGATGAAGACCAAGAATTTGATTTAGATCATCATTTTCGTCATATTGCCCTGCCAAAACCGGGCCGTATCCGTGAATTGCTAACCTATATTTCTCAAGAACATAGTGCCCTGATTGATCGTGCCAAACCTTTATGGACCTGTCATATTATTGAAGGCATTGAAGGAAACCGTTTTGCCATGTATTTCAAAATTCACCATGCTATGGTGGATGGAATCGCTGGCATGCGTCTGGTAGAAAAGTCGCTTTCACATGATCCAAATGCCAAGAGTATTGTACCGCCATGGTGTGTGGAAGGCCCACGTGCCAAACGCCTTAAAGCACCTAAAGTGAACAGGTTTAAAAATGTCCTGCAGACCATTAAGGGGCAACTGGAATGTGCGCCACGAGTTGCTTATGAACTGTCGCAAACCGTCATGAAAGATATGGGACGCAATCCGGATTATGTATCCAGCTTTCAGGCGCCAAGCAGTATTCTGAATCAACGCGTCAGTGCTTCACGTCGCTTTGCAGCCCAGTCTTTCGAATTTTCACGTTTACGTCATATTTCTAAGGCATTGGGCGTGACCATTAATGATATCGTACTGGCCATTTGTTCAGGTGCATTACGTGAATATTTATTATCGCAAAATGCCTTACCGAAAAAACCGTTAATTGCCATGGTTCCAGCTTCGGTTCGCAGTGATGACTCGGATGTATCCAACCGTATTACCATGATTCTGGCCAATTTGGGCACACATGAAGAAGATCCGCTGGAACGTCTCAAGATCGTACGCCGCAGTGTACTGAGTGCCAAAGAACGCTTCAAACGTATGAATGCCAATCAAATCTTGAACTATAGTGCTTTTGTCTATGGTGCAGCGGGTCTGAACATTGCCTCCGGTTTAATGCCGACACGTCAGGCGTTTAACGTGATTATTTCCAATGTACCTGGACCACAAGAGCCCCTTTACTGGAATGGTGCACGTCTTGAAGCACTTTATCCGGCTTCTATCGTACTGGATGGTCAGGCTCTAAATATCACCATGACCAGCTATCTAGACAAACTGGAAGTCGGCTTGACCGCATGTCGTAATGCCCTGCCGAAAATGCAGAACTTGCTAACACATCTGGAAGAAGAAATTCAACGTTTTGAACTTATTGTAGATGGCGAACCTGTCCCAAAGTTACGGGCGGTAAGCTAGCCGCGGATAAGTAAATAAGATAGATGGACTGCCAAAGGTGCTGATCATTTTTGCCAGTCCTTGAACACAGAATAAAGGGACCGATCCGGTCCCTTTGCTTTATTTTTTGAAATCTTTTTAAATTATTTTAGAACTTTTGGAAGACTTCTCGATTTAAACATCTATCCAAATCATTTTTTGATAAGTTAGAAACAATACACAAATACAATCAGCTTTTAATGGTACGGCACTGTTGTAATAATTGATGACAGACGTTACGGATCATGGTTGCGGTAATCTGAACTTCATTACCGCGCTCATCGACGATATATCCCGCATGTACAGTCTTTGGTTCTAATACGTGTTTTAGGCCTTTATGGATTACTGCTTTACTCATACTCATCACACACTCCTTTTGCTAAGCCTGAAACTGGGAGAAACGGCTTTGGCTAATTCATGCATCTAGTATTGTAAATAAAGGCCCGATTGTAAAATTTCAGATGTAACAAGTGTTTAACGATATTCTGTTACAATTTCAGCTGAGAATGATATCGTATTGCTCTTGCGTATACAGATTTTCCACCTGGAACTTAATCACGCGATTAATGAAATGTTCTAGATCAGCGACTGCAGGCGCTTCTGCTGTTAATAAACGATCAATAACAGCCGGATGCGCAACGACAGTAAAGCCACTCTGTGACTCATAAGCACGAGCATAACGCAGAATCTCCCTGAATATTTCGTAACATACTGACTCGGCTGTTTTGACATAACCGCGTCCTTGACAGGTCGGACAAGACTCGCACAGCAGATGTTCCAGCGACTCACGGGTGCGTTTCCGGGTCATTTCCACCAAGCCCAGTTCTGATACCTGAGTAATCTTGGTCTTGGCGTGGTCACGTTCTAACATGCGCTCAAACTGTTTCATCACTTCTTCACGATGCTGCGCTTCCTGCATATCAATGAAGTCGATGATAATAATGCCGCCGAGATTACGCAGCCGTAACTGACGCGCGATAACATCCGTCGCTTCCATATTGGTTTTAAAAACCGTATCTTCCAGCGAACGTCCACCAACATAAGAACCGGTATTGACATCAATTGTGGCCATGGCTTCCGTCTGGTCAATCATCAGATAACCGCCAGACTTCAATGCGACTCGAGTTTGCAATGCCTTTTGCAGGTCTTCTTCGACATTATACAAGTCAAAAATTGGCCGCTCGCCCGGATAATGCAGCAAACGGTCTTTCATATTCGGGACAAATTCTTCGACAAATTCCTGCAGCTTGGCATGAATTTCACGTGAATCCACGTAAATTTTAGCAGTTTCTTCATTGGCCAGATCACGAATCACCCGTTGCGGCAAAGGCAATTCTTCAAAGATCAAAGACGGTACTGCAATAATCTTTTGCTTGCGCTGGATATATTCCCAAAGCTTGGCCAGATAAGCCATATCCTGTGCAATGGCTTCTTCTTCAATCCCTTCTGCCGCAGTACGTACAATCACTGAACCTGGCAGCTTATGTTCTGCCTGAATCCGCTCAATGATCGAACGCAAGCGATTGCGCTCTTCCTCGGATTCAATCCGTTGCGATACACCGATATGATTGCCATATGGCATCAGCACCAAATAACGCGAAGGAATAGAGAGATCGGTAGACAGGCGTGCGCCTTTGGTACCGAGCATATCCTTCATCACCTGAACCGTGAGGACTTGTCCCGGTTGAAGTAGCTCAAAGACATTCGGCGTCGGTTGATTGCGGGGCCAGACCATATCATTGATATGCAAAAATGCCGTTCTGGACAGGCCAATATCCACAAACGCAGCCTGCATACCCGGCAAGACCCGTACCACTTTGCCTTTATAGACATTACCGACCAAGCCACGCTTGGCCGTACGCTCAACAAACAGTTCATTGACCGTGCCGTTTTCAATCAACGCGACCCGACATTCCATCGGCGTGACGTTAATCAATAACTCGTCAGACATAATTACACTCAAAACATTATAAAAATTCTTTTTATCAGCAGTTAATTTAGTGCCTTAACTGTCTGTAATAACTGTACGGTTTCATAGAGCGGCAAGCCGACCACATTGGAATAGCTGCCTTGTATTTTTGGAATATAACGTGCTGCAATTCCTTGAATCGCATAAGCCCCGGCTTTCCCCAGCGGCTCACCTGTGGCCCAGTAACTTTCCATGTCTGCGGCACTCAGGATTTGAAATTCGACCTGCGTACGTACCACTATACTGTATTTTTCATCTTTTGTACGAACACAGACACCGCTATAGACATCATGCCACCGACCGGAGATTTTTGTCCACATTTCAATGGCATGTTGCTTGGATTCTGGTTTACCCAAAATCTCACTATCGACCCCCAGACTGGTATCCGCAGCAATGATGATCGCATCTGGATAACGCTCGGCCACTGCATCAGCCTTGGCTCGTGCCAGACGTTCAACATAAGCCGCGACGGATTCACCTTCACGCACAGATTCATCGATATCCGGACTGTAGATATCAAAGCTCAGTCCGAGCTGCTGTAATAACTCACAACGCCGAGGTGAGCTGGAAGCGAGAACTATATGCGCCATTTTTTCAACATATAATAGAGAACAGGCCAAACCAGAATACTGGTCAGCATTGGAATCCAGTGCCGGGCAAAAGAAAATTGCACGCCTGCCACAATCTGGGCAAAAAAGATCATCAACAAATGCGCAACAATTGCCAGCCCCGTAATCACCCAGAGATTATTAAAGGTCAGGATACGGCGTTCACGAGTCAGGAATCGGGCTAAAAAGGCAATAATAATAAAGCTGAGGGCATTCAGACCTAAAGGTGCGTCCAGCAGCAAATCAATAAAAATACCGGTACCAAAGGCAAACCATATCCCGCACCAGGTCGGCTGACACAACACCCAGAATAGCATCACCATCAGCATAAACAGCGGGCGCCAGCCCGAGAGGGTATAAGAAAGTGGATAGACCATCAAAATCGAAGCCACGATCACCGAAATGACGATGGCAAATAAGGGATCACGATGCTTTCTGGATTTCATCTTAGCGATTGACATGCGGTTGCTCCATCGCTAATGAATCGGAAAATAACACCACCACATGATGTCCACCGGCGAGTTGGGCTGCAGGCGTCACATCAATCTGGGCAAATTCACCGGAATTATGCCGTTGTACTTTGGACACCTGCCCTACCAGATAACCTGCCGGAAAATGTTGGCCCAAGCCCGAACTATAGACTTTTTCACCGACCTTGATATTGGCGCTGGTCGGTACATATTCCATTTTTAAACGTCCCAGATCACCCGTACCCGAGACAATGGCACGCATACCTGTATGTTCCAGACGTACTGACAATGAATGTTCTTTATCAGACAACAGCATGACCCGGCTACTATGCGGATAGACATTAATAATCTGTCCCATAATCCCCTTGTCATCCAGTACGGTTTGCCCGACTTTCAGCTCGTTATTTGAACCCCGGTTGATCACAATGATATGTCTTAAAGGATCGGCATCGGTGCCAATCACTTCGGCAATTTCAATACGCCCATCAATGATCAGCGGCGTGTCCAATAGACCGCGCAAACGGGTATTTTCAGCAGAAAGTTCAGAGATTTTTTGTAAGCGTACCTGTGCCTGTAACAGCTCGGCCTGCATCGCGGTATTTTCCCGACGCAATTGAGCTTCAGACTTGGTTTGTTGATTCAACCACTCTCGCGACAATACCGGATAGCTGGCCACCGCATAAATAGGATTATAAGCAGCGTACAGGACATCCCTTGCAGGTTGAACAACATGCGGCATGCGCCAATCAAAGAAAAGCACCACCAAGCATGTTACCAATGCAATGATAAAAGAGCGAAAAGATGGCGGTTGTCGAGAAAACAGATGTGCTTGCACCCGCCGGATCCTTTTCTTAGCCTACGAATAACATGTCATGATTTGGGTTGTCGAAAAATTCGAGTACCTTGCCGCCACCACGTGTCACGCATGATAGTGGATCTTCTGCCACCACCACCGGCAGGCCAGTTTCTTTGGCAAGCAGCTTGTCCAGGTTACGCAGTAATGCACCACCACCAGTTAACACGATACCACGTTCAGCGATGTCCGAAGAAAGCTCAGGAGGGGTATGTTCTAAAGCAGATTTCACCGCAGACACGATGTTTTGTAATGGATCAGAAATCGCTTGGGTGACTTCGTCAGAATTAACCACGATTGCGCGAGGCACACCTTCTGCGAGGTTACGGCCACGAACTTCAATTTCAAGCGGTTTAGCACCTTCATCTGGCAACGCCATACCCACTTCTTTTTTGATTACTTCAGCCGTGGTTTCGCCGATCACACAGCCATGCGCTTTACGCACATAGTTAATGATCTGCTCATCAAAGACATCACCGCCAATACGTAAAGAATCGGCATAAACACAACCCTGCAGCGAGATAATCGCAATTTCAGTAGTACCACCGCCCACATCGACCACCATCGAACCACAAGCCTGCTCAACTGGCATACCTGCACCAATCGCTGCTGCCATCGGCTCTTCGATTAAACGTACATCACGTGCGCCCGCATTAAACACGGCTTCACGAATGGCACGGCGCTCAACAAGGGTTGATTTACATGGTACACAGACAACGACACGCGGTGCCGGAGTAAATAAACGGTTTTCATGTACTTTGCGAATAAACTGATTCAGCATGGTCTCAGTGACTTCAAAATCCGCAATCACACCGTCTTTCATAGGACGGATCGCTGAGATATTGGCTGGGGTACGACCTAGCATTTGCTTCGCTTCAAGACCGACTGCCGCAACAATTTTATGTGAACCACTATGACGGATGGCTACAACCGTCGGTTCATTTAATATAATGCCTCGTCCTGGCGCATAAATAAGTGTATTTGCTGTACCTAAATCAATGGCAAGATCGGGCGAAAACAAGCCTATTAGTCGTTTTAGAATCACGGGGACGTTCTCAGTTAAACTTTATATGGACGCAAGGTGGCCACTTTAACTAAATGTGATGATTTGGACAAGTCAATCGCTTATCATAACGCATGATAATTTGAATTTTTTTAATACTGATTAGGTAATATTATGTCTACATCGGATGCACAGCATTCTGCAGATTTAAGTGCAGAAACAGTTTCAGCCATTGCCAACCTTGCAAGGTTATCTCTCAATGATACGCAATCTGCTGAATATGCTCAAAGTTTAAATAAAATTTTAGGCATGATGGAAACCCTGAAAGGCATCAATACCGACGGTATTGAACCCCTGAAAAGCCCTTTCGACCACCCTCAGCCGCTACGTGATGATGTGGTTACCGAAACCAATCATCGTGAGCAATACCAAGCAGTTGCACCAGCTGTTCAGGATGGCTTGTACCTCGTACCGCGCGTGATTGAGTAATTACTACCCAGTTCATTCTTTTTATTAAATTAAACGTAAAGAATTATTTCTCATGACAGATTTACATCGCTTATCCATTCGTGAACTTAGTGAAGGTCTGGCAAATGCCCAGTTTTCATCTCGCGAATTGACTGAACACTACTTAAAGCGCATCGCAAAAATTGATGTACAGGTGAAGGCTTATGTGACGGTAACTGCTGAACAGGCATTAGCTGAAGCTGATGCTGCCGATGCTGCAATCAAAGCTGGCAATGCCTCTGCCCTGACTGGTGTGCCAGTTGCCCACAAAGACATTTTCTGTACCCAAGGCATCAAGACCACTGCCGGTTCAAAAATGCTGGACAATTTTATCTCTCCTTACGATGCAACCGTAGTAGCGAAAGGCAAAGCTGCGGGCCTGGTCACTTTAGGTAAAGTGAACATGGACGAATTCGCGATGGGTTCAACCTCTGAGAACTCATATTACGGCGCAACGGCTAACCCTTGGAACCTGGGTCATGTCCCTGGCGGCTCTTCTGGTGGCTCTGCAGCAGCTGTGGCAGCGGATTTAGCACCATTTGCAACTGGTACTGATACCGGTGGTTCTATTCGCCAACCTGCGTCATTCTGTGGCCTCACCGGCCTTAAACCAACCTATGGCCGTGTATCGCGTTTCGGTATGATTGCTTATGCATCATCACTGGATCAAGGCGGTCCGATGGCGCGTTCGGCTGAAGACTGCGCTTACCTGATGAATGTGATGGCCGGCCATGATGCCAAAGATTCAACCTCAATGGACAAAGACGTTGATGACTATGTGGCAAATCTGAACGCTACATCGGTAAAAGGCTTGCGTATTGGTATTCCAAAGCAATACTTCAATGTGGAAGGTCTGGATGCAGACGTAAAAGCACGTGTTGAAGAATCCTTAAAAAAACTGGAGGACATGGGCGCAATTCTGGTTGAGGTTGATCTCGACATGACTGAAAGCTATGTGCCGACTTATTATCTGATCGCGCCTGCTGAAGCCTCTTCAAATCTGTCACGTTATGACGGCGTGCGTTATGGCTATCGCGCAGAAAACCCGGTGGACCTGATGGACCTGTACAAACGCTCACGTTCAGAAGGTTTTGGTGCAGAAGTGCAACGCCGTATCCTGATTGGTACGTATGCCCTGTCTGCAGGTTATTACGATGCTTACTATGTAAAAGCACAGAAAGTACGTCGTTTAATTCAGCAGGATTTCCTCAAAGCATTTGAATCGGTCGATGTCATCGCAGCACCTTCTGCGCCAACGACTGCCTATAAAATTGGTGCGGATTTAACCCCGGTTGAAATGTACCTGGGCGATATTTATACGCTTGCGGTAAACCTGGCAGGGCTTCCTGCGATTAACGCGCCTGTCGGTTTTGACCAGAACAACTTGCCAGTTGGCTTACAGCTGATTGGTAATTACTGGTCAGAATCTCAATTGTTGTCTGTGGTACACCAGTATCAACAAGCAACAGATTGGCACACCAAACGCGCTGCAATTGCTGAGGAGAACGCATAATGGCTCAAGCTCAAAAATCGGCTAAACCGAAGTCCAACCTGATTGATGGTTGGGAAGTCGTTATTGGTATCGAGATTCACACTCAGCTTGCCACCAATACCAAAATTTTCTCAGGTTCATCGACTGTTTTTGGTAATGATCCAAACACCCAAGCCAGCCTGGTTGATTTAGCTATGCCGGGCGTATTGCCGGTTTTGAACAAAGAAGTGGTTGATCTTGCGATTCGCTTTGGTTTAGGTATCGATGCGTATATCGATCAGGCTTCTGTATTTGCACGTAAGAACTACTTCTACCCCGATTCTCCAAAAGGCTATCAGATCAGCCAGATGGACAACCCGATTGTGGGCTTAGGTCATATCGATATCCAGCTTGAAGATGGCACGGTTAAACGCATTGGCGTAACGCGTGCGCACCTTGAGGAAGATGCAGGTAAATCGATTCATGACCAGTTCGAAGGTATGTCAGGTATCGACTTAAACCGTGCAGGTACACCGTTGCTTGAAATCGTATCTGAACCAGATATGCGTTCGGTTGAAGAAGCCGTTGCCTATATTAAAGCGATCCACACCCTTGTTCGCTGGTTAGGCATTTCTGACGGCAACATGGCGGAAGGTTCATTCCGCTGTGACTGTAACGTGTCTTTACGTCGTCCGGGTCAACCGTTCGGTACACGTTGTGAATTGAAAAACCTGAACTCATTCCGTTTCATTGAACAGGCGATCAATGTTGAAATTGAACGTCAAATGGAAATTCTAGACTGGGATGGCACCATCGATCAGGAAACGCGTCTGTTCGACCCTGTGAAGATGGAAACCCGTTCAATGCGTTCGAAAGAAGAAGCCAACGATTACCGCTATTTCCCTGACCCAGACTTGTTGCCTGTAGTGATTGCTGATGAGCAAATCGAAGCAATTAAAGCAACCATGCCTGAGCTTCCTGCGGCACGTCGTGCGCGTTTTGTAGCTGACTTTGGTGTGACTGAGTACGATGCACACGTGCTTACGCTTACACGTGAAATGTCAGAGTTTTATGAAGAAGTGGTTAAGGCTGCTGGCGGTGCTGCGCAAGGTAAGATTGCTGCAAACTGGGTGATGGGCGAATTCTCAGGGGCGCTCAACAAAGCAGGCTTAGATTTGGCGGACTCTCCTGTATCGGCTGAAAAACTTGGCGGCATGATCGCGCGTATTGTGGACAACACGATTAACGGTAAGATCGCGAAGCAAGTATTCGGCTTTATGTGGGACGAAGGCAAATCTGCGGACGAGATTATTGCGGAAAAAGGCTTGAAACAGGAAACTGATACAGGCGCGATTGAAGCAATTATTAAAGACGTGCTTGCTGCGAACGAGAAGATGGTTGAAGAGTATAAATCTGGTAAAGAGAAAGCTTTCAACGGTCTTGTGGGTCAAGTGATGAAAGCTGCAAAAGGGAAAGCCAACCCTGCGCAAGTGAATGAATTAATGAAGAAATTGATTGGTTAATCTGATTTTTTCTTAAAAGAAAACCCGCTTTAGAGCGGGTTTTCTTCTAGTAATCTAATGTTTTTTCGAATTTTTCAAAATGTAATCTTATCTGCTCAAAATCATGTTTATCCACTTCCTTAGCGTGAGCATCTACACGTAAGCCATTAATATCATTCATCATAATCGTAAATCTGTTTTTATCAAGATTTTCAAATATGTTAGAAAAACTCGCCCACTCTCTAGATATCAAATTCATTAACTCAAGAAAGAAAAGAGGTGACTTTGTAGGATGTAAAATAGATTCTAAAGTATGACTTTTTAGTACTTCTCTTCTTTTTTCAGGCAAAGCAGAGAAAATTTTCTCTAAACCTTTTTTACCATGTATGATTTTTAAAACATTACATGATATTTCTCGTAACTTTTTCTCCAACCGATTGCGACGCAAAGATATCTCTTGTTGTTTATCTTCATCAGATAACACAAGCTTTTTAAACTTATTTTTTTCTTTTAGATATTCATCTAAAGATTCTAGATTAAGAGAATACTCACCAAATTGACTTCTTTCAATCAAACCAAACTTAATTAAATGATCTACATATGATGGAATCTCTTGTGCATAAAAATCAAATGTATCTTTATCACCTAAAGCTAAAGAAATCAGCAACTCATATTCATCAGGATACCAAGTCCCTAAAACATTAAGCATCATATCAAAATATTCATACAAGGTACTTTTATAATCTGCAATAGCTTGATTATATGAAACTTTGTCTATGACAATCGGTCTTTTACCATTTAGTTTTTTGTGAATAAAACTACATATCTGTCGTATTAAGAATGGGTGTCCACCGCAATCATTTTTTAACTTTACACATATTTCTGCATCAAAATATAATCCCATTAAATTACCTAAAGTATTCACCATTTCCTTTACTTGCTCGAATGTAAAACTTGGTAAGTAATGAATCGAAATAGATGCATATATAGGGTTATCATGTTCAAAAAAATGCGATTTTTCTACACTATTTGGATTTGTACCAACAAGCATATATGTATACAAATAATTATGCTCTTGATAGACAGATCTTAGTGTTTGCCAAAATAATATGAAATCATTCCCATTTTTCCAATGTTCAGATGAAGCTGTATAAGGAGTAATACGCTCAATTTCATCAAAAACAATTAAGACTTTTTCGAGTTTTGTAGAGTTATAAATTTTCAAAAAGTCTTCTTTGAACTGTGTAGCGCACTCTAATCCATTATATTTTTCTTGATCAATTCTAAGGTTTGAATTTTTCAATTTTTTATATGCTGATATAATTTTTAATAATAAATGATTCCACCTCAAACCATGAATAGAAGGGCTTTCACAGTCTAGCGAAATATATTTTTTATTTTCTAAATCTAATTTCCGTTGAACTGCATAAACAACCGATGTTTTTCCACTTTTTCGTAATCCAAAAATACTGGTGTGTTCAGAAGCATTATGTTTTTGGATTAATTCAGTAACCAATTGAGAACGGCCAAAAAATTGTAAATCTTTCTTTAAAGGAGAGTTAAAAGCAAATAAATCTTTTGAATAGAATAATCTTCTTAATTTATCTTGGTATAAATCGTTACCCTCAGATTTATAAATTTCACTATATGAGAATGGTATAATTATTTTTTTATCAGGATCATTTCCATAAAATTTTTTCACCTTTTCTTCAATTTCATCATCTTTGCTGATTAGGATCAAACATATACTTTCTAAGCGTGATTTATTCCCTAAAGTGTCGGCTATATGATTAACTGCATCTAATGTTCTAGGTTCAAATTTTTCATAAGGACTGAATACGCAAACGATTTCTCTATCTAAATTAAATTGTTCAGTAAAAAAACTCGTAGGCTTTACCAAGAAATAATCATATACCGAAGCAGAAATTTTCGATCTATCTCCACTAGAAGTAAGATACCAATGATCTTTCATTCTATTTAAAATGGATTTTTCAGCAGCTTTAAATCTACTCAAATTAAATTTCGAATGCATCCCAGGTGTAATTTGATCTTTCACACGAACCCTCATTATAAATATTATTTAAATTTAAATACTTAAACTAAATATTGTATCAAAAAATTTATTTAATTTCTCAATTTTGACTAACTTCACAATCTAATCTAGTAAGTTAATTATGCCTTTCTATAATTAAAGAAAGCATAAAGTTCCTAACAACAACGTTCTTCTTAGATTCCTAAAAACCTAAACCACAGCCATTTACAGTTTTTCTCAAAACTCTGTGCATTTAACATTGGTTGGCATGAACAGCCTGCACGGGAAATTTATAGTTATATACAACCGAAAGGCTATTTACTGCGAGATGAAGCGGTGAATGAAGAGTTTGAGAAGTTTTATCCTGCTTTGTTGTAGTTTGCCCTCCCCCCAGCCCTCTCCCATAGGGAGAAGGAGCAATCATTACTGATCATATAACAGCAACAATTTAATATTGGAAATTCCCTCTCCTGAAAGGAGAGGGCTAGGGAGAGGTGATTAAAAAAACCAGTTCACAATCCCAACTTATTCATCAAATCTGGCGTTAAAAATGTTGTGACCAACCGATTTAGATCAATATAACGCAACACACCTTTGAGCTGATTATTGATTTCAGGATTCTTTAAAATTTCCTCGCCTGTGGTTTTACCCAAAGCCTGAAAACTATCGCCCACAGCCTGTAAACCTTCAGCTTGAATCACCGCCTTGGTCTGTGCTGAACATTGCTCCACTAAAATGCGCTGCAACACCGTCGCCAGATTCTTGTCTAATGCTTCCTTTTGAGTCGCAGTCACATTGCTAAAAGCCTTTAAGTCCGGATGATTGCCCAATGCCACAAATGTCCATTGCAACACTGTGGTTTTATCGGTCGCTGTCGTCGATTTCATTAAACAGTCACTCAGCTGATCGACCGTTGGGCCCGCCATCGTAACCTGTGCTGCTCCCAACAATGCTGCACCTAGAAAAAATGAACGAATACGAGAAGAACTTTTTAAACCCATCACCACTTCCTTTTAATATGACATCAGCATTTTGGCGCTGAAAATAGCTTCTTTGTATCATGTAAAAAGGAAATATACTGATAGAACTCTGTAAAACATGAACTGGATTTAAAATTAATTCAGATGAAAAATTTCATCCCATCATGCTATTCATTAGATGGTGATATTGATCGAGTAAACTTAGCGTTATTATTCAAATTCAAACAAAAAAATAATCATGATGACTGCAAACACCTTCAACAGCATCCTTCCTTGGAGACTGGTTGTGTTCTTTAGCTTGACCGTATTGTTATTGATCCATCCTGTTTTTCGAAGATGGATGTTCGAATCGCGCGACTTGCCCAGCAAACGCAGTCGGATCTCATCCTCTATATCCGACCTGATTGAACTGATTTTTTATCCCATCTTCTGGTGAATCAAAATCATCATACGGATTCTGGATTAAATGCGTTTAATGCAGTGCTTATTTGATCTGTCTCAACATATTCTTCGCACCACTATGATTATAGTTGTTAGACAGATTCTGTAGCACACGCTTGGCCTGAGCTTTAGCATTCGGGAAACGGTTGGCATAGGCCGGAATACTATTCAGACAGCGCGCGACCAGCATCCCTGATTCAGTATAAACACGTGTTCCCTCAGTCCCCTGCAATTTGCCATAATTATAGGCGCGCTGGGCATTATTACAGGCATTATTCAGGTTTTTCCCACTATTAATATCACGGCGTGCTGCCACATAGAGCTTCATCTGCTGCTGTTGGGGTGTTTCTACCACTGAAGCTCTCACGGGGACTACCGTCGTCGCGATCTGTTTTTTATCTAGCTCTTTTCTTTCTAATTCCTTTCTCTCTAATTCTTTCCTTTCCTGCTCTTTACGCGCTGATTCTTTAAGTTCATTCGTGCTCTTCGTTACAGGCGTTTTTATCGATGCAGCGGTCTTTTTCTGGGTAGCAACAGTGTTCTTATTTGCAGCAAGGTAAAAGTTTCTTGCCTCAGTCGCACCCATCAACTTGGTCAGCAATCGAACGCTACGGTTCTGGCTGGTTTTATCGACCTGTCGTTCAGAAACCGGCTCGATCGAGACGATCCAGCTTTCAGCCAGGCCATCCATACGACACTGATAGGCGCCGCTGCCCTGTATCACACCTCGGTTTGTACTCAGGCGTTTACGTTGGGCAAGATCTGCCACGGCATTAAAATTACTTCTATACAATAGGGAAAATTTACCGCCTTGTTCATGACAATATTGCGTTAGTATCGAACGCGGATACATGGCCTGAGTCGTATTATTTTTCTGGGCTTGTCCCCAAAGATAAATATAATCTTTTGCACTACCATCACGTTGATTCAAAGCCCGTTTGGCAATTAGTTCTTCCGGACTGGCAAAAGGATGTAACACCTCTGATTTCAACCGGTTCACGCTATTACATCCAGCTAAAGCTGCTGCCCCTATTATTAGAATTATTACTTTTAGCTTCACAGCAAATATCTCAACCCCAAAATCCCGTATAACATAGCTTAAATAGCACAAAACAACAAACACAAGATATTGATAACTATAATATTTAAATGGTAAAAAGGCACATATCAGCCTCAACTTTGCTGATTATGCCAAGCTTCATGTGATAAAAATTGACACAAGTATCATTTTTAAATCAGTTCAAATAATAAACAATTCCATTCAGGACTCAAGAAAAAGATAGAAAAAACACATAAAAAACCGAAGAAAGCGGTGAGTCCTTCTCCGGCGGCTTATTCAGGGAACGCTACAGGCCTTTATTATAATGGGTAATAAATTTACCTTTTATCCGCTGTAACATTGCCTGAACAAGATCAGCATAAGAATAATTTCCTCAACGTACACTTGTTATTTTTATACGTCAAACCACCGGAAATTAAACGCCATCTTGGCTGGCCCTTAGGATTCTAGACAAGAAAAAAATATCTGAATACCCCAATATTGGGAGGTTCTGACACGATTTACCCAAGTCATCTGACCAACGGTCAGATCGATATTTTCCATTGGATTTTGTAAACTAACTCGCCATAAAAAAAGCCAAACCTAAAACTGTTTGGCTAATAAAGCAGGATAATAATATGAGAAAAAATTAATCAATATGTGATTCAAATGCTTTCAACCGTTTATAGATCGACATCAGTTCAATAATCGTCGGCCAAGACAAAATCAGGTACTGGAAAGATTCTCGCACTTTGCCAAACACATTTAGGATTTGCATCATTAAACCGAGGGTAATTGCCCCTGCTGCAATACTTGGAAACAGAATAAATAATCCGTAAATATTGTCCAACTGCAAGTACCAGATCCGAACCATGTTGAAATAAGCATAGTGAAAATACAACCGGAAATAATTCCAGCGTACTCGGCTAAACAGTTCTTGTAATGTCAGCGGATGTGCGCGATCAGCATAGTCTTCGCCATAGACCAGCTCTTTACGATAGGCTGCCTCAACTTTCTGGTTATTAAACTCCAGTCCGGGCAGCTTCATTCCCACGACCATCAAAATGACCGTACCCAATACCGCCCAACCAATCGAGGCCCACATTAAAGCATGCGGTATTTCCCCTACAATTGGTAAAACTTTCACATGACTAGAGAGCTGATATAAGATCGGCAGGAATGCCATCAGCAACATCAGCGCTTCAATCAAGGAAACACTTAACTGCTCCGTGGTTTTGGCAAAGCGCATGGTATCTTCCTGGATACGTTGTGATGCACCTTCAATATGACGTAACTGCTCCCAATGTGCGGTGTAATAATCATTCATCGCGGTACGCCAGCGGAAGACATAATGACTGACAAAAAACAGGTTAAATACCGCTAAAGTGACATAAACCATCGCAATATAAATAAAGGTTAATGCGCCTTGATACAGCAATGAAACATCCCCACCACCCTTAGTGAGCATTTGTTGAATCTGATCATAAAACGGGCTATACCATTCATTTAATACGACATTGACCTGTACCCCGAACCAGATATTAAACAGAATAAATGCCGAGCCCCAGACCGACCAGCGCTGCCATCGGTGTCCGGCTTTCCATTGCCAGAACAGCGCAAATATCGTAGTTGCAATGAAATACCAGAGATAGAACCAGATGAATTGAGCTGACCAGAAACGCCCGATACCGATTGTAAGCTTTTCATCAAAATAACCTTCAGGAAAACCCAGATAGGTTCCCCATCCTGATCCACCACTATGCCAAAGTACAAGATTAATGATAAACCACAAAATCAGGCTGCTAAAAAACCAGACGGGTTGCGGGAAAAATGACTTAAACATGCCGACCCAGTTCTCCTTATGTCTCTTGGTCATCCAAATGACGCATAGTTTATTCTTATTTTAGATTTTTACTGTTATAAAGCATTAATTTTCAATTTAGTGTAAAAAAGGATAGAAAGATATCGAGTCTCTAGAAAATTATTTTTATCATTCAGCTCTGCGTTATGATTTTCCTTATATTCTCGATTTTTATCATTTAGCCGAGCGATATCAAAAAACAGAAAAATCATAATATTTTTGACCTTTCGTTATTTTGATAGACTTTTTTATGCCTGTTATCTGTCGGGTTTATGTAAAAGAACTTCATGCTTCTGAGCACTGCGAGAATAGGATGAAAATCAGACATACTGCATGTCTTCTAGGTATCTTTAATCTAAATAGAGCACTACTCCCTATTTGAATAAGTCATTGATCAAGTTCTCAGTTTTTGAAGAAACAGTTAAATTTTCAAAAATCATGCTATGATTTAATTATCGAAAAGTAATCTTATTTTGGAAAAAACTATGGAAAGTTCAGTAATTGAATTACTTAAACCGGTGACTCTACAAAAAGAAAACTGCGACCCTATTATTTTTGAAGCCGGTACTGTTTTGAAAGTGGTCATGCAGACTCCAACCAGTCTTCTGGTCAGTAATGATGATGACTTTAACTTTACCATTCCTTTAAAAGACGAAAATGAAGTGTGGCGAGAAATCTGAGTATTTTTCTCTCATGCAAATAGACGGGTTGTATCTGAGTTTGGTTTTTTAACTTACTTATATGATACGGCCCTTAGCTTCTCTTTACTTTAATTGTTCTTTTATTATTTTTCAAAAAATTATTTCTTTCCTCTTCTCTCATCATTTACTGCTTCTAAATTGATTCATCCATTTGAGTAAAAAAATTTCTTTTAATTGAAACATCACTTAGTTTTTTGATCTATATGAGATCACTGATGATCTGTTTTTTCGTGTTTTGTATCTGCTCTTTCATTACAACCATAGCTTTACATATCTTCTCTCTGTTTAGCTCAACTTCATCTAACACCTACCTTTCGATTCAAAAAAAGAATATTCAAGTTATTCTCAGAGTTTAGTAATAGAACTGGCGTTCGTCTTTCTTCGATTTTTTATCCTCCGATAAAATTTGCCAATAAGAATTAAAAAATTAATCTGAGATACTAAATTAAGAGGCTGTTTAAATTGTATAGCTCTCCAATTGGTCCCAAGAAAATTTGATGATACGAAATTTCCCTCTAGACAATTTTAGTACTTTTCCTTTTAAGCCAGCTTAGCCGATTATAAAAATTATTAATTTTCATAAACTTAAGCTAAATATTTTAATTACATATGCCTAATTTATAATTTTTTTTAGATTTTTATATTTAAAAGGATCTCAAAATTAAATCTCCCTATATATTTAAAAAATAAAATATAAATTAATAATAAATACTATATTCTGAAAAATTAATTACAAAATACATATTCAAAAATAACGATTAAATAATAAATCTTATTATCTAAAATCCTGAAAAACAATCAATCCAAGAAAACCTTAAAATATAAAATCCTCATAATTTATTTTAAAATTTATTAACAATACTGGATTTCTACCAAAATATTTCTAAATTTTACAAAGTAACTGTACTTGTTAAAAGTGTTTCGTTTCTGCACTTAAAGCCAGTCTGTTAAATGAAATATGTTATAAATTTAATCAGATCAATGACCATTCAGGTAGTTTTAACTTTTAAATCAATTTAATTTCAGAGGCTTAGGTAGTATTTATGTCGACTCTCAAAGAAGATCAAGACCTAGAAGATTCACTTGCTACATCTTCTTATATATTACCTCAAGTGATTTTAAATCAGCTCAAACCTATTATTTATTCTCACAAAATTGTTTTATTTCTTGATATTGATGGAACCATTTCTGAATTCCACCCAGATCCAGCAAAAAGTATAATTAAGAGCGAAACCTTAAATACCTTAAAAGAGTTACAACAATATATTCAGCTAGTATTAGTGACCGGCCGCTCAATTGCACAAGCCAAAAATCTTATTTATCCATTTGAATGGAATATTGCCGGTTCTCACGGTCTGGAATTAAGCTATCAATCGCGTTTAAGCAAGTTAATTGAGTTAAATCCTGAACCGTTTGAATTATTAAAAAATTATATTACAGATCATAGTAATAATATTCCTCAGACTCGAATAGAAATTAAAGACTATTCAGTCGCCCTGCATTTTCGCGAATATCCCCATTTAGAGCATCAAGTGCATGCATTTGCCTTAGATTGTCTCGCTCATTTTCAGGATTTTGAACTTAAGGCTGGAAAGTTTGTATTTGAACTGGTGCCCAAAGGTGCAAATAAAGGTTCAGCCATCCAACAAATCATTCAGCAATATCACTTAAGTGATCATTATCCCATTTTTATCGGAGATGACCTGACCGACGAAGCCGGTTTTCAAGTCATCAACACATTCAAAGGCTGCTCTATCAAAGTCGGTACAGGCAATACCGTGGCACAACATCGCCTCGAAAACGTGACTCAAGTACAGGCTTTTCTAGCGGAATTTTTAGAAATACTGAAAGCACAACAACAATTATTATTGGAGAAATTACATGTCAAAACTCATAGTGTTATCAAATCGTGTAAATCTACCTAAGTCAGACAATACCCAGGCAGGTGGATTAGCGGTGGCATTGCAGGATGCTTTGCAGGATATAGGCGGTATCTGGGTTGGCTGGAATGGATCCCGAGTTGAACAGACGAAAGAGCAGAAGTTTCAAATCCTGAAGCATCAAAATGTTGAATATCACACGAGTCCATTGACTGAATCCCAATATCAAGGTTTCTATTGTGGTTTTGCCAACAATGCATTATGGCCGCTGATGCACGACCAGCATCAGCTTGTAGACTATCAGCCGCAGGATTTCAAAATCTATCAGGATGTCAATTTGCGTTTTGCCAAGCACCTGAAACAAGTGGCATCTCCACATGACATTATCTGGATCCATGATTATCATTTTTTAAGCGTGGCGCATTATTGCCGTAAACTGGGCATGCGTAACCGTATTGGATTTTTCCTGCATATTCCCTTTCCTGAACTCAGGCTCTGGCAGACTTTACCCGCCCATCGTGATCTGGCACATCATTTGGCCAACTACGATGTACTGGGTTTACAGACCTCTCGCGATCAGGAAAACTGTTTAAATTTCCTTGAACAGACCTTAAAAGTGCAGCATCGTCACAATGAAATCCTGAATTATCAATCTCGAAAGATTCATGTGAAATGCTATCCGATTGGTGTGCATCCCGTGCAACTACAGAATCAGGCCTCAGATACTCATCTGGAAAAGCTTCCCTTTGACCTGGAGACCGTGCAGCCTTATAAAACCATCATTTCAGTTGACCGGATTGATTATAGTAAAGGTTTATTGGAGAAAATCGGATCTTTACAGAGCTTGCTGGAAGATCAGCCGGAGTTTAAAAATCAATTCCAGCAATTACAAATTGCCTGCCCATGCCGGCTGGATGTAAAGACCTATAAGAACCTGTATACGCAATTTAAATCTGCCGTGCATGAACTTAATAGCCAGCATGGCACAGCGGACTGGTTACCTTTCGATTGTAGCTATGACACCTTAGGTCATGAGGCCTTGATGCAACTGTATCGGAAGGCAGATATTTGCTGGGTAAATTCGATCCGGGATGGTATGAATCTGGTCGCCAAGGAATATATTGCAGCACAAGACCCTTTAGATCCGGGTGTCTTAATTCTATCTAAATATGCCGGTGCTGCTGAACAAATGAAAGAAGCCTTACTGGTCGATCCTTATGAACATGACAGTATGGCCAAAGCCTTGAAGAAAGCGCTACGCATGTCTAAATCAGAACGTTTAGAGCGCTATCGTTATTTAAGCCAAGGCTTGAAAAATTTCGATATTATTCGCTGGCGTGATCAGTTTATCACTGACCTGAAAAACTCACAAAGCCTGCGGATCTATCGTCCGGTGGCTGCAGGAGCTCCAAACCAGTTCAGTGTGCATGCCTAACTTTTTAAGTAAAAAAAACACCAGCATTAAGCTGGTGTTTCGTTTTGAAGAGGAGCCACAATCTCTTCGCTTTGTTGTACTTCGCTTGGGTCTGCAGTGAGATGATTTAAAATCACAATACTCAATAGACCAATCG
This sequence comes from Acinetobacter lwoffii, assembly GCF_024129735.1. Lineage (GTDB taxonomy): Bacteria > Pseudomonadota > Gammaproteobacteria > Pseudomonadales > Moraxellaceae > Acinetobacter > Acinetobacter lwoffii_H. Next base: position 37,536 of record NZ_JAMXXK010000008.1, on the reverse strand, counting down.
CAATGACGCTAAATACTAGACTCAATCCGATGATTTCACTGCCGAAGCCGACCAATGCTGGCCCAATCAACGAACCTGTATAAGCAAATACCGATACATAAGACAATGCCACATGTGAAGCCAAAGTTTTTTGGCGTCCTGCACGGGAAAACATTAACGGTACAATATTGGCGCTACCTAAACCTAAAATCGCATAGCCGACCAACACCACTTGCCAGACTGGGGCAAATACTACGGTTAATAAACCGGTTGCAGCCAAGAGTGCGCTTAACAGAATCGTATTTTTTTCACCAAACTGCTGAATAATCAAGTGACCGCTAAAACGTCCCAATACCATCAAACCAGCAAAGAAACTATAAGCCAAACCGGTTTGCGCCGCAGGCAGGCTGAACTCAGTAGCAAGATAAATACCACTCCAGTCCATAGCTGCACCTTCTGACAGAAAAGCCACAAAACAGATCAGACCAATGCCTAAAATCGCCCAGGTCGGTGCTGCTTTTTTCACTGGCTGTTCTGATGATGTGTCTTCTACCGCTGTTTTTGGCTCAGCACCCAAACTTAAAGGAACAGCAAATAAGGCAATAAGCAGCAAAATCACACTGACAATCACCGCACCAGTTAAAGGCGCCAAGCCAAAACCCATTAACATGGTCATGCCCAGTACGCCTGCCAGACCACCTAAACTACACACCCCATGAAAACCCGACATTAAACTTTTACCGAGTTTTTTCTCAATCTGTGCAGCCTGAATATTGACAGTCACGCCCAAAGCACCGGCACTGGCACCAAAGAAAAACAGGCTGATTGCCATCATTAAATGATTCGGACTATAAGCCAGAGCAGGCAAAATAAATAAAAATGCACTGAGAATTACGGCCAAAACAGCACGGCAACCCAAGGCATTGGCCAGTCGACCGGCCAGCGGCATCGCCAGCATTGAACCGATTCCGGCACACAGCAATAACAGGCCAAAATCAGCATGATTTAATAACAGGCGCTGCTGTGCATATGGAATTAAGGGTGCCCAAGCCGCAGTACTAAAGCCCAAGCTAAAGAAGCATAACGCAGTCGCTATTTTCTGCCATAGATATGGTGATGGAGACTGAATTCGAGAAAGCAGTGTTTGATTGAACATTGTATTACCAAAAAAGAAGGCTCAGGCATCCATTACCGTTCATCCATAGAAAAACCCCACAGACTTATAGCTAGAATGTATAAGTTTGCGGGGCTGAATTTGCGTGAATTATAAACAGAATAAATTTAAATGGAATAGTTTTTAGACACGAATTTTAAGATTTTTTACAAGTATCTGATTGTATAAAATTTATAGTTTTATGCTTTTATTTGCACAGGCTGATCGGTTTTTTCGCGGCCTGCTTAAGCTCAAGTTTTTGCAGAAAATGGGCAAAACCTGCAGCAATTTTTGAGCTAAGACGACTGCTGGTAGTGACTCTCAGCTGATTCGACCAGACAATCTGCGCGTCAGCTTTTTCTAAACGACGGATGAAATCGACATCTTCATGACAGTCCAGTTGCTGAAACCCATTGACCTGTATATAAGCCGAAGCTTTAAAACACAGGTTTGCGCCATGAACATGCCGATGTCCCATGCTGTCCTGATAATGTCGGAGATAAGCCTGACGGGTTTTCCGGCTTAAATGATCCCATTGATCCAGCTCGACTACACCACAAATCGCATCGGTGGGTTGATGCTGTAACATGACCTGAAACCAGTCGCACTGTACAAAAGAATCCGCATCGGTGCAGCAAATCCAATCACAACCTTGCTCGATCATCTGCTGAATCCCCAAATGGCGTGCCTTACCGACATTTCGGAAGTTGCAACTGATAGCTGGAATGTTCATTTGCTGAACTTTAGCAGCGGTACTATCAGTACAATGGTCCAAGACCACGAGAATCTGGATTTCAGGAAGATTTTTTATTGTTTTAAAGTATTGAAAAAAATAAGTTTGTGCTGATTTTAACGCTAATAGGCAGCGTTCAATATAGGCTTCTTCATTACAGGCCGGAATCACCACACCGATTTTCTTCATCTCAAACCCTCCTGCTCTGCCACAGATTGCGCTGAATTCAGCCAGAGATCTACCAAAAAATCGGAGTCCTGCAAGCTTAAACAATGTTCATAGTTTAAATGCGCTTTGAGATACTGATGGACATCTTCACCATTTAGGCTAAATCCCGAGATTGGCGCGCGCCAATGACAACTCAAGATACATCCGCCCGGTTCCAGTGCAGTATGCAGCCATGTCAGCACCTGTTGCAGAGCAATCGGGTTCAAATAATATAAAATCTCACTGACGACAATGAGCTGAAATTTCTGTTCGGGCAAATCATCTGGCACGATCCGCTGTAACACCTGTACATGCGGATAAGCTTGTAAACGCTGCTGCGCCAAATGGATCGCAGTATTATTGGCATCCAGACACATTAAGCTATTTGTCCGCCGCGCCAGTTCCTGACTAAAGATGCCATTACTGCAACCAATCTCAATCGCGGAGTCAAACTGCAAGTGCGGCAAGATCGCCAGACAAATCTGCCGTTTGCGCTGTTCATACCAACGCTGTTCATATTGCCAGGGATCTCCCTGATTCAGTGCATATAAGGCATCGAAATATTCCTGATCATAGGCTGCTTTACTGTTCATACAGATACACCTCCCAGGGCTGTAAAATACGTTGTAATGCCTGCTCTGACAGAATCGGTGATTGATCTATCGTCGGATCAAGCTCGATCTGGCTCTTAAAACACCGCGCAGCTCGAGACTTATATTGTAATTCTTCCTCAGTTAATTTGAGTTGATGAGCGACGGTCCAGGGAATTCTGGTATCTCCAGGTGTTGCCCAATGCCATGCCCAAATCAAGACCTGAATACAGGGCAAATGAAGTTCAGTGGCCAGCTGCTGTGTGACCTGCCCCGTGATTTCATGATCTGGATGTCCATCATGAACAAATGTGCTAATTAACACATCATTCGGTTGCAGATAAGATTGCAGATGCTGTTGCAACACATCCCGCTGTTCGGCCACCTTGCCATCTTGAATATCTAAAGCGATCCGCAAGATATTCTGTTTTAAAGGTAACGCTTCTAAAGCTGCTCGCGTTTCAGCAGGACGAATCTGGTTCAACTCTTCGGGAGTATATAGACTAGAGCCGGGATGACTGGCTGTCCCATTGGTAACGGCAAAAAGTATGATCTGATAGCCAAGTTTGTCCAGACGCTGAATCAGGCCTCCACAGCCCAAAATTTCATCATCAGGATGAGGGGCAATGATGCAGACTCTGGCATCTAGAGGAATAATCTTAGGAATATCAAATTCCGGCATCTGTTGCAGGATCTGACAGGAACGCCATTCTTCAAGTCTTGTGCCTTCACCATGGATGACACGATCCCCTACAATCTCATGTCTTATAACGTCCATAATTGTTCCTCCTGTGCAGTCAGCTCGCCAATCCGCTCCAAGTCAAATGCAGCATGACTTTGACGAATAAATACCGGAAGATCTGCTGCAAGCCGAGCGAAATGCGGATGCTCACAATACGGCCCAGCACCAAGTGCCTTACCTACATGAGTTAGTACATTTAAGGCAGTCGCTTCCACCTGAGCACGTAGGCTACGAATCTTTAACTCATGTGCGTGTTGCGGTTGCTGATCAATCAATGCAGCAACTTGATAAAATAAGGACTGTGTCGCTAAAAGCTCCCGACTAATTTCACCGAGATACATGGCCTTATAGGCATGCGGTTTTAACAATACTGCCTGTCTTAAATATTCAGCCAAACGCACGGTTGCGCCATACCAGCACGCGGCCACACCTGCGGCGCCATGCCAGAATCCGGGCCGATCCAGATAGGCATTTGGAGCTGCGACTTTTTCCGCCTTAACCTGATCCAGTTCAAGCCGGGCAGTCAAGGTATGCTGCATGCCCACTGCCTGCCAGGCATCCTGATGATGCTGAATGCCTTCTTGTGACAAATCTAGAATCAGTAATTGGGATTGTTGCTGCTCATCACGGTAAGTCAGCAGACCGTGTTGCACCCAGACCGATGCAGAACACCAGGGCTTAATTCCGCTTAGCTTTCCTGCTTGCAATGTTAAAGGTTTGGGACCGCCTTCTGCCGCCCATACTGCCCATAAGCCTTTTTGTTCTACCGGAATATTCAGTTCATGCAGAATAGCTAAAGCATCTAAATGCGATTCATACAGTTTGCCCAGGCTCAGATTGCTTGCCGAAACCTGACTAAGCATCTGCCAGCGTTTTAAGGTCGCTCCGGAAGCGGGATAAGGCACCTGAGCGGAAATCTCTACCAGCTCCATTAAAGTGTGGTGAATTTTTTCTTGTAGCTCCAGAGGAGAAGTTTCAAATCTTTGTAATATTGAACCGAGGTTCATGCATGCGGTTCCTCATAAAATACGGATAATGTTGTTGTGTTTGTAAAGTCAGTTAATGAGAAAGCTTGCGCATTTGTTTTAAACGTGTGGTCAGCCCTAATACCTTACGGCGTGCATTAATCTCTTCTTCATTGAAACAAAGTTGCTGCATCAGTTCAGCTAAAGGCAAATGATTATGTTCAATCAGATAAATATCCTGCTCTCTGCTCCATTTGGCTTGCTGTGCTTGCGCTAACAACTTTTTGACGTCCGGTCTCACCATCTCTTCATCCATTTTAAAACCATGAGGATAGAAGCCGGAGCCTCTATCCTCTAAAACATAAATTGGATCGTTTAGGCAGGAATTGCTTCCGCAATCGCTTCACGCGCCCAGACACGATGGTTCAGGATCAAAGTCTTGAAGCTATCTTGTACTGCTTCAAACTGTCCGTTTGCCAGAGTTCCTTCATCGCTAACCAAGCGCAGATCCTCAATCAGCTTGCCTTTATCGCCCAGGAACACGATTGGTTTTAAATGCTTGTAAGCTTCCAGCAGATAATGAGTCGCCACACCATCTTTCATCACCACATCGTAATTGTCACCGTCAGCAATCACCACAGCATCATAGGCAATGGATGGTTCTGCTTTTTGCATACCATCGGAAGGAATCACCTCGCCTTGCTGACCCAGTACCGGGCCCGGTTTTGGGGTCAGTACATCGACCACAGCCCCTTCTGATTCTGCCCAAGCTTGAACAGCTTTGATACTGGCCTCATTGGCCTTGTCGTGCACCAATAGCGCAATTTTGCGTGCCTTAATATCTTCAGGTTTAAATGCCTCAAAAGATAAACGTGGTGAAACCTGCACATCTGGCAATGTTGCTGCCTTTTTCTCTGCCGGAATTTCAATACCCAATTGGTCAGCAACCTGCTGTGCCAAGTCCAGATCGATATTGCAGAGCACTTCAAGTACTTCACGTTCACGAATATATTTGCGCTCCACCTTGCTCAGCTCGAAGACATAGGCATCGACAATGTGCTTTTGCTCATGTGGTGCCTGGCTGCGGTAGAAAAGACGGGCCTGACTAAAGTGATCACTGAATGATTCGCTACGCTGACGGATCTTGTGTCCATCAATACGCTCCTGATAGCTTTCAAAACCACCACCTTGTGCTGCGGGCGGAGTTTCAGCCGGCCAGTTATTGTCAATCGAGTTCGGCTCATAACTGGCTTGACCGGTATGCACAATACGCTGATGTAGACCGTCACGCTGGTTATTGTGGAATGGACAAACTGGCTTGTTGATTGGAATCTGGTGGAAGTTCGGGCCACCTAAACGGCTGAGCTGAGTATCGGTATAGGAGAACAGACGTGCCTGCAATAACGGATCATTGGTAAAATCCAGTCCCGGTACGATATGTCCCGGACAGAATGCCACCTGCTCGGTTTCACCGAAGAAATAATCGACATTACGGTTCAGTACCATTCTGCCAATCGGTGTCACTGGCACCAGTTCTTCCGGAATAATTTTGGTTGGATCCAGCAAGTCGAAGTCGTACTTCATCTCATCTTCTTCTGGAACGACCTGTACACCCAGTTCCCATTCCGGATAGTTACCGGATGCAATCACTTCATATAAGTCACGACGATGGAAATCCGGATCCTTACCTGCCAGTTTTTGTGCTTCATCCCAGACCAGTTGGGCTAGACCCTGTTTTGGGGTCCAGTGGAATTTCACAAAAACCGCTTTATTCTCGGCATTGATAAAACGGAAAGTATGCACACCAAAGCCTTGAATGGCTCTTAAATTACGCGGAATACCCCGATCCGACATGGCCCACATCACCGCATGTGCAGATTCAGGGACTAAGGAAACAAAGTCCCAGAAAGTATCATGTGCAGATGCACCGGTAGGAATCTCGGTCTGAGGTTCAGGCTTGACTGCATGTACGAAATCCGGGAACTTGATCCCATCCTGAATAAAGAATACCGGCGCATCATTCGCTACCAGATCGAAGTTACCTTCATCAGTATAAAACTTGGTCGCAAAACCGCGAATATCACGTACCGTATCTGCTGAACCACGCGGGCCCTGTACGGTAGAAAAGCGCACAAATACTGGCGTTTGCACACTGGTGTTAGTCAAGAAGCCTGCCTTGGTCAGTTTTTCATTCCCCGGATAAGCCTCAAAATAGCCATGTGCGCCGACACCACGGGCATGCACAATACGTTCTGGAATTCGCTCATGGTCAAAATGGGTAATTTTTTCCCGAAGAATAAAATCTTCGATCAAGGTCGCCCCGCGAACGCCTGCCTTGAGACTGTTCTGGTTATCGGAAATTTTAACCCCTTGATTGGTGGTGAGTGCCTGCTCGGTCGCATCACTGCGATATGCGTCGAGCTGCTCACTTTTTTTATTGGTATTTTGTTTGTCTAAACCGTCTTTACCAGTCGCGGGGCTATTGGCCTTAATTTTCATGATGTATTCCTTGCTGAGCTTGAGTTTAGTTCAGATATTTTTGGTCTATCTCAAAGTCGCTTGAGCTTATATGTCGCATGGCTTAACCAACCAACGTCTCCCGTAAGTCAATCTGCTACAGCCGATCCTGTATCAGCCTCACATTTCTTCTGAATATGCTGACTCGAAGCATTTTTGCTTTTCTGGGATTATTGTTATTGGTTTCGCCTGTGTCCTAACATAACTGCATTTAAGAAAGAGATTTATTATTGTTTGTAGTGCCTTGTTTAATTAAGGCAGCATTGTGTTATTTTTTATAAATTTTGGGTTTATTGATGATTTAAATTTTTATCTAAGTTATTTATTTAAAATAAAATATTAAAGAGATATGTCTAAATAAAGATTTAGTGTAGTGATATGTGATCTTGCTCATAAATAAACGTTATGACGCAACACGATGTTTCGATCTTGAAATGATTAGGACTTTTTAGAAGTAGAATTTACCATAAGAAATTAACGTGCTACCGCTGAAGATGGCCAAAATTTGACAGATTTAAATAGTTACAATCCCGCGCCCTGCTTATACATAATGACTAAACTTCCTGCCCTCATATTGATCTAATATCTATAACTTATAACCACTTAAATCCATCAGCCTGTTCAGATCAAATACAAAGTCATAGAGATCATTTCATCTCTTGGCTCGGGCTTCGACTACATCCGACTTTATTTTAATACACCGTATCGCGTTAAGTTTGAAGGAGTAAGAGCATGGCCTCTTCTAAAAAAGAATCTAAAGCAATGAAAATTGATATCGGGATTTCGCATGATGATCGCGCCAAAATTGTCGAAGGTTTATCCAGACTTTTAGCAGACAGTTATACCCTGTATTTGATGACCCATAATTTTCACTGGAATGTCACCGGCCCCCAGTTCAACAGCCTGCACAACATGTTTATGACCCAATACACCGAGCAGTGGAATGCGCTGGACATCATTGCTGAACGTATTCGGGCTTTGGGCTTTGCAGCACCCGGTACTTATAAACAGTTTGTAAAACTCACCTCCATTAAAGAGGTCGAAGGTGTGCCTAAAGCCGAAGAAATGATACGTTTACTGGTAGATGCACATGAAACTGTGGCACGTACCGCCAGAAGTATTTTTTCGATCATTGAAGAAGCCAATGATCAGCCGACTGCTGACATTCTCACGCAAAGACTGGAAGTACACGAAAAAACTGCCTGGATGTTGAGAAGTAATCTGGAACAATAAAACCTGATGGATGAAATTTGAGATCAGGCTCATGCAAGGATGAAGCGCAAACTTGTGGTAGTGCCACTAAGTTCGGTTTCATCCTGATGCTTTCAATAGGTATGATTTACCGGCGCTCAATGATTAGATCAAGCTAAAAGACAGAATCATTAGCATTCAACCGTCAAAATTTAAGGATGTAGGCAATCGCGTACATCCTTTTTTCATGCCGCGTTTATTTAAATCTCAGGCATGGAAATAATTTAAGGGCAGTTTTAAATAAGAAATTCCATTTTCTTCCGCTTCAGGAAATTGACCGGCACGCATATTGATCTGAATCGCCGGTAAAATCAGTTTGGGCATGCCCAATTTGGCATCCCGCTGCTGGCGCATTTCAACAAAATCAGCTTTGGCCGTGCCAGTGTGAATATGGACATTATGCTGCTTCTGGGTCTGAATATCAGTTTCACAGACAAAGTAGTCGCGATGTTCCGGTAAATAGTCATGACATAAAAATACCCGGGTGGCGTCTGGCAACTGATACAGCTTTTGAACCGAATCAAATAAAGTCGCGGCACTGCCTTTAGGAAAATCACAGCGCGCTGTGCCGTAATCCGGCATGAACAATGTATCGCCGACAAAGACCGCATCCCCAATCACATAGCTGAGACAGGCCGGTGTGTGGCCCGGTGTCGGAATGTTATAGGCCTGCAATGAACCAATGCTGAATGCTTCATGATCAGCAAACAGATAATCAAATGGCTGAGCAAGATTAAACTGCTTGATGTCCAGATGATAGATCGCGCCAAAGGTCTCTTGAACCACAGAGATATGATGGCTCATGGCCATTTTGCCGCCCAACTGTGAATGCAGATATTGCGCTGCGGTCAAATGATCAGCATGCACATGAGTTTCAAGAATCCACTCAACTTCAAGTTCATGTTCTCGTACATAGGCGATGATGCGATCCGCATGCGTGGTCGAGGTGCTGGCTGAGGCAGCATCATAATCCAGTACGCTATCAATTACCGCACATTTTCCAGTGGCCGGATCACTCACGATATAACTAAATATATTGGTATCTTCATGAAAAAAATCCTGAACCACAGCGCTCTGACCCATGATGATGCTCCTGCCCATTGACGATGTAAGTAAATCCCTGCCAGCATGGCAAGAATAAAATAAACGGCCTGATAGTGACCTAAACCGATCAAGGTCAGACTGGATGCCGGACAAATACCGGCAATTCCCCAGCCGACACCAAATAAAAGACTGCCCGTCACCAGTCTAGAATCAATTTTCTGATTGGTCGGTAACTGGATCGGTTCATCAAATACAGTTTTCGTAGCCAGATTTCGACTGGCTTTTTGAAATGGAATAAAGGCAACCACTATCGCGCCCAACATCACAAAGGCCAGACTCGGATCCCAGTCGCCAAAAATATCCAGGAAATCCAGAACTTTTTCAGGATTGGCCATACCAGAAATCATCAAGCCTACCGAGTAACATTCAAATTTAACCCAGTCCGGAATGGTGACTGAACATGTCCATTCATTAGATCTCTTGCGAAAGTAAAAAATTGTTTATACTAGCCCCATGAAATATGAAAATTTAACTCGATTTAATGATGGGGAATTTAAACGACTCGTTGGAGTTCCTCGTCCATTATTCTTAAAAATGGTATCGGTGTTACAACACGCTGAACTTGCCAAGAAAAAATCTGGAAGACCTCATTCGTTGTGTTTAGAGGATCAATTGTTGTTAACTTTAAATTACTTACGCTGTTATAGAACTCAAATTGAGTTATCCGCTGACTATAACCTAGCTGAAAGCAATGTGAATCGTACTATTCATAAAGTTGAAAATGCTCTGATTCAATCACGGATTTTCGCATTGCCTAAAAGGAATCAAAAGTTTAGTGAGGGGGATTATGTGATCGTTGATGTCACTGAGTCACAGATTGAGCATCCCAAAAAAACAAAGAAAATTCTATAGTGGTAAAAAGAAGAAACATACGCTAAAAACACAGGTCATTTTTAACCCAAGACTAAAGCAAATTGTAAGTATACAGGTCGAAAGTGGCAGAAAACATGATCTGACGATTGCGCGTAAGTATTTTAAGGAGATGATCATTTATCCTTGTATTATGGCAGATTTAGCCTATAAAGGATTTCATCAGATTAAGAGTAAGTTACTCATTCCAATCAAGAAACCTAAGAATTTATCATTACCCAAAATAGCAAAACAGATCAACCAAGAAATCAGTCGGCGTAGGATCACAATTGAACATATCAACGGCAAACTTAAATATTTTCGGATATTAACAGAACGCTATAGAAATAGACGGAAACGATTTGGTCTAAGAATGAATTTAATTGCTGGAATGGTGAACTGGACGCTCTTAAATTAACTTTCGCAAGAGATCTATTCTTCAGCATTCATCTTTCAACTGATCCAGAATGAAATAATTAACAATATTCCGGTCAACACGGTGAATAAATTTAACAAAACAGGATGCTGGGTCTGATAGTCAGAAATAAATTCTGCCGGGGTCAAAGATCTGAGGCCAGCCCGATATTGCAGGATAGAACCGATATTGATCAACATACCGAATAGAATGACTGCAATTCCCAGCCAGTGACTATAAACAATTTTATTCTGATATTTTTCCGGATCGACCAGTTGCGCCAGTAAATTTGATTTTTCAATCACAAAGCCAAAAGCAATCAAGGTCAGCCCACTACGATTCCAGGCTAATGCAGTTCTTTCTAAGGCAAATAAAACTCTTGGATCCTGTAAGTTGGACATTCTGGTTCCTTATAGTTTGGATTAATCTTGATGCGAATTGCTCGAATCGCTTTCAATCCGGCCATCGACCAGATTGATGGTACGGTCACAAGTGGCAGACAAGCGCGGATCATGCGTGACCAAAAGTACGGCGCAGTCGCGTTCACGATGCACTTTACGAAACAGTTCAAACATATCAGCCGCGGTCTGGGTATCCAGATTACCTGTCGGTTCATCGGCCAATAATAATGCCGGCTCAGTAATCAAGGCCCGGGCAATGGCCACCCGCTGCTGCTGCCCTCCAGACAGTTCATTCGGTTTACGTTCAGCAAATTTTTCCAGCCCCACTGCAGCGAGTAAATCACGTGCGCGTTGCATTGCCTGCTGATTGGGTTTGCCATGCGCCATCATTAAAGGCATGAGAATATTATCCAGTGCACTAAAGGCCTGAATAAGATGGTGAAACTGAAATACAAACCCAATACTGTTGCCGCGCAGCGCCGTACGACCGGTGTCATCCATCGCACTGGTAGGTTGTCCCAACAAGTACAGCTCGCCGCTCGTTGGTTTATCTAGCAGTCCCAGAATATTCAATAAGGTACTTTTCCCAGAACCGGAAGGACCAATGAGGGCGGCAAAGTCGTTGCGATCAATGCGCAGGTCAATACCATGCAAGACCTCAACCTCATTGGGCTGGCCAATATTATAAGACTTGCGTAGCGCTTCCAGACGCAGAACTTCCTGAGATTGCTCAGACATGACGAATCGCCTCCACCGGATCGAGTGCCGCGGCCCGGCGTGATGGCACCGCTGCAGCCAGTACGCCTGTTAATGTCGCCAATAATAGCGCCAAAATCACCAGCTCAATCGAAATTGGAATATAGAATAATCCTGGCCCAAAATTATTAAATACCCACACCAGACCATAACTGACTATGCTGCCCAGCACCGAACCGAGCAAGCCAAAGATTGCGCCCTGAAACAGAAAAACTCTCAAGATTTGCGATTGGGTTGCACCTGTCGCCCGCAAAATACCAATTTCCCGGGTGCGCTGCACCACACTGACGGACATGACGCTGGCAATCCCGAAAGCCACTGAAATTGCGACAAATACAATAATCATATTGGTGGACAGGCTTTGTGCGGTAATGGCATTCATCAGTTGGGCATTGGTTTCAATCCAGCTTTCGGCTTTTAATGAGGTCAGGCGTCCGACTTGTGCGGCAACCTGGTCTGCCTCAAAAATATTGGCAATGGTCAGGTCAATCACCGTTACCCCGCCTGGCAGACCGAGTAAGGACTGCGCCTGCTTAAGATCCAGATAAACATAACGCGCATCCAGTTCGCGCACGCCCAGCTCAAAAATACCAGCAATATTCACCAAAGCACTATTTTGTTGGCCAGTATCTAGCCGCAACTTGCTACCGACCTGAACACCGAGGTCTTTGGCCAATTGACTGCCGATCAGTACCTCATCCGCGCCAACCCGCAACTGGCCACTGGTTAAATATTCTTTTAATGGAATGATCTGCTGATAACGCTCCAAATTCATTCCGACCAAGGCCACGGATTCAATCGCATCACCCCGTTGTACAAAGGCAGGGCCAGACACCACCGGCGAGACAGCAGTCAGTACAGGTAACTGATCCAGTGTTTCGGTAATCTGTTGCCAATTGTTGATTGAACGCAGGCGCTGCGCCCGTTTATCTTCCTGCAATAATTGCACGGTCCCGGCGGGAGGTGACACAATCCGGTTGACTTCATCCGGTGACAACAGACGAATATGTGCCTGTGTACCTAAGGTTCGTTCGACAATATTGGCTTGCAGCCCCTGAATCAAAGCGGTGATAAAGACGATCACCGCTACGCCCACGGCAACCCCGATGGTAATCATGATGGACTGCGCGCGACCCTCGCGCAAAAAACTGACCGCGATTTTCCATTCGATCCAGAGCCGCCCGAATAATTTTTTCAATCGAAGTTCACCGGTAATTCATTTTTGCTATTGGCCATATCAGCAGAATTCTGCAATGAACTCTGTTGTGGTTCTAAGCGAACTCTGGTGCCATCCTCCAATGAAGATTCGGCATCTGCCAGCACCTGATCACCCTCACTCAGTCCGGATTTCACTTCCGACATGACCAAGCCACGCAAGCCTAAAGTAATCTGCTGACGCTGTACTTTTCCATCACGTACCATTAACACCACGGCTTTATCTCCCTTGATACTGCTTAAAGCATCATTTGGAATAGCCAGTGCCCGGGCTCGTTTGGCCGTCTCGACATTCACCGATACCGTCATGTCCTGACGCAGAAAATCTGGTACGGGATTGACAGTTAACCTGACTTCTACCGTACCTCGCTGTGGATCGATACTTGGCGCAATAAAGTTAATCCGGGCCGGGAAAGACTGATCCGGATAGGCATCGCTAATCACAGTGGCATTTTGCTGCAAGGCCAGTTGCGGTAAATTCCGCTCATCTAGCGGTACCCGGATTTCTGTATTCCCTGTTAACGCAATGGTAAATAAAGTTTGTCCCGGCTGAACCAGATCACCCGGCTCGACATCGCGTGTCAATACTGTGCCGGCGACTGCAGCCCGAATCTTGGTTTTGGCCAGTTGAGCCTGTGCCACTGCAAGCTGTTCCCGAAGCGACGCTTCTTCGACTTGACCCGCGGCCAATGCGGATGCTTTTACCCGAGCTATCTCATAATTATTGCGCGCGACTCTTTCTGCTTCCACAGCCTGTTCGACTTCTTCCCTCGACAGGATACCGGCTTCTGCATTACGTCGACGTGTAGCTTCTCGGCTGGCTTGCTCCAGCTGGGCTTTGGCACTGGCCAGTTCTGCTGCAGCCTGTGGCCGTCGGCTGCTTGCCAATTCGGTCAATGCCAGCTCGGCCTGTCTGACTTGGGCCAGCAATTCATCCGATTTCAATACCACCAGCAGATCACCCAGTTTAACCTGATCGCCTTCCTGCACCAGACGTTGCAGAACCACACCACTAATTTCACTGCCTACCTGGGCACGTGAAACTGTCGCAACACGTCCGGTCGCAACAACATTTTGTACCAGCGGCATGGCACTCAGCGTATAACTAGGCACCACTGGCCCCTGCCACCAACGAAATAGAGCAAACCCTACTGCCAGTAGCAATACGATAATGAGCAAAATTTTATAGCGGGCAGCGCGCAATGAGAATCTCCGGTTGATTCGTCTAATTTAAAATAAGAAAGTCAACACTGTATTTGTTTTTTTCCTAAGGTTTAATTTACAACAAGTTTCTAATTGGAATTATAGGTATTTTGTTGAGTTTGAAAAGAATGTTGAATTCCTGTCCGCTTTTTTTTAGCTAGCCCTGTTTGATATCAGACTAGTCCATCTTTGGCAGATTCAGACGCGGGATCAGGTACCAGAAAATTGTATTGAGTTTAAGGAAATGAAGATGTGATCAAAAAAACAGGCTTGATCGTGATGGATCTAGCCTGTTCAATCGTTTGGGTGTTAATTGGATATTAGTTAAATGTTAAACAGTACGACGCAATGGCTGATCACGTTGCGCCAGACTTTCGCCCATCGGCACGAGTCGTCTATCAGGATCAATCTTTTGCCAAGGCAGGTCATTCGGGTCTGCTTTCATGGCACCAGGCGCTTTCGCGACCAAAATGGCAGCAGCCATGTCCTGAAAATCTGCACGAAAATGTACCGAGCTTTTCACTACAATAATTGATTTATCTTCAGGCACAACACCAAAAATTCTAAACATATTACGATCGAGCAACTGGGCTTTGTAGGAACTGACTGCAATTTCAATACCGTCTATTTCCAGCAATATACTCGGGCCGATATCCGCCTCAACGCCATGCATCATGGGCCCGCCATAGCTGAATTTCCCATCGCTATAGGCTTTGATTTTAAATTCAGCGCTAAATAGAGCATCCCCCGCAATACCTGATGTTCCGCCCAATTTCGCATAAAAATGCTGACCAAGCTCAAGCTGATAGGCTTGTTGCACCACCGCAGGATCAACAATAAGCCCAATCAGTGCATTTTTAACCTGATGCCGATGTAGCGCCGATAGCATCCCGGTCGTATTCGAATCACCACCGGCTCCCGGATTATCCTGAGTATCTGCAATCACCACGGGTCTGGTCGAATGATGCTGTTGATAAAGTTGAAGTGCCTGCAGCACGGCATGATCGGGTGATAAAAAACCCATATTCCAATGCGTTTCTTGTTGCAGCACATGGGCGATATAGCGTTGCATGGCCTGATCTAACTGCACAGCATTTTCACTATAGCCCCAGATACAACCACCACATTCGGCAAAATCTGCCGCCGGAAAACCCGGCGTGAAATTCATCTGGACAGGATTATTTTGTTCTAGCTGTTCGAGTAAATTCATACAAGACTGGGTAGGTTCCAGCTCGGTACATTGTGCATTCAGCGCAATCAAAAACGGCAGCTTATACATTTGCTTATGCAGCTTTTTACCCCGGAATATTTGATCCAACACTTGAGCGCAACGTTGTCCGGTTTGGGCCATATCTACATGCGGATAGGTTCGATAGCAAATCAGCACATCACTATGGGCAAACATCGCTTGCGTGACATTGGCATGGAAATCCAGACTGGCAATTACCGGAATATCCGGCCCAACTGCTTCACGAACCCGTCTTAACAATTCGCCTTCACCATCATCCACCTGTTCACTGACCATAGCACCATGCAGATCCAGATACACCGCATCTGCCGGATGCTGCTGGATGCTTGCAATAATTTCATCACAAATCCGCTGGTAAGTGTCCTGCTCTACATGCGCTGAAGGTGAAGTGCCCGCCCAGATCACCGGTAAAAGTTGATACCCGAATTGTTCCGCTTGTTGAATAAAACCGCCAATCGGAATGTTCTGTTCCCGAAATTTCAGGATATCTGCGCCGCGGCTAAGCGGCGGAAATCCCCCACCCTGGACAAAATCCGCGTAGCTTGCTTTGGTCGGGGCAAAGGTATTGGTTTCATGTTGAAAGCCCGCAATGATGATTTTCTTCATATCCTGAATCCTTCCTATGCTACGTATTGATTATTTATCGACAATTAAGGCAGCGCGTGTTACTTGCTCGGGAACAACTTGCTTTTTCAGTCTGAAGGCATAAATCAGGAAAGCGCCACCGAGCATCATGATCACAGCAATCGTGAACCAGCCTGCCAGCATGGAACCGGTCATTGACTGTGCCATGCCCATAATATTTGGACTGACAAAACCACCGAGTAATCCGATATTGTTAATCAGGGCAATTCCGCCTGCTGCCGCACTACCGCTTAAGTATTTCGATGGAATTGACCAGAAAATGGTATAGGCACTAAACATAAAGGCCGTTGCGGTACAGATCGCAATAAAGGACAGCAGGAAATTCGCACTGATCACCGACAACATCAAGCTGACTCAGGCCAATACCGTCGGCACTACACAATGCCATTTCCGTTCCTGCCATTTGTCCGAGCTGCGGGCAAAAATGATCATGAAAATTGCACCGCATAAATATGGAATCGCCACCAGCCAACCAATCATCTGCAAATTTTGGATACCGCCCGACTTCAGTAAAGATGGTAGCCAAAAGCCAATCGCATAGATGCCACAGATAATGGTGAAATAGGCCAAGGCCATGAAATAAATCCAGGGATCCTTTAATACTGCTTTAAAATTGCTATGACCGCTTGCAGACTGATGCTGTGAAATTTCTTTCACCAATAAGGCTTTATCCTCTTGGGACAGCCATTTTGCTTGTGAAGGATGATCGGTTAAATAAAAGTACGCTACGCAACCCAATAGCACGGTTGGCACAGCTTCTAATAAAAATAACCATTGCCAGCCAGAAAGATTATAAATCTGATGGAAAGTACTCATAATTTGCGTCGATAACGGCGCACCTAACATGCCAGCGAGCGGCCCAGCCAGCATAACAATCGCCATCACACGTGCCATGCGTGCACCGGAATACCAATAGGTCAGATAGAAAATCATGCCTGGGGCAAAACCGGCTTCGAATACACCTAGTAAAAAGCGCAAGACATAGAACATCTGCGGGGTGGTGACAAATAGCATCGACATGGAGGTCAGGCCCCACAAAATCATGATGCGGGTAATAGTTTTTCTGGCGCCGACTTTTTCAAAATACAGGTTGGTTGGCACTTCAAACAGTACATAACCTAAAAAGAATATGCCGGCTGCCATCCCATAAATTGCATCGTTAAAGCCCAGCTCCTGCTGCATTTGTAACTTGGCAAATCCGATATTGATCCGGTCCAGATAAGCAAAGAAATAACACAGCAATAAAAATGGCAGTAGCCGCCAGCTTACTTTCTTGTAAATCTGGTCTAACCGTTGTTGACGGGAGATCATTAAATCCATCTAAAACTCCTTTTTATCTAGATCTTCTTATTGTTCAAAATCCATGTAAGCATGCTCCTGACTTGATAACAATGTAATTTATTCGGCATACTGATGCTTTTAAGGCATCAGAGTTTTTATGGACAGAAACTTGCAATTCCTTGCGCCACTGAACGGAATCAATGAAAAGCGTTTGCGTTATTTCTATACGGTGATGATGTTCGGTTCGATGCGCAAAGCGGCAGATATCCTGAATATTGAACAGTCCGCCATGAGCCGACAAATTCAACTCTTTGAATCTGAACTAAAAATAAACCTGTTCAAACGTAAGGGGCGGCATATTATTCCGACTGAAGCCGCCTATCTGGTACTTGAGTATTTTAAGGAAAATAAGAATCGTGAAAATGAATTATTTGACAGTTTATTTCAGCTGCAATCTTCTCAACTTGGCAAAGTGAACATTGTTTCAAGTGAAAGTTATATGCAACACATGATTTATGATGTACTTCGACATGTGCATCATAAATATCCAAATCTTGAAATCCAGTTAGAATTAATGAGTGCCCAGCATGTGGTACGACATATCGTGGACAGCCTGGCGCATATTGGATTGGCGTATAATCCTCCATTTCATACAGACATCAGCACCATTGCTCATAAAACAGAACCTTTTATTCTGGCTGTTCCTGCCGGTCATCCTCTTGCCAAGCTCAAGCATCGTATTTATCTCTCTGAAATTTCAGCCTATAAATTTGCCTTAATGCCCGTAGGGCATGGTTTTCGTCAGCTACTCGACAGTGAAATGGTACGCTTACAAGTGAACCTGAATATTGGCCTGACCACCAATTCTATTTATGCCTTAAAAAATTATGTGGTGGCTGGACATGGGATTTCCGCCATGCGCTATGCAGATATCGCAGATGCAGTTAAAGAAGGTCAGGCCGTTGCCTTAACTATTGATTCCGAACTGTGCAACACGGCTCAAACCCAATTGATGGTACGTAAAAATACCCATTTGTCAGAGTCGAAGCATTTATTGATTGAGCGTATTCGCTCTAGTTTTGATTTGATTTTTTAAATCGCTTATAAAATTTAGGCAATAAAAAAGCCACTTAAATAAGCGGCTGATTTATAACAAGAATTTTGGTGGAGGTGGCGTCAATTGAACTCAAAACCTAACTCATTCATTTTAAAGCTCTTTTGTTGAATAAAAAAATTCATTGACCCAATTTTGACCCAAATTAGATTTAGTGCATTGAATCACTTTAAAATCTTGTTCAAATCCGAATTCAGGATTTGAAGTGGCGTACTGACATTATAGCAGAAAATTACACCTAAAAATAAATGAAATGTTATAACATTACAATTAGCTCATTATGATATTAATAATCACATCCACCTCAGTATAGTTCAATTTTTTAATTTGTACTTTTGCTTAGGACTCTTAGGCTTATCAGGAAAGGTGCGTTCAATCACACCGGCTTCTAATGCTGGAGTTAAATAATTTTTTTGGAATGTTGCTCGATGGGACAAGTCTAATAGAGCCATAAGCTCAGCTAAGCTATATTCCTTCTGCTCCATCTTCTGGACGAGACGTTTAACTTGATCGCTAACTTGTACGCTATCTTGAGCGGTATCTTGATCGCTGGCATCAGAACTGAGTATTGCATCTAAAATCATCTGCAAAATAAACTCAATAAAAGGTGCTGAATCTGAGCGATCTGTGCTCGCTTGCAATGCATCGTAATAAGCTTTTTGGTTTTGATAAATCAAGCTTTCTACAGGGATATTGAGAAAAATTGGATTCCACTGGCTTAAGATTAAAGTTTGCCATAAACGTCCCATACGCCCATTGCCATCAGCAAATGGATGTATAAACTCAAACTCATAATGAAATACTGAACTCTGAATCAATGGGTGCTCATTGCCTTCAGCCAACCACTGCAATAATTCTCCCATTAAGCGATGCACTTGATTTGCAGGCGGAGCCATATGCACGACTCGATCCCCTGACATCACACCAACACCGCCATGGCGATACTGTCCAACCTCATCAATCAGTCCTGTCATCAGTATTTGATGTGCTTTCAGCAAATGTGTTTCTTGATCAGGGTTCCAATTTTGAATTTCTTCATATGCTTTTAGGGCATTACGGACTTCTTGAACTTCTTTAGGTGGCGCGATAATGGTCTTGCCATTCAGGATCGCTGTGATTTGCTCTGTACTCAAGGTATTCCCTTCGATCGCTAAAGACCCTTGAATCGTTCGGATACGATTTGCTTTTCGCAATTTAAGGCTATCTTGAATTTGGGTTAATGCAGTCAAACGCCCTATTGATTCACTAATTTGTGCAATCAAGTGAATAATTCTAGAGGTGATCGTATAAGGCGGTTGATATCTCATGCCATTCCTCATTGATGTAAAAACAAAGCACAGTTGATTAAACTCTAAAATATTAATATTGCATAGCTTAATGAGTAATATCTGCTATTAACCTGCTTATCTTTTCTGAAACAGTGAGATAACTCATCGCTATTTCTTTTAAAATAAACCTATGCATTCTCGTTAAAATACGTAGGTTTTTTCATTACAGGACAGCATTATGTTTATTCATGCCGACTTCTCACAGCCCGTCATCATCAAGCCAGAGGATTACCATTGGGTGAAATCTCCAGGAGGTGAAGTCGATAGAATGATGCTTGATCGTATTGGCAATGAGAAAGCACGTGCAACTAGTCTTGTGAAATACGCGCCAGAATCTGCCTTTCCTGAACATCAGCATCCTTTGGGTGAAGAAGTCCTTATCTTGTCAGGCATTTTTACAGAGAATGCTGAAGATGATTATCCGGCAGGCTGGTATTTACGTAATCCCCATCATTCAACTCATCAGGTTTCCAGTAAAGCTGGTTGTTTAATCTTTGTGAAACTGATGCAAATGACCGAAAATGAGATAGAGCCCACCCGAATTAATACCAATGATCCAGCGAATTGGAAGCTTACTAAACATCGGATGAGATGCCCGTTATTTCAATCGGAACATGAACAGACCTATTTAGAAAAGCTAAAACCTGCTCAGATTTTCGAAGAGAAATCAGAACAAGGGATTGAAGTGCTAATTATCAAAGGTCAATTATTTTGCGGCACTGAAATATATCCCGCAGGTTCATGGGTCCGTCTTCCCATCAATAGTGCGGCTAAATTTCAGGCAGGTCTATCAGGCGCAACGCTTTATGTCAAAACTGGTCATCTACAGCATGCAATGGGCGTATGGGGAAATGAACAATAATGGGTTTTCAAAATGAGGCTGTCTCGTGTCTAGAATATTGAAAGCCATCCAATTACTACTTTTATAATCAATACAAAATGTAAT
Source organism: Acinetobacter lwoffii (assembly GCF_024129735.1). GTDB lineage: Bacteria > Pseudomonadota > Gammaproteobacteria > Pseudomonadales > Moraxellaceae > Acinetobacter > Acinetobacter lwoffii_H. The sequence goes on along the minus strand of NZ_JAMXXK010000008.1, from coordinate 16,893 downwards.
GATATATCACTACATTTCTGATATTTCTTTTTTCATGTATGATCGACTAAGATAAATTCAGGGATAAGGTTATGTTTGAAACTATTGATGATTTAAAGAAAAAATTAGATCAACATCGCCCTCTTTCTCCATCAATTGTTAAAAATTTACAAGAAGATCTTATTGTCCGCTGGACCTATCATTCGAATGCAATTGAAGGCAATACACTCACCCTGCTAGAAACTAAAGTAGTACTCGAAGGTATTACTGTTGGCGGAAAGGCATTAAGAGAACACTTCGAAGCGATCAACCATAGAAATGCAATTTACTATGTTGAGGATATCATTCAGAAAGAGGAACCATTTTCTGAATGGCAAATTCGCAATATCCATCAACTCATTTTAAAAAATATTGATGATGATAATGCTGGCCGCTATCGCCAACAAAATGTCTTAATCTCTGGTGCAACGTCTACCCCGCCTGATTACACGTTATTAAATGACAAGATGGCTCAATTCGTAGACTGGTATAATAGTGAAGCACATAAGCTGCATCCAATTGAACGTGCAGCCAAAGTACATGCTGATTTTGTAGGTATCCATCCATTCATTGATGGCAATGGCCGTACATCACGTCTATTGATGAACCTCGAATTGATTAAAGCTGGTTATCCACCTTGTGTCATCACAGTTGAAAATCGTTTGGCTTATTATGAAGCTCTTGATCAGTGGATAGCTTACGGAAAAACTGAAGCTTTTATTCAATTGGTTTCGGATGCTGTACTTGAAGGATTTAAACCATATCAAGTGGTTTTAGGTCTTTAACTTACAATTTTATAAATAAAATTTAGATATTAATTTTCATATATCCATTGAGCATTCGGCCATTTTTTCTCATCAATAGATTGCTCAACACAACCAATAATTTCGCGTGAAATGATCCTAATATGCTTGGGAATATTTCTCGTAGAGTGCGTTGCTAAAGTAATCACACGAGAAAATGAGGGGTCTAAAATTGGAGTAACTTTAATTAATTCGTAAGCGTCCGCTGAACCCCATACCTATTTTTTAATTTTGGTCGGGTTGCCACCGGTGTGGCAGTAATTCTTCTATTTGGGTCACTTTATGTGTCGGTAACCTTTTCAGCACATCACTTAAATAGGCATACGGATCCAAGCCATTCAGCTTTGCTGACTGGATTAAAGTCATGATATTCGCCGCTCGCTGACCACTGCGCAGCGAGCCAGCAAACAGCCAGTTCTTGCGTCCTAAGGCCCAAGGTCGCATTTGATTCTCTACCCAATTATTGCAAATCGGTAGATTGCCATCATCCAAATAGCGGCTTAAAGCTGGCCAACGCTTCAGAGTGTAATTGATCGCCTTGGCGGTGGGAGAACTCGATGGCACCGTCAGATGATGTTGGTTGAGCCATTCATACAGTTGTTGCATCACCGGTTGACTATGCTGTTGCCGGTATTCGCGGCGGTCTTCCGCTGTACTATCGGTCTTTTTCCTGAGTTCTGCTTCTATCCCATACAGTTTCTGAATCAGCACTAATGCCTGTTCAGCGACCTGACTTTTCCCGGTCACATGCAGTTCATGGAATTTACGACGTGCATGGGCCATGCAGCCCACCTCAATGACCTGGCCTGATTTAAAGCGTGCTTTATAACCACTGTAATCATCACAGACCAGATAGCCCTGCCAGTCTTTCAGGAACTCTTCAGCATGCTGGCCAGAACGGCTATCCTGAAAGTCATAGATCACTGCCTGAACTGGATTGTACTGTGTGGTGGCATAGGCCCAGACATAACCTTTCTTCGGTTTTTTCTCATTCTCACCCATCCGCATGATGGTGACCGGTGTTTCATCTGCATGCAGCACCTGCTGTTGCAGCACTACCTCTTTTAAGGCATTAGCCAGAGGTTCCAGTTCCACACCGCAGCGACCAATCCAGTCAGATAAAGTGGATCTGGACAGATCAATGCCAGCCCGCTGATAGATCAGGCGCTGACGGTACAGCGGTAAATGATCGGCATACTTCGATACCAGCACATGGCTGAGCAGTTCAGGTGAAGCAATGCCTTTATCAATTACATAGGCGGGCATCGCTTGCTGAGTCAGTGTGTCACACTGATCACAGACCCATTTGCCACGCACATGCTGTTCCTTATAGAACTGTGCCGGTCTGAAATGCAGTTTTTCACTGACATCTTCGCCGATACGACGGAGTTGGCATCCACAAGCGCATTGGGTTGATGCAGGTTCATGCTCAATACGGATGGTGTGTAGATGATCTGGCAGCAGTCGACGTTTAGGTTTGTTGACTGTGGCTTTGTGTGTCACTGCATCGGTTTTATCTGCATTCAGCCGCTCCAGTTCTAGATCAACCGCAGCAATATCTTCTTCAACCGCTTCATCCCACAGGTGGATTTGTTTTGCAGTGAGATGTTCGTTTTTACTGCCGAATTTGTGCTGTTTAAATAGTGCGAGTTCATGCTCGTATTTTTGATTGAGAATAGAAAGATGCTGAACTTTGGCATCCAATTGCTGGTTTGATTTTTCTAATTCTTGATTTGATTGTGCCAGAGACTGATGCTGCATCGCCAACTGCCGGGTAAATTCCAGCAGTTGTTCATGGGTCAGTTGGCTTAAATCAGGCAGCATTTTCATGACCGCAGTATGCCTGAGGTCATGACGCAGAGGAAATAGAACGTTTGGAGAATAGCAGAATGGAACAGCCTAGTTTAGAGCATTGTTACCACTTGCTGTCGTCCAATGCGCTGCCAGGGCAAACCCTGAATTAGTGCCTGTAACTGTTCTGGACTGAGAGCTACATTTTCACCCTGGTGAACTTGAGCCCAGTGAAATTTGCCCTGTTCCAGCCGCCGGGCACACAGCCAGATGCCCAGTCCATCATGCACCAGTACTTTCATACGATGACCACGTTTATTACAGAACAGGTAAGCACAGTGCGGCTTGATCGAGCCAAAGGTTCTCACCACCTGAGCCATGGCAGTATCCATTCCTGCACGCATATCCATGGGCTGAGTAGACAACCAGATTTCATCGATACTGATCATGTTGCCAGCACCTTGAGTAATTCTCCTAAAGCAGATATTTCTGATACTTGCCATTTCAAGCCAATTTCTGATTTTGAGTGGGGTAAAGTAATTTGAACCGTTAACATGTCAGTAGGAGTAGGATCTAATGGTGCAGAGCAAGATAAGGCAATAAATGCAGGTTTATTCGGTAGTGGTGAGCGATCACTCCCTGGCTTAGCATCAATTAAGCGAATCCATTTGGATACAAGATTTGTATTCAATCCATGTTGCAAAGCGACTGAAGCAATTGAAACGTCCGGTGCTTTACAAGCCTGAACGATCTGCTGTTTAAATTCAGCACTGTATGTTCTTCGTTTTTTCGCAAGAGATGCGATGGATGTCTGATTATTTGTAGTCATAAATTTAGTCCCCACTTGTTTCTAAGTGGGGACTAAATTAAGGCTTATAGGATGAATTCAGAAGGTGTGTTCAGCGGACGCTTACATTAATTCTGCCCTAAACTCATTTATTACAGAAACTAGGGGTAAGATTGTATAACCAAAGTCCTGGATAACTAGCTGTTTTTGTATATTCAAATCATCCAACGCTAAAAAAGCCCCATCGAACCTTTACGGCTGAATTTAAACATCAACTTATTCAGCAATGCCAGCAGCGGGACGAAAGAACTGGCTATTTGCAGGTTCACTGCGCAGTGGTCAACGAGCTGCAAACATCATGACCCTGATCCAGTCAGCAAAGCTGAATTGCTTGGACCCGTATGCCTATTTAAGTGATGTTCTGAAAAGGCTGCCGACACATAAAGTGACCCAGATTGAAGAATTATTGCCACACCGCTGGAAATCCGACCAAAATTAAAAAATAGGCATGGGATTCAGCGGACGCTTACCAGTGAAATCAGCTTATTAAAAAAATTAAAGGTATAGGTTTTCCCCAAGTTACCCGAACATCTATCCAAAAAAAATTCTGCAGATTTTTTTGAACATATAGAAATATATATACTTTCTGAACAGATCAATCACTAAAGTCATCATACTGTTTTAAATTAAGTTTATACAATTTATCCCAATCCATTTCTTGAGTTGGTAAAGGCTTTACTTGAAACGAGTTATAGCCTTTATGATGGGTAGCTTTATAGTTTTTAACAATATCGCGTTGGCTATTATAGTCCAAATGAATGTGCCCATTTTTTATGTTGTTCTTCGGTGTCGTAGAGTGAGGTAAAAGAGATGAGTAACACTCCCAACAATTACTAAAGCCCAAAATTTCCTGATTAATCTCATTAAGATGGATACGTTGATTTTCATCAAAGTCAACTAATTGAATGGTCAAGCGCTTGGTTTCAGGCTCCCTAGCTATCCAGATAGACATATTTGAAATATCAAAATGTTGATGCTTGCCTATATCAATATAAGAGTCACTAGGCAATCTGTTTAAACGTTTGATAAGAATGTTGCCCTGATCACGAATCATCAGATTTGAATATCGTTCAATTCGTGTAATGCCGTCATGACCTTGCTGTAGGTGTTCATAATCAATTTGAAAATGTTCAGCAGCGCGCGCGAAAGGTTTGGGAATGCATAGAATAATCAATACTAAACCGAATACGAACTGGCATTTATTATTCATGGTCAGTAAACCCTACCGCCTTGATTATTTGTTGAAAGACCCAGATATTATCTTGAGTGCCTTTGAATAAATGAGCATTTTTCCCTTCAGCAAATAACATTACATCTCCACCACCATGTGTTTCAGAACGGTCGAGTTGTACCCCAACAGCTTGTTGGTAATTATCATCAAATACCTGAGATTCAGTTACACTTTGCTGAATATTTTCTCTCTGCCTCTTACCATTACCAAAAACTAAGACGGTGTTGGTATTACCATTTACATCAAGTGAGGGAGCATGTAGTTTGCCATCTGCCATTTTTTTAGCTAAAGCATCTGGTTGTGTTGTTATTTGATAGTGATAATTTAAACCTAAAATACCTGGCTGATTTGGCGTAGTCTTTCCTGTTAGCGCATTGTAACCATTAAAAGTCATGACATGATCATGATCTGCAGTGACCACGATTAAGGTATTGCTAAGATCTACCTGCTGTATAGCTGCATGAATGGCATCATCAAAAGCTTTAGTTTCATGTAATGCGCGTTTGGCATTATTGGCATGTAAAGCATGATCAATACGTCCCGATTCCACCATTAAAAACCATCCACGTCCCTTAGACTGTGCTTCAAGCATTTGAATAGATTTTAAAGTCATTTCTGACAAACTAGGTTGTTCCACAATATTTTTATTGATTCGATCTAGGTCATAATGCAGATGAGACGTCGCTGAGAATAGCCCCAGAATTTTTTGATTCGGATTAGCGTGCTGAAGGGCGGATGCTGTTTCTACATATTGATACTTTTGAGTTTGCATTTCCTGAATTAAATGTCGTTGATCAGCACGGCCCTGTGGATTGTTGATAGCATGGTAAGGTGTCCAATGGTTACGACCACCCCCCATGAGTACATGAATCCCCTCTTTAAGTTTTGGGTTATACCCCAATCCATTTGGTACTGCCTGTACTGCAATATCAAACTTTGCATCACGATGACAAATATGAGCATAGGTTGCCGCAGGCGTTGCATGGGTTAACTCTGCAGTGGTCACCACACCAACCGCTTTACCTCGTTGTATTGCTAACTCTAAAAGAGATGGAACTGTTTGTTCAGGTATTCGAGGTTGGCATAAATTAATGGCGTTATGAATACTCTGACCATTCGCAAGTTTTAAATCTTTGGGTTCTTTTGCGAGAGTGCCTGTAGGCATGGAAATCACATCATTTTTGTTTTTTAAGCCCGTCATATAGGCACCCATAGATGGAGCACTATCTGTAGTTTGTGCATCTTCAGAATAAGTTTTAATGCGAGCACTATGTTTTAGGCGATCTATTGTAAGCTTACCAGCCTCACCAACTGCGTAAATCCGACTTGCGGTTACTGTCGTAGGTCCCATCCCATCGCCAAGAAAAAAGATAATATTTTTTGCAGGAGTATTAGATGGTGGATCAGCCATTACAGATGTACAGCCACATAATGAAATCAACAACATACTGAATTTAGATTTCATTTCTCAAATCCCATAATCTGATTAAGTCGATAAAAGACGTCAATATTTTCCAAACTACCTGAAAATTGATCTGAACCTTGACCTATTGCCCCTAGAAAAACATCTGTGCCACCATGGGTCTCAGAATCCTTAAAACCAGTTTGGATAACGGCCTCCTGCTGAAAATCATCTGCAGCTGCACCTGTACACCATCCCTGATAGGAGGGTGTATAACTAAATGTATAGGATGAGGTATTCATCACAGGACGACATTCATCATCATCACGTAATTGAGTTACCGAATCATCATTTCGATTTAGAGTTGGACGCTTTTTCCCATTGCCAAAACTAATGACTGGATAGGGATTACCATTAATGTCTCGTGTTAATCCATTTTGGTTTTTTACAAGTCCGAGTACACTAGTTTGCTGTCCTGGCAGATAAGGGCCAGTACGCTCTACATAGCCATTCAACATGAGCGTGTGATCATGGTCGGCAGTGATGATAATTAAACTATTTTCGAGCAGAGGATCTTTAATTTTCAGAAAATCAATGGTTGCCTGTAGTGTGTCATCTAGCGCAATCACATCCTGAAGTGCTCGTTTTGCATTGGTATCATGCAATGCATGGTCAATCCTCCCTCCTTCAACCATCAGAAAAAAACCCTTGGTATTAGATGAAAGCTTCTGTAAAGCTATTAAGGTCATTTCCTTCAGGCTAGGTTCATTTATCTGTTTGTTCTGACGGTCTAGATCGTAATTTAAGTGGGAGTCATTGAAGAGGCCTATGATTTTGCGCTGATCTGCAGGATCTAAACTGTTCAGTTGACTACGATTTTCAACAACTTGATAGCCCTGTTTTTTAAGTTCTTTTAAGAAATTACGACCATCTTGGCGTTTCCCTCCAGACTCTGTTGGCAGGAAGTGGCGTTTCCCTCCCCCAAGAATGACATCAATTCCATTTTTTAAACGCGTGTTGTAATTGCTATATCGATCTGCTTTTATCTTACTCGGTACCAATTGTGCAGCGATTTCATTTTCTGCATCACGGTGACAGATATGAGCATAAGTCGATGCAGGGGTTGCATGCGTCACTCGAGTTGTGGTCACAATTCCTGTTGCGTATTGGGCGGAAATTGCCTTTTCAAGCAAGGTTTCACTAAAAGCTTTGTTACGGTTTACTGGATCTGTATCACATTGCTGCTGTCCATTTTTTAGTTCAACGGCATTAGTTCCTGTTTGCATTGAAATGACTTCATTTTTCATTTTTACGCCGGTCATATAGGCTCCCATAGAGGGGGCACTATCAGTGACTTGAGCATTTTCTGAAAATGTTCGGACAAATGCTGTTTCTGGCAATTGATCAATGCTTAAACTTCCTGATTCACCGACCTTATAAATTCTTGCTGCAGTCAATGTCGTGATGCCCATTCCATCACCAATAAAAAACACTACTTGTTTAGGAGCTTTCACAGACATTTGACGACTAGAAACCTGTGTATCAGGAATGCCTTGGCAACCTATAAGCATACTGGTGCAGAATGAAACTCCTAGAAGTTTAAACGAGGACAGGTAATGCAAGGAGGTGAGCATATTTAGTGGCCTTTATTCAATTCGATATTCAAAGGTATTTCTAATTTTAGGTACTTCAACAGCCTGACCATTAACAATATGTGGCTGGTATTTGAACTGACGAGCCGCATTGAGTGAAGGGCGAATGAACACAGGATCACAGTCAGATAAGGCCTTAGGGTTAATAACGTGCCCTTGGGTATTCACGCTATATTCGATAGTACAGTTCCCTTCAAGTTCATTTTCCAAAGCACGCATTGGATAATCAGGTTTAAGCTTTGAAATCGGTTTATAGTTTTTCTCATCAAAGGTTGGAGGCGTTTTAACCTTTTCAGTCGCTGCAGGCTTATTTACAGGTGTAGCGGTGTTTGTTGAGACATCAGACTGGATGGGTGTAGGGGTAATATTTTTAGGCTCTTCAGCAGTGGAAGATATTATAGAAGCTGAATCATTAGTTGATGTTTTTTTAACAACTGCTTTGTCTAGGTTACTTGGTGAAGGTTTGTTTTGAGGTTGTGGCTTTGATGTCTGATTTGTTTTGACAGGTTCAGCCTGTTGAGGCGGTAAGGGCTGAACAGGGGTTGCTAAGGGTTGAGTCACTTTTGGTTCAGGTTGAGCGTGTTCAACTTGAGGTGAAGATACTGTAGTTTTGGGAAGCTGTACAAATTTAACCTGTACAGTTTTTGGCTCTACCTCTTTGATAGGACTATCAAAGTTCTGATTCAATAAACTGTAAATCACAGTTGCATGCAGTAGCGCAGTGATAGATAGAGCGACAGCAGAGCTAGAGTTGATCTGTGAGATACTGTTCACTGATCTTGCTCCTCAGTCACTAAGCCTAATTGCTCAACACCACTTTGTTGCAAAATACCAATCGTCTGAGCAACAAGTTCATAATTGGCAGTACTGTCAGCACGAATGAAAACTTGCAGGTCCTGAGGATTCTGTAACAATGGAGATAACTTCTCTTTCATTTCTGCCAAGTTGGTTGCCCGATCTGTCACTTGTTTTGTATCGACAGTTTCCCCAACATTCCAGTAGTATTGCCCTTCTTCCTGAATAGAAATAGTGATTACTTTCTGATCTTTAGGGGTGACCAATGTTTCTGCTTCTAGATTTGGTAAGTTCACTTTAATCCCCTGGGTGAGCATGGGTGCAGTGACCATAAAAATTACAAGCAGCACTAACATCACGTCGATATAAGGAACGACGTTCATTTCTGCGTTGAGCACACGCTTTTTCTGACGTTTCTGCATCTGTTGTTAATTTCCTGCTTGTAAAAAACGTAGCATTCGAGTTTGTAACGCATTTCCGAAACTGTAGTAGCTATTAGAAATTTTTTCTGCACGTGCGCTTAGGCGGTTATAGGCAATCACAGCAGGAATAGCTGCAAATAAACCAATGGCTGTAGCAATCAAAGCTTCTGCAATACCAGGAGCTACAGCAGAAAGTGTTGCTTGCTCAAGTTGTGATAGACCAATAAAAGAATTCATGATGCCCCATACAGTTCCAAATAAACCGATATATGGGCTGACTGAACCAACTGTCGCAAGAAAGCTCAAGTGCTTTTCCAGTTTTTCTTCCTGTTCCGTGACACTGCTTAAAAGACGACGCTCAACTTGATCCGTTACCTCGACTGATGAAACCGAAGTTGTGGCATTTCTGAGGGCATTAAACTCATCTAGTCCAGCTTGGTAGATTTGTTCTAAACCACACATTTTTTGTTCAGATTCTTCTACCATGCTAAGAGGAAATTGTTGTTGGTGGAAATGCCCTAAGAAAACTTTATTTGCTAATGCTTCCTGACGCAGTTTGATCCCCTGCTTAATAATGACATACCAACTAATGACCGATGCGCACAATAATATCAGCATGACCATTTGAACAAGTAAACTGGCATGGCTAATCAGTTCCCATACTGAAAGCTGTGCCGTAGTTGGATTTGACATAAAAACCTCAATAAAATCATAATTTAATTCGAATATAGGTACAGCACGGTGCACTGTACCTGATGAAAAGTGTTATTCCAGGCCTAAGGCTTGAGCAATCTTTTCCCATGCTACATACTTATAGTTCTGATTCCCTTCTGGCATCCGCTTACGACCATCTTGAACAACCAACATACCTTGCTTCCAGACCCCACCCAGATTTGCTGAAGTCACTTCCAGCCCATCTGTTTCAGATACAGCATCAATCTCTGAGTTCAAATTGGCTGAAATTTTAAATTTTCCACGTATTTGATATGGTGCTTTAGCGTCGACTACAACGTAACTATCATCTCCTTGACTAGAAATAACCAAATAATCGCGTACTTTCCCTTTATAGATTGCAAGTCCTTCAACATCTGCCTTTACATGTTCTCCAACGCTAATAACGTTTTGCAGATTGATATGCTGAGGATCATTGAGTTTTGTGGTCCAAACAGCTTTATCCTCTTCTCCTACATAAATACGATCATTTTCATCATCGACCACACAACCTTCTGGCTGTGATGTGACTTTGAATCTGAGCACCTCATGTGCAGTTAGACCTTTAGCGTTATTTTGAATTTTGTACTGTACAAAGGTTCCATTTTTATCATTTGGAATGGCAAAGGTTTCACCTTGTCGATTCTGATACATACAGAATCCGTATATATCCTGTAGGTCTGTAGGAAGTTTTCCTAAATCCTTAACTTGTCCCGTTTTTTGATGAATACTAAACAGATGCAAGCTGTTTTGATCACGATTAGTAGCAATCGCTAGATCTACTTTCTGTTGCCCAAGTTTGAAATTAGGTCGAATATCAACATTATTCAGACGTCCTACTTTCAAGTATTGCAACTGTTTACCTTGCAAATCATAGACTGCAAGCCCACCCTGCTTATCTGTGCCCAATACACGTGATAGATTAGGGTTTGTTGGATTAATCCAGATTGCAGGATCATCTGCTGCATCTCCACTGTTAGGCACCAAATCAGTTTCGACATCTGCTGGTAGGGCTAATACAGTCTGCGTAGAAGGCAGTTTCTGAGTGGTCCAATCAAGATCCAACATTTTGATTTCACCGTCTACAAGCAGGAGTTGTTTTTGATCTTGATTACCTTTTAGGTGAATACGTTCTGCCTCATCCACATTTTGTAAAGTGACTGGCGGAAGCTTTTCCCAAGATGTTCCTTTTATGCTGTAGCGGTAAAGGATCGCTTTTGACTCATCTATTGCTGCTAGTGCATTATCTATTAAACTCAGTCCACTGATATTCCCAAGAATAGAGCCATGTGGATCGTTTAAATCAACGGGATATCGGATGAGGTCTGCTTCAGGGTCTGCCTCATAAGACCAAATTCCTACGTTTTCTTCATTAATATAGAGCTTGGCATTATGGTCATCTACGACACAAAAACTACTATTAGGTGGCAAGCTCATTTTACGGATAAAACGAGGAGTAATTTGCGCTGAATCTTTGGACTGAATCATCCATTGCTCCCCAACCCCTTCTTCACCGATAAAGAAGCTATAAAGAGACTGATCAGAAGTAAGATATAGACAATTATCTTCAGTTTTAAACTTACGTACAGGGAGATAGGTAGGTTTTGCCCAGGTGCCTGCTTTAATATTAAAATTAAAAATTACAGGCTGCTGTATAGAGAGATCTGTAGTCTGAATAATGAGCTGATTATTAATTATTCGATAATCAATTTTACTAAAAGAACCAGGAATATGCTGTACACGTTGACGGTCTTTATTCCACAGGCTTAAACCTTCAATTTTACTAGAAGTAATCACCTGAGCATCTGAACCTATGATCTCGACCCAATGAGCATCCTCTACTTTAATAGGTAATTTAAAAACTTGATCAACTTGAAGAGCGGGCTGATCTAGTTCTGAAAGGATATGCTCAGATTGCAGAGAGCTGCTGATATGTTTTTGCTGAGTTGGACTAGTGGATACACAGCCAGATAAAGTCAAAAATGCTGCACAAAAAGCGCTCAATTTAAAAAGTGTTGTCATGAATTTTCTCGAAATAAAAAGCACCCAAAGCCAATCTGGCTTTGGGTGAGCTAAAGGCTTAGAAGTGTGTGAATTTCAGACCAACTTTATAGCTTGGACCGTATTCTTCATATTGAGCGTTATAATTACGGTTGCTGTTATAGTTGTAATACACTTCATCAGTAAGATTCTGAGCATTAAAGAACAGTTGCATATTTTTGTTAAAATTCACATGTCCACTAAAATCAAGAAATACTTGATCATCGGTATATAAATCTTTCTCAGGATCATCGACATCCGAAACTTCATTGAGATAACGTGATTTATAGTTGGCCGCAAGACGTAGGCCGAACAGATCATTTTCCCAACCAATCATGGCATTGCCTACAACTTTGGATTGGTGTGGAAAGTTAATGGTTCTGGTCATTAGTTCACCATCTACCATGCCATCAATATCTGCTTTAGCACGGCTGAAAGTACTATTTAAGCCAAAGATAAAGTTGTTCCATTTTTGGCTATAACCCAGTTCTACACCATAAATTTTAGCAGATGAGCCGTTTTTGAAAGTTAGTGCCTCATCAAAATTAGCCCAGTCCCCTGTACCTGCTACATTGGAGTTATAAATAAAGTGCTCAATATCTTTATAAAATGCATTCATGGAAATAATGCTGGCATCACCCAAGTATTTCTCTACACCTAAATCAAAATTTGAGGCTTCAAGTGGCTTGAGATTTGGATCACCAAACTCAGCTTCATCGCCATCAATGTAAATACCTGGTCGTGACTGTTCGAAGTTCGGACGTACCACGGTATTGGTCCATGCTGCTCTTAGAATGGCATCTGCACTTAACTGATATTTAAAATGTAAACTTGGTAACCAATGATCATAATCATTTTTGGTAGAAATATTGGTGGTTTCCCCATCTAAGATTCGATAGCCTTGAGTTTCAAAAGCAGTATCTTCATAGCGTAAACCCGCAATGACGCGTAAACGATCAAAATCAATTGTATTCATGAAATATGCCGCATGAATATCTTCGGAGCTTTTATAGTCATTAATTACGGATTCTTCATCATCAACCCAATCTTCTAGGTTCAATTGAGCCAGTTGATTATGGATTGGAGCACTAGACAACGTTGGGCCGAACTGTGCAAGTTCATAGTGACTATTTTGTCCAAAATGTGCAGGTAAAGTTTGTAAATCCTCTACTTTCCAGATATCTGTATTATTCGTTTTAGTTCGCTGACTGACTTTTGCACCAAATTTAAAAACAGAAGCATAATCTTTGATCAAATAGTCTCGGCTAAGATCAAACTTGGCATTTTTCTCTTTATCTTTGGCAGTACTTTTTTCCCATTCTACTTCATCAAGCTCATACTGTGCCGGATCATACAAGCTAGCATTACCTTTAACCACGGGGATACGTGTACTTGTGTACTCTACATCCTCAAACTCACCTGCAAACCCTGCTTCAGCAATCCCACCAGGATTCTTTTCTGATGCTTCACTGTAGCCCACTTGTGTTTCTAGTGTCCATTGGTCAAAACGATTTTTGCCACCTAGTACAAAAGATTTGATTTCCTGAGTTTCCTCACGTTCTTTTAAACTGCGAACTACCTCTGCATCACTTGGAGTATGCATTGCCAATGGGTCTGAAAACTCAACACCCATACCTTGACGCGTTTCATTGTCTTTAAAGCGGCTATACAATGTCCGTAAATAGTATTCACTGTTCTTATTTGGACGATAGTCAAAATTTAGTCCGGCACCAAGTCTCTCACGTTCAATATCATATTGACGCAGTTCAGTTTCTTCTAACAGGTGATCGTCCCATGCTCCACCTGTTTCAACGTTATCTGAGCCAAAAGTGCGCTCTTGCCAACTTAGTGCTGCCGCAATACCAAGATTGTCAGTACCCGAACCTAGACTAAACTTTTGACTGACCGCGCCTGAAACTTTAGGACTATACTCTTCACGTTTATCATCATAACCACCTTCAACCGCAGCAGTATAGAACAGACCGTCATGATCAAAAGCAGATAAACTCTCTACCTCAATTGTTCCACCAAGTGAATTTGCATCCATATCTGGGGTCAAAGTTTTAACAACAGTTAATGACTGTACAAGTTCTGCTGGCAATACATCTAGCGCAACTCCACGACGTCCTGCTTCTGGTGCTGGGACTAAGGTGCCGTTAATAGTGACGGTATTCAGATCAGCTCCTAAACCTCGCACAGTCACAAAACGACCTTCACCTTGGTCACGTTCTGTAGAAACACCAGGAATACGTTGTAGTGCTTCAGCAGCGTTGTCATCTGGCAGCTTCGCAATAGCATCGGCATGTACTACACTAGCTATAGAGTTTGATTTTCGTTGTTCTTTCAAGGCTTCATTAATACTTGCTGCTTGACCTACAACACGAACATATTCAGTTTTTGTTTCTGCAGCCATACTTTGACCAATAGCTGTTATACATAAAACTAAGGTAGTGACTTTAAAAGTGAAAGGTGTTTTTTTCTTACTGCGATGAGTGCTCATTTGTTATTTCCCCAAATAGCGCAACGGCTGTTTGTTGAGCACCTTAAATATGCATAATGACTGAATGATGACAGGAAAAAAATCTAAAAATCAGAGAATTAACTTTTTAGATCATTTTGAGCTAATTTGATGGGACTATATCTTTCATTGCTCAAGTAGACTGAACTAAGTGAATGTGAATTATAGAATTAAAAGGGAGTTAAGTAGATTTTTGATATTTATAGTGAGCTAATTTGAAAAGTGGAAGAAAATATATTTGCAATGAAACTGTCATAGAATGCTGATTAGCTTTATCAAAACAATAACCACACCCCTGCTATGTTAAAACCCTTTCTACACTATCCACGACACTTTTTATTGATTATCACTGTTGCTCTGATCTGCTTAGCTTCATTTATTTTTTTTGGTAGTTTCAAAACTCAAAATGAAATTCAGGTCATTGATATTCTTGGAGAGGGGCTGGCCTGTATACTCGTTTTATTATGGATTTATCTCATTCTTAAAAGTCGCCCGAGAGGATATGTGACGAGCTATTTTTACTGGGGTCTGGTATGTGTATTTTTAGCTTTATGGATGGATGTATTGGATGAATTTATATCAATACCCAAAACACTGATTTGGGATGATTTATTAGAATCTTTTACTACACCGATAGGCTTTGTTGTACTTACTGCAGCTATGATTAACTGGCACAAAGAACAATTGGTATTGTCCAAAAAGCTACAAACTAAAGAGCATGTATTTCGGGATCATCGTTTATTTGATGCAATTACCCCCTTGGCAGATGCTCAATACTTTAAACAACAATTACAATATGAAATAAGTCAGCAAAATAATTCAGAAAAAAGCATACATCTGATGATGATCAATCTAAAGAATTTAACTTTGATCAATAGACAATTTGGTTTTGAATCAGGTAATCAAGTGCTATCTATGATTGCTCAGACGATAAGTATGAACATAAGACCTTGTGACTTAGTTTGTCGTTTAGCAGGAGATAAGTTTATTTTGATGTTAATTGATTTGACAGAACTACAAGTCGAAATGATGGCTAGAGAATTACAAAAATGTATTCAGTCACAAATATTTTATACATCTGAAGATTTTCATAAATTTAAAATAGATTGCAGCTATAGCATTAGTCAAGTACATCAAGAAAATCCAGCTGTAGAAATTCAAAAACTATATAAACAAATCAAAAGTCAGCAGCATCGAAAGCTAAAAAATGTAAAGGTTTCGGTATGAGCTATCAAAACGATCAATTGATTTTACCCACATATCTGGCCCCTGCATTATTGATTGATTTGGCTGAGCAATACGGTGTAAATCCCAATATTATTTTAAAGGGAACGCCCGTTTTTCTTGAGAGTTTGATCACAGAGAATCATGCTGTAAGTTTAGAACAACTGATACAAATGATACGAAATATGCATGAGAGTATTACCCATCCGGAAGTTCAATTTCTGTTTGGGCAACGTTATATTGAAACTTTAACTCACCCTGCCTTAAATGCAATTGCCTACAGTCAGAATATAAAAGAAGCCGTACAACGCTATGTTGAATTTCATATATTCCTAACCCCATGGTGCATTCCCGTTGCATTTTATTCGGAAAAAAAGATCATTCTATTTTGGTTAAATAATCAGGAGATCCATGCTAATTATTTAGCAATTAGTGCTATGACCGCCCTTAGGGCTATTTTGATGAATAGCATGCAAGAGGAATTGAATATTACTTATAGTTTTGTAGGTGACGAGCCAAAATTTATCGAACAATTTTGGGAACATCTTGGAGATGACATTAAGTTTAACACCCTTGTCAATGCCATGCATATCGATATTTGTGAGAGCCAACAAAAACAGAGTTATCAAACTAGTGCAATGCGTCAAGCTTATTATCGACAAGCTAATTTGGTACAACAACAGTTAGGATTAGAACAGAGTTTTCTTCAAAAAGTTTATAATTTTCTTATTCGTAATATTCATCAAGTACCGAATCTTGAGGAATGTGCTGAATATTTTCAAATGAGTATTGCTAGTTTTAAAAGAAGATTACATAAACATCATACTAGTTATCAGCAACTATTAGACCAAGCTAGATTATTCACATCAATACAATTAAAAGAATTACATCATTATAGTGATGAGCAAATAGCAAACTATTTAAATATTAATGACATACATAATTTTAAAAGAGCATTTAAGCGTTGGAGTAGCCTAGTTACATTCTAAGTGAGCTACCTCTAGTGGGCTGGACTATCACCACCTTCCTAAAAAAACACCAAAATATCTCTCTTGTGATCATGGTCCCTTAATTATGGGTATTGATCTAAATGCCAAGGTTGAGCAGAGTCTAGAGCAAGGTAAATCAAGAGATGGCCGTTTGGGGTTATAGTCACTTCTACTACAGCCCCTTAAATAATTATATTTCTCTTTAAATGATGAACATAACTTTGAAATATAAAACTATTTATTTTGCTATAAAAAAACCACCAATAATGGCGGTTTTTTATCAATGACAACTTATGCGTCATGTGACGGTCACTTATCGTATTTTATAAGTTTGGTACTTCTTACTTTATTTTAAAATGACGCGGATTCAAATCCCAAGTGCGACACATTTGTAGTTAGTTGAAAAAGTTAGGTGTATTAGAATCATTAGACTTTTTCAACTCGCAATTG
>NZ_JAMXXK010000007.1 GCF_024129735.1 Acinetobacter lwoffii | reverse complement strand
TTTGCCAGTGTTGATCTGTCAGCATGGTACGAGGCATAGCGAATAGTAAAATTGGGTTTGGCGATTTGATTTTACTACTTCGCTATTTTTTTAAGCTAAAAGTGTCAACACACCCTAAATAAAACGACATAAAATTAATATTTAGAGGATAAATAAATGCCTTCTATCGGGTTAAATGTAAACTATGTCACAAGTTTGTTAGGTTTTTTGTTAGCATAATTGCATAGTGTTACAAAGCAGCATAATAACAATGAAAATATATGCTATCCCTGTTTTTGCCTTAATGATCAGTTTATTAGGATTTTGTGTCCATAAACAGTCAGAAATCAGAAAATATGAAAAGATCCGTCATGTCTTGAACGATGGTCGTGATTCAAGCAAATTGCTGGAATCCAATCGGCATCGACATTAAGCAGATTATATATCTTCCTCCCGCTAATTGGGCTGAATTAATAAAATTAAACCAATAATAAATATAATAAAATTTTCTAAATATTCATCTGGAATATATTTATTTCTAATAAAGTGTAAAATCAAATAAGCAATAAGAAATCAATGTGTTATAATTTGCCAACGATCAGGATGAAGCAGAATTCATCTTGTTAAGCATTTGATTTAAATCAAGAAAATAAAGCTGCATAAATGTTATGCAGCTTTTTTGTTTAGATTTTTTTTGGGTTTTTATAGCATAGCCCTGGGGCTGTAAGCTGTTCCAACATTTTAACCCGTCAAATGGCTATGCTGGCATATTCGTTGCTAACACATCCTTAAAATTGATGAATTTTTTTATAAAATTTCATTTATTTGACGGCTTGCTTAAAGCATAAAGTTTACTCAATAGGGGCTAGGTCATGACGACTCCTAATCCATCTTCAGAAAGTATGCTTGAACGTCTGTTTAAACTGAGTGAAAACAAAACCAGTTTCCGTACAGAAGTTCTTGCCGGTGTAACTACATTCTTAACGATGTGTTACATCATTATTGTCAATCCAATGATTTTGTCCGAAACGGGGATGGATCATGGGGCTGTCTTTGTAGCAACCTGTCTTGCAGCCGCGATTGGCTGTTTAGTCATGGGCTTGATTGCAAATTATCCAATTGCACTTGCACCAGGCATGGGCTTGAATGCCTTCTTTACCTATTCCGTATGTTTGGGAATGGGTGTGCCTTGGCAAACAGCACTTGGGGCTGTGTTTATCTCGGGTCTTGTGTTTATTGCGATCAGCATGTTCAAAATCCGTGAAGCCATTGTCAATGCGATTCCAATGTCGCTGAAACTGGCCATCGGTGGTGGTATTGGCTTATTCCTGGCGCTGATTGCTTTGAAAAATGCCGGCCTGATTGTCGATAATCCCGCTACGTTGGTAGGTTTGGGTGATTTAAAGCAACCATCGGTTTTGCTTGCATTATTTGGTTTCCTTCTAGTCGTTGTAATGCATCACTTTAAAGTGCGTGGTGCGATCATCATCAGTATTTTGGTGTTAACCGGTATTTCAGCAGCATTGGGTCTGAGTGAATTTAAAGGTGTGGTTGGCGCAGTGCCATCGATTGCACCCACATTTATGCAAATGAGCTTTGAAGGTCTGTTCACTGCCAGTTTAATTGGCGTGATTTTTGTCTTCTTTCTGGTTGATCTGTTTGACTCAACCGGTACGCTCGTAGGTGTTTCACACCGTGCAGGCTTGTTGAAAGATGGCAAACTGCCGCGTTTGAAAAAAGCACTTTTTGCTGACTCTTCTGCAATTGTTGCAGGTGCAGCGCTGGGTACATCTTCAACTACGCCATACATTGAATCTTCTGCGGGCGTAGCAGCCGGTGGCCGTACAGGTCTAACTGCTGTTGTAGTCGGTATCCTGTTTGTTGCCTGTTTGTTCCTTGCACCATTGGCACAGTCTGTACCAAGCTTTGCAACAGCACCAGCGCTGTTATTTGTCGGTGTCTTAATGATTCAAGGTATCGTGCATATTGACTGGGAAGATATTACAGAAGCAGTTCCTGCATTTTTAACCATTGTATTTATGCCATTTACCTATTCGATTGCGGATGGTATTGCGATGGGCTTCATTAGCTATGCACTGATCAAATTGTTAACCGGTAAAGCATCAACTGTACCGTATATGGTCTGGATTATTGCAGTACTATGGACGCTTAAATTCGCACTATTTGGCGGCTAATTTTTCTAGATTTGGAAAGGGTGTAAACTCAGTTTGCACCCTTTTTTTATTATTTTAGGTTTCATGAGGAGAAGCGATGAACCGTCTTGAGTTGATTCGAGCTTTGCCAAAAGCCGAGCTTCATGTTCATATTGAGGGCACTTTTGAGCCTGAGCTAATGTTTGCGATCGCTCAGCGTAATAAAATTGCCATCCCGTATAAATCTGTTGAAGAAGTTAAACAGGCCTATAACTTTCATAATCTTCAGTCCTTCCTGGATATTTATTATGCTGGTGCTACTGTATTGATTCATGAACAGGATTTTTATGATCTGGCCTGGGCGTATTTTGAGAAATGTGCTGAAGACCGGGTCGTGCATACTGAAATGTTCTTTGATCCACAGACCCATACCGATCGTGGCGTTGCTTTTTCAACCGTGATCAACGGCTTGCAAAAAGCCTGTGATGATGCCAAAACTAAACTTGGTATCAGTTCACATCTGATTATGTGTTTCTTGCGTCATTTAAGTGAAGATGCTGCATTTGCAACACTGGAACAGGCCTTACCTTATAAAGACCAGATTATTGCGGTCGGTCTGGATTCAAGTGAAGTCGGGCATCCACCTTCAAAGTTTGAACGTGTCTTTGCTAAAGCGCGTGAAGCAGGTTTCTTGGTTGTAGCACATGCAGGTGAGGAAGGTCCGGCAGCTTATGTCTGGGAAGCTTTAGATTTGCTGAAAGTGAATCGTATTGATCATGGGGTTCGTTCGGAAGAAGATCCGGAGTTAATGCAGCGCCTGATCGCAGAAAAGATGCCACTGACAGTTTGCCCATTGTCAAACCTGAAACTCTGCGTCGTGGATGATATGCAGCAGCATAATATCCGTCGCCTCTTGCAACAAGGCGTGCACGTTACAGTCAATTCAGATGATCCATCTTATTTTGGTGGTTATATGAATGACAATTTTATTGCCATTGCTGAAGCACTGGATTTAAGCAATGAGGAACTCAAGCAGTTGGCCATTAACTCATTTGAAGCCTCTTTTATTACCGATACTGAAAAAGAGCAATGGATCAACCAGATCCGTGCCCTGGTTTAAGTTTTTAAATAAAAGGCAGGGTTCGCTCTGCCTTTGTTTTTATAGATGGATATGAAATTGAAAAATATAATTCTGCTCATCAGTAGCGTGTTGATATCTGCCTGCTCAAATGCAGATATGACTTTGACACAGCGTACTTTAAAACCCGTGATTGAATACCAATGTGCAAAAGAATTGAAAGCATCTAAATTCTGGACTGCCTCGACCTATTTTATGCAGGACAAAAATAAAGCTGAACTTGAGCAAAATGTCTGTTCATGTGTAGGTGAGCATGCACTCAAGGATATTCCGGCAAGCACTTTACTGAAAGCGACTCTGGATGAAGAAGTAAAGTCAAAACTCACGCAACAGGCTATTGCAAACAGTCTGAAAGGCTGCATGACCGAGTTCTTAAAATAAAATCAGCTTTGCAATGAAAGCTGATTGAGTGTGGTTTTGCAGATTATTTTTTAGAAGATTTGGATTGTCGGGTCATGCTGTTGAGTACATGATCTTTATCGATAAAATGATGTTTCAGTGCTGCGAAAATATGTCCAACTAAAAGTAAGCCAACTGCCCAGGAAAGCCAGATATGCAGGGGTTTTACGATCGCGGTTACAGCCGGATTTTCTGAAATCAGTGCCGGCAGGTTAAATAAATATAGCACTGGTGCTGGATAGCCCAGACTCCAGCTATATAAACAGCCGGTGACAGGTAGGGCAATCAGCATAAAATACAAAGCCAGATGACCTGCATGTGCCAAAGTTTTCATCCGGGGTGACATAGTGTCCGGTAGTTCAGGGGCAGGGTGGGTATAACGCCAGAAAATTCGCACAACCAACAGGAAAATAATGGTGGTGGCGATATTTTTATGCAGGATGATGACATCGCCTTTAAAGCTGCCATCGACTTCATAACTTAAAAAATTCCCACTATAAAAACCAATCAGCCAGGCCGCAATAAAGATAACTGCCATGATCCAGTGCAACCATTGTGCCGTGCGCGTCTAATATTGTACTTTTTCCATGTGATTTTCGATTGCCCTCAAAGATGGATGCACCTTAGCAAAGGGCGAATCAGCCCAGCAATTCCAAATCTGCAACGCTATGGTGGCTTTCATGCAACATCCATTGAAATGGCTGGGTGCAGATTAAACATTCAGGATGATTTATAGATTTCTTATTCAGGTGAATTTCGGCACAATAGCGTCACGCTTCATATATGAATAAACAAGGAACAGATCTGTGAAAAAATTATTGGCTGCACTTGCTCCGCTTACTTTGGTTTTATCGGCTTGTGCAACAACAGGCAGCCCTGAAACGCAAACCACGACTCAACAGTTGGGTGGGGCTGCGCTTAAAATCGCGATCAATGCAAAATGTACGGCTGAGCTGAATAATATTCCAGCATGGCAAACAGCTACACGTCTAATGACTACGACCCAAAAGCAGAATATCCAGACTGAAATTTGTGGCTGTGTCAGCGAAAAAGCACCCCAAAGCGTAACAGCAGTAGATTTGGCGACTGCAGCGATTGACCCGGCAGCACGTGCGACGATTGTCGGCAATGTGGTTGCAAAAACCATTAACGCTTGTGTAGCTGAAGCTGTAAACTAAGCCAAGATTAAATTGAAATAGGCTGACTGGTTCAGCCTATTTTTTATGGAAAAATAGACATGAAGATTGCTGGTGTAGATGAAGCAGGGCGTGGGCCATTAGTGGGTTCGGTGGTCGCTGCGGCAGTTATTTTGGATCCGAACAACCCGATTGAGGGTTTAAATGATTCTAAAAAACTCACTGAAAAGAAGCGTGAAAAACTTTTTATCGAGATTCAGGAAAAAGCGCTGGCATGGGCCATTGCTGAGGCTTCTGCGGCAGAGATTGATGAACATAATATTTTGCAAGCTTCTTTGCTGGCCATGCGTCGTGCTGTAGAAGCTTTGCCAGTTCAACCAGAGCATGTACTAGTCGATGGCAATAAAGTCCCTCAAGGCCTTCGCATGAGCTGTGATGCCGTGGTGGGTGGTGATGCACTGCATGCTGAAATTTCAGCAGCCAGTATTCTGGCGAAAGTAACCCGTGACCATCAGATGATCGAGATGGATCAGAAGCATCCGCAATTTGGTTTTGCCAAGCACAAGGGTTATCCGACCAAAGCACATTTTGAAGCAATTGCCTTGCATGGTGTCATTGATGAGCATCGTCGCAGTTTTGGGCCGGTAAAAAAGGTGATTGCAGCATTACAGCAGGGTGCAGAACTTTAAGTTTTATTTTAAATTATCTAAGTATTTAATATTTTTGTATAAAATTTAGACAAATTTAAAGCGGCTCAAAAGCCGCTTTATTCTTCGCACAAACATTAACGGTTAAAGTTATTTTGTGTCTGGCTATCGTCTTCATAAGAAGGTTGGTAATCTTGATCGATATGTTGAAGATGTTCATGCATTGCACGTTCATGCTGGATACGCTGGTAAATCTCTTCACGGTGCACAGAGACTTCTTTCGGAGCATTTACCCCGATACGAACCTGGTTACCTTTTACACCAAGCACAGTCACACTGACTTGATCACCAATCATTAAAGTTTCCCCGACGCGTCGAGTCAGAATCAGCATGTTTTTCTCCTTGCAAAATGCAAAACCTGCAATCTATTGAATGTAAAACAAAAAGCACAACCAAAAATTACAAAATAAGATCTGGATAGAAATTCTGTCATCTGGGTGAAAGATTTTAATCTATCTCAGCTGGTTAAAAATCCTCAGGCTTAATATAACAGAGCCACTATAAAAAAAACTATAGTGGCTCTGCATTTTTGTAGACTTTTATAAAATACTGTCAAACAATGACAATATTCTGTCTTAACGATTAAGCGCGTACGCTAGATTCGCCTTGTTCACGGTCTAAACCGAATGCGGTATGCAATGAACGAACAGCAAGTTCAAGATAATTTTCTTCAATGATCACAGAAATCTTGATTTCAGACGTCGAGATCATCAGGATGTTGATGCCTTCATCTGCCAATGCTGTAAACATTTTGCTCGCTACACCTGCATGAGAACGCATACCTACACCCACAATCGATACTTTTACGATATCTGAACGGGTCGCAACTTCACGCGCACCAATTTCTTGAGCAGTCGCTTCAAGAATGGCTTTGGCTTTATTTAATTCGCCACGGTTCACAGTAAAAGTGAAATCAGTTGTACCATCTTCTTCAACGTTCTGGATAATCATATCCACTTCAACATTGGCATCACCAATCGGGCACAAAATTTTAGAAGCAATACCTGGTTCGTCAGGCACACCTAAAATAGTTAATTTTGCTTCGTCACGGTTAAATGCGATACCGGAGATAATTGGCTGTTCCATGTTGTCTTCCAATTCAGTCGTAATAAGTGTACCAACGTTTTGCTTAAACTCTTCGTCGAATGCGCCATCGTTGTCATTGTCGAAGCTTGATAATACGCGTAAAGGCACCTGGTATTTACCAGCAAATTCAACTGAACGAATTTGCAGGACTTTCGAACCGAGTGACGCCATCTCAAGCATTTCTTCAAATGAAATACGATCAACTTTTTTTGCTTTTGGTGCAACACGTGGATCGGTGGTATATACACCGTCAACGTCGGTATAAATCTGGCATTCATCTGCTTTGAGTGCGGCAGCAATTGCAACACCTGAAGTGTCAGAACCGCCACGCCCTAAAGTGGTGGTATTACCATGTTCATCAAAACCCTGGAAACCAGCAACGACAAGTACGCGGCCTGCATCCAGATTTGAGTTCAGGACTGCAGTATCAATGGATTCGATACGTGCCTTATTGAATGAGCTGTCGGTTTTCATGCCAACCTGGCGACCTGTTAGTGATTTTGCTTCAACTCCAATTGAGTTCAGCGCCATTGCTAACATAGAAATCGTAACCTGTTCACCCGTAGATACCATTTGGTCTAGTTCACGTGGGTCAGGGGTTTCGGTAATGGCCTTCGCTAAAGCAAGTAGACGATTGGTTTCGCCACTCATTGCTGATACCACTACCACTACCTTGTGGCCGTGGTCATGCCAGCGCTTTACACGACGAGCAACATTTAAAATGCGCTCGGGAGTACCCATAGAGGTACCGCCATATTTTTGAACGATTAATGCCATAGTTGTTCCATATAAGCCATGACCCTGATGTACCTATCAGGGTCAGTTACACAAAATTGAAGTTTTATTTTGCTGCAAGCCAGGCAGTTAAATCTGCCATCACTGGAGCAAACTTCTCGTTAAGTGGCGCGCCACCTTGTGCCAAGTCAGGTTTACCACCACCTTTACCACCTAGCTCAGTTGCCAAATGTTTGATGATGTCACCTGCTTTAATAGAAGCAGTAAAGTCTTTTGCTACAGATGCGATCAAGCTCACCTTGTCACCCTCTACACCTGCCAGAACAATCACTGCATTTTCTAATTTTGATTTCACACCGTCGTGCAGGTTGCGTAGTGCTTTTGCATCCATGTTTTCAACAGTTGTAATCAAGGTTGCACGACCTGCAATGCTTTGAACTTGGCTTAGAAGTTCACCAGCTTGCAGGCTAGCAAGTTTTTGATTGAGTTGTTCGATCTGTTTCTGCAAGCTCGATGCAGTATCAACCAGTGCTTCAACTTTTTCTAAAGTCTGGTCTTTTTGCGCTTTGAGCAAACCGTTAATCGTATTGATATCGCGATCGGCTTTTTGCGCAACTTCAACTGCTTTAGTGCCTGTTACTGCTTCAATACGACGTACACCGGCTGCCACACCACCTTCAGAGGTGATTTTGAACAGACCGATATCACCGGTACGTTTTACGTGAATACCACCGCAAAGTTCGATTGAGAAGTTTTTCTCTTCAATCACTGAACCCATAGACAGTACACGTACTTCGTCACCATATTTCTCACCAAACAGCATCATCGCGCCTTTAGCCTTCGCAGACTCGATATCCAGAAGTTCAGTAGACACCGCAGTATTGGCAATCACTTCAGCATTGACCAAGCGTTCAATTTCTTGCAGCTGTTCAAAGCTTACAGGCTGGTCGTTGGCAAAGTCAAAACGTAACACGTCAGATGCAACCAATGAACCTTTTTGCTGTACATGTGAACCTAAAATTTGACGTAATGCAGCATGTAGCAGGTGAGTCGCAGAGTGGTTACGTGCCGTTGCTGCACGAATGTCTGCTTTAACCGTTGCTTCTACATTTTGAGTAACTTTCAAGTTACCCATAGTCACGATACCTTGGTGTACAAATGCACCACCAGATTTCTTGGTATCTTGAACTTCGAAAATACCAGTATCGTTTTTGAAGAGTCCTGTATCACCGATTTGACCACCGCTTTCTGCGTAGAAAGGTGTTTGGTTAAGTACGATCAGTGCTTCGTCGCCTTCAACCACTTCGTCAACTTGCTCGCCATCTTTGTAGATTGCGATGATTTGACCTTGACCCGCAGTTGCATCGTAACCTTCAAACTGAGTTTCACCTTCGACTTTCACAACAGAATTATAGTCGATTGCGAATTTGCCTGCATCACGTGCGCGTTGACGCTGTGCAGCCATTTCAGTTTCGAAACCAGCTTCATCAATGGTTAAGTCACGTTCACGTGCGATGTCAGCAGTCAAGTCAGTCGGGAAACCGTAAGTGTCATACAGTTTGAACACCACTTCGCCCGGAATTACAGAACCTTTTAACTGCGCCAATTCGCCTTCAAGCAATTTCAGACCTTGCTCAAGTGTTTTAGCAAATTGCTCTTCTTCTTTCAGAAGTTGCGCTTCGATACGTGCCTGGTTGGCTGCAAGTTCAGGATATGCTGCACCCATCACTTCAATCAGTGGTTTCAACATTTTGTGGAAGAACGAACCAGTCGCACCTAGTTTGTTACCGTGACGTACTGCACGACGAATGATACGACGCAATACATAGCCACGACCTTCGTTCGATGGGTTTACGCCATCAGCAATCAGGAAGCAGCATGAACGTGCATGGTCAGCAACAACTTTAAGTGAAGCAGGGTATTCAACTGGTTTGTTTTCTGCTTGTGCTTTTGCTTCAAGTTCAGACGTATCTAAACCAATAATTTCAGCAGCAGCTTTTAGCAAGTGCTGGAACAGGTCGATTTCGTAGTTTGAGTTAACGTGCTGAAGAACAGCTGAAATACGCTCCAAGCCCATACCTGTATCCACAGAAGGCGCTGGAAGAGGGTGTAATACGCCATCCGCAGTACGGTTGAACTGCATGAAAACGTTGTTCCAGATTTCAATGAAACGGTCGCCATCTTCTTCAGGAGAACCCGGTAAGCCACCCCAGATATGATCGCCATGGTCAAAGAAGATTTCAGAACATGGACCACAAGGACCGGTGTCACCCATTGCCCAGAAGTTATCAGATGCGTATTGACCGCCTTTGTTGTCACCAATACGAATAATGCGTGAAGCGTCTAGACCGATTTCTTTGTTCCAGATGTCAAAGGCTTCATCATCGGTGTGGTAAACGGTTGCATAGAGTTTATCTTTAGGAAGACCAAGCCATTCTTCGTTAGTCAAAAAGTCCCAGGCAAATTTGATCGCATCACGTTTGAAGTAATCACCAAATGAAAAGTTACCTAACATTTCAAAGAAAGTGTGGTGACGTGCTGTATAACCCACATTGTCCAAGTCGTTGTGCTTACCACCTGCGCGCACGCATTTTTGTGATGACACTGCACGTACATAATCGCGTTTTTCTAGACCTAAGAAGCAATCTTTAAACTGGTTCATACCAGCATTGGTGAACAGCAAAGTTGGGTCATTGGCAGGTACTAGAGAACTCGACGCGACACGTGTATGCCCTTGCGATTCAAAGTAACGCAAAAATGCTTCACGAATTTCAGCTGATGTCATAAAATGAGTACTCACAACCAAGTCACTCCATAATTTCCGATTTGGCTAAAACACCACAGTCTGACAAGCATACAAGAGCTCTGCTGCAATGCGGGGCTTAAAAATTTAAAACGCCAAATTATAACGGAAAAAGCAGTAGGCACCAATCATTTTAAAACCAATTGCGAAGGATTTATTTACTCAGGTTTTTTGCTGAATAATTAAAATGAATATTCCCGAAGTAGAATCTGTGGATATCCATCACATTAAAAAATAACTGGAATTTTAAATGACTCAAATACAGACGGATGGATCAGAAATAAAATAATCGAAAATCAGTATTTTCACTGAAGTTTTTTAATGTACGGCGCCAGAAATCCTTTAACATAGAAGAGTTTTAAAATAGGCATATAAAAGGTTGAGTCATGCAACGAGTGGCAATCAATGGATTTGGGCGTATTGGACGGAATGTACTGCGCGCATGGTTTGAAAATCCGAAAGATTTTAATTTTGAAATCGTTGCCATTAACGATATTGCCGATGTTGAAACCCTGATTCATCTATTTAAATATGACTCGACCCATGGCCGTTTTCCGGGGCAGGTAGATCTCAGTTATGATGCTGAACATATCTATATGCATATCAGCTATCAAGATGCCGCTTTAAAAGTGCAGGTTTTGTGTGAGCCGCAGCCGGCTAAGTTGTCTTGGCAAAACCTGGCGGTAGATGTGGTACTTGAATGTACCGGACTGTTCCGTTCCCGTGAAGCTGCGACCCAGCATATTGGCGCAGGGGCAAAACGTGTGATTATCGGCGCGGCACCTTTTGATACGGTCGATGCCGCGATTGTCTATGGTGTCAATCATCATGAAGTCAAAGCATCGGACCAGATCATTTCCAGTGTTTCTTGTACTACCCAGGCTTTGGTGCCACTGGTCAAAATTGTCGATGATGCTTTTGGCATCAGCAGTGCGTTAATGACCGAAATCCATGCGGTGACCGCAGATCAATCTGTGCTGGATCAGGCGCATCGCGATCTGCGTCGTGCACGGGCAGCAGGACACAATATTATTCCCACCACATCCAGTGCGCTGGGTGCATTAAAGCGGGTTATGCCAAAAATGGAAGATCGGATTGACGGTTATTCAATTCGGGTGCCGACCATTAATGTCGCAGCAATTGACCTGACCTTTGTTTCCCAGTCACCGATTACCGATCATAAACTGAATGAAGTGTTAATTAAGGCGGCGCGACAGGATTTTGCCGAAATCATGTCAGTGACGGATGAACCTTTGGTGTCGAGTGATTTTAATCATTCCCCTTATTCCTTGATCGTTGATCTGACCCAAACCCTAGTGGTGGGGCAACAGGCCAAGGTCTTTGCCTGGTATGACAATGAATGGGGTTATGCCAACCGCTTGCTGGATTTATGTGAATCTTTTCATTAAGTTTGACTTTGCTAAGCCTAAAAAGTGCCGATATACGGTGCTTTTTTTGCTTTAAACATTCTTGATATGCGTTGTTTTAATAGAATTTGCGCGTAATTGATCGAAAAGCAGCGTGAGTGCTTGAATTATTTGCATCATCTGCATGATTTTTCGTTAAGATAAAGTCAATAAAATGAAATAAGAGCAAGCATATGATGTTGGTTTGGGGATTTATTATACTGCTCACATTGGCAGTGATTTTTCTAATCTGGCTGCAGTTCAATCAGAATGATGGTTCAGGTGTCGTGGAGGGCGTGCCGGTAGAAGAGAAAGTCGCGCATCTGGAAGAAAATTTAAAAAAGACCCTGGAAATCATGCAGGATTTGGCTAAAAAAATGCATGTACAGCAGGAAGTGCTGGATCAGACTACAACCAAACTGCAGCAGGTCGAGTTGCAAAATGCAGAGCTGGTCAGCCTGCTCACCAAGGTCGTAGACCCACAGAAATAAACAGAATCCCTTTAGAAATCATATAAAGGATTCTGTTTGAGGGCTAGACAAGAAAAGTTCTTAAGACGGCTGCAGACACCATGCTGATGGCAACTGTGGGGAGCAAGCCAAAACGCGTAGCGGCAAACAGAGTTAAAGCCAAAGCGATCAGATCTGCAGGGTTGTCGCGTACAAAATACGGTGCAATGACTGAAATCAGGACACAGCCGGGCACAACGTCCATGATTTTACGCTGACGTTGTGTCAGCGTTTTATTTTTTAATAAGACATAGCCCAGAATCCGGGTCAGATAGGTGGTTGCCGCAATCAGCAGGATGGCCAGCAATGTACTCATCTCAATCATGCTTCCTCCTCACCAATCAAGAAAAAAGCAGACACAATGCCGGCTAGGGCACCTATCGGCACATACCAGCCAGCAGGCAAATATAAATAAGCCAGAGCAGCACAGATCAGGCTCACTAGCCATGGCCGGGCTGCATTCAAGCCTTTCCACATGCTTCGCATCAACACCAGAAATACAGCAGGAAAGGCCATATCAAAGCCCCAGCGGTTGATATCGCCTAAAACAGGTCCAAGCATCGCGCCCAGTGTGGTAAAACCGACCCACATCAGATAAAGACAGAAACATAAACCGGCATAGTAGGGCATGCTAAAAGCAGCCCGATAGCCCTGCTGGGCCTGCTTTCTTTGCGCATCCGCCAGACTTAAGGCCCAGCTTTCATCAACCATAAAAAACAGGGCCGGCAATACTTTGCGATTCGGGAGATGTTTTAAATACGGAACTAGGCTTGCACCCATCAGCAAATGCCGGCTATTCACCAAAAAGGTAATAAACAGCAGCATGAACAAATTGGGTGGACTGGTCCAGACTTCCAGAATGGCAAATTCAGAACCGCCGGCAAAATTGAGTCCAGTCAGCAAAGGCACTTCCAGCACACTGAAATTTTTCTGAATCGCAGTCGCACCTAGCACCAAAGCAAAGGGAATAATTCCTAAAAGCATAGGAATAGAATCTTTCATGCCGCGCTGAGATTCGCTGAAATCTGTATGTGCGAGCGCGGGCGTACTGCTTTGTCTGAGCAAAAGCATGTCAGTGGCCTGAGGACTTTAATATTGAGCCGTATTTTATAGCGATAATCGGGCTATTTGCTGTTGTAGTGCATGCAATTTAAATTTGATTTGGAATTAAATTGCGCTAAATTGGCTTCAAGGGGTTTTAAATACTAAAGTAACAAGATGGATCAAATTGATAAACGCATTTTGCATGAACTGCAAAAGAACGGAAAATTGCAAAATAATGAACTGGCACAACTGATTGGCCTGTCTGCATCTCCATGTTTAAGAAGAGTCAAGCAACTGGAAGATGATGGGGTCATTGAACAGTATGTCGCCTTACTCAATCCGCAAAAAGTCAATCTGGCAATGAGTGTATTTGCACGGGTTTGGCTTAAATCTCAAGAAGCCGCCGTGGTCGATCAATTTGTTGAAGCCATCAAGGAGATGCCGGAAGTGGTGGAATGCCAGTTAATGGCGGGGGATTGTGATTTCTTTTTAAGAATTGTAGTGGCCGATCTGGATGCCTATCGTAAATTTCAGATTCATCATTTGACTCAAATTCCCTGCATCCAAAGTGTAAAAACCGAAATTCCATTGCAAACGGTAAAAAGCACCACCGCATTGCCATTGGTCTAAAATGATTTTTTGTTTATAGCGCGTGCTGGTCATACACGATAAAACGCTGATAGTTGACGCAATTGTGGCTCATTGCATAAGAGAGTAAAAATTATAAAATTTTGCGATGCACAGCCAAAACTATCGTGTTAGACTAGGAGAAATCGGGTGTGCTCCCGATTTTTTTATGCGGATTCGTTCCGCGCTGACAAGAATTTAGGTTTACAACATGCCCATTTCAGAGACATGGTTATTACCTGATGGTGTAGCTGATGTATTACCAGAACAAGCGCAAGTCATTGAAAGTTTGCGCCGTAAATCACTGGATTTCCTTGCATCTCGAGGTTATCAGTTGGTGTACACGCCATTCATTGAATACATCGAATCTCTCTCTTCTCTCTCAGAATCGAATCAAGATTTAGACTTAGCCACTTTTAAAGTCATCGATCAGCTTTCTGGTCGTTTGCTTGGTGTGCGTGCCGATATGACACCACAAGTGGCGCGTATTGATGCACATGTACATCCAGTGGAAGGTGTGGCGCGTTACTGCTATGCAGGTACCGTTCTGCATACCAAACCACGCGGTTTTAATACCTCGCGTGCGCCTTTGCAGTTAGGCGCCGAACTGTTTGGTTCAGACAGCATCGATGCCGATGTAGAAATGGTCGATTTAATGATCAGTCTGATTCAGGAAACAGGTCTGGCAGACGGAATCCATCTGGACTTGGGTCATGTCGGCTTATTTCGCAGTCTGGTGGCTCAAGCAGGTTTGAACAAAGTTGCTGAACGTAAACTGTCTGATTTATATCAACGTAAGGCCTTGCCAGAGTTGGAAGAATTTACGGCAGAACTAAAATTTGGTCAGGACTTTTATGCATTGGGCCGCTATGCCAGCGATCTGGACGCATTACAGGCGAATTTAAGTGCTGAAGTGTTGACGAATCCAGCCTTCAAGCAAGCTTTTGATGCCTTACAAATTA
Source organism: Acinetobacter lwoffii (assembly GCF_024129735.1). Classification (GTDB taxonomy): domain Bacteria; phylum Pseudomonadota; class Gammaproteobacteria; order Pseudomonadales; family Moraxellaceae; genus Acinetobacter; species Acinetobacter lwoffii_H. Next base: position 66,477 of record NZ_JAMXXK010000007.1, on the reverse strand, counting down.
CCAAAGATCAGGTTCAAGCCCGTTGGCCAAACTTGAGTATTGGGATTGATGTGGTTGAATTGCGTTCATACCATTATCATACTGGTCTGATGTATGCAGTCTATGCACCGAATCGTGCAGCAGCACTGGCACAAGGCGGTCGTTATGATGGCATTGGTGAACATTTCGGTCGTGCGCGTCCTGCCACAGGTTTCTCTTGTGACTTATATGCGTTAAGCGCAGGTCAGTTTGACGCTGTACACGTGGTAGTTGCACCTAAAGGTGTCGATGCAGAACTTCTGAATGCGATTCAGAGTATTCGAGCACAAGGCTTAAGTGTAATTCAGTTACTCGGTAATGATGATTTAAACTCAATTCCATATGCGACGCACCAGCTGGTGAACGTAGATGGTGAGTGGACAGTCAAAACGATTTAAATTGCTTGGCTCAGTGTTCATGTCACTGAGCGGGGCTTTCAACTTTAACAGCATGATGCAATGAGGCTATTATGGGCAAGAATGTTGTGGTACTTGGTACCCAATGGGGCGACGAAGGTAAAGGTAAAATCGTCGACCTGCTCACAGATCAAGCGGCAGCGGTCGTTCGTTATCAAGGCGGACATAACGCAGGTCACACTCTGGTGGTGGGTGGTAAGAAAACTGTCTTACACCTCATTCCATCTGGTATTTTACGTGAAAACGTATTGTGCTTAATTGGTAACGGTGTTGTTCTTTCTCCTGAAGCGCTCATCAAAGAGATGGACATTCTTGAAAAAGAAGGCGTTCCTGTTAAAGAGCGTTTACGTATTTCTCCAAACTGTCCACTGATCCTTCCAAACCACATCGCACTGGACCAAGCACGTGAGAAAAAACGTGGTAATGCGAAGATTGGTACAACAGGTCGTGGTATCGGTCCTGCATACGAAGACAAAGTGGCGCGTCGTGCAGTTCGTGTTGCTGATCTGGTACGTGGCGGTGAACATCTTACTGCCCAGTTAACTGAGCTTCTGGATTACCATAACTTCCAGCTTACTCAATACTACGGTGTTGAAGCAGTTAAGCTAGAAGACGTACTGGCACTTTGCGACGAATGGCGTAAGGTTGTTGCGCCACTGGTTGTGGACGTAACAACTGAACTGCATAACTACCGTAAAAACGGTGACAACATCATGTTTGAAGGCGCGCAAGGTTCACTTCTTGACGTTGACCATGGTACATACCCGTATGTGACATCTTCAAACACCACTGCTGGTGGCGTAAGCTCTGGTTCAGGTCTGGGTCCTTTGCACCTTGATTATGTACTGGGTATCACCAAAGCCTATACCACTCGTGTCGGTGCAGGCCCATTCCCAACGGAATTGGTTTATGACGCTGCAAACGATGTGGGTGATGCGGTTGGTAAACACCTTGGTACCATTGGTAATGAATTTGGTGCGTCTACTGGCCGTCAACGTCGTTGTGGCTGGTTCGATGCTGAAATTCTACGTCGTTCAGTAGATGTAAACTCACTGTCTGGTATTTGCCTGACTAAACTTGATGTTCTTGATGGTTTAGAAGAAGTGAAAATCTGTGTCGGTTATGAAGCTGCAGATTCTGGTTGTGTCGGTTCTTCTGATGCGCTTGCATTCGAAACTTTAAAACCAATTTACGAAACAATGCCAGGTTGGTCTGAGTCAACTTTCGGTGCAAAATCGCTGGATCAGTTGCCACAAGCTGCATTGAACTATGTAAAACGTCTTGAGCAACTGATTGAATGTCCAATCGACATCATTTCAACAGGTCCAGACCGTGAAGAAACCATTGTTCTTCGTCACCCGTTTGATGCTTAATCTTGATTTGATTAAAGCTTAAATGATAAAAACCCATCTCCGGATGGGTTTTTTTATATGCTGAATTTATGCAGGTATTTCAAGACTAAAGTTGCATCGGTAATACCACGTGATGTGCTTTAACATAGCGGTATATAAAGAAAGAAAAATGAGCAGCAGGATGCAAAAAAATATATCGGCGACCATGTTTTATTCATTGTTATTCGCGATGGGCGGGGCGCCAACAATTGCCATGATGATTATTCGTGCGCAAACCCAAAATCCCGAGGTGATTTATGCGGCACTGATTGGTCTGAGTGTCATTATTGCCTGTGTTTTAGTGCCTATTATTTTATTGCAAAATGCTTTTTTATATTTCAAACGTAAAGATGAAATACTTGAACAGAAAATAAAACCACTGAGTCAGATTTATTTGGGTCTCAATATTATTTGTCTGATTTATTGGTTGGCGATACAGTATTTGGCTTAAAAATTACATAATTTATAAGAAGATGAATGAATTAAGCGTTTAGCTGCTGCGCGCTTTCACTTATAATTTTTACAATGTAAATTGCCCTTGAGCCAAGGCGGAGTAAATTATAATGAAGAATAAACTTTTATTGAGTATGGCGGCTGCTACAGTCGTCACATTATCAGGTTGTACCACCATTGCCGATATGGCAGGGGCAGATACTGCGACCTTAAATGCATCTGCGAGCCAAAGCTATAATGCCATGGTCAATGATGCGAAAAACAAAGGTCAACTGGATACCAGTTCAGCGACCTATAAACGGATTAATAATGTATTTAACCGTTTGAAACCGGTTGCTAACCAGATGAATCAAACCGGTACGGCATTCCAGTGGCAATTGGCTGTGCTCAAATCTGACCAGGTTAACGCCTTTGTTGCGCCAGGTGGTAAGGTTGTATTCTATACGGGTATCGTGAATAAACTGAATCTGACCGATGCTGAAATTGCAGCGATTATGGGTCATGAAATGGTGCATGCTTTAGAAGAGCATTCTAAGCAGAAAATCGGTGCTCAGGCCCTGACTGATCTGGCCTTGGGTATTGGCTTAAATGCAGCAGGTGTGGGTCAAGGTGGTGCTGCAGCCGCACAATTGGGTAGTCAGATCGGGATTGGCTTGCCATACTCGCGTAATCTGGAAAGCCGTGCTGACCAAGGCGGTTTAATGCTGATGGCGCGCGCAGGTTATAACCCAAATGCAGCCATTACCTTGTGGGAAAAAATGAACAAACTCGGTGGCGGCAGTGGTGCAACCTTCCTGTCTACGCATCCATCGAATAGCCAGCGTATTGGGCAAATGCGTCAACAGTTGCCAGCAGCCATGCAGATTTATAACCAAAACAAATAATCTAGTGATCATCCTGTAAAAGGGGATCTTGATCGGATTGAAAAGGCAGGGCAATGGCTCTGCTTTTTTTATAGTTAATTGGATGGTTAATATTTTACGGGCTATTTTCAGACAATAAAAAAGGCAAAGTCAGACTTTGCCTTTTTTCACTCAAGATCAGAAGATCTTAGTGTTGGTGACCGCCTACACCGTGTACGTGGCCGTGATCTAATTCTTCTTGAGAAGCTTCACGAACAGATACGATTTCAACTTCGAAAGTCAGGTCTTGACCAGCAAGTGGGAAGTTAGCATCAACAACAACATTGTCGCCTTCAACTGCTTTAACAGTTACGATTTGCACGCCGTCATCAGTTTGAGCTTGGAACTGCATACCTGCCTGAATGTTGTCTACGCCTTGGAACATTTGCGCAGGAACTTCTTGAACTAGGTCAGGGTTGTATTCGCCATAACCTTCAGCAGCAGGAACGTTTACAGTGAATTTTTCACCTACAGTTTTGCCTTCTAACGCATTTTCTAAACCTGGGATGATGTTACCTGCACCGTGCAAATAGGCAAGTGGTTCACCTTGAGATTGGTCGAGAGTTTCACCCTCTGCGTTAGTCAATGTGTAGTGGAAAGAAACCACGAGGTTATTTGCAATAGCAGTCATGTTAATTGATCCATTCAATTTTTTAAGGGTACATCATAAAGTGAAATTGCATTTTTGTAGACTAAAATTAGCAAAAAAACGCAATTTGACAATTTTGTTGACGATTTTTTCATTGATTGGGCCAAATTCTGGAATTTCAATGCAATTTCAGCTTTGGAGAAATTTTTCGTGTAACAAAATCTTTTGCAGTCAGAATGCCGGCATGCGCATAACCATGAATGGTCGCCTGATGAATTCGGTATAAAGAAACGTACATTGACTTGGCAACAAAGCCTTGAACATTCACCTGACCGAGCAACTCGCCGACGGCTTTATTCTGGCTTAAGGAAATCAGTGAACCTTTGTCAGAAAATTTAAACATCGGTAAATAGTTTTCTTCATTGACACGCGCTTTCAAGGCATTCGCCAGAAAATTGGCCTGTTGGCTAGCCACTTGTGCACGTGGACCCAAGACTGGTTCATCTGCAGCAGGCTGGCAGTGTGCACAGTCACCAAAAGCAAAAATGTCTGGATCAGATTTGGTTTGCAGGGTGGAGTAGACTTTCAACCGGTGAATATTGTCTTTTTCCATATCTTGCAGTTGTGCCAAGACTTCAGGTGCTTTGATGCCTGCAGCCCAGACTTTAATCTCGGCATCCAGACTTGAGCCATCTGCAAAATAAATCTTGTCTTCATCAACCTTGGCCACGCGGTGACTGGTCAAAACCTCAATGCCAAATTTTTCCAGCTGTTGCATGGTATGTTCAGCAACTTTCGGCGAGAGTGCAGTCAGAATACGATCCGCCGCTTCAATCAGGGTAATTTTGACTTTATTTGGGTCGACCTTGTTTAAGCCATATTTAAAGAAATTGTGTTTGGCTTCCACCAGTTCAGCTGCCAGTTCTACTCCGGTTGCACCGGCGCCAATAATCGCGATATTCAGTTCACGGCTCGAAGCTTCATGTTGAGCATTCAAGTAGAGATGCAACAGATCCTGCTGAAAGATATCAGCTTGTGGACGGCTGTCGAGAAAATGACAGAACTGTTTGACGCCTTCGGTATTAAAGTCATTCGAGGTAGAACCCAAGGCCAGTACCAGGGTGTCATAGTCGATGCGCTGGTTCTTCTTGGCTTGGGCTTTTTTGGAGAAATATTCTGTTTCTACCACAATCTGTTTCGCTTCACGATCCAGACCGGTAAATGTCCCCAAGACAAATTCATAATGATGTGCGGCTGAATGGGCAAAATAATTAGTTTCTTCTTCATGTGGATTTAAGGTGCCTGCGGCAACTTCATGCAGCAGCGGTTTCCAAATGTGTGTCAGTTTTTGATCGACCAGAATAATCTGGGCTTTACCGCTTTTACCCAAGCTCTCACCCAGCTGAGTCGCCAGTTCCAGACCACCGGCACCACCACCCACAATCACGATTTTATGTGCTGTCATATATGATTAACCTGTTTATTTTTTTAATAAAAATAAGAGAAATAGAGAGAAAATATACTATGGCATGCACTAAAACGCGTCTTGATTAAAATTGTTATACAAATTACAAAACGTAGCAATTCTGTGAGAGCAGGTAAGTATCGCTGCTTTGAGGAAGCAAGGGGAGAGCGAGATTGATAAAGGGAATCTGCTAGAAGATCAGAGAGGAGATCTTCTAGCTTAAAGAAAAGTGACTTGAGATGTAGCGCTATTATCTATCTAAAGGATAAAGCTTTACGCTTGGCGTATTGTCTGAAAATAAACCGAATAAGCTTTGTAGCCAGCTAAAGAATTTCTGAAATAGATTGGCTTCTTCAATTTCGACATGATCTTCAATTTGAATGGTGCGAATCAACTGATTATTCTGATAAACCTGAATGGTCGCCAAAGGCATCATGGTCGCCAAAGGTGCAATGAGTTCAGACGCTTTCACTTCAACATTGATATGAGTCTGAGTTTCCTGTAATGGCTCGATACTTTTTAAAACGCCATCACCAGTATTCAGCATGACACGCTGATTTGTCTGGTCAAACTGATTCAGGTCAATACTGTAGCCCTGATCATATAAAGAAGTGGTAATAATCTGCGGTTGCTTGGTTTGCACCTTAAACATTTTTAAGGTGGATTTAATTACAGGCAACTCAGCCAGTAGCTGTTGATCTTTGATCGCTACTTCATTGCGAGTATAGGTATAAGCCAGATTCATCAGCTTATGTGATACTTCAGCGCGTTTTGCTGCACTTTTAGTACCCAGCACCACCACAATCAGACGGCGATTTGGCATTTCAAAATCTGCGGTGACGCGATTGGCGGTTAGTGCCAGATTATAGCCCGCTGCACGGGTAAAACCGGTTTTTAAACCATCTACTGTAGGATCGACCTGAAGCACACGGTTGGTCGCACGATGAAAATGCTGGTTATAAGTAAAGCTTGGCTGTTTGGAATAATACAGATAATCCGGGGTTTCATTCACCACCGCCATAGACAGTCTGGCCAAATCGGCGGCAGTCGAATAATGCTCAGGCATGGTAATACCGGCCGGATTCTGGAAATTGGTATGCTGCATGCCCAGCGCTTTGGCTTCCTGATTCATACGTTCAACAAACTGCGGAATACCACCCGAAATTTTCTCAGCCAGCGTGACTGCGGCATCATTAGCAGACATGATAATTAAGCCCGCCAGAAGCTGATCGACTGAAATCAGATCACCTTCTTTCAGGTACATCTGTGACTCATCCCACATCACGGTTTTAACCACAGAGGTCGCGGTTAACACTTCATTTTTATTTAATTTTCCGGCCTCAATTTCCTTTAAGGCAATATAAGCCACCATCATTTTGGTCAGCGAAGCCGGAGCACGCTGAACGTCGGCATTGTGCTCTGCAATGACTTGACCAGACTGTGAATCCAGAATGGTCCAGGCTTCAGCTTCAACGCTTTCAGGCACAATATTGAGTAGGGCAGCATGTGAAAATGCAGAAATAAATAAACTGAAAACCGTAATCAGTGAGATGATGTATTTCAATGGTGTTCCTTGATAACCCGGCGGGTGTTGAACGATTTAATTTTCACGCATGCTATGCCTTTTTTATACAGATAGCTAGTCGTAAATGTAGACAAATAAGACAGCTAAACCATACTGGCTTAAAAAATGCTAAGCTAAGCTATATCTCATTTATTTTAATTTTATATCGTTCATTATGTTGCATTATCAAATTGAATTTGACGATTATCGTCAGCATCTTATTCACGTGACTGTTCGTTTTCTTGCGGACCCCACCCAAGTCCTGTCATTGCCGACCTGGATTCCAGGAAGCTATCTGATTCGAGAGTTTTCCAAGCACATTGAAGCGGTCAAAGCCTATGATGAAGATGGGCGCCAGTTACAGATCCAGAAATTTGAAAAGAACAAATGGCGTCTATTTAATACCGATCATGAACTGATTACAGTGGAATATGATGTCTATGCCTATGACCTGTCCGTTCGTGGTGCATACGTGGATCAAAATCGTCTCTACGTGAACCCGGCTTGTGCATGTTTAGGTCTGGAAGGTCAGGAAAATAAAGAAATTGAACTAGAAATATTTTTACCAGATGAATTAAAGCATTTCCAATTGGCAACCGGCATGCAGGCCAAAAGTCTGGTCAAAGGCCGTTTCACGCTCAAAGCCAAAAACTATGCCGAATTGATTGATGCGCCATTTGAGCTGGCAGAGCAAACCCGTTTCCGTTTTGAAGCAAATGGTATTCCGCATGAATTTGTGGTGTCAGGCAAACATGCCATGAATGCGGCGCGTATGCAGCAGGACATTGAAAAAATTTGTGCCACAGAAATTTCAATGTTTGGTTCGGCGCCGTTTACAGACTATACCTTTATGACCATGGCAACCGGTAATAGCTATGGTGGTCTGGAGCATCCGAACTCGACTAGCCTGATTTCACCACGTGATGACTTGCCTAAGGCCAATGAACCTGAAGAACCTTCAAAAGATTATCAGCGTTTCCTCGGCTTATGTAGCCACGAATATTTCCATTCATGGTTGGTGAAGTTTATTCGCCCTGAAAACTTCGTTAACTATGATTTAAACAGAGAAGGTTATACCTCTCTGTTATGGATCTTTGAAGGTTTCACCTCTTATTACGATGATTTGATTTTGCTGCGTAGCGGCGTGATTAATCAGGAATCGTATATTGCTTTGTTAAAAGCACAGATTGACCGTTATTTGCAAAATCCGGGACGTGTGATTCAGTCAGTGTCTGAATCCAGTTTTGATGCCTGGGTGAAATTCTATCGTCAGGATGAAAACTCGAATAATGCGGGTACCAGCTATTACAACAAAGGTTGTTTAGTTGCACTGTGCCTGGATTTGGGTCTGCGTTTACGTGGTTCAAGTCTGGATGCTTTGATGCGCCGTTTGTATGAAAATGCCCAGAAAGGCGTTCAGGTGCATGAACGGACGATCTTTGAATTGTGTAAAGAATTGACAGGAGATGATTGGTCAGAACAGATTAATCACTTGATCAATACCACAGATGAATTGCCGCTCGATCAGCTATTCCCTGAGTTTGGTATGGCTTATAGCCTGAAAAATGACAAGTCTTTGCCATTCGGTTTAAAACTGGTAGATAAGCCGGAAGGTGTTCTAGTTCAATCTGCGCGTCGTGATGGGGTTGCTGTACTCGCTGGCCTTTCTGCCAATGATGTCATTATTGCAATTGATGGCTTAAAAGCAACGACCAAACTTGTTGAAAGCTATGCAAAACAGCAAGGTACTTTTACAGTGTATGCATTCCGTCGTGATGAGCTGATGAGTTTTGAAGTTCAAGCCGCGGGTTCTGAACTGACCGAAGTTGAACTGAAAGTAGAAGATCAGGCTAAAGCCGAGAAATGGCTTAAAGTTTAAATCCGAAATTATTCTTAATTTAAAAAAACCGGTGCATCGTCACCGGTTTTTTTATTGAAGTGCATGTTGAAAGAAAATCTATTTAATGATCAGTCGTGATGTACCACGGAATTCTGCCACGATTTGATTATGTTGATTCATCACTTGAATGTCATAAATGCCACTACGGCCACTGCTGGTTTTGTGTTCGGCTACAGCAGTCAGCGTGTCGCCAAGCAATCCCGGTTTTAAATAATGAATACCGCAATGTTGACCAACTGCCGGATGTTCACCAGTATTGCAGGCAATGGCAAAAGCTGCATCTGCCAGTGCGAAAATCACGGCACCGTTACAGGTCTGATGACCCTGTAAATGCTGTTCAGTCACCTTTAATTCGATCTTTGCATAATTATGGTTATAAGAAACTAGATGAGCACCTAGATGCTGAATTAACCGGTCCTGATTAAACATCTGGCTGACTTGCTGATCCATTGCAAAACTCCCTTTTAAGATACGTTTTATTTTAAAAAATAAATTATATGAATCATAAATAGCATTCCAGCAGGAGAATAACAAGGAAAAACTAAAAAAGTAGCTAAAAGCTTAATTTGCATACATAAGACAAGTCATGTAAAAAGTGCTTAGATATCAGTATTTATTAGAAGAACATGAATCAGAAAAGTTTAAATTGTGGCATTGGAATTACAGTAATTTGGCTTGCTGTAATTACTTCTTTTTGGATGTTTGGTGGATTGAGTTCGCCTACTTCATTAAATGAACTTGGAGATTTTCTAGCGGGAATATTTGCGCCAATTGCTTTTCTCTGGCTGATTTTAGGTTATGTTCAGCAAGGTAAACAGTTAGAGCAAAATACAAAAGCATTAGAGCAACAGGAAAAAGCATTACAACTTCAGATTGATGAGATGCGGGAAAGTGTTAAACAACAGACGATTTAGTTTCTTTACAAGAACAACAGCTAAAATCAGCAAGAAAAGCAGTGCGACCTCAGTTAAATTTAAGTAGAACTACTTTTTTTGAACACGAAGATAGGTACGAAGATCGTGATAATGATGGAAATATTATTGATGTTTTTGATATTTATATTGTTTGTATTTATTTAAATTTAAAAAATTATGGTGAAGAAGCTAAAAATATATATTTTTTTGATGAGGATTTTAAAAGATATGAATCACTTTTAATAAGTCTTAGTAAAAATGAAGAACAGAGAGTTCAAATTAATTTGCTCAAAGAACAATATACAAAGTTATTTGCAGACAAGGAGTTAATGATAAGGGGTAAAATAGGCTACGAAGATAAATATGGGAATTTATATGATTTTAAAGTCAAATTCACCATCACTACACCTAGAAAAAATCCTCGTGTAGGATTTCAAATATCTCAAGAGTCGATATAGAAGTTTAATTCCCCCGATACGTTGAATAGCCATAAGAACTTAATAACAGTGGAATATGGTAATGCTCCAACGTGCCATCAATCACAAAAACTACCGGCACTTCAGGGAAGAACGTCCGTTGATTATTGGCCTTAAACCAATCACTCGTTTTAAACGTTACTTTATAAACGCCTTTTTGTAACGCGGTGTCTTTAGGATAAAATTCTTTAATACGACCATTACTGTCTGTCTTGGCTTCATTGAGCTTGACCCATTTCTCACCTTGTTGAGCTTCTAGGGTGACCGTGACATTAGCAGAGGGTAGGCCGGTTTCCTGATTAAGTACATGCACACTCAGCGGATTGGCAAAGCCAAAAGTTGAAAGGGAAGTCGCAGCTAAAGCGAAAATTATTTTTTTCATGAGACTCACATTAAAATGAATACTTTAATTAATTCTAATAGATTGAAAAATAAAAAATATTTAAGTTATGTAATAAAAAAAGCCCACCGAAGTGAGCTTGATTGAATCTATTCAAACTTAGCCACGACCGCGGCCGCGACCACGTGGTGCTTTGGTATTTGGACGAGTTGTGCCATTGGTCTTACGACGCGGCTTTTCACTTTCATCCATTTGCCAGATACGTTTGGTGCCAGACTTTTTCACAGAACCATCTTTGTTCTTGCGAACCATTGGCTTACCACCCGTACCACCCGGCTTTTTCACATAAGAACGTGAACGGTATGGTTCTTCCGCAGGAACATTCTGGAAGTCCGGATATAATAATGGTTCAATTTCTCTGGTTTCGCCCGGTTGCAATCCCATACGAACCAAATCAATCTCACCAATTTTGGTACGGATCAAACGCAATGTAGGGAAGCCGACAGCAGATGTCATACGACGAACCTGACGGTTACGACCTTCACAGATCGAAATCTCAACCCAAGACGTTGGAACAGAGGCACGGAAACGTACAGGAGGATTACGCTCCCACAGCCATTCCGGTTCAGACACTTTTTCAGCACGTGCAGGAAGCGTTATGCCATCTTTAAGTTCAACGCCTTTACGAAGCTGTTCAAGTGCTTCTTCGGTCACATCACCTTCCACTTGCACCATATAAGTTTTAAACTTTTTATTGGCAGGATTGGTGATATATTGGTTGAGACCACCGTGATCGGTGAGGAAAACCAGACCTTCTGAGTCCATGTCCAAACGACCCGCAAGACGTAAATCTTTGTCGTTGACAAAATCAGCCATGGTTGGGTGCTTTTCATCCGCACGGAATTGGGAGAGGACGTCATAAGGTTTGTTTAGAATGACGATTTTCATAGGAAATAACTTCTATAATTACATTAATTTAAAAAATGTAGAGGTTTATTTAAAAGGGAAATTTAGTTATTTCCCGTATAAATCTCAAAAACAACAAATCTGGATTAGAATATTATGCGTTAAGAACAGTTGAAAGTATTGCCTAATCGGCAATTATTTTAGATTTGTCAGCGGCATCCGGGAGAATACTAATAATGGGATATCAAAAAATCGTAGTACCTGTGGATGGTACCAAAATTACCGTTAATGCAGACCTGTCACTCAACGTACCAAATAATCCAATTATCCCATTTATCGAAGGGGATGGAATTGGTGCAGATATTACACCAACAATGCGAACTGTGGTAGATGCTGCTGTGCAAAAAGCATACGCCGGGAAGCGTTCCATCGAATGGATGGAAGTCTACTGCGGTGAAAAAGCTGACAAAATTTACGGCACCTATATGCCTGAAGAAACTCTCGAAGCGCTGCGCGATTATGTAATATCGATCAAAGGCCCACTGACCACGCCAGTCGGTGGTGGTATTCGTTCCTTGAATGTGGCCCTACGCCAGGAACTGGATTTATATGTTTGTGTACGTCCGGTGCGCTGGTTCGAGGGCGTGCCTTCGCCGGTACATAATCCTGAACTGACCGATATGGTGATTTTCCGTGAGAATTCAGAAGATATTTATGCCGGTATTGAATGGAAAGCAGATTCTCCGGAAGCGAAAAAGGTTATCAAGTTTCTGAAAGAAGAAATGGGTGTAACCAACATCCGCTTTGAAGACAATTGTGGGATCGGGATCAAGCCTGTTTCCAAAGAAGGTAGCCAGCGTCTGGTGCGTAAAGCCATCCAGTTCGCCATTGAAAATGACAAGCCTAGTGTGACGTTAGTGCACAAAGGCAATATCATGAAATATACCGAAGGGGCGTTTAAAGAGTGGGGTTATGAAGTTGCGCTGGAACGTTTTGGCGGTGAGCTTTTAGATGGTGGTCCGTGGGTTAAAATCAAAAATCCAAGAACGGGTAAAGACATTATTATTAAAGATGTCATTGCAGATGCCTTCTTGCAGCAAATCCTGATGCGTCCAGCAGAATATTCTGTGATTGCGACACTCAACTTAAATGGTGACTATATTTCTGATGCGCTGGCCGCGGAAGTCGGTGGAATCGGAATTGCACCAGGTGCCAATATTGGCGGTTCGATTGCAGTCTATGAGGCAACCCACGGCACAGCGCCTAAATATGCCGGACAAGATAAAGTAAATCCGGGTTCGATTATTTTGTCTGCTGAAATGATGTTGCGTGATATGGGCTGGACAGAAGCTGCCGACCTGATCATCAAGGGGATTTCGGGTGCGATTGCGGCAAAAACGGTGACCTATGATTTCGAGCGTCTGATGCCAGGGGCGACCTTACTTCGTTGTTCCGAGTTTGGTGAGGCGATTATTGCTAATATGGATACCTGAAATTGCGATGCAATTTATGAATAAAAAAACCCGCAATTACGGCGGGTTTTTTTATCACTTTATTGGGAAGCAAAGGCTGAACGGTTTAAGGTTAAACGTTAAAATAAGTATCAGGCTGCAAGATCATGTAAGAAGTGTAATGAGCCTAGAAATGATTCGTTCTAAGCTGAATAACTTAGTAAACACTGTATTACATTGACGTATTTGGATACAGCTCAGCGATTGGCTTATTTTGTATAAACGTTACAGTGATGAATGGAACTTCCAGTGATATAGAGACGTTTCTCCAAAGGAGTAAATCATGGCTAAAGCTAAAGCGAGACATAAGCAGGTCCAACAAAAAGACAAGCAGGACAATGCTCAGAATGAAGAGCAGCAACAGCAACAACAGCAACAACCATCGAAACCATCTCGTGCTAAAAAACGTAGATAATCTCCTATCCACCTAAAATAACAAAACCCTCATTTGAGGGTTTTGTTATTTGAACGCTTGTATAAAATCATCACTAAAAATAACAGGATTGTGACTTTAAATTAGGCGGTTGTGATTAAGATAAAAGTCATCTATTTAATTTAATGCGAATATTGGTGAAATTTCTTCGGATTATAAGCTTACTGTTATCTATAGGTTTTCTACTAACTGCCTGTCAGCCACCGCCTTCAGGTGAAGCAGCAGGTTGGAAAAGCCCTTATCTGTATTGGCAATTACAGAGAGCCCAGTTAGAAGCTCCGCTACAGATTCCGGTTGAAGGCGTCAGAGTTGGTCAGATTAATGATACTTGGGGAGCAGCGCGTAGTGACGGTCGTAAACACGAAGGTACGGATATTTTTGCCAAACGCGGTACGCCAGTATTTAGCGCGACCCCAGGTATTGTGCGTAGGATTGGCACCAACAATCTGGGTGGAAAAATCATCTGGGTGACCGGTCCAAATATGAGCCAACATTATTATGCACATCTGGATGACTATGCAGAACATATTCAGGAAGGCGACTGGGTCGAAGCGGGTGAAGTCATCGCTTACGTGGGTAATACGGGCAATGCCAAAAACACCCCACCGCATTTACATTATGGGATTTATTTGGGTGGGCAAGGAGCAACCAATCCTTATCCTTATTTAGTTCCTTCTCCATGAGCAGACGCCGGCTGAGTTTGTTGTTCAGGCTTGAGTTTGGCAGGACGTGTACACCAGGATAATTGCAATGTTCCTAACAGAAGAACGAATGTAGCTAGTACGAACTGTTGATGATAGCTCAATCCAAAATATTGTAGCGTACTAAAACTGAGGCCACCGATCAGCTGAACCGAGGCGAAACACAAGGTGGCAATACTCCAGAGTTTTTTATAAGCCAGTCCATACAGTTGCAAAATGGTATAGGAGGTCAGGAACACCACAGCCGGATTTAACATCCCAGTGAAAAAGGAAGAGCTAAAAGTGAGCAATGGACTGGCATCTAGAGTCGCAATAAAAATAGCCATAATATAAAGACTATAAAGAATTTTCAGGGCAGCAAAATTACCCCATTTTCTGGCCAGTGCATAAGCACTCAAGGCACCTAAAGCACTACCTAGTCCATACAGAATCCAGTTGAAATTAATCCAGAACAAGCTCAATCCCAACTGCTGGCTTAAATAATCAATCCAGAAGAGTGAATGTGGTATATAGGCGAAAGCACTACAGGCGTAAACCGTCAATAAACTATAAAAGACGCTATTCAAAGATAGAGTAGAGATAACCGAAGGGGCTTGTGCGGACAAATACGGCTTAAATTTCTGAATCAGTAAACTTAAAACGATACAGATAAGCAAAGCAAAACCACATAAGATTAGCCAGGCCGTCTGTATGGAAATTTGATCCAGATAAGGCAGAAACAGGGTCGCAATTAAAACGCCTAGTCCAATTCCGCTAAAACCAATAAAGTTGATTTTAAGACGGTCTTGAAGTTCACAGCACTGTGCAACCACACTCGGCGATAAGATCATCATCAGTCCACCGCTGATCCCGGAAATAATCCGCCAAGCGATATACCATACTTCAGAAAAACCAGAAAATGCACAGCACATCAGGCTGAGCATACCGGCAAAGGCTGAAATTTGAATATAGGTACTCATGCTGCGGTCTTGAGGCAGACGCATGGCCGTAAATGCACCGATTAAATAACCCAGCAAATTGGCACTGCCCAAGAGGCTGGCAAAATCTGTACTCCAGCCAAAGGCTTCGCGTGTACCAGGTAACAACGCGGTGTAAGAGAAACGAAGAATGCCAATGCCCAAGCACATACTAAGACAGAGAAACAGGCTGAGCTTGATTGTGTTTGAGGACATCCGTGTACTCATAGAATTTTATATTTGATCAAAAAATAACATGAATCTTCATGATTGAGGGGAAATTGCCTGAGAAGAAACCATTGAGTGCAGAAATTTGCTCAAAGAAACCGGTATGATTTTTAAGATTTCATCAGTCAAAAGCCTGAATTTTTTCAGAGAAATAAAAAACCGCGTATCAACGCGGTTTTTTATATTGTCTATTTCAAGAATTAACGCATCTTGGCCAGGAAACGGCCAACACGGGTAATGGCTTCACGCAGTTCATTTTCAGCCGGCAGGAACACTACACGGAAATGATCCGGTGTTGGCCAGTTAAAGCCTGTCCCTTGAACCAGAAGTACTTTCTCTGCACGTAACAAATCCAGCATCAGTTTTTCATCGTCCTGAATTGGATACACATTCGGATCCAGTTTCGGGAAGCAATACATTGCGCCTTCAGGTTTGACACAAGACACACCTGGAATCTCGTTCAGCATTTCCCAGGCAATATTGCGCTGTTCATATAAACGCCCACCCGGACGAATCAGGTCGTTAATTGACTGATAACCGCCCAGTGCAGTCTGAATTGCATATTGTGCCTGATGGTTGGCACACAGACGCATCGATGCAAGCATATCCAGACCTTCGATATAGTCTGCTGCACGTGCTTTATTGCCGGTAATGGCCATCCAGCCGGAACGGAAACCAGCAATACGATAGGCTTTAGATAAACCGTTAAACGAAACACAGAGCTGATCGCCAGCCAGAGCTGCTACAGCAACATGCTCAATCCCATCGTAAATAATTTTGTCGTAGATTTCGTCAGCAAATAAAATCAGGTCATATTTCTTCGCCAAGTCGACGATTTGTTGCAACACATGACGTGGGTAAACCGAACCGGTCGGGTTATTCGGGTTGATAATCACAATACCACGCGTATTCGGCGTGATTTTGCTTTCCATATCAGCAATATCTGGATACCAGTGATTTTCTTCATCACATTTATAGTGAATCGCTGTACCGCCAGATAGATTCACTGCCGCCGTCCAGAGTGGATAATCTGGCATTGGAATCAGCATTTCATCGCCATCATCCAGCAGACCCTGCATGGCCATCACGATCAGTTCAGACACACCATTACCGATATAGACGTCATTGACGTGCATATCTAGAATGCCTTTTTGCTGATAATACTGACAGATCGCCTTACGCGCCGGGAAAATCCCTTTGGAATCCGTGTAGCCAATCGCATTCGGCAGGTTTAAAGCCACATCGTTGATAATTTCTTGTGGTGCTTCAAACCCAAATGGGGCAGGGTTGCCAATATTTAATTTGATAATTTTGTGACCGGCTTCTTCCATCTCGATGGCCGCTCGTAACACAGGTCCGCGAATGTCGTAGCACACATGCTCGAGCTTAGATGATTTCTTGATCTCGCGAGGGGTTTGGAAAGTGTTCGGCATTTTGATGTTCTCGGAAGGAGTGGAGGTCACTTTTGCATAACGATATAAATAACTTTTAAATGTCTCAGTTGTGACTAGATCGAGATCATGTTCATCTCGAAGTAGTGCAACAATTTTTTCATGCGTAAATCCAAGCTGCTGATATTGTTTGATCACAGGCAGCAGATTTTTAAAAATTACGCTCTTTTTTTGCGACATTTTTTAATCCTGAGCAAATTTAGAGCTAAGAATACCATTAAATTTGCTCACTAAAAAACATTTAATGTAAAAATTGCTTACTTTTATTTTTATATTTGCTTTCTTTTTGCTTTTTTAGGCATTATATGTCTTTTGTAAAATGTTGAATAAAGACTAGAATTTTTAAAATGAATCACGTAAATATAGGATTATCCTATTTTAAATAGCAAGATAAAAAGGTATGTGATCATGGGAAAACTCAATAAATCAGACCGGGAATGGCAAAGAGAGTTATCACCTGAGGAGTTTCGCATTACGCGCGAGAAGGGAACCGAGCCGGCATTTACTGGAAAATACTGGAATACCAAGCAAGATGGCACCTATGTATGCCGTTGCTGCGGCACGCCACTGTTCTCGTCTGAGACCAAGTATGACAGCGGCTGTGGCTGGCCAAGTTTCTACCGTCCCGTCAGCAGTTCGGTGGTAGAAGAATTACCTGATACTTCACACGGAATGGTCAGAACTGAGATTGTTTGTCATCATTGTGACGCACATTTAGGGCATGTTTTCCCGGATGGTCCAGAGCCGACGGGCTTACGTTATTGTGTCAACTCGGCTTCTTTGGACTTAGAAACACAAGAAAAAAATGATGAGGAAACCTATCCATGACTAACATTTATCAGTTTGAAGCTGAATTGTTAGATGGCAAAAGCAAGCCACTTGCAGATTACGAAGGCAAGGTACTTTTGATCGTCAATACAGCGAGTAAGTGTGGTTTTACCCCACAGTTTTCAGGATTAGAAAAACTTTACGAAAAATATAAAGATCAAGGTCTGGAAATTTTGGGATTTCCATGCAATCAGTTTGGTGGTCAAGATCCAGGTTCCAATGAACAGATTGGTGAATTTTGCCAGAAGAATTACGGGGTATCTTTCCCGATGTTTTCTAAGGTGGATGTCAAAGGCCCTGAAGCGCACGCCATTTTTCGCTATTTAACCAATAATTCCAAAGGTATTTTAGGCAATGGAATTAAATGGAATTTTACCAAGTTTCTGATTGGTCGTGATGGCAAGGTGTTGAACCGTTTTGCACCAACCACCAAGCCTGAAGATCTTGAAGATGAAATTGCCAAAGTGTTGTAAGAGTCAGCGTCATTTTCTCAGTATGAGATAAAAGTAGAGCTCATCTAATGTTAATTAAAAAACCCACTGATCTACAGTGGGTTTTCTAATCATGATTAAAACTTAGAGAATGGTTTTCAGTCGTTGAATAACTTCTTCACATTGCGCCAGATCGGCTACGAGTGCCAGACGTACATGATTTTCACCCGGATTACCTTGTTCGGTATTGCGAGATAAATAACGACCCGGAAGAACTTTAATATGTGCTTCTTCCATCAGGCGTTTGGCAAAGGCTTCATCATTGTCAACTTTTAACCAGTAGTAGAAACCGGCATCCGGTTTTTTGAGTGGCAATAAATGTCCGAGTTCCTGTTGAAATAAATCAAACTTGGCACGATATTGCACCCGGTTTTCTTCCACATGCGCTTCATCATCCCAGGCAGCGATTGAAGCCAGTTGATGTTGTACCGGCATTGCTGCGCCGTGGTATGTACGATATTGCAAATAAGGTTTTAACAGGTTCGCATCACCGGCGACAAAACCTGAACGCATGCCTGGGAGGTTAGAACGTTTAGATAGTGAATGAAACACCACACAGTTTTTATAGTCATCCCGGCCGATTTCAGCACAAACTTCCAGTAAACCTACAGGTGCTTGGTCAAACCACAGTTCCGAATAGCATTCGTCTGAAGCAATCACAAAGTTGTATTGATCCGACAGGGCAATCAGTTTTTTAAACTGTTCTTTCGACAGCACTGCACCGGTTGGATTGCCCGGGGTACAGACAAATAGCAGTGCAGTTTTTTCCCAGACTTCTGCCGGAACAGCATCAAAATCACCAAGGTAATTATTTTCCTCAGTACAGTTGATGAAATAAGGTTTTGCCCCTGCAAGCAGTGTTGCACCTTCGTAAATCTGGTAAAACGGATTCGGCATCACCACATAAGGTGCATCTTCACGATTCACCAAAGCCTGTACAAACGAGAAAATCGCTTCACGTGTACCAGAAACAGGCAGGATATTGCTGTCTGCACTGATGCTATTTAGCTGAAAACGGTGCGTCAGCCATTGGGCAATACTTTCACGTAGCTCCGGCAGGCCTTTACTGTTTGGATACGTCGACAAATGTTTGAAGTTATCGATAATTGCTTGTTTCACAAACTCTGGTGCAGGATGCTTTGGTTCACCAATCGATAGGGGAATTAACGGCATATTTGCAGGCTGGATATCCGCAAAAAGCTGATTTAACTTTTCAAACGGATAAGGATGCAGTAGAGACAAGCTAGAGTTCATGAATAAGTAACCGCGTTTTAATGTGAGTGTTGACTACAAACCTGATGAGAGGCTTCATCCAGCGCAGTTTTAAGTGCAGCTGCAAATTCAGCAGATTCTCCAGGTGTCATAGGGTTGCCATCTTTTTTGGTGACAAAGAATATATCTTCGGCACGTTCGCCCAGTGTGGCAATTTTGGCAGAGTGGATATCCAGCCCTTGCATCATAAATAAACCACCGATTTTGGCAAGTAAACCGGGATGATCGAGAGTGGCAATTTCGACCATATTCTGATTCAAGGCCGCATTCATCGTAATATCGACTGTATTTTCAATATCGAAATGACGTAATTGACGCGGAATCCGGCGTTGCATCAAGCCCGGATATTCATCTGAATGGCTCAAGGCATCTTTCAGGGCTTCAATCACTGTGGCTTCGCGTTCCGGATCGGTCAATAAGGTACCAAAACGGTCCAGTACCACATAGGTATCCAGACTGAACGCTTTAGTGGCAGTAATAATTCGTGCATCTTGTACATCCAGATTCATGCGATCCAGAATAGCCACCGTGGTAGCAAACAGGTTGGGTTGATCCTGCGTATAAATAAAGATCTGTACCGCATCCTGGGCATATTTACGGTGTGCCCGCATTAACACCAGTGGGGCAGGATTGTCGCCGTGCTGTAAAATGGCACGAGTATGCCAAGCAATTTCATCTGCTGTTTCTTTCAGGAAATAGTCATCACCAAGTTCCTGCCAGACTTTTTCTACTTCATCCAGTGAAAAATCCTGAACCAGAAGTTCGCTGGCCACAAATTTGGTATCTTCAATCAGCATTTGATAATCAACCGGACGACCCAGACCGGAACGGATCACGTCGCGTGCCTGAGTATATAGTTGACGCATCAGCGAGGCACGCCAGGTATTCCACAGCTTCGGATTGGTGGCGTTAATATCGGCGACTGTCAGGGTGTACAAATAGTCCAGATGTTCCATATCACCCATTTTTTCTGCGAATTCTTTGACCACATCCGGATCGGAGATGTCTTTTTTCTGGGCGGTGACAGACATTACCAGATGATTCTGGATCAGCCAGGCTACCAGATTACTTTCGCGTTCAGTAAAGCCATGGCTACGGCAAAATTTAATCGCATCACTGGCGCCAAGTTCACTGTGATCACCACCACGGCCTTTGGCAATATCATGGAAAATTGCTGCCAGATAGACTATGTCACGACGGGTCAGACGCTGAAACACTGAACTGACCACCGGAAATTCCTTGGCAAATTCAGGTTCTTTAAAGCGGTTTAAATTACGCAGCAGCAATAAGGTATGTGCATCGACCGTATAGATATGGAACAGGTCATATTGCATCAGTCCCAGAATCTGTCCAAAGGCCGGGATGTAATTTCCAAGCACACCATAACGCTTCATCGCGACCATAGTATCGTAGAGTCGATGCGGTGAACGGATAATCGCCATAAATAGCGCCTGATGCACCGGATTATCACGAAAATCCTGATCAATGCGTTTTCCAGCCAGGGTCAGCAGGCGTAAAGTACGCGCACGAATACCTTCGATCTCAGGACGATTGGCCAGCAGATAGAAAATTTCCAGAATCGCGCTTGGATTTTCCGAGAAAATCTTGTGATGCTGCACAGCCAGTTTGCCGTCAACCAGTTTAAAGTTCTGGTTGATTTCCTCGATCTGGCGTTCATATTGCGGTAAACGTGGCGTAATGACCGATTCATTAAAATAGGCCAGCAGCATTTCGTTCAGCGTGGATACTTGCTGCGCACTGCGATAATAGCGCTTCATGAATTGTTCAATTGGATAGTTCGGATGATGCGCCTCTTCACGTACATAGCCGAATTTGGCGGCAATATCACGTTGATAATCGAACAATAAGCGGTTTTCATCGCGTTTGGTCAGGCGGTGCAGGTGATGACGGATTTCCCAGAGAAAACTTTCAGCTTCCTCAAGCACACCGAGTTCAAATTCTGAAATAAAACCGAGATGTACCAGATCATAAATCCGGTTCACACGGAAATGCCGTTTAGCAATCCAGCCAATCTGATTAATATCACGGATGCCACCCGGCGCATTTTTAATATCTGGTTCCAGATTGCTTTCGGTATTGTTGTGCTGAGCATAGCGTTTATGCTGCTCATCCATCTTGGCATCAAAAAAGGTTTTGTCGGTCCAGGTACGTGACACGATGCGACGTGGCCATTTGCACAGGTTTTCATTGCCAATAATCAGGCGGGCTTCAATCAGGGTGGTGGCAACGGTCAGATCACTGCTGGCCTGATTAACACATTCATTGATGGTGCGGACACTGATACCGGGTTTGAAATTCCCTACATCCCAAAGCGATGAAATAAATGTAGAAATCAGTTGTTCCTGTTCCGGGTTAATCTCGTCTTCTGACAAGATCATGATATCGACATCAGAATAAGGCAGCATTTCACGACGGCCATAACCCCCGACAGCAAACAGGGCCAAATCGGTTTGATCCAGTTCGGCATGCTGCCAGAGAAACTGCAGGGCTTCATCGATCAGATTGGAACGCGCCAGAATAATATCCCGAATCGACTGGCCATTTTCAAAACTCTCCTGAAGCTGATTTTCGACATCACTGCGCCATTGATTGATGGCTTTAATGTCATGGTTGCTTTTAGCGTAATTCAGCAGTGGATGGGTGTTGATCATATACAGTCGTCCGTTGGTATTTCAGCTTAGTTTTGGTTGACGCTAACTTGGTTGGCGACCTGGAGGGCCAGTTCACGTGCCTGTTCAATGTTTTCCGCACGTGCTGTGGCAACGCCCATACGACGACGTTTAAAACCTTCAGGTTTGCCAAACAGGCGCAAATCGGTATTGCCGTCTGCTAAAGCAAGATTCAGGCCAGAAAAGGAAAGATTGCGATCATCTACCCCAGCATAAATTACCGCACTGGCAGCCACACTATGTCGTGCAGTATTCACCGGCAAGCCTAAAATAGCACGTGCATGCAGCTCAAATTCACTTTGAAATTGGGAGGCTAAAGTCACCAGTCCAGTATCGTGTGGACGTGGGGAAACCTCACTAAACCATACTTTTTCGCCTTTTACAAAGAGTTCCACTCCAAAGATTCCGCAGCCACCAAGTGCTGTAGTGACCCTGTTGGCAATGCGCTTGGATTCTTCCAGCGCGGCTGGAGTCATCGGTTGAGGCTGCCAGCTTTCCACATAATCACCTGAGTCCTGACGATGTCCGATCGGGTCGCAATAAGACGTTTCGATTTCGCCGGTTTCTGGATTTTTTGCACGAACAGTCAATAAGGTAATTTCAAAATCAAAGTCAATTTGTGATTCTACAATCACAGTACCCTGATTGACCCGGCCACCGGTTTGCGCATATTCCCAGGCAGCATCGACTTCATCAAAACGGGTAACACGAGACTGACCTTTGCCTGAAGATGACATCACCGGTTTCACAAAGTTTGGATAGCCGACATCGTCACAGGCCGCGCGGAAGGATTCTAAACTGTCGGCAAAACGGTAAGCTGAAGTTGGCAGACCGAGTTCTTCCGCAGCCAGACGACGAATACCTTCACGGTTCATGGTCAGATTGACGGCTTTAGCAGAAGGAATGACTGTAGCAATGTTCTGGGCTTCTATTTCAAGCAGAACTTCGGTCGCAATCGCTTCAATTTCAGGAACAATTAAATGTGGCTGGATTTGATTGATGAGTTGTTTGAGTTCTACAGCATCTGCCATATTCAAGGTATAGGAATAATGCGCAACCTGCATGGCAGGGGCATGATCATAACGGTCAGCAGCATGAACTTCGACTCCAAGGCATTGTAGTGAAATCACCACTTCCTTGCCCAGTTCACCAGAACCCAATAATAGAACTTTATAGGCAGAAGATTGAAGGGGAGTACCAATAGTCACGCTCATGTGGATCATCCATGCTTGATTTTATGGACTTTTAGCATAGCAGAACTGAGCCGACAGTTAAGCCAAGATTCATACAAAATTGTGATATTGACCAACAGTTTTATTTATAAAGTTTTTCTAGATTTTAATAAGGAGGCGCTGTCATTTTCACATCGCTGTCAGACTGCGTTTGCAGAAGATAAATCCCGCTTTGAGACTTGAGCTTTTCTATTTGTGCAACTTGTTCAGTATTGATATTTAGCATCTTTAACAGACGTAATGTACGAACATGCAGGAAATACGCATAGGGCAATACAAAAGGCAGTACAAAGCACAGCAAAAATAACAGTAGCCCAAAAACTGTGAATTGAATGCGGTCTCGCAAGATGGTGGTGAGCTGGAACTGATCTGCTGAAAAGGCGGTAGCTGAAAAAAGAATAAAAAGGAGCGCAAATAAACCAGCAAAAATTTTTAGAGTATTCGGCAGGACACGATGTCTGAAGCTCCATTTACCCAAAATCAATGTCAAAGGATGAAGATGCAGCACGTATTGGCTCTGATTAAGCATAGCAATAATTTGATGGGTGCTATTCTTTTTAATATAAACCACCCGAACTTGATCTGCTGGTTGAGCATGTATTTCGACAAAATGTCCGGTAAAATTTTGAGCATTGATAAAACATTCAAAATATTGTGCCGGCACTTCATGTCGATGGAATACGGTTAACATTTCATCGCGCCGATGATGAATAAAGATTTTGCCTTCAATCACCTGTTTGACCTCAAACATGCGCATCCTTCCTTGTTTTTATTGTTATATAAAAAAGACCTATACTATGAGTTTAGCATAAGTCTTTGTTTCGATTGATCAACGAGTTAAAGCTTAAAAGGGTACTGGAACATAGGTGTAAACCAGGCCATAGGTGAGCGCTGCGGTCAGAGTCGCCATCACGATACGTTTAAACTTAAAATACAAAACCGTGAGCACAATAAAGCCAACCAGCATCGCAAAACTTTTATTCGGCGTTTCTAATAAAGGTGGCAGGGTAGCAACTACCAACATGGAGCTGATCGCAGCGATGCCAATTGAACCCAAGGCAATTTTTAGCCACAACGCTCCGCGTTTTTGCGAACCTTGCTGAAATTTTTGAATGACAAAAAAAGGACCAAAGCGCGAGGCAAAATTGGCAATCCCGACTAAAATCCCGACCAGAATAATCTCTAGATTCATGCTTGATCTCCTGCGTGTTCAGGATCTGGCTGTTTCAAAATATAGTGCTTGAACAGGCCTGCGAAAATACCAGAACTTATACCGATAAAGATCGCGGCAGACAGGTCGATAAAATAACAGGCAATCGCAGACACCAGAATTGTGACAGCTACAACAAAAGTATGTTTTTTCTCAAAAGCGGCTAACAAGAAGCTCAGGAACAGCGCAGGTAACAAGAAATCCAGCGCAGCCTGTACGAATTGCGGCAGGTTGCTGACCTGATCGGCAAACAATCCACCGAGGAAAGATCCGAGTGCCCAGGACATCCAGCTAAACAGGCTTAAACCGAGCATCCAGGATTCTGACCATTCCTGTCGCCGTTGCGAGAGCTTGATCATGCCGGAGGCAAAAACTTCATCGGTCAAACCCCAAGACCAGATTGCCGTTTTCTTTAAATTCAGCCGGTCTTGAATCAGATTTTGTAACGCAGGGCCATAAAGCAGATGACGAATGTCTAAGGCAATCACGGTTAATGCCGTCATCCAGATAGATGTTCCACTACCTAAGAGAGCGACCACCAGGAACTGGCTGGCACCTGCATACATCGAGCAGGACAGGAACAGTGCTTCCCAGGCGGTAAAGCCAAACTGAGTGGCTGAAACACCAAAAGCAAACGACACTGGTAAATAAGTGAAGATAATCGCTTGGCTATCTTTTGCACCTTGCCAGAAGCCAGCAGGTTGCGTAGCGAGTTGATTCGGTTCAGACACGACACACCTTGAAGGAGAGTTGAACGATGGGTCAAATGAAGATTGTGTATTCTACGTGAATTTAATAGCATAGTGCCGAAATGTTTAAATTGGCGAGCCTGATATGTGGATGTTCAAGACACGTGCGATGCTGACTGCTGCTTTAATAAGCACGGCAATATTGTTACAAGCGTGTGGGAATGACAGTCAATCGACTGATAAGCCAGAAATTAAACCGGCACCTAAACTGACTAATGATGCGACGACTTATGCCAATGCCGCATGGCAACTGATCAATGAAGTGGATCCTCTGGTCTATAATAAAGAAGTGGATCAGCTGGAAACACAGGTACGTCAACCAGCACGTAAATTGAGTACAGACTGGCGGATTAATGTCAAAATGACTGATTCGGTGACCGAAGGCAAATATGCCCTGTGTCGTAAAGCCTTGACCAGTCTGGAAATATGGGCGCGGACGACTATGGAAAATGGCAACAGCCTGCAACAAAAACAGGCAGATTATGAGCGGGATAAACTGCAATGTCAGAATGCCATTGCCCATCCTGCACTCGGAAATACTGATCCTAAGCAAAAAGGTACTGCAATTGCCAATATGCAATAAACCTTTGTCCATTTAAATGTACCTATAAAAAGCCAGTCTGAATGACTGGCTTTTTTAGCAAAATAAGCTTTAAAAATAGGGCATCCACATATGTTCTAATAAAAGTACCATTACACCGCAGATCAGGAGTGTGCTGCCAATCATGCGTTGAATCAATGTACGTGTAGACATGGTCGATTTCCTCAAAGATTTAAAGCGCGTTCAACGCTTCCAGATAACGACGATTTACTTCTTTCCAGTTCACGACATTGAAAAAAGCAGAGATATATTCCGGACGACGGTTTTGATATAGCAAATAATAGGCATGTTCCCAAACATCCAGACCTAACAGGGGAATATTGCCATGCATCATTGGAGAATCCTGATTAGCACTACTTTCCACAATAAGCGTTTGATCTGGCGCCATACTTAACCAGGCCCAACCACTACCAAAACGGCTAAGCGCTGCTTGGGTAAACGCTTCTTTAAATGCCTCGAATCCTCCTAATTCATGTTCGATCGCCTTGGCAATTTCACCTTCGGGATGACCACCGCCGTCTGGACTCATCACTGTCCAAAACAGGGAATGATTGGCATGTCCACCGGCATTGTTGATCACGTTCTGTCTGAGTTGCTTGGGCACTTCATTGAATTTGCTAATTAAGGCTTCGACCGATAAATCCTCCCATTCTGTGCCCGCGATTCCTGCATTGATATTATTGATATAGGTTCGATGATGCTTACTATGATGAATTTCCATAGTCTTGCTATCGATATGAGGCTCTAGCGCATCATAAGCATAAGGTAGTGCAGGCAAGGTGTAGCTCATTGGCAGGATTCCTTGGGAAGAATAGAGTTAGGTTATTTTTCATTAGATTTAAGATACGCTCTAATTTAATATTTATATATGAGAATAGTTATCATTATTGTTAATATGTGTTGATCTTATACGCTTCCAGGAAGCCTGTTATATGTATGAATCCTCTTTTTATAAGCAATAAAAAAAGCCCCCAAAAGGGGCTTTTTCAAACAGCAACGACTTAGACGTTAAAACGGAAGTGTAAAACATCGCCATCCTGAACGATGTAAGTTTTACCTTCTAGACGCCATTTGCCTGCTTCTTTTGCACCGGCTTCGCCGTTGTACTGCACGAAATCATCATAAGCGATACATTCTGCACGGATAAAGCCTTTTTCAAAATCGGTATGAATCACACCAGCGGCTTGTGGTGCAGTTGCACCAATTTTTACTGTCCAGGCACGAACTTCTTGTACGCCCGCGGTGAAGTAAGTTTGTAGGCCAAGCAGTGAATAACCTGCACGAATCACCACGTTTAAGCCAGGTTCTTCCATGCCCATTGCTTCCAGGAATTCAGCACGGTCTTCATCTTCAAGCAATGAAATTTCAGCTTCAATCTGATTGCAAAGTGGAACCACAATCGCATTTTCTTCAGCAGCTAATTTTCTCACTGCATCTAAATGCGGGTTGTTTTCAAAACCGTCTTCAGCAACGTTGGCAATATACATCGTTGGTTTAAGCGTCATTAAACCAAAGCCACGTACCAGCTTGCGCTCGTCATCATCTAGGTCCGCTGCGCGAGCCGGTTTACCTTCATCCAGTAAAGGCTGGATTTTTTCCAAAACTGCTTTAGTGGCCAGCGCTTCTTTGTCGCCACCTTTGGCAGATTTAGTCAAACGCGTAATCGCTTTGGCTACAGCGTCCAAGTCTGCAAGCGCAAGTTCGGTATTAATCGTAGCGATGTCATCTAGTGGATCAATACGACCATTCACATGAATGACGTTTTCATCTTCAAAACAACGCACAACGTGAGCAATTGCATCAGTTTCACGAATGTTGGCCAGAAACTGGTTACCCAAGCCTTCGCCCTTAGAAGCACCCGCTACCAGACCTGCGATGTCTACAAATTCCATAGAAGTCGGAATAACACGTTGCGGTTTAACAATTGCAGTCAATTTGTCTAAACGTGGATCAGGAACCGGTACAATCCCGGTGTTTGGTTCGATCGTACAGAAAGGGAAGTTTTCTGCAGCAATAGCAGCTTTGGTTAAGGCATTGAAAAGTGTAGATTTACCAACGTTCGGCAAGCCGACAATACCGCAATTAAAACCCATGAAATAACTCACAAAAGCGTTATATAAAAATTGCTCCCGATTTTACATGAAAGCACAGCTAAAGTCAGGTCATGCGCTTGTGGTTTATTGCAATCAAATGCTTCTGGCGACCTAAAATGACTCGCTGAGCTTTCCGGGATGTGTAGTGAGTCCACCAACCATAGAGGAATAATCAGCCAGTATTTTACTTTTGAATAAAAATCACATTGTTTTTCTAAAAGTGAGTGACTAAAGTATCTGAATAAAACAGCGGCCTACACGCCCTGATCCAATAACGATAAACATGGAGCATACATGCGAACTTTATACCAGTTTCCTTTATCTCACTTTTGCGAAAAAGCACGTTGGATGCTGGACCATAAAGAGCTGTATTATGTTGCTCACAATCTGATACCCGGGGTACACCGCGCTTTTGCTCGCCTGAAAACAGGACAGAATCGTCTGCCTATTTTGCGTGATCAGGACCGATGGATCGCAGATTCAACCCAGATTGCTTTATATCTGGATGATACTTATCCAGAACATCGTTTACTTCACGCAGAAGGATATTTTCGAAATAAAGCTTTAGAAATTAATGAAATTACTCTGGAATTGGGTCGTCATGTTCGTCGCTGGATGCTATCTCAAGCACTGACTTCTGATCATGAATCTCTGGATATTTTAATTGGTGAGCAGGGCTATCTGCGCCAGTTTGAAAAATTTTCTAAACCTTTATTGAAAGCGATGGTGGCCAAGGGTTATGCATTGAATGAGGAAACCGTGGCGGAATCTAAACAGCATATTGATGTTGCTGTACAGCAGCTCAATCAGATGCTGGTCAGCCAAGGTGGGCATTATTTTGTTGGAAATCGTTTAGGTCTGGCGGATATTGCGGTCTGTTCCATGTTGGCACCGCTTCTGGCGATTCCAGGTACGCCGTGGGAAAAAGAAAATTTTGAAACCTTGTCCGAAGAATATCGCGATTATCAGCAGTATTTGAATGAGCTACCCCTAGGTGAATATATTTGTCGTATTTACCGAACCGAACGCAATGCACGGGTAGACTGGCGTGGTGTATAAGTTTAAATGCTACTCTCAGAATTAAAAAACGCGCATGAAGCGCGTTTTTTCGATGAGATTATAATTAACCCCACGGATTAGTCTGGTCGATATCAATATTTTTAGTAAAATTATTGAGGAGTGAACCAAAATCAAAGCCAGATGAAGAACCACCACTGCCGATATTTTGAATCGTATCTTTAATGCCTGGCAGGATAGCAGACAGATCAATATTGGAATCAGTCGTACCCACACCTTGGATCAGATCACCGAGGTCAGGCAGTTCAATCGAAGAGCCACTACCAACCAACTGACCAACACCTTCGGCAATATTGCCTAAGTCAAAGCCGTTTGAAGCAGAGGAAATACCTTCGATCATACCACCCAGATCCAGATCGCTACCGAGATTCAGATTACCCAATAACCCACCCAAGTCTATGCCATTTGAACCATTCGCAATCAGACCGCTCAGTAAGTCAGTGAAGCCACCGACATCAAAACCACCCGTTGCATTTCCGCCTATAAAGCCGCTAATTAAATCGGTAATGGCATCAAGATCAAAATCACTGCCTGCATTACCGTCAATCAGGTTGCCAACCAGACCTGCAATGGCCCCAATATCTACGCCGCCTAAACCGCCAGAACCACCAATCAGGCCACCGACCAATTCAGCAATTTGCGCGATATCAATCTCACCATTTCCGCCAATCAGGTTGCCGACCAGCCCTGCAATCGCACCGATATCTACGCCACCTAAACCGCCAGACCCACCAATCAGACCACCAACGAGCTGAGCGATTTGTGCAATATCAATTTCGCCATTACCGCCAATCAGGTTACCGACCAGACCCGCGATCGCACCAATATCTACACCGCCCAATCCGCCAGAACCACCAATCAGGCCACCAACGAGCTGAGCGATTTGTGCAATATCAATCTCGCCATTGCTACCAATCAGGTTGCTGACCAGACCTGCGATTGCACCAATGTCCACGCCACCTAAACCGCCAGAACCACCAATCAGGCCACCAACGAGCTGAGCAATTTGTGCGATATCAATCTCGCCATTGCCGCCGATGAGGTTGCTGACTAGACTAGCAATCGCACCGATATCAATATTGCTTGAACCACCGATTAAGCCAATAACCAGTTGAGCAATTTTCGCGATATCGATATCACCATTACCACCGATGAGGTTGCTGACCAGACCCGCAATGGCACCAATATCAATATTACTTGAACCGCCGATCAGGCCACCGACCAGTTGAGAAATTTTACCAATATCAATATTGCCCGTACTGCCGCCCAATAAGCCGCCCACCAGTTTAGAAATAGCCTCAAGATCCAGGCTGCTGCTATTGCTCCCCATTAAGCTCTTTAATAAGTTGGTGACCTGGGTAATATTAAAGCTACCGCCATTGGATTGGTTTAAGCTACTGATCAGGCTTTGAATATTTAAACTTGAGGCATTCGAACCAGAAAATTGAGTTAATAAATTGCTGAGATTTGTCGTACTCAGGCTGCTTCCAGAAAGGAGATTATTTAATAATGAGCTGACTGAAGGTTGAGTATTGGATCCGGTGAGATTGCCAATAAGATTGGTGAGGGTACCTGATGTCGTTCCACCGAATAAGCCGCCCAATAAGCTCTTCGTTTTGGGTTTCGACGGTTAAAACAGGACTCACTTTTGTTTTTATCAAGCTTAAAAGTTTAGAAGCCATGACCGTTCCTTGTGTAATATTTTTGAAATGCGCTATTTTTGTTTTTAAAGCGCCTTTGTTTTAATCTATTTCTATACACTTGTAAAAGATGGACGGCTAAGTCGTGTAGGGGCTGACAGGAATAGCCTATCTGTTGCCATGTTTACCCAATTTAAATAATTTAAAAATAAAGATTTAATCAAAAATACCATTGGTCATGTTTTTAATTTATGCGATTAACGGTCATTTAAACCCTCCTGAAAACCGTATTTATAAAATGAAATCCCATTTGGAAAAAAATTTCAGAATATGAAAATTTTGTGAAAAATAAATAAATATTGTATAACAGAGATGGCGCAAAATTTTCTGCATCTATTGATTATTGATATAAGAGTATAAAAATGGAACTGGATCGTTTCGATAAACATATTCTAGAAATATTGACCCATGAAGATGTCAATCTGAATGAACTGTCCGAGCGGGTGAATTTATCTGTCAGTTCGGTGCATCGTAGGATCAAACACTTAATCGATCATAATATTATCAGTGGCTTAAAACGTGAAATCAATTACCAAAAATTAGGTTTCAGTCTGCATGTGCTGTTGCAGGTATCCTTAAGCAAACATGATAGCGATACTTTTGCCAAATTTCTGGAAGAACTGGAAAGTATTCCCGAAGTAATTAATGCTTTTTTGGTCACCGGTCAGTCGGCAGACTTTATTGTTGAAGTCGTGGCAAGAGATATGGAAAATTATAGTGAAATCCTGCTTAAGCGGATTGGAAAAATTGAGCATGTGGTGGCACTGCATTCCAGCTTTGTGATTAAAGAATATAATGTCTTTAACTGTAGCGGATTACTCAATAAAGTTTAATCAAAGCTAGGTTGGTGGACAGCCATAAAAAAACGCACCCTAAGGTGCGTTTTTTGAATCAGACATATTTAAGCATCAAGTTCTGCTAAAACTGCGTCTGAGAATTCAACGTTGGTATAAACGTTTTGTACATCATCCAGATCTTCAAGCATATCAATCATTTTCATGATTTTTTTCGCTTGATCGATGTCTGTGATTTCTGCTTTGGTTGAAGGACTCATCACTACTTCAGCATTGTCAGATTTTAAACCTGCAGCAGTTAAAGCATCTTGAACTTCACCGAAGGCTTCAGGTGTGGTAATGACCAAGATATCATCTTCAGTGACTTCGATGTCTTCAGCACCTGCTTCTAATGCCACTTCCATGATTTGATCTTCCAAAGACACATCTTCAAAAGTGATCTCACCACGTTTCGTGAACAGGAATGCCACCGAACCATTGGTGCCTAAGTTACCATCAGTTTTAGAGAAGCAATGACGTACGTCAGGCACAGTACGGTTCAAGTTGTCAGTCATGGTTTCAACAATAACCGCAACACCACCTACACCATAACCTTCGTAGGTCACTTCTTTCAGGTCATCGTTATCTTCGCCACCAGCACCACGTTGAATGGCACGGTTGATCACGTCACGTGTCATATTCACTGATAATGCTTTTTCAACCACAGCACGTAGACGAGGGTTGCTTGCAGTATCTGGACCACCAAGCTTTGCAGCAGTGGTTAATTCACGAATGTATTTGGTAAAAACTTTACCACGACTCGCATCTTGTTTTGCTTTGCGATGCTTAATATTGGCCCACTTGGAATGACCCGCCATGCGAACTATGCTCCTTGTAGATTGGCTGTATGCCTATCAGAATGCCGAAATTCTACCATAAGCGTTTTTTTAAAAAAAAGTGTCTGGATTTGAGATTTCAGGATAAAAGCAAAAAAAAGCGCTAAATTAAGAAAGAGTGGAAATAGGATGGGGCATTTCTGATTTTGTTTTTATACATTTATATAAGTAGATGAACAAGACATGAACAGCAGGATTTCTGTTCATGTCAGTGCTTTTAGAGAAGCTTATTCTGGAATAACGATATCCAGACCAACCTTGTCTTTATACAGTTGTTTGATCAAAGCCAGGTCATGCGCAAGGTCTGTCGGATAGATCTTGCCAAGAATGCCACCTTGCTTGGTTTTGGAATTGGCGTATAACAACACGATCGGTACATTGGCAGCCTTGGCAATATGCCAGAAACCGGTACGGATCGGTTTGCGTGCTTCACCCTGTTTGGCTCGTGTCGCTTCGGGTGCAATCACCAGATTGAACTTTTCATTCTTCTGAAAATGTTCCACCATCTGGGTCACGATATCTTTACTGGCCTTGCGGTCAACCGGAATACCACCCACAGCGTTCAAGAGCGGTTTGAACGGTCCTTTAAATAATTCTTTTTTGATCAAGGTATGAACCTTGAGGTCGTAAATCTGGAACAAAGCAATTGACAGTACTGCATCCATCATTGAGGTATGTTCAAACCCGATAATGACCTGTTTATCTTCAAGTACATCTGGTTCGACATGATATTGCCAACCTGCAAGTTTAAATGCAGATTCGCCAAGGAATTTATTTAGCATAAGTACGGAGAAGTAAAAGCTGTATGTAGAGAACTGCATAATTTCATCTTGTTCGTCTATACAGTCAATAGGCTTTTAAATAAAATCAGCAAATAATGTAAAAATCTATAATTTATTCATCTTTTTAAGCTGCAAGATTAAGAGTTAAAATATATAAATAAAATAATATTAAGATCTTAAAAATATCAGTATATACAAAAAAAGTCTTAAAATGATGAAAAAATGACTATTCAGAGCATACTTTGGTTATTAGACTTTTGTCGAAGAAGAAGACTGATCTAGGTCTTTTCTATTTTCTTACTCTTTCTACTCTGAGATTGAAAAGTATGACGTACATGACAGCCTTCGTAGTCTCCCTATTGATTTTTGCGCTTATAATTGTATGGTCTTTGATCGAAATTAAGCAGGATTTACATAAAGACGAAGAAATGAAGTCTGAATTCTAGTCATTCTATCTTCTTTAGTTCTAGGCTATTCCTTTAACATTGCTGCCTGAGTAATAAAGAATTTTGATACCTTATAGATATACTAAGACCTTAAATCTATCAGTTTTACGCTTAGTAGACCGGATTAAATTCAAGATACAGGCTCATTTATCTTAAATGATGCAGCATGTATCTCATTTTTCTATATGCCTCCTATACTGAAGTCTTAAGTAACTGAATTTTGACTAAGACAAGTCGCCCATGATTGCTGCCTAAATGTTCAAGCAGTTATAAAAGCACTTGTCTTTCCAAAAAATCTTAGCTAGTATTCATGACGCCTGAACTTATTGATAATTAAAGTTTTCAGCATATAGGGCCTATAGCTCAGTTGGTTAGAGCA
This sequence comes from Acinetobacter lwoffii, assembly GCF_024129735.1. Classification (GTDB taxonomy): domain Bacteria; phylum Pseudomonadota; class Gammaproteobacteria; order Pseudomonadales; family Moraxellaceae; genus Acinetobacter; species Acinetobacter lwoffii_H. Next base: position 32,644 of record NZ_JAMXXK010000007.1, on the reverse strand, counting down.
GCGGACTCATAATCCGTTGGTCGACAGTTCAAGTCTGTCTGGGCCCACCAAATTTTATAATCATATGCACTCATATGATACTTAAACCCTTAATTCTAAAAGAGTTAAGGGTTTTTTATTGCTTTGTTTAAACTTATATAACTTCGTATGGGAACACGCTCTGTGTATCCTTGTTTGTATCCTAAATTTAAAATATAACTCAGGGATACACCAAGGAAAAAATCACTGGAGATTCCATAAGTTATGAATGTTTTTGATGTTAATACTCACGATGATATTCGTCTAAGATCTGTATCGCAGAATACAAAGGTTCGCCGAAAAAAAAGTGTTGAAGAAATTTATAAAACACTTAAACCCAAAGCGAAAGAATATCGTGAGCCTACTGATATTCCAGGTTTGTATTGTAGGGTTAAACCGAATGGCAAAAAACATTGGCAATATCGATATAAGAATGATCAAGGAAAATGGGCATGGATAGGATTAGGTAGTTATCCATCTGTAAGTTATGCGCAAGCACGTGAAAAAGCAGAGGCCATGACGCTAGGTGAAATACTAATTCAAACACAGGTTGAGATTAAGAAAATTCAGCTTGAGGAGGAAAAGGCTTTATTCTCGCATCTTATTTATGAGTGGTTAGAGCGAAAAAAGCAGACTTGGGCTGCTGATACTTATAAAAAGGAAAAACAATCGGTTGAACGACATTTAATTCCTGTCTTTGGACATCGACCATATAAATCAATTACACCAGCAGAATGGTTGGAGTTTTTTACTAACAAGCAAATGAATGAAGGAATTTATAACAGAATTGAAAAGCTTATTTCATGTTGCTCAGGTGCTTATGGTTTAGCAAAATTTAAAAAAGGTATTTTATATAATCCATTGGAAGGGATTGGTGATTATTTAGCGAAAGGGGAATCTCAAAGTATGAAGCATGTAGCTATTCAACAGCTTCCAGAAATGATTTCATTAATTCGAAATTCCTCATCCAGACCGATTGCAATAGGCTTAGAACTTTTAATACATATGTTTCCTCGTCCAGGGGAATTGCGACAGGCGAAATGGGAGCAATTTGATTTTGATGAGGCGGTGTGGATACGTCCCTCAAATATAATGAAAAAAGGTATCGAACATGGGATTCCTTTGTCCAAGCATGTCATTAAATTATTGATGGAGCTAAAGAAAATTTCACCTGAAAGTGAATACTTATTCCCAAGTCGCGATAGCATTAATAAGCCAATTTCGAATTTAACATTTAATGCGGCATTGAATCGATTAGGTTATCGAGGAAAACAAAATCCACATGGATTTAGACATATTGCATCCTCCAATTTGAATAAACGCTATAGTGACAAATGGCAGGTGATCGAATCAGCATTGGCTCATTTAAAAACTGGGGTCAAGGGAGCATATGATAAAGAGGCACACTTAGAAGAACGATATGAAATCATGGAGTGGTGGAGTGGTTATATTGAGTCTTTACTTAAGCATTAACACAAAAACGTGATCACTTTTTTTGTGTTTTAGGACGGATGGGATTTGAATTATTTTTTTTTGATAGCATGGTTTCTCTATTATTAAACGAGGATCCTCAATTGGATCATTTTAGAGCACATACATCACATACTCGTCGTAGTATTGTACGTACTGTTAAAAATTTTGATGATTTAGATATACCAGTGGTTTGTCACAATATGAAGCCATTTCGCTTAAAATACAACCAAGTTTGTGAGTTGCTTAATGTAACACGAGATTGCTTACGTAAAATCATCGAAAATGATCTTTCATTTCCAAGACCATTGAAAGAATGTAGTACTCGTCAAGCAGCAGTATATTTTGATACAGCTGAAATTGAAGAGTGGTATAAAACTTACAAAGCTAAATGTAGGAGTGAATAATCACTATTTAAACAACCATCTAGGCAATACTAGATCATCAATTCCACATAGCAAACACACAATGTGTTTATATCCATTTCGGGGCTATGCAAAAAAACCACGTTAGGTGGTTTTTTAATTTTCAAGTCGTCAGATTTTATATGCTGGGTCGAATCTAATTATGACCTAAAGAAATAACGAATTTCTCAATCATTCTCCGCTCTACCTCAGGTAATTTTTGCAGGGTGCTCACAAGGGGATCAACACCTAACGCACTCATATCTTCACTTCGTCCTAGGATGTAGTCTGCTGATATATTAAGTACGACAATGAGCTTATAAAAATTTTCTAAAGAAGGTTTACGTGAGCCCGACTCAAAATGCGCAATAGAGGTTACGGGTATTCCCGTTTTTTCCGCCAGTTCTTGCTGTGTCAGCTTTCGTAGCTTTCTGACTTCTTTCAATCGAATCTTAAATTCATTCGAGTCTAATTCAAGTGTCATTATTACCGCCAAATAGACAATAAAAACTTGACGTTTTAGTCATGTTTTTATATAAATATAGATATAGTTTAGATGTTTACTTGTTAAACGAGAAGCAACTAAATCATTACTTGATAAAAATCTAAATCAATTGAAGGCCAAACGATCATGATGGATTATTCTTCGAGTCGAATTGTGACATCGATGCATCCTAGTATTCGCCATCTCAATATTCGCAATGTAGCTAAAATTGTAGCCTCAAAAATTATTTGTAATACGCAATTACAGTTGCAATATAATCCTGACTTTTGTCGGCAACTGGGCGTATCAACCTATCTCAACACGCACATAGGATTAGCTTATTTCATTGATGATCGCTATTTTGACCATTATGGTTTACAACCAGAAAACTTAATAAATTTTTCAGATGTCTATGCTCAATTGTTGCATGACTTTTATGAGTTTTCAGGTTATCAGCCAGATCAGCTATGATCTAGGTTGCGACGGCGTACACAGGATCAGTAAAACCAACATGCAATAGCGTAAGACGGTTAGTGCTTTTCCATTGTTTTGGGATACTAGCTCAAACTTAAAAGAATTATTTAGACTGCTGTTCATGCTGCAAGATAGAAATTTAAACTGCAGTCGTTCCATGAGCTTTTCCTCAGAGATTTCAGAAGATATAGCAATCTGCCAATATTTTTCTGGAAATAAAGAATAAATTCCTGTCAAAAATCGATTTGCTAGCCTTATATCAGCACTATTAAAGATTAATCCAGCATGTGAAATGTTGGCTTTCATTTCAAAAATATGTAGTGCATTTAAGATGTTTGCATCATCACTTTTCAATTTATTAAGCCGTTTAAAAAAATACTCTAAGACTATTTTTTCTTCCTTGGTTTCAATATGTGGAAGTATGCGTTGTGATTTATCAGCATCAATAATGAAGCGAGGTCGGTTCTTGCGATTTTTGAGTTGTTTGAGCTTAAGTATATTTTGTTGCCACAGCATGAGTGTCTTAATTGGAAAGTCATACTTTTGAGACAGAAGCTCAGGTGTATAAGATTGATCTAATGCTTTGAGTATTTTTATGATCAGTGCAGACGGATATTCTGATCGAGCAGTACCATAGATGCAATCATCAGTAGGTTTTTGCTGAATTTCTTTTTTATTGATTGGCATACTTGATTGTTTATCTATGCCTAATGGTATTACATGAGTCGCTTGAAGCATTTGAGTGTCAAAACTGCTGAGGTGGATCTCTTGAGCATGTTTCAACGGCGTTATTAAAGTTGGACAGATTTTTTGAATAATTTGGGTGGAAAGCATCAGATCAAATTGACGTAATTGAAAACCTGCCATCACATAGCTGAGATGGATATAGCTTCGGAAGGTCTCGTTTGGTTCAATATGACCGAGCAGGTGCGCAATTAAATACCAGCTGTCTTGTGGTGCTTTAGAGCGTAATAGATGACTTCTGATGAGGTTGTAATGATCGTTTGAATAGTCCGTGAATGCAACTACAAACTCGTAGTCCATAGTCAAAATTATAGCGAGGTTATTCGCTGCAGTATGCCGTAAAGAATGAAAAGAATAACGATGACCAGGCAATATTGCATCTAGGATGCGTTGAAAAGGAAGTGTCACCATATTAGGTTTAAGGCGTTCAGTACTGTTCCACATCGTGAACAAGTATTGACTGGGCCTATAAGCACGGCGCCGTACTTGACAGTAATGTTGAAATTTAAGATGCTCCTCTTGAGTTAGTAGAATTTGAACGTTGAGATTGCGTTCAGCACTATCTGTTTTAAGTAAATGTTGTTGATGCTTTGCACGATATGGACGTATCCAAATTGAACTGGCTTGAATACCTTCAACATCCTTGATTCGCATGCCGAGTATTTCATTAATCCGCATGCCCGTACGAAACGCTATCGTATATACGATACTGAGCATTTCTAAATCATGGGCTGTATAGCTTGGGCTTTTATAGTATTCAAGTCGCGCAAGCATCTGTTGGAATATTTTTGCAGAGATGATTTCGGCTTTCGGTGAGCTTAAATGAAACCTTTCATTCTGCATTGGGAACACATCAGCATCAAATATGACACGCTGAAAGTGATGAAAACGTTTTAAGAGATCAAATTTTTGTGATTTAGATTTACCGACGCCGTTTAACATACGCTTGTAGATCACTTCTAGGTGATCATTGAGATTGCATTCTTCTATAAAATCGGTGCTATGTAATAACCATGACTCGGCAAGTTTAGTGTAATAACTATAGATTGAAGAATGACGAATCTTCTGCTGATGATTGATATAGAGTAAGTACTTGTTTTGATCGAGCTGATAAAGCTCTGTGATTTGCTTAATATCTTCTGTAGTCGGACGAAATAAGCTAAATAGCCAAAGCCCAAGCCGTTTCGCATTTTCTGGAAGATAGGCATGTTGGCTGTGCAGCAGGTTACATAGATCCGAGGTAGTCTTATGCCTATTTTTAAAGAACGTCAAAATTTGTTTATGCAAAGCAGTAAGTGCCTCAAGAGGATCTTCAGTGTGTAATTTTTCCTCTTTTACTCTGTTGTTGATATTTTGGGGCTGTGGTTCTTCAGTTTGATCGGAGTGGTCAAGTATTAGCTGAGGTGAGAGATAGCGTTTAAAAGCACTTGGACTTAAGCCACAGCTTTCTATTTCTTCAGTTAAACACTGTGCAAGCGCAGGGCTTAATTTGACCTTGTCTAGTTGCATAAATGAATGACTGGAGGTTTGTAAAAGCTGATTAAATTTCTTCTGGTTAAAAGAAAGCTCTAAGGCATTAAAAACGTAACGGATATAAGTGTAACAATCGTGTTGGATATCTATTAATTGTGTCTTAAATCGAGTAATCCAGAGCTGTGTTAGCCGGTCTGGTACAAAATTTCGAGATTTCCTTAAGGTTTGTTTAGGATCATATAAATCACCATATTGCGGCGATTGAGGTTCTAAGAATAGAAGCGGAAGTTGTAAGGTCTGAAGATGGTAGATTGCTTCATCAGATTTGAGATGTTCAAGTAAAGCATTCAAGCTTGAATGATGTGAAAGTCCGCCGTACAGGATTGCACTTATAAGAAGATTGCCAACAATTTCATCATCCGAAAAATATTCTACAGTATGCCAATAACGCCAGAGTCGCTCTTTTAAATATGTGAGATATTTCGAATTCTCTAACCAAGATTCATTAAAGAGTAAAGAGGCTCGTTGAATAGAAGCGAGGTGCTGCGTAGGCAGTGGTAAGTCTGCATCATTGGTGCGATTGTATTGAATGATGTGTTTGCGGAAGTGCTGATAAAAGCTCTTTTTTAAAGAAAAGCTTACTTTTTGTTGCTCTAAGTGCTGAATCACTTGGTTATAGAGATCTGGGAAATTTTGTGATTGTTGTGCCTGTTGTAATTTTTCTTGGGAGAGAAACTCCTCAATAATCAATTGAATATGTAAGCGCTCTTTCATTTGTTTTTTATTTCTATCTTTAGCACGGCGCTCATGTGCATAATGTTTTTGTTTAAGCATGTTCATACATCCCATCAATTTGGTAAGCGTGCTGCATATCGTTGAGGCAGTTGGCGAGTTCTTTATATTGTTGAAGCGAAAGACTTGAGAATTTTTGCCCCATTTCTTGTTGGTTTTGCTCATGCCCAAACAAAGCCAGAATGAAGTTTTCATCTGCTTTTTCGGTGAGATATGCACGAGCTGTGTGCCTAAGCCAATTGGCATGATCAAGTTGCATAATACGAGTGAAACTGTTGACTAAATGAGGGCTGAGGGCTTGCCATTGACCATGTTGATAGACACTGAGAAGGGGTCTTTTACTGCTTAAAATTTCTTGAATATACGGTTGATGCTCTGGGTGTAGTTGTTTAAATTCATTTAAGTAGGTAATGAATAAGCGGATTTCCTTCACAACAAAATCACATAATGGGATTAAACGCCCATCATCCGTTCTTGAGTGAATTTCTTTATCAGAAATCCAAAGCCACTGTTGTTTTAAATCGAAATTTTTTAAGAAACCCGGGAACTCGCTGACAGGTCGAGCAGCACTGAACAATAATAAAATATGCCACAGCCAGACATTGTAATGATTGAACATCTCAAGCATTTGCCCATGGTGTTTAGCTTGAATAATCTGATGTTGTAAATATGCAAATATCGCCGTCACTGTTGCAGGTTTCGGCGCTTTACAGCTACCAAATCTTTCTCGATCATCATCAATGACATGGATTTCTTTTGCTAAATCATTTGATAGTTGTTGTACTGTACCCTGATAGCTTTGCTGCAAACGGTAGATTGGATACGAACAATATGAAATAGAAACTGATCGATTTGCATCGATGCCTGTAAGAATGTCGGCTAGTTGTTCATTTTGAGTGTAATGGTAAATACAGTGATGTAATAAAACACTTATTTTTTTAGTTGATAACGACGGAATGAAGAGTTCTTCACGGCATTTTTTTAATGCATGTGCGACCTGTTCTTGCTTCACTGTTGGCGGTTGTCTTAAACCCTCTACCAGCTCTTTTACTAAAGGCAAATCGAAATGGGTCACCTGATTAAGCAATTGGTCTTTGTATTCAAAAGCAGAGTCCTCAAACAGTGTGAATTTGGAACGTAGAAAATATTGATCGTTTTCAAAAATGACCTTCTGTCGTTTATTGAGTGCATAGCGTTGTCTGGATTGTAGATATAGCCATTGCTCAATAGGAACACCACTCAAGAAACTGAGTAAGATAAAAAGATATGCTTTGTTTTTTTCTGGATGATTTAAATAGAGTTGATGACAATGTTGTACAAGTAAGCTCAGGCTATTGAAGTCTGGATAATGCTTGCTACACATAAAATCATGCTGCTGTCTAATAATGTGTTGTTGTGTGAGCTGGCTAATTTTATGTTGTAAAAAACTAGATTGGCTTGTTAATGGCGATACCTGTGCTGTATTGATGGAGTATTGCTGATTTGGCTGTTCATCCTGTAATTTCTCGTAATATAGAGCAGGATCTTCCTTTTGTAGTATGTCTTGTGGGCAGCATAAAATTGCGCCGTACTCATCTAGATAATGTGGTTCATCTATGTGTTTGGGCGGTGCTGAATAATTTTTTTTAGGTTTCAGTGCCAACACATAATCATAAAAACGCCGTAGATCAAGAATCAATAAATATTGAAAACGGTTCAGATTAGAATTGGTTTCTAAGCTGCGTAAGCTCTTTACAAACTCAGCTAATGGTGTTTTATCGCTAGGAAGTTGTTGCCATAGCCATAAATATTTTTGTTGAGACTTACTGAGCTGTGTTGCTTGCTGCGATGCAGCATAAGCTTCATTTGCTAACCTAAATCGATCAAGTACTTTAATAATCGTTGTTTGATGGTCTTTTTTACCTGCATTTGGAATAGATTTAAGAATGCAGACAGCATGTAAATTGTGGACTGACCATCGCTGTATAACAGAATGCTGGGAGTGCTGTTGTACTGAATAAATATACGCACAAATAGGATGTGCTGAAACAGAAGGTGGAGCAGGTAGAAACAGTGATTGGTGATTCTGCTCTATCTCATTATCGAGCTTTAATAACTGCTTCAGTTCAGGAATATCAACTGTGCGATTTAGGTATTGCTCAAGTACTTCAGCATAATGATCGTGTATGAACTCTTGCTCTAAAAGGCGCTGAATTAATTGCTTAGCCTGCATGTTGCGCTCTCCAAAAAAGGTTTGGGCTCGGTTCAGAATGTTTGAGTGCTTCGCATTTTTCAGTGAGTTGCTGGATTTTTTCGGTGTAACTAGAATGGATTTTTTTTTGTTGATACAAGAGCTGATTACGACTACAGTCGATAAGTTTTGCGAGCAAATCGAGCGATAACTCACACCGTGGTTTTTCATGATGAAGAGCGTTTAAATCGTAAATTGCTTGTTTTGAGAGTGATGTATTGAGTGCACTTAATAAGCTATTTGGTTGGATAAGGTTAATCTTAATTTTAAGCTCAGTGATTAATTTGAATAAGTGCCAGCTCAATTGATATTCAAGCTTGGGTAAATCAATGTCGGTGAGCACAACGTAGCTTGCGTCTATACGCAGATTTTGCTTTTTGGAGGCGTATACAAGCAGAAAGTTATCTAATACACAGAATTCACTCCCTGAAATTGTTGAGAGACAAAGTAACTTGATATCTGGCTGAATAATTGAAGGCAGCCGTGCCGCCCTAAATATTTGTGCATAGCAATTGTAAATTCCACTTAAAGGTGGATATGGAGCAAGGATGACCTGATGTGAGTCAAACTTTGCTTTAGCGTTTTTCTTCTGACCTGATTGTTTAGATGCCATATTCATGCTCCTTATTTTTTTAATGTATATAGAGACATGCTTAAAAAGTTAATTTCAAAAAAAAGATCAAGAAAATGGTTATAAATGTGGGTGGTTTTTGATGAATTTGAATTTTTTTTAAAACTAGGCTAAGGGTTACTTAGATAGATTTTTTTATTTAAGTTATTGATTCTTTGTTTTTGAATGTGGCTGGTTTAACTGTGTTTTGTATTTTTCTTATTTTATTTATACGGAAGAACAGCCAAGATTGCGTCCACCGGAAACTGATGATAGGACGTTTATTATGTTCAATTTTAGCTAGGGGTAAATGCTCATTTAGTTAGGCATAGATATTAACAAAGAACTGGCAACTAACATGAGAGCTGTGCCATATTTGGATCTAAAGATTTTGGTGTTTGACCTGATTTTTATATGACGGTGGGCACAACACATAGCTAGATGAGGATAATGAATAATGAATTATTCCGAAAATGATAGTCCGCTATATATTGCGTCAGTTATCGGTGAGCGCTTAAAACGCATCCGATTGAATCAAGATATGACACAAGCGGAGATTGCTAGTAAAGCTTGGGTTAGTCGAAGAGCTGTCCTCCAAGCGGAAAAAGGTGATGTTCGACTAGCCGAGCTGATCGCTATTTTAGGTGCGCTCAATATGTTGGGTAATCTAGATCAATTGATACCTGAAGTATCATTTTCACCGATACAGTTGCTTAAGCTCAAAGGTAAAGTTCGCAAAAAAGCCTCAGGTAATAATAAGCGAACTCAAAAACTGGTTATAAAGACCGCAAAGCCAGAATTAGATTGGTGATATACCTTCACGATAAAGAGCTTGATAAGTTTGAGGGAGTACCAAAATGGTATGGACAGACGTGAAGGGCTTACTAGAACAAACTTTTAATGATCGGTGTATTTTATATCAACCTTCAATCTGGCCCATTGCTCATTATTGAGCATAAAGCTAAAAATTTCTTTATTTTCAATAATACTTAAAAAACTCATAGGCATACTAATTAATATTCTTTTGTACAGTCTATCTCTAGCAAAACATGTTGTAAATCAGGCACAATGAAACTATAAATTTCAAGTTTTTATAGCCTGAGTGCTAGCGGTATTTTTTAATGACAAATAATAATTTTTCACAAGTAGCAGCTTTTATCTGGTCGGTTGCCGATCTCCTGCGTGGTGACTTCAAACAATCGCAATACGGTCGTGTGATTCTCCCATTTACGCTGTTGCGCCGTTTAGAGTGTGTACTTGAAGCCAGTAAAGCAGATGTATTGGCAGCCAATGAAAAAGTGAAACTCATGCCACTGCCAGAGGAAGCTAAAGAAAAGATATTGCTCAGAGCCACAGGTGGTTTGTCATTTTTCAATACCTCAGAACTGGATTTAGGCAGCCTGGGTCAAAAGGACATCCGTTCAAACCTCAATACTTATATTCAAAACTTCTCCAAAGACGCACGTGAAATCTTTGAACACTTCAAGTTCGACGAATTTATTGGTCTTCTGGATGATGCCAACTTGCTTTATAAAGTCGTTCAATATTTTTCAGATCCTAAAATTGATCTCAGTCCAAAAAATATATCTAACCATGAAATGGGCTTGGTGTTTGAAGAGCTGATCCGCCGTTTTGCCGAAGGTTCAAATGAAACTGCAGGGGAACACTTTACCCCGCGTGACATCGTTCGCTTAACCACAGGTCTGGTATTTAGCAAGGATGATGATGTGCTGAGTGGTGACGGTATTATTCGGACCATTTACGATCCTACGGCGGGTACGGGTGGATTTTTATCCTCAGGTTCAGAATATGTGTATGAGCATAATCCAGATGCGGTGATGCGCGTTTTTGGTCAGGAGTTAAACCCTGAGTCTTATGCGATCTGTAAAGCAGACATGCTGATTAAAGGTCAGGACGTGCGTAATATCAAACTGGGTAATACGCTGTCCAATGACCAGTTGGCCTATGAGAAGTTTGACTACATGCTATCGAATCCGCCATTTGGGGTGGACTGGAAGAAGATCGAATCAGATATTAAAGACGAGCATGAGCAAAAAGGCTTTGAAGGTCGTTTTGGTGCAGGCTTGCCACGTGTATCTGATGGTTCATTGCTGTTCCTGATGCATCTGATTAGCAAGATGCGTAATAAAGACGACAGCACGGCGCAAGGCAGTCGTATTGGTATTATTTTGAATGGTTCGCCGTTGTTTACAGGTAGTGCGGGCAGTGGTGAAAGTGAAATCCGCCGTTATATTTTAGAAGCAGATTTGTTGGAAGCGATTATCGCGCTACCCACCGATATGTTCTATAACACCGGTATTGCGACGTATGTTTGGGTACTCAGCAATAAAAAAGAGACTCAACGTAAGGGCAAAGTACAGCTGATTGATGGTAGTAACCTGTACAGCAAAATGCGTAAGTCGCTTGGCTCTAAGCGTAATGAAATGGGCGAAGATGATATCGCAATGATTACCCGCAGTTATGGTGACTTTGAAGTGACGGATGCACGTGAACTGGATAAACCTACAGAGGTTAAATCTAATCGTGGTCGTCAATCGGCTAATCCTAAAAATGAAGCTGCTAAAACCTTTTCTAGCAAAATCTTTAATAGCTACGAGTTTGGCTACCGCCGTGTGACCATTGAGCGTCCATTGCGTTTATCTGCTCAGGTAAGTGATGACGCCGTGGCATCCTTACGTTTTGCCCCGAAGCCGTTTAATGCAGTGATGCAAAAGGTTCATGAGCAATACGCTACGAACTGGACAGAAGACAGCTATGGTCAGCTTGATGAGTTTGATGTGGAAATCCGTGCGCTGATTAAAGCGGAATTTAGCGAGCTGAAAGAAAAAGATATCAAGACCGTGCTTGAATCAAAATTGTGGTTAGAACAGCGTTCATTAATGCGCAAAGCTGAAAACCTACAAGCGAAGCTTGGCACGGCGCAGTTTGATGACTTTAATGCCTTTGATGATGTCCTCAAACAAGCACTCAAAGATGCCAATGTGAAGCTTGAGACCAAAGAGAAGAAGCAATTTATTGATGCGATCACCTGGAAGAATGCCGAAGCTGAACCTTTCATCAATAAAGTGGTGAAAGGCTCAGAAAATCCGCTTTATGGTCAGTTTGCTTATAAAGGCAAAGTGGTTGAGTTTGTGCAGGATGGTGATTTGCGTGATGCAGAAAATATTGCCTTAAATCCAAATGTCAGCACCACCGATTTAATCGAGTCTTACTTTAAGCGTGAGGTGCAACCTCATGTGCCTGATGCGTGGATTAATGCCGATAAGCGTGATGCTCAGGATGGTGAAATTGGCATTGTGGGTTATGAAATTCCGTTTAACCGTCATTTTTATGTGTATGAACCGCCACGTGATTTAAGAGAGATTGATGCGGATTTGGATGCGGTCAGCCGTGAAATTATGGCACTTCTGCAAGAGGTACATTCTTAATGGCGAAGTATCAGAAATACGCGGAATATAAGGACTCAGGAGTTGAGTGGTTGGGGGCGATTCCTGGTCATTGGGGAGTTACTCAATTAAAGCGGCTAGGGAAATTTATTACTGGAATGACTCCATCAACTGCGGTGGAAGCTTATTATTCTGATGAAATAACAGAATATGGATGGATAAGACCTGAAGATATTTTGGAAGAGTCTGAAAAAGTGGAACCTACGAAGTTTTTAACAAAGCTTGGATGGGAAACACAGCGTACTATTCCTGCTCAATCAACGCTAATTTGTTGTATAGGAACTATTGGAAAATTAGGTTTTTTAGGAAAGAGAGCAGTTACGAATCAACAGATCACAGCACTTGTTCCTAATGTTAGGGGCTTTTCTAAATATTATTACTATTTATTAACTGCTAGTCGGAATCAACTAGAGCACTTGGCTACAGGGAATGTGGTTAAGATTCTGAATTCTGAACGTTTAGGTTCTTTATGGTTACCTTTACTTAGTAGTCAAAATGAGGCAAGACAAATAGTACATTTCCTCGACCACGAAACTGCAAAAATTGATACTTTAATTGCTAAACAAGAAAAGCTGATTGAACTGCTTAAAGAAAAACGTCAAGCGGTCATTAGTCATGCAGTGACCAAAGGTTTAAATCCAAATGTACCGATGAAAGATTCAGGTGTGGAATGGTTAGGGCAAGTGCCTAAGCATTGGGATGTTATAGCCATATCCAAGGTCACACAAAAAATTACGAATGGTTATGTTGGACCTACTAGAGATATTTTAGTGGAGGAAGGTATTCCATATGTACAAGCAACGCATATTAAAAAAGGTAAAGTGAATTTTGATAATGCCTATTTTGTACGAGAAAAATGGAGTAATGACCACGCTAAATCAATCTTGAAAAAAGATGATGTATTGATTGTTCAAACTGGTGCGGGCACTGGAGATGTTGGGTTAGTATCAGAATCTGAGGAAGGTTTTAATTGTCATGCTTTGATTATCCTACAACCAAAGAAACAACAATTATCAGGTAGTTATTTAGCTTATTGCCTTCAATCAGATTATGGATATGCAACTTTATATTCAATACGTACAGGTGGTATGCATCCACACTTAAATTGTGGAGAAGTGCAATTTGTAAAAATATCAGTACCTCCTTTAGATGAACAGGTAGCGATTTCTAAATTTATTGAGAAAAATATTCAAGACTTTGATCAACTGATTGAAAAGGCTAAATTAGCTATTCAACTCATGCAAGAACGCCGTACAGCCCTTATTTCCTCTGCCGTGACAGGTAAAATAGACGTTCGGCATCATGCCTCACGCCCTTCGGGCAACGACAAAAAACAAAAGGAGGGTATCTAAATGACACCATCACGTTTTTGTCGTTGTCCAAATCGGCTATCCCTGCCGATTTGTGACGTACGTGATTGGCAACATCCCAATGAGGCGAAAATGGGGTTAAGCTCATGAGTATGTTGAGCTGCCTCAAACCAATGCGTACTCCAGCAGATACAAAAAATCATTGCATAAATAATTGCAATGATTCACTATATGCTCAACAACACCCGACAAGGCTAGGCAAGCAATTGCATCCTCAAACTGTCGGGTTACTTGTTTCTGGAGCCCTAAAAAATATAACAATCCGGGCAGGCCATCTATGAAATCTTTTAACAAGCCTGCCAAAACCTTTGCTGAACAAATTGAGCTATTAAAAGCGCGTGGTATGCAATTTGCCAATGAGCAAGATGCACAATTTTACCTAGAGCAAATCAATTATTATCGCTTAGGTGCCTACTGGCTTCCGTTTGAATACACCCATTCACCACATTGCTTTAAACCAGATACCAGTTTTGAACAGGTGTTAGCGCTGTATGTATTTGACCGTGAATTAAGGTTACTTATCCTGGATGCCATAGAACGCCTGGAAGTTGCCGTTCGTACCCGTTTTGCCTATGAATTGGCACATCGGCATGGCTGTCATGCCTATCTGCAAGGGCAATATTTTAAACCCGCCTTTAGATGGCACAAATTATTAGAATCACTTGAAGGTGAAGTAGACCGAGCAGACGAAGTCTTTATCGAACACTATAAACGTACCTATGATGATCCTGAATTACCACCGATTTGGGCAACCTGCGAAGTCATGAGTTTTGGGCAACTGTCCAAATGGTATCAGCTCTTGGCACCGATTCAGACACGTAAAGCCATTTCCAGTCATTTTGATTGCGATGAAAAACAGTTTGAAGGCTTATTGCAGCATTTTGTCTACTTAAGAAATACCTGTGCTCATCATTCAAGACTATGGAACCGCAAATTTACCAAAACCATCGCCAAGCCGCGCAGTAAGCCGATGGGGCTTCGGGTGCAATGCAATTTTGAAAATACCAACGCATCAGATCGAAAAATTTATAATAGTCTGGTATTTCTACTCTATTTCATGGACAAAATCGCCCCGCAGCATACATGGCGTAAACGTCTGGTTGATCTGCTTTTGATACATCACAACATATCAAAAACAGCGATGGGCTTCCCTGAAGATTGGCAAAGCTATCCAGTTTGGCAAATAGAACAGTAATAAAGAAATTTGAGTATTTAGGGGGAGGGGAAACATGAGATCGGATGCAACTTTAGAAACTATCTTCCAGCAAGATATTATTGCGCAAATGCAATCGCATGGCTGGATTGTGGGTTCTGGGCAAGGCTACAATTGTGAAAAAGCCCTGTATGAACAAGACGTAATCGACTTTGTACAAAAGACCCAACAGGCCGAGTGGCAGAAATTTAAAAACATCTTCCCCAATGATACCGAGCGCCATTTTTTAGATACCGTGGTGGCTCAGCTTAAAAAAGCCGATATCAATGCCACCGATGTTGAATCCCGCAGTTATGGCACATTGGGCATACTACGTCATGGCATCAAAACCCGCGGCACACGCTTCTCATTCTGTCAGTTTAAACCTGAACATGGCTTAAACCCCGAACTGAATCAACGCTACCAACAAAATATCTGCCGTGTCGTGCCTGAACTGGTGTATAGCCCATACACATCCAAAGCTGAATTAGAGGCAACTGGCAAACAAGCCAAAAAATGGCGCATCGACCTGGTGCTGTTTATCAACGGCTTTCCTGTGGCAACTCTGGAGCTCAAGTCCGAATTTAAACAGGCTGTGCAAAATGCCATGACACAGTACCGAAAAACCCGACTGCCCAAAGACCCTGAAACCAATAAGCCTGAACCCTTGCTGATGTTTAAGCGTGGGGCATTGGTGCATTTTGCCGTCAGTCAGTATGAAGTCTATATGGCGACGCATTTGAATGGTGACAGCACCTACTTCCTGCCATTTAACAAAGGCACCAAAGATCAAGGTGCAGGCAATGATGTGCCTGAAGATGTGAACGAATACGCCACAGGCTATTTATGGAATGAAGTCTTAACCCCAGATAGCTTGCTGAATATTTTGGGTAACTTTATTCATTTACAGATTGAAGAAAAGGAAGACTGGGAAGGGCGTAAATATAAAAAAGAAAGCCTGATCTTCCCCCGTTATCACCAATGGAAAGTGGTGAATAACCTGGTTCAAGATTCATTGGCAGAAGGCACAGGGCAAAAATACCTCATTCAGCACAGTGCCGGTTCGGGTAAATCCAACTCGATTGCATGGACGGCGCATCAGCTTTCTAGTCTCTACGATGCCAATAATAAAAAGATGTTTGATTCGGTGATTGTGGTGACAGACCGAACCATTCTGGATGCACAGCTTCAGGATACTATCTACCAGTTTGAACATGCCGATGGCGTGGTGGGGCGGATTAACAATAAAGAAGGTGATGGCTCTAAATCCGAGAAACTGGCCAAAGCCTTGGAAATGGCCCAGCCGATTATCATCGTCACCATTCAGACCTTCCCGTTTGTACTGCGTGCGATTGAAAACAGCACCAGTTTAAAAGAACGTAAATACGCCGTCATTGCCGATGAAGCCCATTCATCCCAAAGCGGTTCCACGGCGCGTCAGCTCAAAGAAACTTTGATGATTGAAGAGCGTGATGAAGATGAACAGCTTTCTTCTGAAGATGTACTCGATGCAGTGATGGCATCACGTAAGGGCAGTGCAAACCTAAGCTTCTATGCCTTTACCGCAACCCCAAAGGATAAAACCTTACAACTGTTTGGACGTTTGCCCGATCCAAGCATGCCGCCGTCTAAAACCAATATTCCTGTGGCATATCATGTCTATTCAATGCGCCAAGCGATTGAAGAAGGCTTTATTCTGGATGTGCTGAAGAATTACACCAACTATAAAGTGATCTATAAGCTCAAGCAGAAGATCGAAGAAAAAGATGCTCAGGTCGATGCCAAGAAAGCCAAGACCAAGCTGAATCAGTGGGTACGCTTACACGACCATAATATCTCGCAAAAAGTGCATATCATCATTGAGCATTTCAAGAAGAATATTATGGGCTTGCTCGGTGGACAAGCCAAAGCCATGGTGGTGACCAGTTCTCGTAAAGAAGCGGTACGCTATAAACAAGCCTTTGATAAATACATTGCTGAACAGAACTATGCCAACATTCAAGCCATGGTGGCATTCTCAGGCGATGTAGAATTTAATGCCAATGATGCAGACAGTAGTCATCTGTTAGGTCAGAAATTTACTGAAAGCAATATGAACCCGAATATGAAAGGTCGTGAGATGCGTAAGGCATTTGATAGCGATGACTTTCAGGTGATGATTGTGGCGAATAAATTCCAGACCGGCTTTGACCAGCCAAAACTGTGTGCAATGTATGTCGATAAGAAATTGGGTGGCGTGGAATGCGTACAGACCTTATCGCGTTTAAACCGGACCTATCCTGCGAAAGCTGAAACAGGCACCTTTGTGCTCGACTTCTTTAACGATCCACAAGACATTCTCGATGCTTTCCAACCGTATTATCAAACGGCAGAACTGGCGGATGTATCCAATCCCGATCAGGTTTATGATCTGTTTGAAAAGCTGAAAGCCGCAGGTATTTTCCTCTGGACTGAGGTAGAACAGTTCGTTGAGGCCTTCTACAGCAAAAATAAATCCAGTGCAGCCCTCGCGAACATCTGTAAGCCCGCTTTACAACGCTGGCAGCACCGTTATAAACAAGCCATCAATGATTATGACGTTACCAAGAACCGTTTAGAGCGCTGTAAGCAGACAGGTGACGCCGTATTGATTGCCAATGCTGAAAATGAATTTGCAGAAGCGAAGAAAGCGCGTGATGCTCTGGAAATCTTCAAAAAGGATTTAGGCAGTTTCACCCGTTTCTATGAATTTATGTCTCAAATCGTGGAATATGATGATCAAGAACTTGAGAAGCTCAGTCTTTTTGCGCGTAACTTACGCCCGATGCTGCGTGAACAAGCTGCGGACGAAGATGAAATTGATCTGAGTAATGTAGCAATGAGCCATTACCGCTTGTCTAAGCTTCGTCAGCAGGATATTCAGCTTAAAGCAGACAGTACTGAGCATAAATTGGAGCCTGGGAATGATTTGGGTACAGCCAAGGCGAAAGACAAGAAAGAAGACTTCCTGTCGGTGATTTTAAGCCGTGTGAATGAGATCTTTATCACGGATAAGCTGACCGATAAAGACATGATTAATTATGTGCATACCGTCGCAGATAAGATGTCTGAGAACACACGCATGATGAAGCAGATCCAAAACAATACCCGTGAACAGGCGATGCTGGGAGAGTTTGATACGGCGCTTGATGACGCCGTATTGGATAGTAATGCAGCGCATATGGAGCAAATGACACAGTTGATGAGTGATCCTGCGAAGATGAAGCAATTTGCGCATATTATTTATGATGTGTTGGTGAGTAGACAACGTTAGGTTTTTTAACAACAAATTTTTTATAAAGATTGAATGAAATATAAAGAGGGTAATGTGAATACAGCTTCTAAGATTAATCATGAAGAAAGAGAAACTCTAGTACAACAAAGAGAAATATTACTAAAAAGGCTTAAAGACCTGCAATTTAAGCTTTTTGATGAAAGTTCTCCAGAAGTCGTTGAACATCTTAATCAGCTTCAATTAGAAAAAGTAAAACAACAATCATTGTTAAAACAGGCTCAATTTAAACTCGAGCAACTGGAGCCGCAATTAAAAAATTTTAATGGGGGTGCTGAGAAAACTTTGTTGGAAGCAATTAGTAAACAGGGATGGTATAGTTTTAAAAATAAACCAGAAATACTATTGGACAGTAAAACAGGGTTATTGTTTCCAAATTTTGAATATGTTCCACATATTCAATACAACAATTGGAGAAAAGAAAAGCTTAACTATGCTCCAGGAAATATTGGGCTCGGTAAATGGACTTCATTAGATAAGATTAATTATAAGGATTCAGATTTTTATCCATTGTTATGGGAGCGTTATTATAGGTTAGATAAGTCTATCATAAATAGATATCCTTTTAAATTTGCAGGAAATAAAGCAGTTAATATTTATGTGTATGATGATAAAGATTCACCATCATATGGTTGTTATAAAGAGTTTAGCAATAAGAGCAAAAAGTATAACACAGGGTATTTCCCTACGCAGCCCGAAGCTTTAATGACTTTCCCTACGTTATCAATTTTCTCTACGCCAGCGCTTGCTTTAAATTATTTGCGCTTTTCTCCAAATGAAAAGGCAAAAGGTATTTTAAATTTTTTTATTGAGCAAGACTGGATACCTAATTTTGAGCCTTTTATAGAGGCATTACATGATGATGCTAATTTTCAACACCGTTTTGATGAAGCTCAAAAGCAATGTGATGAATATAACCGTATCTTTGATGCCTATTACCAACGGATACAAATACAAAAACAGCTAGTTAGCTTGGAATCACAACTTGCAGATATACCTGCTCCAGCACCTATTAAGGTAATTACATCAGACTTTAACTATCGCCTAGATCTAAATAATTACGACTTAGATATAGTTCAAAAATCTGTCTGGCAGTATAGCCAAGCGAGCCAGAAATGGATTAATACTTTATTAAACCGTATTGATGAGTGGGAAAATGGGCATCTCAACCTCGTTAAAAATACAGTTGAACTCAATCAAGAGTTAGATAAAAAGCTACCTGTAAGTATTAATGTGACCCCTGAAGAAAAGCAGTTGCTTGAAGCACAACTACAACACCTTAAAAAACGTCTTGATCTAGGTTTAACGCCGTTGCGCTCTCATTTAATTAACCTTTTATCAGAAGCTAAGCAGATATCTTCTAATTTAGAACAGACGAATACCTTGATTGGACTAGCTCAGCTTGAACAACAAATACGTCCAAGCTTTGAATTGCTTGCAGAACACACCGCAACACTTTGCACCAAGACATTGAAAGAAATGGAATGGCTGGATCAGTCACTTGATTTTGTAAAGGTAGTTGTAGGTGTTCTGCGCAAATCAGCAGAAGACTATTTCATTCTCATTGATAAATATCAGCAAGACCTAATGCAGATTGGTCTAGACAATAGCATTGAAGCTGAAGAAATCACGAAGTGGTTTGCTGAATGGCGTAGTGAACGGTTATCCCTTTTAAAACAGATTCAGCCTTTGTTGGATGCTGGCTTAAATAAAATCATAGATGAACAAACTGTTCTTGATGTATTGCCATGTATTGAACAGTATCAATCAGGATTGGACCAGTTCTATCTACAAAAACGTTTAGGTATTCATACGACGTATGCATTCCAAGCGAATGGGCACCGTCAAGAGAAGCTTGAAAAAGAACAAGAGCTAACAAAATTAGTTCACCAGTTCATGCAACAGTTGGAAAAGATCATCTTTAATACTAAAACAACGGCGCAAAAGATTTGGCTTATACGATTCAGTGAGGTTTGGCAACAAGGCGTAGTAAATGAAATTACAGAATTTGTAGCTAAAGAACAGCTAATTGAACGTGATGATATTGTTCAAATCATGAGTGAAGAATTACGTAAAGTGCAACAACAGAACTTAGCAGCATGTTTGCAGGATGCGCAAAGCTATAGCGAAGCATTGGCACAACGAGAAAAAGACGTAAATACATTGATATTTAAAATGCGTAAAGCATTAATGAAATAAGAGGGGAATTATAATGGGGTTGTTTAGTTCTATTGGTGGCTTTGTTAGTAAGGCTGCAAGTGCAGTAGGAAGCTTTTTGGGGGGTGCTGCATCAGGTAGTGGTAATGGAGGGAGGGATCGTGATTATGGTGGTGGTTCATATTCCACATCTACATCTACGAGTTCGACAGTAACTAACTATGATCCAGATAAAATTGAAGCTGCTAAACTTGCAAATGAACGTGTTGAGCTCGTCAAAAATGCTCAGCTTGAGTTGATGGAAGTAAATGCACGTCTTGAAGCAGTGATGATTGAAGCACGATGTAAAGGTTTTCAAGCGATGCAAGGTTCAATGATGCAAATGCTTAAAGAGGTGAATCATTTAGCGGAAGAGCGCTTGGTTCTATTGGAGAACGGTAGCCAAGAGCAAATTCAGAAAGTTGAATCGATGTATGCTGATTTAAGTAAAGACATGGATAATGATGATTTCATGTTTGCTAAAGTTCCACAGATGCTAGAACTAGCGGATAAATTCCCAGAGGGGTCGGATAGTCGAAAGCTTTATATGAGTGGGATTGATCGTGAAATGGCAAAGCATTTTGACTTCAAAACCGAACAGCTTAAGAACTTAAATACACGTTGTCAGATTGTGGTTGCATCAGTGGTTGCCAGTAAAGAGAAAATGCAACATCACATTGATACTGTTATTTCAAAGCGTATTGAGCATATCGAGCAAGTGATGCAGGTGAATTCACAGCTTCCTTATAATGCTACGGCACAGATTGGTGGTGGTGATTCATTAAAACTTGAACAGAAGTCTTAAATCAATGGTTAGCAACAAAAAGCTAGGTGATGTACCTGGCTTTTTGTGCATTGTTGAAGGTTTTAATTAAATCAGGGGTAAAAACTTGGCTATAAAGAGATAAAAACTATGAATCAAAATGGGATTAAAACTGTCAGAGCACAGTAATTCACAGATAAACATCATGTACTTGCAGAAAGAATTTTAGATGTGGTGGGTCGTATATACGATGGATACATTAGGCTTTACGGTATCTTAAAAGAAACAGACCAGTAATTTTATGACCTGACGGAGTTTTGCAGACGTATTTGGGTAAAAGAAAGTAAAGCTTGGGTAGCATTGGCTGGGGCTTGGCGGAAGCTATAAAGTAATATTCTGATCAGTATTCATTTCATTAAAAGATATTTGGGGCATAACGTGTCAGTAGAGCAACAGCAACTATTACTTTGGGATCAATTTTTAGCACTTTGGCCAGTCGAAAGAGTTAGGAACATGACACTCGAAGCATATTCTCAAGCTGGAAATAAAGACAATTTCACCTATTGGCTGGAACGTGAGACTAAACCAATTGCTAATATTTTAGGCGGTTCGGCATTTAAATTTGGTATTTATCACCGCAGCGCGACTGAAGATAAGCAAGATGGCAAAGGAAAAATCTATCAAGATGGTTATGCATGGTTAGAAAAATATGGTTCAACCAAAGAACAAGCTTTTTTAGAGGTAAAGAAGCGAGTTATTGAAACCATTGAATATGCACAAGCTGGTAATTTAGAAGCAATTGATGCACTAGATTTTTCACCTGTCGTTAAGTGGAAGATTGCCTTCTTATATCAAAATCAACAGCAACCAAAAATTATTTCAATTTTTTCAAAAACAATGCTGGATTTTCTGACTGAGAATAAGAAATTTAACTATGCTGAAGCCTATCAGCATTTGATAAATGCCAAAGGGGAAATGTCTTTACTCGAATATGGCAATCAATTGGTTCAAGAGTATATAGAGGCTCATCCTAAGCAGACCTATCTGACACCAACAGAAGCAGATGAAATTTTAAATGCAAAATATCCTGATCAATATATCAGTCGTCAAAAGATGACTGTTGTTACCAATGAGGTTGGACGTGAAATTGCATTGGTGCTGACGGGTTCAAAAGCAAGTTTCTTTATTGAAATAGATCCTGAAGGTTGTACGGATTATAGATTTCAATTCAAATCCACGAAAGAAGTTCCTAACGGAAAATACTCTGAGCATGATGGGCGGCATAGTGGATTAAAATCACAAAGTAAAAACTTGTGGTTAGGTAATAGAGCTTATTATATCGAGATAGAATCGGCTCAAGAACTTGAGGAATTCTGTGATTGGTATGAACAAGAAATACATCAATCTCACGCTACGGTGCTTGAGCGCAAAGTAAAGGAATTTTTAAAGTTTTGGCCAATAGACCGTTTAAAAGACCTTACACTTGAGCACTACCACCAAGCTAAAAATAAAGAATGTTTTATTACGCAAATTGACAGCTTTGATCCAACACAAGGCGATCCTACCTTTGCTTGTTATTTTGATATTTGGGAGCCTATAGGCCTAGGAAATAACGACAAATATCATAATGAAAAGCCGTATTCATGGAATAAACGGCTTGGGGATGATGCAAGTCTCGCATTTGAAACACTCAAGCAAGAAATACTTGAGATTGTAGATGCAGCTCAGCGCCGTGACTTAAAGGCAATTGACCAAATTCAGTTTACTAAAGGACTGAAGTGGACGATTGCATTTTTATATCAGGATTTTAACGATCCTTTCATCATTCCAATTGTGAGTAAAGTGAATACAAAACGTATTGGCTATGATCATCTATACCCTAAATTACCACTTCCAGAGTTTTTACCTCTTTTATTGGCTGATAAGGGAGAACAGCAATTTTTCCCTTATGTAGAAAAGCTTTTTGCGATGGTAAGAAAAGGCTACCTGGATAACAAACAAAAGAAACAGCAAACTGAAGAATTAATGGATGAAGTCATGACTCAACAACCTTTAAACCGTATCTTATTTGGCGCTGCAGGTACAGGTAAGACATTTCATACAATCAACCATGCACTATCCATTATTGAAAATAAAACCCTTGAATCATTAGAGGATGAAGATCGCACGGTGCTCAAAAAACGGTTTGATGAATATAAATCTCAAGGGCAAATCAAATTTGTCACCTTTCATCAAAGCTTTAGCTATGAAGATTTTGTAGAAGGGATTCGTGCTGAAACGGATGATAAAGGAAATTTAAAATATCCGGTTAAAGCAGGGGTATTTAAAGAAATCGTTGAGTTGGCTAAAGGAAATGTTCAATCCAATATTGAAGATGAAATTGACCTATCAAATAAAAAAGTCTGGAAGATGTCTTTGGGGAAAGCAGGGATTGAAGATGACCTGTACCGCTCTTGTTTAGACAATAATGTCATTCTGCTAGGATGGGGGGATGCAGTTAATTTTAGTAAGTGCGAAAATATACAGTTCATCAAGAGTAAATTAGCTGAAGTTAATTATCCTAAAGACAGTGAAGATACAGCTGCTGGTTATGTGAATACTTTCAAGAATAAAATTCAGAATGGTGATTTAGTCGTTATTACTGATGGGAATTTGAAGTTTAGAGCAATTGCTGAGGTTACAGGGAATTATGAGTATGATGAAAATCAGGAGTTTGGATATCATCAGCTCAGAAAGGTCAATTGGCTAAAAACTTTTTCACCAAGTTTGAAAAATGAGGATTACTTTAAGAAAATTTTCTCTCAATCAACAGTCTATAACTTAGAAAATGCTGTTGATAAATCGAAGCTATCAGCTTTGTTACAGCCAGAAGCTAAGCATTCAAGTAACTTAGAAAATAAATATGTATTGATTGTTGATGAAATCAACCGAGGTAATATTTCACGTATCTTTGGTGAATTGATTACTTTAATTGAAGATTCAAAACGTGAAGGAGCAGATGAAGCTTTATCTGTAACTTTGCCATATTCTAAAAAAGAATTTTGTGTGCCTGATAATGTTTATCTGATTGGGACGATGAACTCATCTGATCGCTCTTTAACAGGTTTAGATATTGCCTTGCGCCGTCGCTTTACCTTTATTGAAATGCCTCCAAAGCCAGAATTACTAAATGATGTGAATGTCGAAGACGTAGATGTTCAACAGTTACTAACGGTCATTAATCAACGTATTGAAGTCCTGCTGGATCGTGATCATTGCATTGGTCATGCTAATTTCATGTCATTGAAAGATCAGCCAACCTTGCAAAATCTCGCAGATATTTTTAAGCAGAGGATTATTCCACAGCTTCAAGAATACTTTTTTGATGATTGGTCAAAGATCAATATGGTCTTAAATGCCAATGGCATGCTTAAACCAAAAGTAGTGGAAAAATCAGCTTTATTCCCTAATGTCGATACTGGTTCAGAAGGCTTCTTTGAAGATCAAAAAACCTGGGAATTAGTTGATTCCACATTTGATTCACTTGAAAGTTTTACTAAGATCATTAAGCATTAATCGGGGATATCTATGCCTGATTTTACAGTTCGAGAATATGCCTTCATCAGTATCGCTTATGAAGGCTGTCCTAAGTCGACACTAGACCATGCTTATATTTCTGAGTCTGCCTTTGAGCATTTGTGTGAGTTGGCTGCATCCTTTTCAAAGCACGGCGCGAAAGTATTTGAATTGGCAGGTCGAAGAAAGATCAAGCTAGATCAGTATGTGGGTGTCATTGAAACCAAATGTGGCACACGTATTGAAATACTGCCGAAGCATGTGGAAATGAGTGGGACTGATGATCAAAGTATCATTCAGCAAGAACGTAGACTGCTTCAGAAAATGCTCAGTGTTTCTTTGCATTTACCCTACCGTGAAGCGGGTGCGGCGAACCTAAATCGCTTTAAACAGTCACTGCATGAGTGGATTATCAGCCAGTTTTTAGCCTCTTTTGAACGATTGGTTCAACGTGGCTTACGTTTTGACTACAATCGAGTTCAGGAAGAGCAGAAATTCTTAAGAGGGCAGTTGCAGCATGTAAAATACATGCGCCAGCCTCCTTCTAAAAGGCATATTTTCCCAATCGAACATGATGTATATGAGGTCAATCGCCCTGAAAATAGGCTGATTCGTACCGCATTGGAAATCGTCTGTAAAAAGGCTAAAGATGCGAGTAATTGGAAATTAGCGCAAGAACTCCGCCTGATGACGGGTGAAATACCACGAAGTCAGAACATAAGGCAGGATTTGAGACAATGGCAATCAGGACGCTTACTTGCGCTCTATGATGAGATTAAGCCTTGGACTGAGCTAATCCTTGGCGAATATATGCCTGTATCAACGTCCGGTGAGTGGCGTGGTATGAGCCTGCTGTTCCCAATGGAAAAGTTGTTCGAGCACTACGTGGCCTATCATCTGCGCCGTAACTTGCCTGAATCTAAGGTCAAGACACAGCATGCGATGGAACATATCTGTAAACATCAAAATAGCAATATCTTCAAACTCAAGCCAGATATTTTTATTGAGCGATCTGATGATAAAAATATTGTCATGGATACCAAATGGAAGTTGATTGATCAAAGTGATCGTAGTGGACGATACGGTTTAAAAGACAGTGATATTCAGCAGATGTTTGCTTACAGTCACTTTTACTTAGAACATGAGAGCGAAGTAATATTGATTTATCCTTATAGAGTTGAAAAGTTTAATCGGTCTTTAGATGAGTTTGAGTTTAGGCAAACGGATGGTGCAAAGCTGCGAGTCGTACCATTTAATCTGGATGAGCCAGAAAATTTTAAAATTATTTAGTCTTTTATCTTGTGAGGTTAGTACCATATTTGGGACTTAAAGCTACTTTTTAGCTAGATAGGTCCCAATTTAAGTACTTATCATTTGTCGTGATTAGGCAAATATTTATGGGTAATATGCCTTTATTCATTGAGTTCTTTGAGTCTTTGTAAAACCTGTTCCGAAAATGGGAGCCAGTAGTTCCAAGATTTATATGTAGGATTGTATGAGCCGCGTCCTTCACGTTTCCATTGTTTTAGCATCGCAGTGATTGCAGGGTTGTATGCACTATTTACTGAAATCATACCACTCGCAAAATGGCGAACATTAAGGTGCATGCCTTTAACTTTAAATTTATAGTCCTGCCAATTCGGACTGGTGTTCTGTAGTTCAGGCGTTACTGGTAGTGTGGTGGTTACTTTGAAGGAAGTAGAAGCTATTTGTTGCTGAGTGGATTGTTCTTGCGGAAGGGGGTAAATCCATTTTCTATTGTCTAGGTTCTCGAGGATTTGCTGTTTGGCTTCTGTACTTGGAATTGCAATATCATTTTTAAGAAGTGATGATAAATCGACTTCAATACATTTTGATTTAAAAACCTCAATGCGTTTTAGTTTTTCAGCATCAATAAAATGAGTGACTGCGATCTCAATTAAAATAGGTTCGCCATCAAAATAACCAATAAGGTCAGGGCGAATTAAACCGAGAGAAAATTCAGGTAATAATTTTTCGAAGGTCCACCATGCAGCTTCACTATCTGAGTCAGGTAGAGCAGGAAGCATAAGTCCCATAGATTCAAGAATAACCTCTTTGGCATATTTATGTAGTACGGATTCAGGGTTAATCGTACAGCTTACTTTATTACTTGCATGAGCAAAATGATGTTCCTTAATCTCACCTTTACGAGCGATAACAGCTTCACCACATTCAAAGCAAGTGCATTCGCATGCGAGCCCACGTTCAACCTGCTTAATATTAACCAATTTATTATTTTCGTTTAATGCAATATACATCGTCATGATTAAAATCCTTTAGGAAGTTGATTTACTCATTCACTATGCTTGTGATCTAATTGTCCAAACACCGTATAAAGGGGAAATACGGGTAAAATGGGGGTTTAAGTGTCTGAATTAAAATTAAAAGTTTTTATTGTGTTAGATGAGATTTTAAAGAAGGACTTAGCAGATAACAGGGCATACGATTGCTTAAAAGTAATCTGTAGAGCATCGATTGATGCTTTAAATGCTCAAAATGAAGAACCAATAACGTATACCAGGTATCAACTAAAACTTATTCTTGATGGTCAGCAATCTGTTGTATCGATGGATTCTAAAGATCTAGGGAAGTGGATGAGTTACAAAAAATTAAGTGCATACCTTGATCGTGTCATCACAAAACATACTAAAAAATTTGAAGAGATTGGTTATATTCCAGTTGTAAAAACCAACGATACAATTGGAGGAAAAGGGAATGAGCGCCGTTATTGGTTAGATATTACAGAATATGCTCAGATCCAAAATGAAGAGGATCAAAAGCTTGATGAAGATGAAATTTCTTATGAACGGGTAAATCCTTCAGAAATTAAATTGTCCTGGTTTTACCGATTTATTTTTAAAAATGGTGAAATGAAAAATAAAAGTATAAGAGGACTGTTTATGTTAATCGTTCTTTTTGGCGGTTTTATTTCATGGGCTATATATGTTTGTGCATTTTCATTAGTTTTAGTACGTGAAGGACAAAATTTCACGACTCTTGATTTGTTGCTTATAGTCTGTCTAATTGGATTTTCTTACCTATCATTCAAATATTGGTACATTCCGTTATGGAATTTACCAGAGCATCGTGTCATTAAGGCACCTATGACTTTTATTTCACTTAATGAAGATCATGCTGATATTGAGATGTATCGTGATAGAGAGCGTAATAAATTAACACGTGTAACTCGGTTTAGAGGGATATGTCCGATTTGTTCAGCAGAGGTTGTACTTAGAACTGGTCAACCTGATCATAATTTGCCGTTAGTTGGACGTTGTGTAGAAAGTCCTTTTGCGCATGTGTATAGCTTTGATCGAGTACTAATGATTGGGAAGCTGTTAAGTCGTTAATCATATTGAAATTAAGGGTGATCATTTAAGTCAATGAATTATTCTCCTATTTTGACAATCAATACAAATCAAAGGGATCATATATATGTGGTTGGTGATTTGCATGGCTGTTATAGCCTTTTGATGCAAGAACTCCAAAAAATTCATTTTGATTTTCAGAATGATGTGCTCATTTGTACGGGTGATCTTGTAGATCGAGGTGAAGAAAACTTAGCGTGTATTTCATTACTAGACCAACCTTGGTTCTATACGGTGCGTGGTAATCATGAAGAAATGTGTCTCAAGTCACCTCATGATCCTAAAATAAAAGATATTCATGCACGTAATGGAGGTGAATGGTTTTATCAGTTATCTCAAACACAGCGGCTAGAAATTATCGAGCGTTTTAAGCAGTTACCTTTAGTCATAGAAGTTCAATTGGAACATAAAAAGATTGGTGTGGTGCACGCAGACATTGACATACATAATTGGAATGCCTTTAAGCAAGATATTAGTCAAGGCGACTATAAGATCTCTGGTGTAACTTCTGCTTATAGCAATGCACTTTGGGGGAGAGGACGTATCCGTAATCATTCAGAACATTACGATATTGTGGAAAATATTGATGAAATTTATCTGGGACACACCATTGTAAAAGAGCATACTAAAATCGATAATTGTCATTATATTGATGTTGGTTCCTTTTTTACCAAAAAACTTTGTATTGTAAAAATCCAATGAATCTGACGATGTGGTAGGGGAGTTTGGTGGTGAAAAAAGTTCGATTGATCAAAAAATAAACACTTGAATCATGTATCCTAGCTTGTATCCTGTAATTTTTTAATATTAATTAGTGTAATAAAAACAATAGGGTAGGAGAGTGTTGTTGTCCGTCTGGGCCCACCATATAAAACAACCACTTACGTGTACTAATCGTAAGTGGTTTTTTTGTTTTTGGATATTATGAAATCTGAAGTAAGCAATTCACTTAATTGATCGTCGTTCTTATCTCGAAGGACTTAAAATGGGTTGCCTCCACTGATAATGAACTTTTCTAGTTTGCCTTTCAATAAAGATTCTTCGTTACCAGCTTAATAAAAAAGCATCTCCCTCAGATATTACTTTTGTTATCTAAATTCCATAAACATCCTCTTTAATCAAAAAAAAAGTTCATATTTATGAAAGAACTGTGAAGTAATTCAAAAAATATCAGCAAAAAAAGTGAAAAGTAGATGAAATGCATTTTACAACTGAAAAAATTATGCTAATTAATATGAGATGGTTTTTTAGTCAAAAATCATGATGTTTCAGGACGGAATATCTTAAGAAGCGTATTAAAAAAATGATTAAACAGGAGTTTCAATGATGCTTCAGCTTTTAAGAAAATTGTTTTGTTTGCATATTTATGAATATGAGCAAATGCAAGAAATCGGGGAACACAGGGAGTGTCGTAAGTGCGGTACGAATAAGGACTAAAGTTTTTGCAAGAAAAGTGAGCAATGGCTCACTTTTTTATGCTTGTTATGGGCTAATTTCCGTTAAAATTAAAGGGAAATTTCATCACGATGAACAGGCATATGAGTAAAGATTTTCATGCAGATACCTATATCGTCGACAGCAACCTGGCAGATACGCTGCACTGGCTCAGCCTGCATCAAGACAGCTATGACTCCTTTAGCTATGATGCAGTCACGCAAGCGCTGATGGTGCATCATGCCAATGGAGTAGATCAAATCCGAGTCGGAGATTATCTGAATGCCCGTTATGGCATTTTAATTACTGCACATAACTTTTCTGCGAGTTCATCAACTTAAACAGTGATTAGCTTGCCATTGCATCTGTAGCCAGACTGCGAACACTTGGTTTTGGCTGTTCTGCAACTAAACCTAATTTTGCAAAAAGTTGCTGATCCCGGCCTTGGGATGTATTAGGGGTCGTCAGCAGTTTTTCACCAGAAAAAATAGAATTGGCACCAGCCATAAATGCCAAAGCCTGATCCGAATCGCTTAAGGATTCACGCCCTGCAGAAAGGCGAATATAGCTTTTAGGCATCAACAAGCGTGCTACGGCAATGGTACGAATCCACTCAATCACATCCAGTTTTTCTACATCTGCCATCGGTGTGCCTTCAATCGGGACCAACATATTGATCGGCACAGATTCCGGATGAATCGCCAGAGTTGCAAGCTCATATAACAAACCAATCCGGTCATCACGACTTTCGCCCAGACCCACAATACCGCCACTACAGACTTTCATACCAGCTTGACGCACATGATCCAGAGTATCCAGACGATCATCAAAGCTACGCGTGCTGATGATATGTGAATAGTATTCACGAGAAGTGTCCAGATTATGGTTGTAATAATCCAGTCCTGCATCTTTCAAGCGTTCAGCCTGAGATCCATTTAGCATCCCCAGTGTCATGCAGGTTTCCAGACCGAGTGCTTTAACTTCACGCACCATTTCCAGCACATAAGGCATATCGCGTTCATGTGGGTTGCGCCATGCAGCCCCCATACAAAAGCGTGAACTGCCTGATGCCAGCGCCTGTTTGGCTTCCTGAATCACTTTATCGACTGCAATACGTTTTTCAGCTTCCAGTTTGGAATCATAATGCGCTGATTGTGAACAGTATTTACAGTCTTCAGGACATTTACCGGTTTTAATCGAAAGCAGGGTGCTCACCTGAACGGTATTCGCAGTGAAATGTTCACGATGAACCTGTTGCGCCTGGAACACTAAATCCATTAAAGGCTGTTGATATAGAGCTTGTATTTCTTCACGTGACCAATCATTACGTACCGCATCACTACTGTTCATCTCTTTCCCTATCTGTGCTTATTTATCATTCGGTCCATCTTAATAAAAATAAGCTTTTGCTTCACTAGCAAAATATGACCTTATATAAATGACAAAGCCCACACGAGGTGAGCTTTGTTTTTCAGTTGCCAGATTATTTATTACTGTTTATTTATTACTGTGATTTCCATGAATATCCTGGCCATGCAGATCACTACGGTGCTGCTTGTTAAACACGCGCTGATCCTGTTCATGCTGATTATTTTTTGGGGAATTAATCGGGCCATGTTGCGGCTGCTGCTGTTGTTGCTTCTGCTGGTCATGCTGAAGCTGCTCCAGCAGTTCTTGATTTGGATTTTTTGATGACATCATCTTTCCTCCACTTCATTTCTGACTATTTTTATTTATGCCATAGTCTGAAACATGGGTGTGTAAGGCTTTTAAGTGAAACTGTGAATCTAGGTAAAGTTGAAATGTATTTTAATAGTGATGGAAATTAGCTGGATTTTGCCAGTTGTTCTTGAACGGCCCAATCGATATGTACCTGCACAATTTCATCATGTTGATCACGCTGTTGCTGAAGGGCCTGAATAATCTGCCCATCAAAAGGCGCATTGCCCAAACCAATGGCGATATTGCGCATAAAACTTTGGTAACCTGTACGACGCATAGGGCTGCCTTCAGTCGTACTTAAAAAGGTGGCTTCATCCCATTGCCATAAGTCCAGTAAACTGACCTGATCCAGACCATGCCGCGGATGAAAATCCTCTACCAAAGTGACTTGGGCAAAACTGTTCCATGGGCAAATCAACTGGCAGTCATCACAACCAAAAACCCGATTACCAATTCCGTGTCGCAAATCTTCTGGAATAATGCCTTTATATTCGATGGTCAGATAGGCGATACAGCGGCGAGCATCTAACATATAAGGCTCGACAATGGCTTGAGTCGGACAGATGTCGATACACGCAGTACAGGAGCCACAATGTTTGGTCGCGGGTTCATCAAAGGGCAGTTCCAGTGAAGTAAACAGTTCACCCAGTACAAAGAATGAGCCTGATGTTTTATGAATCAGCAGGGTGTGTTTACCTGTCCAGCCCATGCCGGCACTTTCAGCCAGCGATTTTTCAAAAATGGGTGCAGAATCCGCAAAAGGACGTGATTCAAAATCTCCGATTTTTCCCCGGATTTTTGTCGCCAAGGTTTTCAGGCGACCGCGCATGGTTTTATGATAATCCCGGCCACGAGCATAACGCGCGATAATGGCAGAGTTGGGTGCATAAGGGATATAACGTGGTTCTGGTGCGTCGACCAGATAATCCATACGCACACATATAATGCTACGTGTGCCGGGAACCAGTAAGGCGGGATTGGCACGTTTTTCCAGATTCTCTTCCAGAAACTTCATGTCACCATGATAACCACGATCCAGATATTCCTGTAAGCGTGCTAATTCTGCTTGAGCATCTGGTTTGGCAATGACACAATCAGAAAAACCCAATTCTAAAGCCTGCGCTTTAATCCATGCTTTTAGCTCGGCTGGATCTTGTTGATAAACTTTAATTTGCGCTTGAGAATCGGGAGTTGCCATAAACCAAAGACAGGGAATAAGAAATGCAGCAACAAGTTTACCATAGCCGTGATCTACAAGCATGGGAGCAGCGCTGGTTTCAACAGCAAAATAGTTCCTACGGTTTAATGCAACAAGTCGCCTGGGGGATTAGTCAGCGGCTGATCACTTTATTTTCCCAGCAAAAAATAAAAAAAATCGCTGTCTGCTGTGGTCAGGGTAATAATGCCGGCGATGGCTATCTTGTGGCCAAATATCTCAAACAGGCGGGCTTCAGTGTTGGGTGGTGTTTCAAAAAGTATGCTGAAACA
The DNA here is from genome assembly GCF_024129735.1 of Acinetobacter lwoffii. Classification (GTDB taxonomy): domain Bacteria; phylum Pseudomonadota; class Gammaproteobacteria; order Pseudomonadales; family Moraxellaceae; genus Acinetobacter; species Acinetobacter lwoffii_H. The sequence goes on along the minus strand of NZ_JAMXXK010000007.1, from coordinate 59 downwards.
AAGCAGGTTGAATTTTGATAAAATAGAGAAATGCGAATAACTCTAGAAATCAAATGTCC